>CAJPON010000001.1 GCA_905372275.1 Candidatus Saccharimonadota bacterium
TGGTGTATTTTGACACCCAGCTCGTTCCGGCGTGACTGGAACTCGGACGCTTTATGTTTAGGATTATACATAGGAGCTATAGCTGGGTCAATATTTTTGGAGTTTTTAGATTTTCTTTTTCTATTCATTTGGCGTATCTTTCTCAATACTTTTGCTATTGATATGTTTGTTATCTCCTAATCCTATCTTGGAAGATTGAAGGCTGTGTTGGGTAGAGAGCATGTAAGATGTTAGCTTTGGAAGTGACTCGTCTATATTTTTAATTGTTGGCTCTCCATTGCAATACAAAATCGGTTATACTCTGCGCTGTTTCCATATATCGTCCTCTCCACTAAACTCCATTTCAAATTCTTCAATTATATGCTTAATACCTCTAGCTATATCTGCTACGGGCAGTCTTGAACTATGATACGCTAGGAGTGCATCTTTAATTAGTTTTATTGTTTCATTCCTGTAAGACTCCATTTTTTTCGGAGCAAGAGCCCAGGTTACTACCAAGAATATCTTCTTGCCTTTGTCTATAAGATTTTCGTAATAGTCAATCCTTATTGTAGTATCTTTCCATATCAAGACACCAACCGCGTCAAAGCCATCAAAATTACGATACCCCTCAATTGCCGCTCCAAAGGCTCCTCTTACAGTAGCAAATAATGCACCCGTATCATCATCGTATACCGAGGTTGTCGCTATATTTACAACAGCAGTTTCGTTATTTCCGGGCCACGGGCTGGAAATTTTATATTTTTTCATAAGATTTTGAGCTTCGTCTTTGCTCATTTGTTTACTTGTAAAACCTATAATCACCTCTCCTAAATTAATCTTACTTGAACAGCTACCAGATTATTACAATAACGCCCCCTAATACATACAGTACTTCTTTTTCTAGTAGACCAACTAATAATCCCCCCTACACTTTCCATACCTCATCCTTATCCATAAAAGTTATATCAATTCCTCTAAAAATACTCTTCTTCTGGCTATCTCTGGGCAGAAGTGTGACTTGATGAAGAGCAAGAGAGCCTTCTCCAGCTAGTTGTGCAATTTTTTCCTTTTCACTCTTCAGTTCAATCGGAGCTATAATACGCTTTGCTATTAGCATGAACTCCTTGATTTGTTCATGCCCATTATTAAACTCTTCCACATTGAGCCCCATGAAACTCTCATACAAATCTATACGTATATTAAATCCCTTCCATATTAGCGTATTTATTCGAGGAATTCCTCCTGCGGGTAGGTGACCATTAAGAGATACTCCTTGCTGAGACTGCACTGAGACGCATATCGCGTCGTCTTTTTTACTGTATGCCATTGCAACCATATGGCTATCAAGGTAATGGCTGTCGTCAAATCCTGGTCTAATTAGTTTATACTTATCAGTTAATTCCTTAACTTTATCTTTGTCAATCAGTCTGCCGATAAAGCTCATGATTTTCTCCATTTAATAAATTAAAACACTACCTTTATTATAGATGCATACAGTAGACCGTACAAGCCTTAATGAGTTCATTCACGAACTACCTCATGTGAGCCTTTGTTGCGTAAAGTAAAGGTAACTAGGTAGACAGAACAGTAGATCAATTTGCATTACTAATTTTACTTAGCTTGAAGTGTTTTATGCGGTCGCAACAGCGGCCATACTTACCCCGCTAACTTCACATGCGCCTATGAGCGCAGTGAAGATTATCGGAGCAAGAATGGCCGTAGCTTTAACGAGAAGTTTGCTGATTAGTTGATAATTATTGTCTTATTTTGCAAAATCGCATAACCCGTCGCGTCCTGTCTTATGGACAGAGCGCGCCGGTTGCTACGTTTTTGACAAAATAAGGTGGCGGTCTAAGACATTGTGGCGGCAATCGCTTGACCATTCCAAGATTCGCTCTGCTCACTTGAAATCGTCAAGCGGCCGGTGAAAGCAAGAGATAGTTTCTGAAGTTTATAGATCATCTAAAGAGAGTGTACTGTCTGGGTCGTCGATGCTTATCCATATTCTACTAGCATCGGCATGCTCTATATCATTAGCGGTAGTGATGTAGACTTCAATATCGTCTTCCATGTCAAATTGATTTCGTATAGCACGAGCCGCCTTCAATAGACGTTTTTTAATGGCTATTGTTTCGACTAAGAACAATAACTTTGGTAGCTCGCTATTAGTTTCATTCCATCCGCCCTCATCAAAAAATTTAATATACTGGGCGATACGATGATTGATGGCGGTGCGCGGCGTAGTTTCTGATATAAAGTCAAAGAAAAATCGCCTCGGAGTCGCTTCCTCACCTATTTTTAATGACAGAAAGGCGTCTGGCGGATTATTTGGAAAATAGTCATACCGACTCATGTCGCGACGAAGAAAGATTCTAAGTGTTGGGTGTTTGTGTGTTAGCGTATTTGTATATTTATGTACAGCAAGAGTATGGTTGATGAACGCTTGCCCAACGATTTTGTCGCGGTAGCTTGACCTGATTGTTCTATCTGTAATACACCGACGGCTGTCTATTGTCTGTAAAGTCTTGAAACCTTTTGGTATCAAGTAGTAGGCTGCGGGTATTCCTTGCAACTTCAGACGTGCGTTATAACGTCTTGCAACTAGTTTATGCCTCATCAAAACATTTAGTTTTTCATATAGATTTGATCCTGCTGCTATGTGTAAACTGTCTGCTAGTAATTGGCGGCTACTGAATCGGTACTTGTATAGTATTCTTAATATATCTATTTGCCCTTGCCTTAAAGTAGATCGTTTGTCTATTCTCCTCATACAACAAGCATCTCAACGCATTTCATATTCTATTATATTTATATAGAAGAGGAGAAAAAAATAGCAAGTTATAACAGATAATATATAGATGATATATACCGAATATCGTTATTCGGTATAATTTGTAATAAAAATAGGTAAAAACTATTGATAATTTGTACTACAAGTAGTACAATTAAAGTAGAAGTTTTAATAATAAAAGCTGGCTCGTTAATAACATATTAGACAGTTAGAAGAAACACTCATCTTTTATGTGTCGTAGTTCTGTTGTATACTGGATTTAATGAATCAAGGACGAATCCAGCTACAAATTGACACTTCAAAGGAAGTGCGAAATCGTGCTAAGGCGGTTGCATATAGCCAAGGGATAAGTCTTACTGAATTAGTGCTCAAAGCATTGACGACCGTTGGCGATAAAGAGCTGAAGGCGTTGATTGAGAAAGACCTAGAGGAGCGTGCTAGTCGCGGACGACCGCAGCAGTCTAAGTCTAAAACAACTGACTAATTATTGTTAAAATGAGCCACTACATGGAGGGTGTATGGCACGGCCAAAAGGTATCAAGAATAAATCAAAAGCGCCGCTAGCGGAGCAATTTTCATTTACGATTGAGCAACGGATCAAACTAGTTGCTAATCTTGTCGTTGAGAAGATTTTGGAAGATGGAGCTTTTGCTCAAAAATTAATCACTATTTTGGAGGATAAGGGACATGTCGCCAACAAGCCAACCGCGAATCGGACTGCTAGCGATACGCGTATCATCGGATAAGCAAGGTCTTGACGGTGATTCTCCGGAGGCGCAACGTGAGCAGGGAGAAGCTTATGCCAAGGCGCATAACATTGTCGTTACAGAGACGATTATTTTGCTTGAGTCTGCTTCGCATGAAGTACAACCAATGCAAAAGGTCATTGATGTCTGCAAAGATAAGAGCAAAGGCTTTCAGGTTGTTCTTATTAAGTCAATTGATCGCTTTACACGAGGCGGTGGTGATTATTATTCACCGCTGAAGCGGCAGTTGACTAGGCTTGGTATCGCGCTTGAAGATATGTATGGTGTTATTGGTAAGCAACAAATTAGCACCCTTGAACACACTGGTTTTAAATACTATTGGAGCGAATTTAATCCTACACAAAAATCTGAGTATCTTGAAGCTGAACGAGCTAAGGACGAGATGCGCGATATTATGAGCCGTATGATTGGTGCGGAGATTCGCTACACGCAGCTTGGCTATTGGATGAGACGCCCGCACTATGGATTCCGCAGTGTCAAAATTGATACTAAAAATGGCAAGAGGACTATTCTTAAGCCTGATAAGAATGAGGCAAAGTTTATTATCAGACTGTTTGAGATGCGCGCTGCGCATGTTTATACAAACCAGCAAATTGCCGATGAGCTTAATTCTATGGGCTTTCGTTCTCGCGTGACGATTGTACGTGACAAATACGACCGAACGAAAATTAAACGACAGATTGGCGGCCGAAAAATGACCGCCAAAATGATTGATCAATACACCAGTAAATTGGTATATTGCGGTATTATTAAAGAAAAATGGACACATGATAAGCCAGTTAAAGCGCAGTTTGATGGGCTCGTCAGCGTGGATTTATTCAATGAAGCTAATCGCGGCCGAGTCTTCGTGGAGGTTGATAGCCATGATAGTATCACTATTAAACATAAGGCAGTTCCGGATCATTTGAAAAATAAACAAATTTATAATCCAGATTATCCATACAAACAGGTAGTCGCCTGTCCTAAATGTGGTAAGACACTATCTGGTAGCGCTACTCGTGGCAAACTAGGTAAACGCTATCCAGCCTATCACTGTAGCCGTGATGGCCATTACTTCCGTGTACCGAAGCCTGAATTTGATGAGACAATAGAAGACTTTGTAAGGGCTATCGCTATCAAGCCAGAATACATCGACGATGTTATCGCCGCCATCGCTGAATTATGGCGCGAACGTCAGACCAAGCAGACTGACGCTAATAGGCAGCGCTTAGAGCACCGCGAGAGCCTGCAAAGCCAAATCAAGGCAACCGTTGATCGGATGCGTGTTGTCACAAGCGAGACCGCCTTAAAATACCTTGAAGAGGATATCGTTAGCGTCGAAAAAGAATTAGTAGAGCTGGATGAAGAAATTGCCAGGCAGCCGAATTTACAAGCTGAATTTGACCAAGTTTTGCAATACGCTAAATATATTTTGGAACACCTTTCAGAACTGCTGCTTGACCTCTGTAATCCACTGCGAAAAGCTGCCTTTTTCGGCGCTATATTCAACAAACTCCCAACATATGACGAAATAAACTTTGGAACCCACAAAAACAGCCCGCCACCAGAGGTAAACGAGCTGTTTCAAATACGAACGGAATATATATCCCTTTATGGTGACTCTACCGGGAATCGAACCCGGGTTGCCGGGATGAGAACCCGGTGTCCTAACCGCTAGACGATAGAGCCGAACTGTTGAATATTATAGCAGCAGAGCTGGGTGTTGTCTAGCTGCCGAGCTGCTGAATGATTTCGATTAGGCGGCGCGGCGTGATTTCAGCCTTAATCAGGTAGGCGTCGGCATCGTTCTCTAAGGCGGCGCGGCTTTTCTCGTCTTGATCGAAATTTGTCATGACGACGATACGCGACTTTTCAGCGCTGTTTTCTTCGAATTTGCGGATGGCGGTCATGATTTCGGTACCACGCATCTCTGGCAGCATGATGTCGAGCAAAATTAAATCGTAATGTTGATTGGTAGCCATGACCAAGCCATCGTGGCCGTCCACCGCCCACTCGACGTTGTAGCCAGCCATTTTGAGGCTGCGAACATACATCTCGCCGATGAAACGGTCGTCTTCGATGACTAAGATTGTGGAAATTGCCATGATACTCTCCTATTTACCCCGTGTATTTAGTGTGATTTTTAATCCAGCTGTTGCCTGCCGAGATGATTTCGGTGTTGGAATTGTCGGCGTCATGCAGTTTGTCAGAAACAGCGGCGTAGATTGGTAGCGTGAAGGTGAAAGTTGCCCCCTGCCCTTCGGTGCTTGATACGCCGATGGTGCCGCCGTGACTTTCGATGATAGCTTTGCTGAGATATAAGCCGATGCCCGTGCCAGCGACTGTCTCGCGGCTGCGGTGGCTGCGGTAGAACTTGTGAAAGAGGTTGTTGATGACGCTGGCTGGAATACCGATACCATTGTCGGCGACCGAAACTTCAACATGCTTATCTTTGACTCGAGCAGTGACGCGCACAGCGCCACCCTCGTCGGAGTATTTGATAGCATTGTCGATAAGGTTGGATAGCACTTCGGAAATACTAGAGCGGTCGGCAGCAACGGTTGGCAAATCGCTCGGAATGTCAACGGATAGTGAACGATGCTGCGAGCGGGCACGCAGTTCCATGTCGTCGCGGATAGTCTCGTAGATTGTCGCCAACGAATCTTCGTGTAGTTGGAGTTTGAGGTGGCGGCGGTCGTAACGACTGGTGTTGAGAATATTGTTGATGTAGCCAGATAAGCGATTGCCGCTAACGATTAATCTCTGGAAAAGTTCTTTTTGATCGGGCTCGAGTTTACTATCGAGTTCGAGCGCTAGCACGTCGAGGTAGCCGCGGATAACAGTGATTGGCCCGCGCAGCTCGTGGGCGGCGAACGAAATAAAGTCAAGGTCGTCGTCTTCTGGTTGGTAGATTTCAGTCTCGTCGTAGGCGGTAATGATAGCGTCCGCGGTGTTGCCTTGTTCGAAATCAACAGTGATATTGAAAATACGGCGGTCTTCCTGCCCGATGACCTTGTTGGGAACTCGCAGCCAAATTTTGCGGGCGCGAACGTTGTCGGTACGGTGTTGATTGAGCCATTCAATCAGGTCGGTACCGTCGTCAAATAGCAAGTCAAAATGATAAGCACCTTTGGCGTCGAGTGAGATTGGCGCGGCGCGGTTAGCGAAAATTACGCCATTGTTCTTGTCAAGGATAATTATGCCAGTACTTGTCAGATTGAGGGCGCTGGCTAGTTCGTCAGTTGTGCTAGTTTTGTCTGGACTGGTTTCGACATGTTCTTTGTAGATAGATAGTAGCATATCGCTAAAACCGGTAGCCTTGTACTCTTTATTGCTAGGGTTTGGTAACTTTTGGTCAATTTTTTGTCCGGCAGCATTAACTAGCGCGGTCGAGAGGTCGCGCAGCGGAATCATCGCAAAAGACAACACTGCGAAATTTGTTGCAGTAGAAATAATTAGCAGCGAAATGACAATTGTTGCAATAAGAAAGACATCCAAACGAACCTGCAGGATGATCATTATTGCAATAACCGATAAAGCGACCAATAATTGAACGAGAACAGATATTATTGCAACCTTGTTGCGATGAATACGCCAAAAATCACGCATTTCTGGCGTACGTTTGACTATTGGCTTGGCGTCGCTTACTGCCACGAAACACCTCCTCCGCCGCTGTTTGGTACGGCAGCGATCCAGGTTTGTCCGCGATTTAGTGCGACTGGTTTGCCAGCAGCGTCGATGAGTTCAAGCGGGCTAAAGCGGTCATTCTTGCGCCAAGTGCATTCAGCGGCCGTGCCGTTCTGAAACACTGTTGCAGTACCGGTACCATTAGTAACGATACTTTGCCGCCAGCCGTCTTCCATGACGGTAGTCTCGTTGACATGCAGCGCGATGACGACGCTCGGCGCTAGCCTACCCTCTTCACGGTCGTTACTGGCCTGCCCGCCGATACTGCGTAGATAGGTGTTGCTAGCCTTGTCATAGTCGTAATGGGTGTTATACCAACTGCTAGAGAAATTGATGTCGATACTGACGGCGTTTGGTTTGTCGCTGGCCTTGCCGTCAGTGCGGGTGAAACTGGTGAATTGCGATGATTTATAGCCTTTGCCAGCGTTGAGCGCGTCTAATTTCTCGAAGCTAGTATAGACATTGTGCGGCGGCCGCCGATCATTAGCGCGCCAGTACGAACTGCCGTTGAAGAACTGATCGATATCGCGATATTTACCGTTGCGAACCTCTTGCAGTGAAGCATGGCTACCGCCGACGTGGGCGACGCTAGCCTGATATGGTGCTAGCCAATCGACATAATACATACGCAGGCTGCGGACTGGGCCGATGAGCTGCGGCTTGTGCTGTTGAAATAGTGTCAGAAAGCGCGTGATGCCGCCTTCGGCGATGGCTTCGTAGACGACTTCGGCCTGCTTGAGCCCGGAATGCGGCCGGGCATCAGGCGAATTTTCGATCATGATGGCAGTGACTGGTTTGGATAGGTCGGCCTTAGAGGCAACTTCAATGCCATTGAGGTGGGAATAGTATTTTTCGGCAGGTTTAGGAGCTTTTTTGGCAGGAGCATGATACGCGGTGTCGGCAACTGGTGCGCGATATGTCAATACGAAGGCCACCGCCCCGCTGATAGCGATCAGGGTTGCACCGCAAATGCACATTGTTGCAATACGATGACGATTAATGAAATCGCGCAACCGCTGAAGCCGCAACTGCTTACTACCAGCCTCGTAGTGTTGCGCCACGAGCGGGCTCGGTTGTCTATTTCGTCTGCGTATTTTTTGCTTTTGCATCTCGGTAAAATTATAGCATAATTGGTGTGAATTGGTTATGGTTTGCGCGATGTGCTGCGTATGCTATTATTGCGTCATGGGTTTGTTGAGAGGTGAAGCAATACACGAAATAAATCTACAGAATAGTACTAGAGCTACTGCGGATCCGAGCTTCGGTGTCGAATGGCAAGCAGGCGCAGCGTGCAGCCCTAGTACTGCTGAATTGTTCTTTCCTTTGGGCAACTATAGAGATGCCAAGCAAAAAGAACAAGCCAGACGCGCTAAAAGGATTTGCCGTGATTGTCCAGTTGTGTCTGAATGCTTGGAGTATGCGTTAAGTAATAATCTGAATGAAACAGATGATGGTATCTGGGGTGGTATGACCCCACGCGAGCGTCGAAATCTTAAAGATCAAAATAATCAGTAGAATTTTTGGCTAGTTGCGATTTGACAAAAAATAAGTAGAGTTGTAGAATATTAGAATATTCTCTTCGGATAGATGGAAGGGGGAAGAGGATATGTTGCTTGAGATTGTCAAGGAGACGACCGCAAATAGTTCAACTAGTTGGGTTTTTACTACGTACGATATCTCGGTGTCGTACGTAGTTGATGGTCAGCCAATCGCTGAGGATCTTTTCGAGGAGAAGTCTCCAGCTTTTTCTTCAAAGCTGCTTGAGGAAGGATACTATTTCGTCGCAGGGGTGACCTGCGACGAAATAGTCAATATCCCAGAGCTTCGGTATGATCTACTTGGCGTGCCAGAGGGTGTTAGGCGGCCACGTCGCAGTTTGCGGCAGTGGCTGAAAACTCGACGATTCTCTACCTCTGCTGATACGACGGAGGTCACCCGCGTTTCTGACGCGGTGGTTCGCGTCATTAGGCAGTTGGCGCTTTCGTCGTGTTCCTCTCACGACGTTAAGATGCTTAAGAAGCATCGTCATCTCGTAGAGCCGGCTAGGCCTGTTCTCCCACGACGGCTGGTCGACGACCAGCTGGTGGCGCAAATCTTCGGTCGCAGACCCGACCTTTTCCTCTATATCGGAGGAGAGCTTGGATGGTGGCTTAGCCACCGCACGCCCGAAAACCAGCTGGGAGGTCGTCTGCCCAGACGTCTCTGGAGCGATCTGATTGATCAGGTTGTTCTGACTGTTCGGAAGGAGGTGGATCCGATCTTGGCTCGTCTACAGGCAGAAGAAGAGGTGAATAGTCTGGATTCTTCTGTTCTTGCTAAGAACCCTCCCTGCTCTAGCTCAGAGGAGGTGGCACAGCAGCGACACGGGCAGCAGCTGCGCGAGGTGGCCTCGCTTTGCAATGAGACACCTGAAGAGTTGGTCGCCCGCCACCTGCTGACTGATGAGGCGCGACGACGTCTCTACTGATTCTATCCGCTGGGGTTGTCTGCTTATATTTATAATATATAGCAGACAACCCCCTTACTTTTTGCTAATTTATTGTTATTTTAACCCCAGGTATCTAGATAGAGTTTTGAAGCCGTGCCATAGTGTGTTCGCGACCAATCAATGCCAACGTATCGTTCAGCTGCGGGCTGAACGGTGCCCAGGTGACGGCGATGCGGATCAGGCTGAAGAGAATGCCGGGCTTTTGGCCGGTTGTTTCCAGCAATTTGTTCAGGCAGGTTTGGATTGATTCTGGCGTCCAGTCGGCGAGTTTGGCGAGCTCAGCGCGGGCGGTTTCTAAAAGTTCGCGCCGCTCGCTGTCGGACAACTTCTTTAGCTGCTTATTGCCGTCAATAAGTTCCATGTTAATCTCAGGCTCCGTGAAAAAGTAGCCAAATCCGCGTAAATCTTCAAACATTTTCAGGCGGTCTTGCGCTAAAGCCAGCACTTTCATGCGGTATTCCTTAGTTATATTTGGGGCATAGGCGGATTCCGGCCAGAAACCAGTCTGTCCCCCGTTTTTCTGCGGGTTATCGTCCTGTGGCGACACATACTCGTAAAGCCTATCGACGGGAACATTGCGTATGTGAGCGCCATTAAGCCATAACAAGCGTTTTTCGTCAAACCGCGCGCCTGATTTTTGGACGCGTTTCAGGCTAAATTTTTCGATCAATTCGTCTCTGGTGAAAACCTCCTGTTCGGTGCCGTCGTTCCACCCCAGGCTGGCGAGGAAATTGAGCATGGCGTCTGGCAGATAGCCCTCTTCTCTGTAGGCTAGGATGTCTTTGGCGCCGTCGCGTTTGGACAATTTCTTATTGCCCCGCTCGTTCATGATCGGTGGTACCGAGGCGAATATCGGCCGGGGTATACCCAGCGCATCGTAGAGATTAAGGTATTTGGGCGTACTGGCAAGGAACTCTTGTCCGCGGATAACGTGGGTGATTTCCATTTCGGCGTCATCAACAATGTGCGCAAAATTATAGGTCGGAAAGCCGTCGGATTTAACCAATATAAAATCATCAATTACCTCTGGGCCGGCGTGCATTTCGCCCATGACCTCGTCGTGCCAGGTGTAAGCTTTCGGTTCTGAACGAAAGCGCAGCGGCTGGCTGCCATCCCAAACCGGCGGGTTTTCCGGGCGGTAATCACGGTACAAAAAAGGCTTTTTATGGGCTTTGGCTTCTTCGCGAAAAGCGTCTAGCTGCTCCGGCGTATACGGATCGGCATAAGCGCGGCCAGCGTCAATGAGTTTTTGCGCATATTTACGGTAAATGTCAAGCCGCTCTGATTGCTTGTACGGTCCAAATTCGCCGCCAAAATCGTCTGGACCTTCGTCTGGTATAAGGTCGAGCCACCTTAGGCATTTATAAATATGCTCTACGCTGCCAGATACTTCCCTTTTTTGGTCGGTGTCTTCTATGCGCAGGATGAATTTTCCATTTGACTGCCGAGCGATGAGCCAAGCAAATAGCGCGGTACGCATACCGCCGACGTGCATATAGCCAGTTGGGCTAGGCGCGAAACGAGTGCGCGTAGTCATGAGGCGCTCTCTTCTAATTTGGCGACGCGCCGATCAAGTAATTCTAGCTCGTGCCGAGTGGTTTTGTCGTTATCAACGACAGCTCGTTTGATGGTTCTGACGTCGGTCTTGAGGCTATCGAACTCCTCGCGTAAATTATTGAATTCCTCGCGTGTTGGTTGGTTTGATACAATCTCTAATACCGCGCGCATCTGCGAACGGATTTCTTCAAGAATGACGTTGGTGTAATTTTTGTCGTCGCCCATGGCCTAATTATAGCAAAAAGCACCCGGCAGGTGCAAAAGTTAAGAGTTATCTCCATATCGCCAAAAACAAGGCTTATCCTTATATTATACCACAAATACGCATAAATTACAAACTGGCGGCTATCTTTTGGATTTGTTCTGGCGCTAGCTCGGCGTTACCGTCGACGGTGTAAAGAATACCAGCATTAACCCAAGCGGCATGGGTGCCGTAGGAATAGATGGTTAGGCCATTGGCAGCGGTCGTGGTGTATTTGTCGCGGGATTTCGGCTTGATGTAATTTTCGAGCACGGCCGATGAATCCCATTCGGAGCGAGTTTGCGCTAAGGTGAAATTCTCGTTGCTGCCGTTAGCGGCAAACTTCATGATTACGCTGCCCTGCTGGTAAGCAACCGGACCATTGAGGCTATAGCCAGACGGCTGATAATTCGGATAAGAAGCATTAATGCCAGCCTGTGAGGCGGCTATACGGGTGCTCAAAGCGGGCATATTGATATATGTGAAGTAGGCGCCTAGCAGTAGGACAGCTATAGCTGTGCTGCCAACGCTAACCAGGCGGCGCCAAAGCGAAGTATTCTTTGCTGGCTTGACTTCTTTGCGCTGTTGGCGCGTCAACATCTTGTCGGTAGCTTCCTGAATGGCTTGCTGCTTGATAACTTGTGATGGCAAGACGCTGCGCGTTTGCTGCTGCTTGATGATTGCTTGCCGCTGGCGAGCAGTCTGTTCAAGCTGATTGGCGGTAGGCGCTATGTCTGGGGTCTCCGGGGTGGTTGGACGCTTAACAGGCGGTTTGGTAGCAGTTGTAGCTTTGGCAAAATGCGCAATATTAGACGATCGGCGAATATCTTGGACGCGGCGAGTTCTCTTGCTGCGGCGAATGATTTGCGGCGTACTGCGCTCGGCCGCTAAGCGCTGCGAACTGCGAGCGACAGATTTTTCTTTAATACCCGCTGTGGTGGCGGCTCGCACTGGCGCTACTGAATCAATGGTGCGCGGTTGTTTCTTGATATATTTGCGCTGCAGAGTGTGGGATTTTTGGGTGCCGCTATGAAAATTGCTAGCCGCGGCTGCTGGCGTGCGTGCCGATCTCTGGGCATCGAGAATATTGCCAGTTTCGGCGTCGTAGACATTACCCTTGATGGTTATGTTGTTGTTTGTCATTTCCCTTACCTATGTTTGCGATACTACTCGTGCTTAACTATTATCATAGCCTAATTTGCTATTACACGCAATAGCAAGTGGTATAATACGTACTATGAATCAGCAAAAAAATCGGCGCAAGCAGCGTATTAAATTAACCTTTACTTATGCTGTGATGACCCTGGCAGTTCTAGCGTTGGCAGTGGTTTGTTTGATGCTAGTACAAGGCTATCGTTTAGATTTTGATCGAGGCACGGTTAGACAAGGCGGCATGATGCAGTTTGACTCGCGGCCTGATGGCGCAATAATTCAAATAGACGCCGCGACGCTAGCTAACCGGACGGCGACGCGTATCGTGGCGACGGCCGGGCAGCACACGGTAACGGTATCGAAAGACGGGTTTGTGCCTTGGCAAAAACAAGTTAACGTCAAGGCCGGCTCAATCCTTTGGTTAAATTACGTCAAGCTAGTACCGACGAGCATTGAGGCCAAAGACGCGATGGAACTCGCTAGCCTCGACAGCGCAGCGGCAGCGCCTGATAAATCGCGCTTTGCGGTTATCCAAAACAAGCAGCAGCCAGCGGTTGATTTTCTCAAAGTTGATAACGACCGGATCGAACATAAGCAGCGTGTTCTATCTGCTGATAGTTACACGGCCGACGGCGCTAACCACAGTTTTGCAATTGAATCGTGGAGCAAGGATAGCAAACGAGTGTTAATCAGCCATTCTTTTGATGATTCAAAAGAATATCTTATCGTTGACCTCGATGGCAAGGCGCAAAACATCACCCACGATATCGGCGTGCAAATCAGCAAATTAGCTTTCGACAAAAGCGACTCGCAGAATGTGTATGTGTTGACGGCCGACAGCGATGTTCGCCGGATTAGACTGTCGGATAAAACGTTGTCGGGTCCGCTAATTAGCGATGCTAGTGATTTTTATATTTCTAGAAACGGTTGGATTAGCTATACTACCAAGCCGAATAATAGCGGCGAGCGGACGATTGGCTATTTGTCGAAAGGCGCATCAAAGCCGCGGGCCTTGCAAACTTTCAAGGATATGTCCGGGCGCAGTCTTAATCTAGCGATTGAGGAGTATTATTATGATAATTTTGCGCTCATTACTCACGGCAAAATGGTTGCTGTCAAGAAGGTAAAATTGCCAGCAAGCGATTCGACAGACGAACTGCAGCAAGAGTTGCTGGCTACACTGCCGCTGGCAACAGACGTTTCGTACGCAGGCTTTTCGCCGAACGAACACCTGTATGTTTACGCACAAGCTGGGGCTAGCTTGGTGACTTATAATTTAGAGCTGCGGTCGATTGCTAACGTCTCAATGAAGACTACCGCTACGAGTGAAATCGCTTGGCTGGATAATTCGCATATTATGCGAGTGGCAGGTGGTACCTTTGAATTCGGCGACTATGACGGTACTAATATGCACACCATGGCGACCGATGCAGTTGGCTCGGCAGCAATGCAATCGTCGAATAACCGTTTCTTGTATTATTTCCGCAAGCATAGCTCTGGTAAAATCACTGCTTCCTATATCAAAATGTACGACTAAGTTCAATAATTCAGCAAGATTTTGCCCGCCGGTTGCTGTTGCTTGTTGAGCGCCGGGAGAAGTTTTGCCGTGAGCGGCTAATTACCGATACCAAAGATCCGCTGCAAGAATGTCGGCGAGTTGGCTGGCATTTTCTTGGTCGAGGCAGCGGTATTGCTGTTTTGCTCGGCGGTTTTGGCTTCATTCGGATTCGGGCTGATTTGCTCGCCGAAAACTAGTAGGCGGTTTTGTGCTGTGCCTAGCGGCGTACAAGTGATTAGCGTAATGTAAGGCTTGTCGTTACCGATTTGTAGCGACGCAACGTCGGTCGGCTTTACTACCTTGGTGCCAGTGATTTTATAAGTATAGCGCGTGCCGTTGTAATTAGCGTAAACCACATCGCCAGCGGCCATCTTCTCTAGCCGAGCAAAAATAAATTTATAATCGCCGCTGTCAGTCCAGTCGTTAGAGGAATGACCAGAAACGACGAAATTACCCTTTTCGCCAGGCTTAGCGTTGGCACCTTGGATATTGAACCAAACAATGCCTTTGTCCATGGCTTGATTTAGCGAGTTGGTGTCGGCGGCATTAGCGTCCCAAACGATTGGCACATCAACGGCAATCTTCGGGATAAGCAGCCGCGACTCGTTGGTAGCGACTTTGGTGGTGTTCGGGGAGACGATAATTGATTCGGGGTCGGTGGCGCCTGGTGAGACGTACGCCTCGACGTAGGCGAACAAAACGCGATTATACTGCAAAAATAGAAAAATAATCATCACCGCGCAAGCTGCCATGATTGGCATAAAATGACGGCTACCGCGGACCTTCTTGGCCTTGTCGTTGATTTTGCGGCGAATGGAACTGCGCAGATCGTTGACGGCCTCCTCTTGCGATACGGTATCGTTGTTTGGCGTTGAGTTTTGGCTTTTTTGCGCTTGCTGAGCGGCTTGCTTTTTGAGCGACTTGCGGGTGGCATCAATCTGCGAGACGTAGTAGCGCTCGTAATACTGCTGATAATATGTTTGCCAGGCGGTGTGGTATTTTTGCCAAGAAGCATCATGTGTAGCAGGCGTGGAGCTCTGGTTCATGGTGCGGGTATACGGGTTTTTGTCTGGGTCGACGGCGCCAGGGCCGGCCGTAACGCTGTTAGACTGCGCACTATCAGCGACAGTGCCAGATGGCTGCGGGTAGGCGTTTGTTTGCGGCGAGTGCGAGTTCTTTTGGGGCTCCTCGGCCTGTTTGGGCTTTTTTGCGTTAGAATTTGGCTGCTGGCCAGCTGCAGCAGTAGCGTGCGGATCGTTTTGAATAATCGAACTGATCTGTTGGCGGACAATATCAGCCGCTGCCGACCGGTGCTGGTCGGTTAGTGTGCTGTGATGAGGCGCTCCGTCTCTGGGCGGAACGGTTAATGATGAACGATCGTCTGGCTTCATACTTTCTATGCTAATTATAGCGTAATTAGCGGTTATTTACTAGTTAGCTCTGGTCTGTTACAATGAAAATGTACCTTTTCTGCCGCGGTGATGGAATTGGTAGACATGAGAGACTCAAAATCTCTTGAGCATTAGCTCGTGCCGGTTCAAGTCCGGCCCGCGGTACCATAAGATAGACGTGTGTGGGCGTCTTTTTTGATGCGCTTACCCCTGTTATGGTAGCGGCGTAAAGCATAAGTAACAATATTATGCAAAAGTGTTGACATAATTAAAAGTTTATGCTACAATGACATCATAAGCGTGGAATAATGCACGCAGGGAGGAAATCAATGAAACTATCAATTAAGAATCTGGCGATTGTCGGCGCGGTTATAGCTGCTATCGCTGGTGGAATCTGGTTGGCTAAGCCATCAGAAGCATCTGTCTGTGACGGATGGATTAACGTGATTACTTGCGGTACGCCAAGTCATCAAGACCTTAAAAATGTTTACTACGGACGCGACGACATCAAAGCGCTGTATCAGTGGAACAACATAAATGATGCCATGATTGAAGGCAAAGGCATGAAGAACGGTACCGTTTATAAGGATGGCCGGATCGTTGTCGACGGCCAAGTTGTGGCAACTAACGCCAAGACCGTTCAGCGTAATACGCGCTACCCAGGCTCGTCATACGGCCGCGAGACGGTTGGCGGACATTCGTTCTACAAGTTTACGACTCAGAACAGCTTTGTCTACAATCAGTTTGATGCTTTCGTCTGGTTTGATGAAAACGGCAAGTTTATCGCAGCCATTATCAAGGATTGCGGTAACCCAGTCTGGGGTGATGCAACCTGGAAACCGAAAGATATCCAAGTCTGTGATCTTACCAGCAAGAAAATCATCACCATCAAAGAGAATGAGTTCAACAGCAGCAAACATTCCAAAGATATCAACGATTGTAAAGAAATCAAGGTCTGCGACCTGACTAGCAAGCAAATCGTAACTATCAAGGAAAAAGAGTTCAACAGTAAGAAGCACTCGAAAGACATTAACGACTGTAAGGAAATCCAAGTCTGCGACCTTTCAACCGATACTATCATTACTATCAAAGAGAAAGAATTTGACAGCAAGAAGCACTCTAAGAATTTCGCTGACTGTAATAAGGTAAAGGTTTGCGAACTCGAGACTGGTAACATCATCACCATCAAAGAGACCGAGTTTGATAGCAAGAAGCATTCCAAGAATGAAGCAGACTGCGACAAGGTGAAAGTTTGCCGCATCGCTGACAAGAAAATCGTCGAAGTTACCCGTAAAGAGTCAAGCGACAGTCAGTATACCACTGACATGAGCAAGTGCGAGGAAACTCCAGCGACTCCACCGGAAACTCCAAAAACGCCAACCCCATCAAATCCAGTTGAATTGCCAAAGACTGGTACCGGCGAAGTAGTCGCCTCGGTGGTCGGCCTCGGCGGTTTAACCGCAGCAGCCAGCGCTTACATCGCTAGCCGCAAACGCCTCTAGCCAATCCCCCCAGCTAGAAACAATCCGCTCTGAGATATCAGGGCGGATTTGTTTTGTTGGATTATTTAGAGAGAAGGCTGGCGGTGATAGACTCAAGCGGCCGTGACGGATTCCAAATATAATAAACGCTAGCGCGCGCCGCTACCGTGCCGCGCCAGATGCGCATCGGGTCGTTCCATGGCGTGGTGGTGACCTCCCCGCTGTGAGCGGCAATTAGCGTGTCTTGATGCAGAGTTGCAATTGTGATCGGATAAGTGATGGTGAATTTGTGCAAAGCTTCGACTAACTGCAGCAACTGCATACTGAAAGTCAAAATTTTGGGATAATAAAGCGTGCGAAAAAGTTTTTGCAGCTGCGCGAAACTCAAAATTAACACGGTATTCTGGCGTGCTGCTAATATGGCGGAATCGTTGCGTACTAGATCTACGGCATCGCGGGTGATAATTGCTGGGCCTTGGTAGTCGCGCAGCAACTGGCTATAGACGATCGCTGTCTGGCTATTGCGTCCAGCGTCGCCTATTAGCAGCAAGCCGTCGCTCCAAGCGCCAAGCGCTCTTAGCTCATTGATGGCCTCTTGCGCTAAGCCGCCGCTAGGATTGCTAGGCGCGTAAGCAACGCCATTCATGGTGCGCGGCAAGGTGTTCTTGAGCGCATCCGGCAGCAGGACGCGCACCTCCCCTACTCCGCTAGCCATTACTGTCGAGTAGGCCTCGGCGACACCCGCAAAGCCTAGCTTGTTGCCGCCAATGATGCCGAGTTTTCCTGCGCGCGAGCGCTGTTCGGGCTTACTCCACTCGATATCGGGAAAGAGCGGCTGTTCGGGTGTTTGGCGCTGCCAATATGCTAATTCCATGAATGTATTGTAGCGCGAAAAGTGCAGACGTGCCAACTCAAGCGCTTGCCGCAGCCGTCGGGCTAGCGTACAATTTAGGCTATGGAAAAACACATCGCCGAGCACTATCAAACTATATCGCAGCGCCTAGCGGCGGCCAAGTCGAAAACTGATCTGACGGAATTGGCTCACTATCACCGCACGCGCGTGCAAGAATTTCAGCACGAGCGGCTAGTGCACCTACTGGTGACATTTTTCTTCGCTGGGCTATTTTTGGCGTCCCTGGCGGCATTTTTGGTGACCGCAGCAATGGGGCTGGCGATGAATTGTTTGCTGGGACTATTGGCGCTGATTTTGTTTGTGCTAGAGCTAGCTTATATTCGACATTATTACCAACTAGAGAACGGCGTGCAGCGGCTGTACGAGTTAACGGTAGCGATCGAAGAAAAACGTTTTGCCAAAGACTGGGCTTAATCAAGCTGGCGAGTCAGTTGCATTTGCTTGCCGGACGATTTTTTCGATAATATACCTATCTCTTGGCTCGAAATCGTATTCTTTTACAGTTGCAATGCCGTTTTTGATAGCGATATCTGGCAGCGTAACGCGCCCTTCTGGATAGCCGCGGACTTTGTCTTGATCGATTCTAAATGCGCCTTGATTATTCTTTGCGGCTATTAGTTTAACGGCTTGAGCGAAAATATCGATGTGCGACGGCTCGAATTTGCTGAACAAGTTGTTGAATTTAACTTCGCCTAGGATTTCGTCTGATTCTTTATCAATGCCGAACCCTAATTCTCCAATCTCGAATAAGATAGGTTCGAATATGTCGATGTTTTCCATCAAGTAGCGGTTATTGCTGAGTATTCTGCCATCGGCATAGACTTTAGTTGTATCTCCGCCGCTTCTGGTTATATTCCAAGTATAGACAAGTTTGTCATATGAGCCGATAGACGTATTGCTTGGCAATGATGATTTGATTTCGTTAAGGTTGGCGGCATTCATTTCAATTTCACAGTCAAGGTAGTAATAATATTGAGTATGCTGTCCGTTTGTTGTTTTGTTTTTCTCTGATTTCTCTAGCACTCTAGCTGAAATTTTGGCTTTGAAATTAGACTCTTTAAGTTTATCGAATAGCGCCGGGAGTTTTTCGGGAATTTTGTAAAACGTGTTAGCTTCTGAGCTGGTACTGATTGTGCCATTGCCCTGCTTCTGAGTTACTGCGATGAAGTTTTGTTGCGGCCATTCTCGGATCGGGGAGATAACGTCAGCGATTCTCTTTACTGCTATAATAGTCTGATCTTTAGGATAATCTGGTTGAAGTGTTATTTTGTAAGTACCTTTTTTGTGGCCAAAAAAGTCCTCTACGATGTCTGATAGTTTGAGATCGACTTTCTCTACGCCTGGTATTTGGCGTATTTGTTCAGCGCAATCATTCAGCTGTCCGAAAGAGCTTACTGGATTTTGCGAAAATGTTTCGGATAGCCCGTAAATGACGCCAATAGATATTAGTATTACGAATAGTATTGCGAGTGGCGAAACGATCAAAGCAATCGTTAGGAGTATTTTGTTTGGTTTCTGCGAAGAATACTGCTGATATTGCGGCTGTGGTGAAGCGTATTGAGGTTGGTTTTGCGGCGGATACTGCTGCGGGTATTGTTGATATTGCGGTTGCTGCGGATATTGCGTTTGTTGAAGTGGTTGCTGCGGATTATTTTCTGGTGGCATGAGTTGGTCCTCGCGGTTATATTGCTATCTCAATACTTACTGGGCAGTGGTCGCTGCCTATTTGTTCGGCGTGGATTTGCGGATTTTTGACACGCTTAGCGATTTCGCGCGACGCCAGCCAATAGTCAATCCGCCAGCCGACATTGCGCGCCCGGGCGTTGGCCCAGTGTGTCCACCAGGTGTAGGCGTCGGTCTTTTCAGGAAAAGCCGCCCGGAAGGTGTCAGTAAATCCAGCGTCTAGGTAATTCTGAAAGCCTTCTCGCTCCTCGTCGGTAAAGCCGTGCTTGCCGACATTAGACTTAGGATTTGCCAGGTCAATTTCTTGATGCGCCACGTTCATATCGCCGCAGTATAATACTGGCTTGACTAGCTCTAATTCCTCCAGATAGGCCAGCACTGCCGGATCCCACTGCTCGTGACGTAATTTCAGCCGGCTCAAATCCCCTTTCGAATTTGGCGTATAACATGTCACCACCCAAAAATCGTCGAACTCGGCAGTGATGATGCGTCCCTCGTCGGCGGGATTGCCATACTGATCGCCGGTCAGATTGAACCGCTCAATGATAGCCGGCGGCAGTCCGTCGCGCCAGTGCAGCGGCCGGATTTTCGACAAAATCGCCGTGCCGGAATAGCCTTTTTTGGCGGCTGAATAGAAATGCTCGTGGTACTCTGGCAGATCAATTTCTACCTGGTCGCGGGCAGCCTTGGTTTCTTGAAGGCATAAGATATCCGGATTGTAGGTTTGCAGGAAGCTGGCAAACTCACCCTTATTGATGACGGCGCGGATGCCATTGACGTTCCAGGAAAATAGCTTCATATAGTTATTATAACGTAAAATTGTCGCTGTGCTATTGACAAAACTGCCTGGTTTTGGGTATATGTCTAAGTAGGGCTTGATAGGCCCTCGCTCTCGTCAAAAAATCTCGGGGCGGGCTGTTGTGCTATGCGTATAGTTCATGGCGCAATTGCCTGCTCCGGGATGCGCATGCCCGGGCAGAGGAGGACGGAGATGATTTCTCTCATTGTTGGCACTATGGCTGTTGTTGTTATAATTATTGGCTTGATTGCGGCCATTGAGATGATTCTGGTTATTGTTTGCTTGTTTACGGGCAAAGATATGACGTTTATCATCTCCCCTAGGTCGTGGCAGGTGCCGCGGCCGCCTGGCGCCGACGACCTCTATAAAGGAATCTATGAATCCTTTATAGAGAAAGGAAAAGACGGCAGAGACTGAGAGTACACTGCGGTGCTAGCGGCGAGATATTTTGTCTCATTGCTAGCACCGCTCACTCATTTTGTGAAGTGTTAACTCTGGAAAGATGCAGCCAGTCGGCGGATGTGCTAATATTTATAAGTATGAAGGTCCTGATAGTAAGCGAAGTATATCGGCCTGGTGTCGGCGGTGTGCAGACAGCGCTGGATACGCTGATTACTGGCTTGAAGGCAGCTGGCGACGAGGTGACGGTGTTAACTGGCTCGCCGGACGGTTTATTTAGCCATTTCACAGAGGTAGATGAAATAAACGGCGCGAAAGTATTACGGTTGCCAGCGGTAAAATGGATTGCTAATCGCGACAACAACCGGGTGGCATTCTTACCAAAAAGATTCGTGCGGCGGTATTTTCGACAGAATCAGCCCGATATTATTCATCTGATGACGCCGATTTCGTGGCTGCACCAGGCGGTCATTCGCCAGGCTAGGCGGCGGCAGATTCCGATCGTCACGACTAATCACACCATGGCGCTGAATCTCGTGATGAATGCCAAAAACAAAACTATTGCCCGCTGGTTTGTCCGAGTGGTCGAAGGTAAAATGTGCAAGCTAGTCAATCAAACCGCCTATATGACGGCGCCGACGCGTGCGGCATTAGCGACTACGCCAGCGATTCATATACCAACGAAAGCAGTTTCTAACGGTGTCAATGCAGCATTCTATACACTAGGTAATGCTGACGAGAAGCTCTTGCAGCGTTTTGCGATTGATGCGTTGCGGCCGGTGGTGGCCTATGTTGGGCGGCTTGATGGCGAGAAGCGGATTGACTTGCTGATTGCCGCGATGGAGCGCTTGAAAACTGATGCGCAGTTGGTGATTATTGGTAAAGGCTTAATAGAAAAGCAACTGCGAAGTCAAGCAGCTAGCCTGGGTGATCGCTGTATTTTTACCGGTTTTGTTAGCGACGAGGAAAAGCGCGCTTTATTGCGGCGATCAGATATACTCGCGATGGCTAGTCCTGCCGAGCTGCAATGCATTGCGGCGCTAGAAGCGCTGGCTTGCGGTACGCCAGTGGTGGTGTCTGATCAGGTTGCTCTGCCCGAGCTATTGGACGGCGGCAAGAATGGAGTCAGCTTCCATTATCCAGACGTCAACGATCTAGCGCGTAAAATCGATGAACTGCTGAATGATGAGCCGCGCCGGCGCCAGATGGGTCGGGCTGCTCGCCAGTGGATTATTGATAACCATACTTATGAACGCACCGTTGATCAGTACCGCGAACTGTATGCTCGTCTTTTAACTAGCAAGTATTAATTTGTCGAGTTTTTCAGAATGATAACTCTATAAATAAATGCAAGAGATTATTTACATCGCGAATATTTGGTTATAGCTTGTTGGTAGAGTTTTACGAAAGCAGTAGCAGTGGCTTCGGGAGATAGCTCTTTGAATACGCTTTTGGTGCCAGCAGACAGTTTCTTGCGGTAAGTGGAACTGGCTAATTTTTTCATACCTTGCGCCAAACTCTCTTCATCTGGTTGTACCAATAAGCTATTTGTGCCGTTATGGAGCCCAACGTCCAATCGATCGTCGCAATATAGAACCGGCAATCCCATCACTAACGATTCAGGAATAACGATTGGCTGGTTATCAAAACGGTAAGATGCTAGTACGAAAACATCGGAATCTCGAAGCAATTGAACAATTTGTTTGCGATCGCCAACATGCCCGGCAAAAGTAATATTGGGCGTATCAGCAGCCAGGCGAATGAGATTCTTACGTTCTGCACCATCGCCAACAACCAGCAGTTCGCTGTTCGGTATGGCAGCACGCTGGAAGGCTTTGATGACGCAATCTAGGTGTTTTTCCTTGACTAGGCGGCTAATGCTGATGAAGCGCACGGTCTTGTTTCTGCGCTGCCGCTGCGCGACACGAGCGTATTCCTCAAAGATACGGTTATAGCCAGTAGGTATAATGGCGCTGAGCGATACTTCCCCGCTAGCGGCCGCGTGAATGTAATTGGTCATATAGTGCGACGGTGTGGTTGACGCATCGACAGCATTAGCAATAATAGCCTGAGTACGCCAGTCGAAGCGGCCAATACGGCTTTCGTCGGCTAGCAGCGCAGTAGATTTAGATTTGGCGTGTTTTTGCGGTCGCCGCTTATGGATTGCTGCTACATTTAGTGCGTATAATCTAAAGCCAATGCTAGCGAAAAATGTCGGTATCGGTACTGTGTGCGATCCGGCGATATTGGTATGAAAAGTGTGAATGTGCGGGATATGTTGCTGGCGAGCGATTTTGGCGGCTAGCAGTAAGGCTCCAGTGTCTGTTTGGCTGTGAACAAGATTGAAGTGATGCTGCTGGCTGATAACTTTTGCTGTGTGATTGGTTGCGTATAGTATCCGCGTATGTATTGGCAAGCCTGGCAAGCGGAAAGAATTGACGGGAATAGTTTTTGCTTGTCTTGGTACCTCTAGGTTGTCGTACGGTGCTAGAAGTGTAACCTTATGACTCAGACGTGTTAATTCCTCGATTTGTGTTTGGACAGACCGACTGACGCCGCTTGATGACGGAAACTTGTCGTCAATAATTAGCGCTATAGAAAGAGACTTCATGTATGTATTATAGCAAGAGACTATAAAGTAGTATAATTATTACTATGCCTGAAATTCCAACATTGCGACAAATTTACGAAAAACTCGGCTGCCAAGAAAAGACGGCTGGCGGAGTTTGCTGGTTTGAGTGTAATACTAGCGCTGATAAAGCGGTAATACTTTTTCACGGCGTGACTGGCGGCAAGATCGATATGGTGCCGCTAGCCGAGCGGTACGTTAATTTTGGCTATGCGGTGTACGCGATAGATTTACCAGGGCATGGCGGGTCGGTGCAACCGCCGCTGAACACTTACGATGATTTAGCTGATTGGCTTGCGGAAGACTTGGTGCGGCTCGGACGGACGCCGGATTTGATTGTCAGCAACTCGTATTCTTCATCGATAGTTTATCATGCGCTGCGTACCGAAAAAATCCCGAAAAATACCAAAGTCATTATGGCTTGCCCGACGCCAGATCAATCGCGGTTAGCTGATACCTTGCAGGTGCTTTCTAGCTATTTGCCCGAAAAGATTACCTGGGAAGCTTACAACTGTATGCTTGGACAGAAGATTCGGATGGCATGCGTTCTGAAGACCAAGCGCCAGCATGCCTGGCAATGGCTTGGCGAGTCTGAAAAATACAAAAAGTCCACTACGACGCTTAAAAAATCTAATGCATTGACGACGCTGCTATATCAGAAAAATCCTTATATTGAGGGCGTACCTAGCGATTATGATGTAACTATTATAATTGGCGGCGAAGACAATATTATTACTCCAAAAACGCAGGGTATTATGAAGGATTTGCTGCCGACAGCGAAGTTTATAATTGATCCGGCTGCCGGCCATATCTTGCAGTTTGAAGCGGTAGACTCATATCCTGACGTTTAGCGTAGTTAGCGCGCCATGGTATAATAGGAATTAGTTATGAGAATCGCTTTTTTTATTGACGATTACCTGCCATCGGTGCATGGCGTGGCAACATCGACTTTGAATTATAAGCAGGCTTTGGAGTCGCTTGGGCATGAGGTTTTTGTGGTAGCGCCAAAATGCGAAGGCTACGAAGACCACGACGATCACGTCATTCGCTTGCCGTCAGCCAAGAATTATGTTTTTGATAAGCGTGAAATGGCGGTTATTTACCCTGGCCTAGCCAGGAAGCTTGATGAATACCAGTTCGATATCGTGCATAGCCAAATGCAATTTTATATGGGCGTACTGGCGCATAGCGTTGCTAAGCGGCAGAATATACCGCATGTGACGACCATTCACACGCTTTATGTTGAATTAGTTAATGATTATCCGTTTATGGTGACTTCCGGCTTGATTGCGGCGACAGCGGCGTTTCCAGTAGTGCTGCGAACAAGACCGATTTTGCCGAAAGCCTCGCGCGAGCAGCTGCGTTCAATGAGCAAAAGTACTATCAAAGACATCATGTCGCGCCAGGGCTGGCGGCTGATGGCGGCGTTTGCTAATAAGTGCGATGCTTGTATTGCGCCGTCGAGACACCTTGAACGGATGCTGATCGAAGATGGCGGCTTGACGGTGCCATGCTACGTTTTCCCGAACGGTATCGACACCAAACGCTATAAGAAAGCGTCGGCGGCTGATTCGCCGATTGAAAAGCGTCCGGGTGAAAAGTTTATCATTTCGGTGGCGCGGCTAAGCCCAGAGAAGCGCCAGCGGACTTTGATTGAGGCTATGCCGCATATCCGCGATAAAAAAGTCAAGCTGGTCTTGGTTGGCGGCGGCCCGTATGAAGAGGAGCTTAGGCAGCGCGTTGAGGAGTTGGGCGTCGGCGATCGAGTAATTTTCGCTGGTATGCGTTCGGGCGACGAGGTAGCGGCGATGCTCAAGCAAGCTGATGTGTTCTCGCTGGCGTCGTATCATTTTGACAACCAGCCAATGACTTTCTTGGAGGCGGCGGCTAGCGGTTTGCCGATTGTTTACTGCGACGAACGAATGACCGAGGCTTTGACTGAGCGCAACGCTGTCTTGACTGAAGGTATTGAGGGCGAAGATTTCGCAAAAGTATTTAATGATTTGTTCGCGCACCCAGAGAAAATCGAGGAGTTGTCGCGCGGCGCGTTGAGCGTTGCCAAGAAGTTTGATTCGACGGCGATGGCTAAAAAGATGGTTGAATTATACGAAAGTTTAATTTCATCACATCAAGTACTTGAAGAAGAATAGTGGCGGTTCAGGGCGCGAGACTCGGTGTATTCGGCGCAGCTAAAATTTGCGCAAAATACGGCTGTGTTCGCGTTCTAGATCGCGCTGTTTGATAGCTTGGCGTTTGTCGTAGCGTTTCTTGCCCTTGCCTAGAGCGATGACTAATTTGATGTAGCGTCCGCTAGTAAGCAGCTTGGTTGGAACGATAGTGAAGCCTTCTTTTTTGCGAGCAGCTAATTGGTCGATTTGGCGGCGGCTGGCTAGCAATTTGCGTACACTGGTGTCGACAGTTCGCGCATTTGGTGTGCCGCGTTCGTTCTGCCGCAAGCTGAAACTAGCGTTGTTCAGCCACAATTCGCCGCCGCGTATCGTGACATACGAGCCTTTGAGTTGGACGTGGCCTTCCCTGGCGGCTCGCACTTCAAGCCCGGTTAAACTAAGCCCAGCCACGATCTCGTCGCCCAGTTCATAATCAAACCGTGCTCGACGGTTAACAATCGTTTGAGTAGCTAGCTTTTTTGTCTTAGCGCTAGATTTCTTAGACATATGTTAATTATAACAGGTTTAATACTTATATTATACAATATTTATGATAAAAATGCAATAGTGCTCGGGGTTGCTCTCTGTTACAATAGAATGAATGATAGCTGATGTTCACATTACCGATAAAAGTTTTGGCGATAAGCAGTTGATGAGCGAAGTTAAATTCAGCGTCAATGACGGCGAGAAAGTTGGGCTGATTGGTCGCAATGGCGTTGGCAAATCGACGCTATTTGGCATGTTGGCGGGAGCGGATAGCGACTATAGAGGGTCAGTTGTTTTCCGGCGCGGCAGCACGATTGTAGCGACGGCGCAGGAACACCATAGTTTGGGTGATATTACAGTGCTAGAATATATCCTGTGCGGGCTGCCGGAATATGTGCGGCTGCGGCACATTTTGACGACTTATCCAGCGACGATGGGTAGCGATATGCGCAAGATCGAGGAGTACAGCCAGGCGTTGGAGCGCTTTGGACAGAAGGATTTTTATCGCGTTGAAGAATTGGTGGCTGAGGAATTGAAAAATTTCCAGATGGAAGGTTTTGGCGAGCGCCAATTGACGGCTTTGAGCGGCGGGCAGAAACGCTTGGTCGAAGTTGTGAAAATCATGCATGCGCAAGCGGATCTAGCATTGATTGACGAGCCGACTAATCATATGGATTATGTTGCCAAGAAGCAGTTTATCGATTGGATGAAAAGCGCTCGCCAAGCGATGTTGATCATCACTCATGACCGCGATGTGCTGGCAGAGGTTGATCGAATTGTTGAGCTGCGCGATGGCGCATCAGTGAGTTATCGCGGCAATTATGATGATTATTTGCGTCAAAATGCTTCAGCGACAGGCAATGCCATGCAGGATTATGAGCAAACCGAACGGCGGATTGCTAATTTGCGCGACAAAGTTCTGCAATTTCGCCGCCTGAAAGAAAAAGCCCGCGATCCTGGCACGATTGCGCAATTCAAGCGGCGCGAGAACCAAGCGGCGGCCGAGCTAGAGAAACTGGAGAAAATCGACAAGCCGACTTTTTGGATTGACAGAGAGAATGTGGCGCAATTGGATTATAAAGTGGCTGATCGCTATCAAAAATTCAAAGCTCGCAATATTCGTTTGAATATGCGAGACGGCGCTATGCGTTCGCAGCGCAAGCTTGTCGAGGCTCGCGATTTGGCGCTAGGTTTCGATGAGCGGATTTTGTTTGAAGGTGTTAATATCGATTTACGCGAAGGCGAAGCTATTGAACTGCGCGGACGTAATGGTGCTGGCAAGACGACGTTGATTCGAGCGTTGATGGCAAACGTGTCTTCTAGCGCCGCTTCCTCTGGCCGGCTTCGTAAAACGGCTCAAGTCCCGCCCCAGCTAACTCAGGCTTTGATTAAGAATACTGTTCAATTTGCCCCAATCGTTTACGCGGGCTCTCTCTATCTCGATCCGCAAATTCGCGTTGGTATTTATGAACAAGAGATAGCGGCAACTTATCTGAACTTGCCGCTGGCGCGAGCGATTGAGCAGATGTATCTCGATCGCGGGCTGAAAATTAATGATACCAAAATCCGCCAGCTGATGGGCGATTATCTTTTTGTTGAGAGCGACGGCGCGGTGCCCTTGGCTAGCTTGAGCGGCGGGCAAAAAGCTCGGTTTCAGCTCATTAGTATGCTAGCAAATGAGCCGCAATTGCTCATTCTGGACGAGCCGACCAACCACCTGGATTTGCCTTCAATTGAGGAACTGGAAGCGGCGCTCGAGCGCTACGCTGGCGCAATTTTGTATGTTAGCCACGACGATTATTTCCGGCGCAAAATCGGCGGTTCGGTTGTTCAGATTGGCAGTTAGCGGACTGCTTTTCCTAAACGCGCTCTTGTTTTGGTACGGCACGTATCAGGGCTAGGACGTATTTACGTAAAATTAATTTGAATAATCGCCGCCTGTAACATTGAAGTACTCTTCGAGAGTTTTGATCTCACGCTTGTTCATGTCTTGAGCGGTTTCGCGGCCGACGTAACGCCAGTGCCAAGCTTCGACGACATAGCCGGTGATATTTTTGGCGTTGTCAGGATAGCGCTGGATGAAACCGTACTCGGCGGCGTGCTCGGCCAGCCACTTATATGTTGGCGTAGTGGCGAAGCACTGCAGGACGCAATTATCAGCCTTGAGGTCGACAGCTAAGCCAGTTTGATGTTCGCTGCAACCTGGCCGGGCGCTAGCGGAGTCGGCTTCTTTTTGGTTGCTGTGTTTGACCCAATAATTATAAGTTTCGACTTGGTCGTTGTAAGATCGGTAGCCGCTAGTCGAGGCTAACGGCATTTTTGCTTGCGTGGCGGCAGTTTTCATGGCGTTATATTGGGCAGCGGCCTCTTTGCGCAAGGATATCCCCTTTTCGATAGGCGCCAAATCATTCGGCTGCCAAGTTTTTGGCTCGAAGCAGTGCTTTTTGTTAATAACAATGATCGTGCTGTTGTAGTCTTTTAAGACTTTTTTGCGGAGGGCGGCTTTTTCGGCCCAGGCTTTTTGCTGGGCGGCAGCGAGCTTGTCGGCGGTTTCCTGCTCTTTGGCCTTGATGTCTTTAGCGGTTTTGTAATAATCTAGCCCAGTAAAAGTAGCCAAACCTAGTATTGCTGAAAAAGTTAGCGTGATTAAAAGCACGCTAAACTTATGCCTATTCAAAAATTCACCCTTCATAACTTATGATTCTATTCTATCACAGTTAAGCGCTGGCAGTATAGAAAATCTTTGCAAGTTAATTGGTTAAAGCCGTGATGATGGTCGAGTAGTATCAATGATGCTGCGTCTATATTTTCCTATAGCAACACCGCCGCCAGCAAAAGCTAAAGCGACGAGCGTATATACGACTTTGATGATAAACGTGGCGCTATAGTAGTTGCCACAGTAGTTGCGTAGCGTAAAATACCATCCTAATCCAGCAAGGATGAGAATCGCTCCTGTTGTGCGCCATGAACGGTATTTCATACCAAATGAAACCAAGTAAGACCCCAGCCCAAAAAGCACAAGAAACAAAACAGTATTTATTGCGCAGACAGGCAAGTCAAGATACATATCGGACGATTTAAGACCGATTTGGATATATATGGGAAACTCTTGGACGACCGCCGGGTCTTGCTTAACCGGAGTCAGCAGCCAGCCTAGGAAACCAGATTGATGAATAACATTCCAGTCTGGCGAGTGAGCAAAGAAACGAAAACAATTATACATCTCGTCTCCAACTATAGCACTGCTGAGTGATGCGGAGCAAGTATAAGGCAAACAAAACCCGCGCCACGGGTTCACCATGACGCGGGTTTGAGTACGGGCTTAATGGTCGGGGTGACTGGATTTGAACCAGCGACCTCACCGTCCCGAACGGTGCGCGCTACCAAGCTGCGCCACACCCCGACACTTAGCCTATTATATCCTAGGCGCCGGAGTGTGTAAACTATTTAGTTAGTCAACAACCTCTACGCCCATACTGCGAGCGGTACCAGCAACTACCTTGACGGCGCCATCTAAGTCAATAGCATTGAGTTGATCCATCTTGGTCTTGGCGATTTCTTCTAGCTGGGCGCGAGTGATTTTACCGACTTTATCGACGTGCGGCTTGCCGCTGCCCTTTTGGATGCCGATAGCACTGCGGATCATGTCGTCGACCGGCTGACCCAAGCAGTTCCAGGTGAAAGTGCGGTCTTCGTAGACTTGAATGTGTACGATGACATCTTTGCCCATCATGCCTTTGGTGGCTTCGTTGAATGGATTGATAAAGTCCATCATGTTCAAGCCCCACTGGCCAAGTGTTGAACCGACCGGAGGTCCGGCAGTTGCTCGGCCAGCCGGAATACGTAACTTCAAGTTACCGATAATTTTCTTTGCCATAATTTTCCTTTACTAAATATATTGAGAAGCTGATATTTAGTGCGTAACTGCTATAGTATAGCGTGTTTTACGAGATTACGCAAGCTAAAGCTCGGCGAGTTGTACGGTTTTGCAGGGCGGCAACTCTCTTGCTGTGATAAGAATTTTGCTTGGCGGCCTAGACTTTTTTGACCTGCAAAGCGTCAAGCTCAACTGGCGTGTCGCGGCCGAACATGCTGACCATGATTTTGAGAGTGCCTTTGGCTGAGTCGATTTCGCTGACGGTGCCGTCGAAACCTTTGAAGGGCCCGTCGATGATATTAACTACTTCTCCTTCTGTGAAGTCGATTTGGTGTTTTGGATCCTCGATGTTCATACGCTTTTTAATTTTGGTAATTTCTGCTTCGGAAACTGGAGTTGGCGATGTGCCGCTGCCGACAAAGCCGGTAACGCCTGGCGTGTTGCGGACGATATACCAAGTTTCGTCGGTTAATTTCATCTCGACCAAGACATAACCCTGAAAGATGATGGCATTGATGATTTTGCGCTTGCCATTTTTGATTTGAACTTGCTTTTCTTTCGGCACAATGGCGTCAAAAATTTTATCAGCCATGTCGATAGTTTGAGCGCGCTGACGGATACTTTCAGCGACTTTTTCCTCGTAGCCGCTGTAAGTATGGATGGCATACCATTGCCGCGAGCTGTCATAACGATTTGATTTTGCCATAAAATCCTTTCTACTTTGTTCCCATGATTAGTTTGAATAGCCAAGCGAAGCCATAATCCAGCAAGATAATGACCAGAAACAGCGCTGCGGTGAAAACGATCAGCGCGCCAACCATACCCCAGGTCGAACGGCGATCTGGCCAGCGGACTTGCTTGATTTCTTGCCAGGCGCCGCGGAAATAGCCAGCGATAGCGTTGAGCGGATTGCGGCGGCTTTTTGAGTTTTTTGATTTGCTGGCGGTTTTGGTTTTGGCGCCAGACGGCCTAGTGGTCTTGGTGCTAGATTTTTCGGTTTGCGCGCGGCCAGCTAGTTCTTTGGCAGTCGCTAGGATACTCGGCTTTTTTGGCTTTGCAGCTTTGTCGCCGGCAGTAATGCGAGTGATGCGGTTTTGTGATTTTTGCTTTGATTTACCTTTTGCGGATTTTGCCACGATAGTGTTTCCTCCCAAATTAAATAGCCTGGTATGTCCCAGACTGTCAAGCTTATTATACGACTGCCGAGCGAAAATAGCAAGCGATTTCGCGTATTTTCTAAAGCGTTAAGATTTATTCTTTTTCACGGCGGGCAGCGAAAAGCTGAAAGTCGAGCCGTGATTGAGGCGGCTTTTGAGTTTGATCTCGGTTTTGAGCTTGATGGCTAATTTGGCGACAACGTAAAGTCCTAGGCCGGTGCCGCTAGTTTCGCGGGTGCGATAATCTTCGCTGCGCCAGAATTTTTGGTATAAGTGTGCTTGGTCGCTGCGGCTGATGCCGATGCCAGTGTCTTTGACGGCAAAATTGATGGTGTCGTTTTCGCCTGGCTTGACGATGATGGTGACGCCGCCCTTTTCGGTGTAGCGGATGGCGTTGGTGATGAAGTTTTGTAGGATTTCTTTGAGGTAGAGGCGGCTTTGGCTAACTTGGCCGATTTGCGGCGCGATATCAATGTCGAAGGTTAGTGATTTATCGGCGGCTTGCGGTGCGTATTCGGCGTACAGTTCGTCGATTAGCGATTGGACATCGATATTCTCTGGCTCGTCGGCGACACCGCGTTCAGCACGGCTCAAGGTTGAAAGGTCGTTGACCATTCGCGCCAAAAATATAATTTGCTCGTGAGCAGTGCTGATGCCATTGATTAATCTTTCTTTTGGAATGTCGGGACGCTTGATCATCAGCGAGACATTGCTCAGCGATCCTTCGGCGATAGTTATCGGAGTGCGCAGCTCGTGGCTGACGACCGAAATAAACTCGTCGCGCTCGTCGTCGAGAGATTTCTGCTTGGTGATGTCGCGCAAGATGATTACATAGCCATCGTCGCTGACGCTGTTGGTGCTGCGAATTGGCGAGTATGTTGCGCCGAGGCGAATACTTTCGTTGGATATTCTGGCAGTTAGATCATCGCGGTATTGCGTGGTTTTGGCGGAATGTAGCTTGTCAGCGAACTTGAATGGCTCTTTATTCTTATCGACGATCGAAATAAAATCGTCAATACATTTGCCAGCGAGATCGGTATTAGTATCAAATAAGTTTAGCGCCGAGGCGTTGTATAGCGAAATGATGCCGTTTCTATCGGTGCTAATAATAGCATCAGAAAGGTTGTTGACGATAGTAACGATGCGATCGCGCTGCAAGCGCTCGGCGGTTTGGCTGCGCAAGAGTTCGGCTTGATCAATCGCCTGGGCTGAAATGACCATCTTGACCATGTAGCTGATGATGAGCGTACCCAGAAAATGGATGACGATAGACATAACTTGTTTGTCGTCGCTAGCATGAATAATGACACTGCCCGAGGCAGCAGCAAACAATGTCGCAATACTAATATTAATGCCTGACTGGCCCAGGTAAACAGAGCTGGCTAGCAATAGCGCCGACCAGGTATAAATTAGCGGCATATCGAAACCAGAAACCGTTAATACGTAAGTTAACGCTAAAATATGATAACCGATGAGCCCGGCAATATGGCCAATAGGTTGCCGCGGCGCTGCGAAAAATTGCCAAAAGCCAATAATGACCCAACAGATATTAACCGCGTAAAAAGCGTACATATTCACTGCTGTCGGCTTGCCGAGCGGCGAGAATTGCATGAAGACGCTGTACGCCACTAATAGCAGCGGAATCAAAAGTGCTATCCAGCGAATAATCTTCATGCGATGCGTTGACGGATCGATGTTTATATAGTCTTTGACTTGGCCACCCATAGCTATTATTAGTATAACCGCAAAGGCAATTTATGAAAAGACTTAGACGATTGGAGTTTGGCGCTTGAGCTGCTGCCGGTGGAGGCGGTAGCGCGGATCGTAGCGTTCAACTTCGCGCCAAAATGCTGCGGAGTGATTCATATGGCGAGTGTGGCAGAGCTCGTGAATCAATACATATCGGATCAATTCATCGGGTAGCTTCATTAAGGCGATATTGAGGCTGATCGTACCATTAGAACTGCAGCTGCCCCATCGGCTGCCAGCGTGGCTGAAGCGAACGCGCTGGTAAGCGAAACCATGGGCGCCAGCTAATTCTTCTAGCAGCGGCGGTAAGTATTTTTTGGCATCGCGGCGCAGGATCTTGATTGCTTCGTCGCGGATTTGCTGCTGAAGTTCTTGATCTTCGAGTGAAAATTCGGGCGGCAGCTTGACTAGAAGCTTGCTGCGCATGGTACGAATTTCCGGCTGTTTGATCATCTGTGTCGGCACGATAGCTAATTGATGGGTTTTGCCGATGAGCTGCCCGTCGCGATACGGCTGGGCGATGGACGAATCTTTAGCTATTTTGCGCAAGTCTTCGCGCGACCGTTCAATAAACGAGCGAATAAACGCCAGCGGTACTAGCTGGCCGCTAGTAACGACAAAGCGCCCGTCGGTGCCGAGCTTGATGCGGGTGTAGCGAGTAGCGCGGCGCATGATAACAATCTCGCCGAACTCCGGATCATCGATAGTCTGGGATTTGGCAGGCATATTATTGGATACTGATGCCGCGGCGGCGAACCTCGGGGCGCTGCCTGGCTAAGCTAGTCATTGGCCGGCTAGGACGATTGCTATCGCCGAGACGAGCTAATACGGTGCGCGCTTGGGTTTTGTATGTGTGTTTGCCGCTGATAACGACTGGTTTCTCGATGGCGTTTGGTTCGGTGAAACTCTTGACGGCGGCATCAAAGTTTATAGTATCTAGCGAGTGGCCTTTTTGAATGCGGCGCCGGCAAGTTGCTTCATCGGTCTGCACCCAAATAATAAGCGGCTTATAACCATGCCCTTTGGCCCAGCGCGCAAATTCGGCGCGGCGGACGCGGCTTAAATTGCTGTCTTCATAAATAAAAGTTTGCTTGGTGCGTGCTATCTCGGCCAAAAATCGCTGGCAAACCTCCTCGCTGGAATTGCTATCTATACTGTGCTCGCTAATAAATTGCGAATCAACAAACGGTGCATTAAACATCTCAGAAAATTGCTGCGCGAAAAATGTTTTGCCGCTGCCTGGCAAGCCAACCATCATGATAGCGTGCGGATGAGAGATAGAACTAGGATTCATAAAATTATTATAGGTAATGGAACTTAAAACTGCAATTATGCAATTATGTGGTTTGTGGCAGGGGCATGAGGAATCGAACCTCAATCTACGGTTTTGGAGACCGTTATACTAGCCGTTGTACTATGCCCCTTTACGCTTTCCTATTATAGCATAGCGAAATGCTTTTTAGATATCATCAATGGCGATATCTTTAGGTTGATCTTTTTTGACGCGGACGGCACGCTTGAAGCGGCGGTTGGCGGTTTCATCAGCAGTATGCGGAATCGGCGGCAGCGACAGTAAGCGTTCGGATTTTTCTTTGTCGTCATCGAGGCTAGAAACAGCTTCGACGAAAAATTTATCAATTAGCCATTCGCGCCCCGGCGGAGTTTGCCCGGTGACAGTAATACGCCAGCGCTCGTCGCCCCATTTATCGATATTGGTAATTCGCAATGGGTGCGCTAGCATCATCGTGCCCTTTGGAATGGCGGCGATAATTCGGCGGATAGCAGCGACGCCGGCTCGCTTGTCGCGAACGAAAATATCAACAGCGATCGTGCGTACACCATGTGGCGTGACGCGGGCGCCAGTGATGTTTTGGTTGTGAACGGTGATGACTTCGCCATTGAGAGCGCGAATACGCGTCGAGGTCAGCGTGAAACGCTCGACGACGCCGCTCAAGTCCGTGAATGGATCGAGCTTGACGAAATCGCCTATCTTGTACCAGTTTTCTGAAATCATAATCGCGCTAGCAGTCAGGTCGCGCAACACGATACCGATAGTTTGTCCGGCCACCAAAGCAAACATAGCACCAGCACCAATAGCGGCTAGCCCGCCGGAGGTGCTAGAATTAGCGGCGGTTGGACTGAGGATTCGCCAAGCGATATAGCCAACCGATACTACTACTAGTGTGCGAATGATGGCAATAGACACGCTCAGGTATGTTTCGGTTTGCCGCAGCCGAGTGACGCGCGCTTCGTCTGATTCATTGTCGCTGCGGCGGCCGATACGTTGTGCTATGAAAATCAAGCCGCGCGCTAGGAACTTACTTAACCAATAAGCAGCAATCATCGACAAAACTAGTACTAGCAGCGAGCGAAAAGCATTCGGCGATACTAGCAGGCTCTTTAGATCGTTAATTACCGAAGTTGATATTGCACTATCCATGCTTACTATCATGCACCGTTTGCAGCAAAAAATCTATATGTTTTCACGATAATTTTTCACAAAATTTTACAAAATGCTTATTTTTGTTGCAATCATAAGCAAAAAAGCGCTATACTGTTAAATGAACAACATAAGGGAATGGTTAGGCTACGGCATGACCGAGTAGAATTTTTATGAAGATATTAATGTTAGGGTGGGAACTCCCGCCGCACAACAGCGGAGGTCTCGGTGTCGCGTGTTATCACTTGTCTAAGGCGCTTGCTCAGCGGGGCGCGTCAATTGATTTCGTGCTCCCCTACACTGCAAAGTACGATGATATTGATTTCTTGAATATTTACTCGGCGACCGAGCTGCCGCCATTTCATGGCGATAAGGCGTTGAGTTCTTATGGCGGCGGCGCAGTAACGGCACGTAATCTCGATGACGTCCCGGCTGGCGATTTGACGACCATGCGGGGTGTGCAAAAGCAATATGTCGGCTATGTCGAGCAGCTAGTCGATCGGATTGATAAGCCGGATGCTATCCATGTCCACGATTGGCTAACGATGGAAGCTGGCATGCGTGCCAAACAATTAACCGACGCGCCGCTAATCGTTCATGTTCACGCTACAGAGTTTGACCGCGCTGGCGCTAGCGAGTTTGGCAATCCTGTCATTCACGAGATTGAATATAATGGTCTGATGATGGCTGACCGAATCATTGCTGTTAGCAATATTACTAAGGGAATTATCGTTCATAAATACCATATTCCAGCTGACAAAATTGAGGTCGTACACAACGCGATTGATGCTAGCTCGCTGATTAACTACGACTATGACCGGCGGACTTACAAGTACTTAGAATTGCTTAAGGATGAAGGCTATACGGTGGTGTCGACAGTGACGCGCTTTACGGCTCAGAAGGGCCTAGTGCAGCTGATGCGCGGTTTTGCCAAGGCTTGCCGGCAGCACGACCGCTTTGCATTTTTGCTAGCTGGTGACGGCGAGCAGCGCGACGAGCTGATTCGGATTGCTGCTGACCAGGGGGTTGCTGATAAAGTATATTTCACAGGTTTTGTCCGCGGCAAGCAGTGGCGCGACGCTTATCGCGTGTCGGATGTCTTCGTGATGAGCTCAGTTAGCGAGCCGTTTGGCTTGGCTGCGCTCGAGGCGGCGCATTACGATACAGCGCTAATCGTGACTAACCAGTCTGGTGTTGGCGAAGTTATCGATACGGTTTTTCGTTATGATTTTTGGGATACGCATAAGTTGGCTGATCAGCTAGTGGCTTTGGCTAAATCGCCGCAATTGCTAAACGATATGAAGCGCGGTATCAAGTCGGAATATGCTCGTATCAGCTGGGATGACGTTGCTAGCAAGTGCTTATCAATTTATAGCCGCACTCAGAAAGGAGCCAAATGATGAGCAAAAAACGCGGAGTGGTTTTGTATCTGCATATGCATCAACCGTGGCGCGTACGCGAATATTCGGTGTTTGATATCGCGGATCGGCATGATTATTTCGATAATTTCGATGATAAATATAGCAGCAACCGCTTTATTTTTGAGAAAGTTGCCGATAAGTCGTACCGGCCGATGCTGGCATTGCTGCGCAAATTACTGGCTGCGTATCCAGATTTTTGCGTGTCGCTATCGGTGACTGGTACATTGTTAGACCAGGCTGAGCGCTGGGCGCCAGACGTGATCGATTTGCTGCGCGATATTATCGCAACTGGCCGCGTCGAAATCGTCGGCGAAACTTATTACCATAGCTTGGCGTTTTTCTATAGCCGCGATGAATTTCAGCGGCAAGTTGATATTCATCGCCAAAAGATTCACGATCTGTTTGGCGTCGAAATCACTGCTTTTCGCAACACCGAGCTGAGTTACAATAACGAGCTAGCCGAATGGGCCGACCAGCAAGGCTACAAAGGTATTATCGCTGAGGGCTGGGATAAAGTTCTCGGTTGGCGCAACGCTAATTATATGTACCGGCCAGCTGGCACGAAAAATGTCAAATTATTGTTGAAAAATTACCGTTTGAGCGATGATATCGCTTTTCGCTTTAGCAATCGCGATTGGGAATCGTATCCGCTAACTTCCCCGACTTATGTCGATTGGGTTGACGCAAGTATGGGTCACGACGGCGAAATAATTAACTTATTTATGGATTTCGAGACTTTTGGTGAAAATATTTGGGCGGACACAGGCATTTTCGAGTTCTTTGCTGATTTTGTTGAGCGTTGGCTGGGGCGTTACAACCATACTTTTTACACGATTAGCGGCGCCTGTCAAGCGCTAGAAGCGCACGACGAGATTGACTGCCCGCAGACGACTACTTGGGCTGATACCGAGCGCGACTTGTCAGCGTGGCTAGGCAATAGTATGCAACACGAAGCAATGCGCGACCTCTACGCTATGGAAAATGACGTGCTTGGTTCGGGTGATCTTGGCTTGATTGCTGACTGGCGGCAGTTGACGACCAGCGACCATCCGTACTACATGTGTACTAAGTACTTTAATGACGGCGACGTGCATGCGTATTTTAGTCCGTATGATTCGCCGTACGACGCGTTCTTGTATTTCATGAATGCGCTGCGCGATGTGCGCTACCGATTGCATGAACATAATATTGCGGGGTATTGATGGCGCGACCGATAATTCTTAGCAATAACGAACTGCAAGTTGGACTGAGCCGTCATGGCGAGGTTAGTGATGTTTATTTCCCTTACGTTGGTTTAGAAAACCATACGATTGGCGGCAATACTCGGCATCGTGTCGGTGTCTGGGCGGATGGCCGCGTATCGTGGCTGAGCGACGATGACTGGTCATGTAAATTTAGTTATCACCACGAGGCGCTGATCGGCCATATTGTGGCTGTGAATGAACAAATTGGCATTATGTTAGAGTTCGACGACGCTGTCGATACAGATTTTAACGTGCTTCTGCGGACGATTCATGTGGTTAATTTGCAGCCTGAAACGCGCGATGTTCGGTTATTCATGCATCAGGCCTTCATCATTGGCGATTCTGGTAGTAGTACTGACACTGTTCAGGTTTTACCAGACGATAACGCTGTCATTCATTACCGTGGACGCCGAGTTTTTGCGGCGTCGGGCCAAATTGACGGCGGCAGGTTCTTTGACCAATATGCAGTTGGCGTATTTGGCCGCGAGGGCCGCGAAGGTACTTATCGCGATGCTGATGATGGCGAGCTATCGAATTCGACTGCCGAGCATGGTCGCGTCGACTCGACGATCCGCTTCAAATTAGAGTTGGCTGGCCACGGTTCGGCGCGGGTAAACTATTGGCTAGCTGCTGGTACTTCCTTGCGCGAAGTACTTTACATACACAAAAATATTATTTCGCAAACAATCCATAAGCGCTTTGAAGCTACTGCTAAATGGTGGCGGCTGTGGTTACGTCCGGCGAAGAAAGTGGCGCAGCGTGTCAAACCGGAATATCGCCAGGCGTTTATCAATAGTACGATGCTTCTCAAGGCGCATATTGATAAGCGCGGTGCAGTTATTGCTAGCAGCGATGGCGAGGCGCTTAATTATCAGCGCGATGCCTACGCGTACTGCTGGCCGCGTGATAGCGTGTATGTTCTCTGGCCGTTAATTCGCATGGGCTATACCGAGGAAGCTTATAATTTCTTTGATTTTTGCCGCCGGGCGTTAAGTCCGAAAGGTTATCTATCGCATAAATACCGCGCCGACGGCGCTCTGGGTAGCAGTTGGCATTCGTACGTGCATCCAGATGGCACTGTTTCGGCGCCAATTCAAGAGGACGAGACGGCTTCGGTGCTGTTCTTATTCTGTCAATTTTATAATAAGACTGGCGACGACACGCTGCTGCAGCGGTTCTATACGTCGATGGTAGTGCCGATGGCGAATTTTCTGGCCAGCTATGTTGACAATCGGACACACCTACCAAAACCAAGTTATGATCTCTGGGAAGAGCATTTCATGGTGACGACGTACACGACAGCGACCGTTCAAGCGGCACTGTTCGCGGCGGCTAATCTGGCTGATCGGCGCCGAGACGAGGTTGGAGCTGTTGCTTGGCGGACGGTTGCCGAGGATATCAAACAGTCCGCGCAAAAACGCTTGTACGATCCTCATCAGAAAGATTTCCGCAAAGGTTTGCGCCGCAACAAAAACGGCACTTACACGCCCGATGATACGCTTGATATGTCGGCTGTTTATGGCGCTTTTATTTATGGCCTATACGATAATCAAGAAGATTTGCATCAAGCCGTACAAACAGCTCTCGACCGCTTTCATTTCAAGCTGGAAGCGCCAGGTTTGCCGCGCTATGAGGATGACGCCTATTACCGCAGCGCTCCAGATGCTCCGAGTAACTGGTGGTTTATTGTTTCGTTGTGGCTAGCTCAGTATTATTTGGAGTGCGGCGACGAAAATTCGGCGCAGCAGATAATTTCGTGGGTGGCTAGCAAAGCTTGGCCGACGGGTGTTTTATCCGAGCAGATTGATCCGGTTTCGGGGCGCGAATGCTCGGTAGCGCCGCTTTGTTGGAGCCAGGCTGAATTTATATCGACGATTCTTGACACAATAAAAAGATGAGGATAACAGGGTGGGAGTCAGTTCGAGAACAAAATTGAAAGTATCTAGAGCTCTTCGCCGGCTTACGCCGCGGCATATTGCTAAGACTCGCGCTACGCGCCAAGCAATGCGCCGCTTCGCAGATCGCGCTGGCTTGGTATATTTTGGTTACACTAATCAGCATGACGACGACCATCGCTTGGTGCGCGGCCATACGGTTTCGCACACGCATATCGATGATTATCTTTGCATAGGTACAATTCGCGGCTACGATACGACAGTTCTGCAGCGGCGCGACACTATTCGCGTCCGCCAGGGTCAGTCGCACAAGTATAAGAATCAACGCTGCCATTGGCTAATCGCTACTGTCGATTTACACACTGAACGTCCGCTGCCACACATTTATATTGGCATGAAACGGACAGATCCGATTTATCAAGCGTCGTACAGTGCTCTACAGCCGCTAATTTTGGGGGCTACAGCGCGCTACCTGCAGGCTTTTCTTAATAAATATAATATTTATGGTGCTGCTACTCGAGCTATAGAGATTGAGTCAATTATATCGCCGCAGGCTGCCGAAGTAATAGTTTCGCATTTCGACAAAATTAATATTGAAATCGAGCGCAACACAGTGTATCTATATACCGAAAACGAGCGTCCAACCGAGGCGCAAATCGAAAAGCTAGTCTCGAACGCATTGTGGCTAGCCGAGGTAATTGATACCGCCGTACAGCAAAACAGCCCTCGCTAGAGGGCCGCTGGCTTGCCTAGAAAGGCTGCTATTTTAGCCTTTGCGCGGTTTAACTTCGTTACGGCCGAGTGATTTTTTGGTATTCTCGACGTATTTGACATGCTTACGCAGTTTTGGGTCGTATTTACTCAGAGTTATTTTATTTGGCGTATTTGCCGTGTTTTTGCTCGTAACATAAGTGCGGTGGTTGCTTAGTTGGCTGACGAGTGCAATAGTCTTGCGCTTAGTATTATTCTTCTTTGCCATAACTTCCCTTTAATGTTGTTATAAAACTTCAGTAATCAAGTATAACAGATTGGTGCAGCAATTTCAAGCTAGATATGTTATTATCGCCGACTCATAATTTTCTAGCGTAAATTTGCAGAAAGAGTTGTTTTAGTGCGGCTTGGTACTGTGCTGCTCATCTCAAAACATGTTGTTGCAGCCAGCAATACATCGCCACAGTTGCTGCCGCGCCGACATTGATGGAGCGGGTCGAACCAAACTGTTCAATGGCAATAATTTTGTCTGCCGCCTGTGTCATCTCCTCGGAAATTCCTGGGCCCTCTTGACCAAACACCAACACCGCGCGCTTTGGCAAGCTCGTCTCTGACATATTGACGCTGCCCGGGATATTGTCAATCGCGATGATTGTCTTACTCTCAGCCCGCATCAACCGTACAAACTCCGCTGTCGAGCCAGCGTAATGCACGTGCAAATATTTATCCGTCATCATAGCACCGCGCTTGTTCCATTGCCGCCTGCCAATGACATAAATCTGCCGCACACCAAACGCATTGGCGCTCCTGACGATCGTCCCCATATTAAAGTCCCGCTCGGTGTTCTCCAGAGCAATCACCAAGCCGTGATCCTTGCCGTCCAACTCTTTTACAATCTCTGCCTCGCTCCGGCCTTTGAACTTATCGATTACATTCCGCGTGTCTTCCATGTATGTTATTTTAGCAAATATTAAGCTAGCGGGACCGGCTGGCATAAGTCTGCTCGTCGTTGGTTTAATAACACCTGAAAAAGGAAGCGCGGCATTATCGCCAACGCACAATTTCGTCGAGCTGGCGGCGAGTTTTGGCTGGCACCTCGCGCTGGCTACGGTAACCTAGCGCCAGCATTACCACTGGCTTTTCTAGATCTGGGTCTATTAGCTGGTGCTGTGACAAGACCTGGCTGAGCTTGCTAATCGAAAAGCCTTCAATCGGGCACGAGTCAATCCTGCGCCCAGCGGCGGCCAGCAGCACAAAGCCTAGCGCAATGTAAGCCTGCCGCGCCGCCCACTGATGAATCATTGCTGGTTGATTGAGTATCTCGAAATCTTTTTTGGCCCAATATCGCCAAAAAGTCTTGAAGCCGGCGGCCTTGATGGAATTTTGCTTCTTGACATCGTGCAGCATATGGTCGATATGTCCGCCTTTTTGCAACAAGCCTTCGCTGGTTTTGGCGGTAAATATCAAGATGTGGCTGGCGTCAAAACGAGCAGCGTTGGCGCCTGCGCAGCGTTTGACATCGGCGCGTAGCTGTTCGTCTTCCTGCACGACGATAATATTCCACGGTTCAAAACCGTACGAACTTGGCGCTAGGCGGGCGGCTTCTAGGAGCAGTTCGATATTCTCTTGCGAGATTTTCTTGCTAGAGTCGAAAGCTTTGGTGGCGTAGCGAAATTCGAGCGCTTGCTTGATGTCGTCTATCGATATGATTGGCTTATTCATTTCATCGTCCCCTCTTTAGCCGCCAAAATCTTGTTGGCGCAGATTAGCTTATATATACGATTTTAGCACTTCCCTAACTATCTTGAAAACTTGATAGTGTCCTAACGGCGAAAAATGCAAACCGTCTGATAGCGGTAATTTAGGCAGCTCGATGTAATTGCCAAGTTCGTTTTTGCGCTGCAGCATTTTTTGGCGAAGCTGTTCGGACGCGTCGGTAAACTCATACCCCGAATTGTCGCTAGTGTCAAAACACGGCGGCAAAATGTAGATAATTGGAGTCTCGCCGGCGAGATTGCGATATTCTAATAAGTCACGAACTATTTCCTCAGGTGTTCGCGCGAAACGCTGTTGCAAATCGTTAGTGCCGAGGGCGATAATGATTAAGTCGAAGTTATCGGCCTTTTGTAGAGCTGTCGTAAATGTCGACAAGCCATTCTTATGCGGCTTATCGGTGCGGAAATCGCCAGCAACTCTGCCGCGGACGCCGTCAGCAGTGACGTGCGCTTTACCGCGCAAAACTCGGCCGAGGCGGTTAACCCAACGATCACTGTAGTGGATACGCTTGCTAGCAAAGTTAGCGCCCCAGACGTTTGAATCGCCGTAGATTAGAATGCGTTTTGCGGCTGGCACTTGTTTCTTACTCAAGTTTGCTCGCTTTCTTTTTCTTTAATATAACGGCTTGCTCTTCGGGCGTAAATCGCTGCGATTCGCGCATTTTTTGGTAAGCTTTGTTGCGCGTCCAAGTGTCGATATGCTCGTTTTCTAATTCCGCCAGCGTCAGCTCAAAAAAGTGTACCGCCGCCGTCGCATACAGCCAGGCCAATGCCATTTTGACGTAATAACCGTCGTGTTTAACGTTTCGCAGCACTGCGAAAACCTGGTCAATATGTGCTTCATCCAGGAAATTAGTCATCAAAGAAATTATGCCATAACGCACCGTGAACTCGGCTTTATTCTGCAAACACTCCAGTGCAAAATCCCACCAAATATCGCCAGCGAACCGCCGCTTTTTCTCGACAAATATATCAATGTGCGCCCACGAATCAACGCGCGGCAAATATTGCTTAACTAGATCAATCGCCACCAAATCATCGAGCCGAGCGTGCGTAATCAACAGTCCGCATAGCAGCACGTAGTCAAATGATTTGTTCTTGGCCGTTAGTAGTTTGCTGATGTCCGCTGCACTCATATCAGGCGCCAATTCCCTCGCAAACCGCCGCAAATCCGGCACGCGCACGCCGATGACCGGCATCTTGGTGTTGACGATACGCTGGTTAAAGACAGCGTAGGATTCGTTGCCTTGGGATAGTGCATTCAACTGAGTGATAATTTGGTCATGCATACTTACATCTCTCAGAATTTATAACAGAGCGATTCTTTCGAATTCTCTGACTTTTATTCTAGCAAACCCCTAGGCATAAAACCAATCGGCTCGTTATTATAAGCAAGCCTGCCGCTGCGCAAATTTTACGGCGACTTCTCGAATATAAAATGATATAATACCAGCATAAATGGAAATATTACTAATTATATTAGTACTGCTTGCCCTGCTCGCAATTGCCAGCAGACGTCAACCCGCGGAATCCGCGCACAATATCAGCAGCCAGGACGAACAGAAAAAACAAGAAGAAACCGACGAGCTGATCACGGTGATTTTGCCGACGATAAACAATGACAAATAAACAAAAAAGACGGCAACACCGTCAAATTTTGGGGTCTAATCTTGGAGCCACGATCGGGGCTTGAACCCGAGACCTCATCCTTACCATGGATGCGCTCTACCAACTGAGCTATCGCGGCATGAAAGCCTACTAATTCTAACATATTTGCCGCGGTCGAGGCAAGCTACTTCTGGCGGCGGGTCTTCTTGTTGGTCGTCGATTCGGGTTTTGGCAGGTTCGGCGCTACGAACGCTTCCAATAGTGCCCAGGCGATACCGTTTACCAAGTAAACTACTGCGAATCCGGCAGCAATCATCGCGGACAAACGGCTTTGCGGTACATTCAGGAGTGTCAGCAATCCAGCTAGAACCAGCCCGATGAAAACTACTGTTAGATAAGCTTGCTGTAATTTGCGGCGCTGATCCTTTTGGTGGCTCCAACTGCTCAGCGACTGCTTAATAAACTCGTACATACTATATATTATAGCATATACACTGTATAAAGTCAATAAAAACCGCCCGCGAGTAGCGGACGGCCTAAAATTCTACGCATGGTACCGGAGGTAGGACTCGAACCTACGAAGCTAAAAAGCGGGAGATTTACAGTCTCCTGTCATTGCCACTAGACGACTCCGGCATGAATTATGGAGCCGACTCTCGGACTCGAACCGAGGACCTGCTGTTTACAAAACAGCTGCTCTAGCCAGCTGAGCTAAGTCGGCACGATAACTAAATCTATTAGTATACTCAATGTGATAACTATTGATTTGTAATGTTCTGCGTGGGCGCCAGCCCTAACATGGCTCTTAGTGTAACAAATAAATGCGCTTATGTCAATACTATGGCGCGTATTTCTCGTATTCTCTCTGTAAATAAGGATTCGTGAAGTGCATGTAAATGAGCGTTGAGCGGATGTTTTCGTGCCCCATCATGGGCTGCACTACCTCAGCGCGCGCACCGTTCATGAGCAGGTTAGTCGCAAATGTGTGGCGTAACGTATGCGGCGAAACATGCTTGACTATACCGGCGCGCTCAGCACAAGCGGTAATAATCTGCGTAATATATTGGCGCGATAGCTTATCGCCGTCTTTATTTGTAAATAAATACTCCGTACGAGGTTTTGTTTTTAGATAGTTGTTTATGGCGGTGCGAGCAGCCTGAGTAATAAACGTTATACGAGGCTTTCTTCCCTTACCGCTTCGCACAATTACGGATCGTTTATAGATATCGTCATAGTGCAGGTTAACCAATTCAGATACCCGTAACCCGCTTGCTATGATCGTACGAACGATTGCTCTTGTGCGCACTGATTCGTACCTCAACTGTTTGTAAAGCAGCTCCTGCTCCTCTGCTGTCAGAAAGTTTGCCTCTCTATTTCCTGGTCGCGGTACATCAATTCCCTCAGGACGCACATCAGTAAAACCGCGTCCATACAAGTAACGCATAAAGCTACGGATCGTAGATATATTCGTGTGCCTGGTTTTTTGTGCGAGTCCGCAATCAGCGAGGTAAATTGCATACTCATCTATAGCGTGCAGGGTCAATTTTGATATGTCAACATCACCCATATAACGCTTTAGTTTCCGTAGGATACTGCGGTAAGTGATATCTGTTGTCTCAGTAGCATCACGGCGTTCAATCATGTAGCGCATATAACGCTCTATCGCTTCTGATAATAGCATAGAAACTCCTTCACCCTCCGCTTAGATTTAATACATCTCACCTCCTATTACCATTTTTTTAACCATTAGCTCCCCTTATCCCTGCTATACCCTACGGGCAGAGATTGCAACACTCCGAAATATTCTCAACCATGCAATCGTACTCCCCTTGAGCGTACTGCTCTCCATACAGTACGATGTGTTTGGCAATTCTTTATAGACTGAGCAGGTCGCTGGTTGCGGGGTGGCAGCGCCAGCACTTGAAGCTCAGCCTACAAAGTTATCCTTTCTGCTTTATTTTTCTGATCAGAACAGAGGACTGATCATGAGAATATGTTGTAAAATCCACTAATCCTATTGACAGAATTTAGTAGATTTAACGATTCAGAGGGTTATTTTTGTTTATATAAAAACAAACCTCCCTGGTGTTACCCAGTGAGGTCGCCAATCAGTGAATTGTATCCTTACACTATCAAACTATTTATACCGTGTCAACACTTTTTTCAAATTTCATGCTATGATGTTTATAGAGTTTTGGCATCAAAGTCTTAGTTTAAGGATTTTCGGTTAAGTGTATCTAAGCGATTTTTAACGTCATTGATATTCTCTTCTTCTGGAGGTAGATCTTCGGGCGCTATACCGCCAATGCGTTCAATGGCATCCCTTACTTCTCTCCCTACACAATAGTGGGTAGTGAGAGCCACTGTATTGCCTACTAATTTACCTTGATCTATTAACGCTCTCAGGCGTTCATTGGTTTGCGTTATCCTAAATTCATTTGCGGCTAGTTCAGTTGTACCAGCTCGGTCAAGTAATCTATCTTTTCCTATATTTTTGGTTACTTGTATTTCTGGCATTCTCATCTTGTACATACCTTGATAACCGACATCAAAGAACAACACAGGATTTTCAACTCCTATTTCTCGTGCTGAAGCCAAAAGCTCATCATTCTCAATAGCAACTCTATTGCTTATTAAAATTCTTTGCTGATTATATGCTAGACCGGCGACTTCGCCAGCTATCCGCTGTTTAATGACATTGGTTGCCCATTGCCTAAATTTAGTGGCAACTTTTGAGCTTACTCTATACCCAACTGAAATAACAACATCAAGGTTGTAATGTATAACACCGTAATTCGGGCGGTTTTCCACAACTCCAAAGATTTTCTTTGAAGTGTTTTCTTTATCTAGTTCGTCTTCGGCATAGATATTCTTAATATGCTGTCCAATATTTTGCGGAGTTGTATCAAATAATGCGGCGATTTGATCGGTGTTTAGCCACATCGTTTCTCCGTCAAAAGCTATATGGACTGGATCTGAAAGCTTTTTATCTATGTATATAATTAATTCGTTTTGCGATTGAGTCATTAATACAATTATACCAGCAATATGGTATAGGAAATAAAACAACCCCTGTCTTGTTGGGGTTGTTTTATTAGACCGGATGATAGAGTAATCTACAGTATACTACTTATTTTCAGTACCGTACACTCCACGTAGTTCACGCTCTGTTTTACGGTTATGAAGCCACATGATAGCTTCCTCAATCTTTGTAAGTGCTAGGCTGTTCTCACGCGACGGCAGTTCCTTATTGTATGCGTTGAGTCTCGCATATGCTACGATGAGCAGGTCTTCAATAAATACGCCGTTACGTTCAGTTGCAGCAGTGCCGCCTACGTGGAATTGGATATCAAGGACAGGCTTATTGTTGATGGTTTCTGTGTAGTGGTCTTCTTGTTCCGCTTTTACAGTTTCATGCAGTTTTTTAATTGCGTTGTAGTCTGACATAATAGTCTCCTTTGTTAAATAATATTTGCCGATTTGTTATAAAAGATTCACATATCAACCTCTTATGAATGTTAAATAATCGCTAGACGGTTAAATTATCCACTCACCCCCCAGGCAGTGCCGTTGGCTAGTCGTTTTCAGTGACGTAGGACGTGTCGAACAAACATGAGTCGTCTTTCGTCCAGTTGTCAACACCTGGCACGCCGCGGATAGTGAAGTCATGTGTGGCTTGATATGAATAGATTGTACCGAGCTGATAACCGCCGATATTAACAACCCCGTGCGCCGTGCCCCAACCATTGTTTCTGAACCCTAACGGCATGCCGTCTTTACCAAAGATTGATTTAACCGCGGAACGCGCACCAGTTGTTGGTATCTTTATTGTCATCGTCAGGTTTAGGGAGGGTTTCAAATGCTAATTGTTCGTACATTATTTCCCCCTTGTAAAATGTGAGATACCGAGCGCGCTGGCGATTGTACCGACAGCGCTTGCTACGATTGTTGATACTTGGTTGCTGAGTTCATAGCTCGTAACGCCAAACACTGCGAGTAAGCTCATTGTCATGACAGCGATTGGTATGCCGATAACGCCCATTAGATAAACGACGAGGCGCACATTATCAGGGATTGTCGGCTTCCAACCCTCTAGCTCAGTGAACTTATTGTCTTCTTTCATTTTTTCAAACTCCTCCTTACTTAATCCTGCCGCTGGTGCTGGTTTTTCTGTCATCTTCTTGTCCTCCTGCGTTAATGACTGGTTTTTATTGCTTTGACCCGCGTTATTCGCCTTTTTAGCTTCTTCTTCAGCGCGTTTTTTGGCGTCCTCAGCCTCTTTGGCTTTGTTTTTGGCTTCCTGCTCAGCTTTCACCTTTTCCTCAGCCTGGCGGGCTTTCTCAGCTGCTTCGCGGCGTGCTTCAGCTTCTAACGCTCTGCGTTCTGCTTCGGCTTGCTTGCCGGCGATAAGCTGGGTGTGCTCATTTGAGTTCAGCAGGTCTTGGCGTACCTGGTCTATCGTCCAGCCTTTAGTTACTTGCGACTTGTAGTGTGCTATACCGCCATCGTCTGCGTCGCGCTCTAAGATATCGCAGTAAGCTTGTTTAATTGCTGCTGTGATTTCAGCGTCTTTCTGTGCGGCTGCTGCCCGTGCTGCCTGAGCTTTGTTAGCTTCAAGTTGCTTACGTTCGTTACTGTTCATGAGGTCGCTGCGGATTTGGTCGATAGTCCAACCCCCCGCTGCTTGCTGGCGGTAGTGATTGATACCGCCTTCATCGGCTTCGCGCTCTAGTACTTCGCGGTACACCCGTCTTATTTGGTCGTCTGATACGCTTGGGCGGTTGCCTACATAATTTCTCATGCGATAGAACCGCGGTGCACCCCTACGCCAATTAACATAGAGCGGGTCGATACGCGATGAATAAACCGTATTACCAGCTACGATACGAGTAGCCGAACCTGGCAAGGCTACATTCTGCTCGAAGACGCGGTCTCCGCTCAGCAGCACGCCGACATGCCCGTATCCGCCGCCATCTTGCTGCCAGACGACTAGGTCGCCTTGCTGCCTCTGACCGGCAGCGACTTCGTAGGCTAGACCTTGGCTTACTAACGTGTTGCCGAAGTCTTTAGCGTGCCCGCGACCCGCTCCGGGATTTGGCAGTTCGCACATCTCCGCGCCGAACCATTTAGCCAAACTGACACATTGACCAGTTAAGTCGCCATCGTTCATCGTGCCGTTAGAACTGCCTGGAAAGAATATTCCTAAGCGTTTTGCTGCGTAATCGTCTGCGTTTGGGTTGGTTGCCATTATTTTTTGCCCTCCTTACTTTGAGCGTCTACATGATTAATGAAGTGATTAGCATAGTATTCTGCTGCGGCGTAGCCCCCTATCGCAAGCGCGCCGGCGATAACAATACTAATCGTACGTGTCTCAAAAGCTACCTTGAACTTCGTCCACATGCTTTGTTCGCGCAACATCTCTTTATTCTCTAACGTAGAGATACGGTGTTCATGGTCTTGGTGAATGCTTTCGATAGCTTTAATGGTTGTATCATATTCATTGCGCGGTACGACTGAGATAGATTTAATAGCGTCTTGAATATCATCGACGGCGGCTTTAATATGTGCAATGTCTGCTTGCATAGCGCCGTTCTTTTCGGCTTGTTCAAGCATGAATTTGTTGATTTGGTCGGTCATTTGGGTTAATCCTTTTTCGGCATTGGGTCGTTAGTAAACCAAAAAGCAGAACCATGACGTTCGTCTATACCTGTTCGACTGCATGCGTTTCTAATTGTGCCGTCCGGCAAGAATCTCATCAGCCCATGACCCGTGATTACACGGTTGTTGAGAAGCGAGTAAGCCATATTGACAGACTCGACAGGACGCCACCCCTCAGGAAGCTTTATGCTAAATGAGTTGTCGTTCTTGTCATTGACATTGGTCGTACAGCTCATGCAAACCGTCACTAGGTCTCCTCGGCGAATAAGGTCTATTGAGAACCCATCCGTAAGTGGCAACTTAAGCTTGCGTTCTTCTATGTTGAGATAGTCACTAGAAACTTTGCTGGATGTCACCTCACCCGAACTATCTGTCTGTAAGATTCCAGCTGTAGAGCCGCCGTGGATAGATTTTAACGACACGGCTTTGTCTTTGATCGTTCCATCTGTATTGAATGTTATATCAAGCGCGTCCATCAGTTCGTCGACCCAAGATGAACTAATATGCATCACTACGACCGTTTTTCCACCGGGTTCGTACGCCTGGTCTGTACCTTGTAGTAATTTTAAGCCGGTAATATCTGAATTATTCAGCACGCCTTTCCATACGGTGTACGATCCTTCCTCTTCCTTACCCTCTGCAGTTTCACGGTATATGCTGAATATTACCGCTGTTCGCGTTTCCCAGTTGTTCGGGTTATCTATTGTCAGCGATGTTGCACCGACGGGTTTACCTGGGTTAGCAAGCGTTGTCTTTGTACCGCGCTTACCGACGCGCAGCAGTTTGTCGTGTATCTGTGCAGGCATTTATTCTTCTCCTTTCATTTAATCGTCTCCCTGATACAATCCTGGTATGACTTTCCCGGTTATAAACACAGAGTTAAGCGCATACGAGGCTCTGCTATCGGTTGAAAACTCCACTTGTAGCTGCGACAATATCTCTCCAACTTCTTCGTTTGATGGCAATTGACCCTTTGCACGACTTGTTGACGCTTTAAGCGGATAATCCCACTCTATCGTCGACCACTCTGTATCGTCCCAGCCTGTTGCAGATATAGCCGGCGTTATTTTTCTTGTCGTAAGGAGGACGGTTTCCTCGTTATCTTCACCGATTCCATAGATATTGACGCTTATTTCACCAAGAGGACGCAGCAAAAGCCACCGAACCATATCTATAGACGCCATCTGTAGTGCCGAGTCGTCAAATGTTACTCCCGGCAATGATAACCGCGTCCTAAACGGTGTTCCATCGTCATCAAGCGCAGACTTATTAAACTCAAGTATTCGATTCTCACTCACGATGCACCAGTGGGTCGCACCGCTTGAGTCTTCATATTTCCACATAAAATCAGCTGATATCGTCCAGCGCAGTGTCCATGCGCCATTTCGCGAGTAGTCGTATATCCAAATCTCATTGTTTTTATCTGCACCAACTGGCAAACACCAGGCAATACGTCCATCGAGGTCTAATCCTATAGCTCTTGATAGTGCTGATAAGTTCAGTTTGTCGCAATCCGGCTGAATCGTATCAGTGATGTTATTTGTTACTAAAATATTGATCAGCTGCGCTTTTGAGCCGGTTGTCTTGAATGTTCTTCCTGTCGGGTAATAGAGCGAGTTATTTGCCTCTACGACTGCTAGGGGTGAGTATGTGCCGGACTGGCCATTTGCACGCAGGATGCTTGGATACGTAATGGTATAATCCCCTACTGCCTGGTCGACAAACGACATGTGGTACAAATCACCTGTTCCCGCCGAGCCATGCGTGAGAATTGTTACAGCGTATTTACCTTGTCCATCGCGAAATGGCTTTGCGCACACCGGTATACTGTCGCCACCATAGTTAATGTCTACCCAGCCGCCGCCATCAAACGGCGAGAAGTTACCGGCTTTATCGCCAGCCGCAGAGTACCATAGGCGGTATCTATCTTTCATGTCGCCGACGCCATACATTCCATCGTTTGTTGCACTCAAGAATGTAATAACTGGACCTTCTGTTGAGTTTCCTTCAGGTGCTTTCTTATATGGATTAAGTGCTGCGCGGTTGTTGTCGACAAATTTTACTGTCGCCGTGGCAGCCTCGCTTGGCTGCGGAACATTTCCAAGATACTGCTCTTCACCGGCAACCGTACCAAAGTAGATATTGTAGCTCGTTGCACCTGCTACTTTCGGGAACGTTACAGTGATATACTGCGTGTTTGGATCCCATGAATTTCGATAGCTCCCAACGGTTACAAGTGCCGCTTCGCTTGCTGCTGTTTCGCCTACCGTGTTGTTTGCGCTTACTCGTATACGATAGGTTACCGTTGCGCCATCAAGTCCTTTCGCGCTTACTGTAGGCTTGGCGGGCGTTTGAATTGATGTGTAATCGACAAGCTTATTCTCTTTAATGTCAAAATACGACATTTTATCGCTGCCATTACTGATATATACGCGGTTATTCTCCTGTACGAATTGCACTTGACGATGTGGATTGTACGTACCGCCTACATCCGTCCATTGTCCGCCGTCTCGGTTGTATAAAACATGTCCTTTGCCATTGATAACCTGCATCGTAATCACGTAGTGCTCCGGCGCCGTTGATGGCACGACTTTTATAAATGTACTTACACCAATGACTTCGCCGAGCGGCTGCGTACCATAGCGCGTTGTACCTGGGCGTACTTGTGGTATACCGTCCTGAGTTAGCTCCATATTCGTCATATCAAGCAGGCAGTTCTTGCGGGCGCGGATTGCATCGACAAATGACATATACCCGCTGCTCCACTCTTTTAGAGCAATATTAACGGGTGGTTTCGTGCGGCGCTGGCGATTTGTCTTTGTTGTTTTCATTACAACCTCGGCATACGGCTATACGCCCGCTTAAGTTTTCGCCCGCCACTAATTTGCGACTTCATGTCGCGTGCTGCCATTTCCTGATATTCGTTGTTGGCTAATTCAAATATACGATCAGCTTCGTCGTCTTTTGCTGGGTCGTTTCGCGCAAGCATTGCTGCTGTTTGTAGAGCAAGCCAACGCGGATTGTCGCACGCGACTGTATCGTTCTCTCTCTTCATCTCCTCCGGGTATACAAGCGTCTCTACAACCGCCGATCCGGTGTAATCTTCCGGATTGATAAGGTGTAGTACTTTCTCGCCCTTTGGGCCGGTAATATACGCTCCAGATTTTACGTCATACCGCTGCTTGAAATACACGATAGGCACTTGCTTATTTTGGTATGTACAGGATATTACTTTGCAGGTTTCTTCCGGCAGGCTTATCTGCCCGTTTACGATAGGTAGTGTAAGCGCTCCAGCATATAGACTTTCCCAATCATGGTCGGGATCTTCAGCCCAGCGGTCTTGATTATCATTAGCGAGCGATAAATATACTTCATATTTCGGTTCGCTTGGTTTTGGCGCTTTGCTGGACTGCTTGCCTTTATACGCCAAATGTATTTTCGCAATGAGGGTTCGTACGTTCATTTACGTACTCCCGTGTATAAGTAAAACGCCGCTTGACTCATGAATATTCCTTTCGGAACACTCCCACGTCGGGGCGGCGTTCTTTACTTATATTTTTGCACAACACGAGCGTTTTCGCAAGCCTTATAACCGGCGCAGCTCCAAGTTGCTCTTGCTTTTCTTCGTGTTTCCTCTGCTTGACGACATCTTGCGCATATTTGGCATACGCGACGTCACGCTACCGTGCGACAGGCTCGTACCTGAGTATTTCTTGATCAGTGAGTTTATATCGACCGCACCGGTGTTTTTAATGGTTTTCATAAAGCTGCTAATGTCAGCACTGGTGATTCCATTTCGTCCCCTACCGCCGCGTCCGTTACCACTACCGGTCTGCGTTACGACTTCCTTGCCATCCCGCTCAATTTTCAGGGCTTTTAGCGCTTTGGCTTCATCTTTCGATAGATAGCCCTCTTTTTGCAATTGCGATATCACTGCGTTGCTCGCGGCAAGATATCCGTTCTTGTAGATACTCTTCTTACGATGGTCGCGCAGAGTATTTAGCAAGGTATCATGGTCTTTCTCCTCAGCAAGCGGGCGATAGAAATTATCCATCTTCACGTCTGTACTGAATGAGGCAAGCGCGCCATACTTTATATCGCCCTCACTGTATCCAGACTCTTTGTAGTAGCGCTTCTTTACCCAGTCCGGCAGTTCTTTCAGTTTATCCTTATTTAAGAACATGTTGATTGCGTTTGTGGCTTTTGATGATGAACTTGCTTTCTTTTTTGATTCAAGCATTTTATCTAAGGTTTCATCGCCGGTGGATTTCGATTTGGCGTCTTTCTTCGGATCGAATTCTGTACCTTCCTCTAATCCATAGCCGAGCAGATAGTTCTTATAGGCGCTATCTGATTCGCCTTGCGCCTTAGCGAGCTGCTTATGTAGAGAGCGCTTGATTTCGCCGTCTTTGGTGAGAGCGACGCCATCGGATATCACTGTGTCGCCTTTTTTAATAGACTTCTTCAGCGACTTAACGTCTTTCTTACTTAACCCGTCAAGCGATAGCTCGCCTGCCTTGACGCCTTGCACAGTCGACGGTGCACCGGCAGCATTTGTCGGCGTTGCTGCTATCAGCCAGTTGTCCGTACCTTTATCCTTCTGCACTTCCCAGCGCGCGTTAGGACCAAACAGCAAGCTTTGCACATCGCCAAGTATATTGCCTCTGTCTATCTCAACGCCAATATCACCATTTGCTTTCTGTGTATGACCGCGCATAAGTGCTGCGATAGCTTGCCCTGTTTTACGCGCTTGGCTTCCCATAGGCAGCTCTTTCACGACATTCCACATAGCATTCTCCGAACGTCCGGCTCGTTCATCATCATCGTCCGCGCTCAGTGCTTTGCCGATAGATTCTCCTGTATTGAGAAGTGATTTTATCGGCGAGGCGAGTGCTACGCCGCCATCATATCGTCCGAGGCTACTGTCGGTGCCAAATATCTTCTTACGGTCTTCCTTAGACGGTAATATTACATTCATAGCACCAGCAATCGTAGGTATACCCGACACCGTCTCTGCTCCGACTCGTTGCAACGCGCGCCCTAAACGAGCTTCAAGTGTTTTTTCGTCGTCATCACGATCATCATCGCCCTGCCCAGCGAAGTCAAATGCAGTCTGCAGGAGCACGCCTAGTATATCGGAGCCTGGTTTATTTCCGGTGATTGCTTCATATAAGCTGTACATCAGGGTTGTCGTAACGAGTGTTTTTATCTGCTGGCGCGGCGTCATCTGATTCCACCGATAGCGGTTTTGCTGCGCTACTTCGCGCGTAAACTGGAGTAATGTCGACCATATCGTCCGATTGTATGCTCTTGGGGTTGATATACTGTCGCGGAATGTTACTGTATCGTTGATGAAACGCTCAGCGTATTTAACAGCTTCATCATGGTTTAATCCATGCTGTTTACCTTGATTGTATTTTGCGGCAAATTCAAAGCGGATCGTGTTAGACTCTATGACGTCCATCAGCGCGCCGCCAACCTCCATTGCTTTGTCGAACTTGCCCTTTTTACTCAGCGTATCTTTAATATATCGCGACACCACTGCATCAGACGCTTCCATGATTTTCGGATCGCGCATTGTTTTGAACGCTTTCATCATTGACTTTGTATCGGTCGTACCAACCAAATCAGTTATGCTTAGGGTCTGTGCCATCGCAGAGTTCACGTTACCGACGATTTTCGATAGTGCTGCCATCTTTTGCGCGCCGCGCAGTGTCTTGCGTCCGAGCTTGCTCATAGCATCTACATTTTCATTCTTCCAGGCGCGCTCAAAGGCATCGCTTTTGCCTGCTAGGCGGTTAGCATGCTCCTGTACAAAATTAACGAATTGCCCGAGCCCCTGTGCTGTTTTCGACAGGTCTTGGAGTGTTTCTACGTCATTTGCTGTTTCGACTAGGTCGTTTGATATACTGTCGGCGGCGTTCTTCAGCACGTTCAGGTCTTCGCTGGTTAGCTTATCGGTACCTTTCTTTGCGATATAGTTTAGTTTGCGCCTAAATTGCGTATAACCGTCTAACTCCTTACCGACCGCGCGCTGAAAACCATACAGCTTCTTCATCAGCGTTGTTGCATGCTCTTTGTCAAACCTGCCATTCTGAGCGTCTTGCGCTATGCTGTCTACTTGCGTTGCGAGTGATTCCATGCCTGCCGGACCGAGCTTTGCGAATTGTTCTTTTGCTTCGCTAAGGGCGCGCGCTGCCATTTCAAGCGACCGGTTCATTGTTACGGCGTCTGTCATGTGAATGTTATGGAGAGCGGTCTTGCTATATTCTCTCACTGGGTCGAACGGATTTTCTGGTTTCACATCTCCGAAACGTGCTTGCGCGAACTGATTAAATCGTTGGTTTGGCTTAAACGAGTCGGTTCGCCCCACTAAATGTGCCGGCAAATCACCGCGTCCGCTTGCAGTCGTGTCTCCCATAGCCGCACTCCGGACACCGTCTATGATAGATCGCGCGACGCCATCGGTTTGCATTTCGCTAATATGGGTTATGTAATCCTTACGCTCCAGAATAGGCGGTTGTCCGATTTCCGCGCGCTTTTGGTTTTGGCGCAGCAGCAGGTTCTTATAAAGCGCACGCATGAATGAACGATACTCATCAAGCGCTTCGGCGGCTTTATCACCGTACACTTCTCTAAACGACTCTAGGCGCGATTCATAGCTTGGCGCTTTCTCGCCGCGCGGCGGACGGGCTGGTTCAAGCACGTATACTGCTTCGCGCTGAGCTTGCTTTCGGACACGCTTTGGTAAAGTTTTGGTGAACTTCTTCTCAAACTTATTTATTTCATTACCGATAACTTCCTGCTCTTTCAATGCTTCGCGCTGCATTTTACGCGGTAACTCCACCATGATTTTCATCAAGGCTTCTTTCGTCCTGTTTATTCCACTCTTGAAGTAGTCAATTGAGTTAGATTTAATCTTTCCGCTGCGCAATGCGCCAGTGATACGGTCAATCATACCCTCGGTCGTCCAGGTCACGCCGCTGCCAAACTTCGTCTTCCGTATTGTTTTCCAATCGATATCTTTCTGGCTGAGACTATACTTCTTCCTACCAGCATAAAGAGTTACATCACCCTTAGGGCTAATTTCTACATAATTGCCGAGGATCTGCCCAGTACGTCCGTCTACAACCCTACCGGCATCGATATAATGGACATCAGGATCATACTCAACAAGCTTCTCTGCTGGTATACCTTCCTTTTTATCGCCCGTTGTCATCATATTATCGAATTCAGATACGAGCTGCGCATTCGTGCCGCGGTCATTCTCGCGCCAAATATATTGCGCACCGATGCCTTCCTCATGAGCGCGCTTCGCTTCTTGGTTAAGTGCTGCATCATCGGCAAGGTCATCAATGAATTTACTGTGGACAGACTTGATTTTTACATCGCCAGTCGTATGCCATGCTCCATCTTTCGTACGATATTCATAGAATGAACCCCATGTACCGTCATCGTTCTTATATATCATCTGGCGGTAGTTCTCGTTTCGCAGTTCAGGGTTGCTTACATCAGCAGGAATAGCATGTTCTACGCCAGGTTTCAGGCTTTTTTGCAGAGCTTTATCCGGCACAAGTTCGCTAATCGGGCGCATCTTGCCGTTTGCGTCCATTACGGTTGGCACTTCGTTTGAATGGCGGAATGCGCGGTCTCCGGTGATATCAAGCTTCTGCTCGGCGGCAATACGCTCCATTGCCTTTGTTACATCAGACTCTTTCAGTCCCGTCGCGCGAGAGACATTCTCACGCACATCTTTCAGTAGGTGGCGTGAGCCCTCTTCGTAGGCACGGCGAATAAGCTCATCTGCTTGGCGTATACGTTCATTGTGTTGGCGCTGCTTATCAAGCTTCTGTTGATCTGCTTCAGAAAGCTGTCGCCCCTCATACTCCTGCACCGCCCGCTGTTCAGCCTCAGCCGCAGCCTGGTTATCGCGTGCACTAGCCTCAGGTTCTTGTTGCTCTTGCTGTTGTCTACTCAGTTCTCTGCTGCTCTGCTTCATTTCCTGGATTGTATTGTTGTTTTTAGCTTCCCATGCTTCCTGGCGGCGTTCGAGTTCTTCATCTCCTACTTCGTTTGAGGCGTGGTCGTATACGTCGTTTTGCGCTACTGCTATTGCCTGCTGGCGGATGTTCTCATTAGCGTATAACCCACGGATTTGCTCTTCCATTGCTCGTATCTGCTTATGCAGTTCGATCGGCTTCATGATAATGTCCGTGAACTCTTCTACCCTGCCATCGTAGCCGGCTTCTGCTGCGAGGATATCAAGTGGGAGGGCGTCTTTGCGGACGTATGCGAGCGGTACGATTTCGCGCCAAGTCTTGCCATAGAGGTGTTCGGCATCTTGCGGGCGTATCTTTACGTTATGGTAGTTCTCTAATATACCATCAAGCACTTCCTTGGTGGTGTTGTATATTTCAAAGAGCTCAGGGTCTGACTGATACGCAACGGTTTCCAGTGCGGCGTTATAGTCTGCTTTCGTAGCAGATAATCCATACGGAGCAAGGTCGGCATTGACGCTATCTAACTCTGCACGTGAGACACGCGGGGTTTTGAGGCGGTAGCGGGAGTCTGTATCTGTGTTGCGGTTGACATTTTGAGGGAAGTTTGATATACTACGGTTAGACAGCTCCCCGCGAAATGGTCTATTCAGACCGTTTTGGGAGCTTTCTTTTATGCCATTGATTGTATACAACAGCTTGCCGTTCTTGCCGGTACCTATGTTAATACGTACATCGTAGTATGAGTCGCCAACTTTTACAGTTGCAGTCCTATATTCAAAGCCTTGTTTGGCAAATGAATGAGCTTTCTTGTCTCGTGCACTGCCAATTCGCTTTGATACTTTCAATATATCAGGTAAATCTCCAACGAGCTGACCTCGCATCGCTAAGTCGCGATCAGGGTCGACAAATTTACGAGTTGTCTTGCTATTGACACGAGCTTCCCCATCCGCCCCATAGTTAAGGTCGTATGATTTGCCCTGCAAGTTGTCTTGTAGATACTTACGGATGACTTTGGCGTGCTGACTCTTCGGAACGCCATTAAGAATGTTGTTGTCGATTTCCACTACCCCAGTATCCGGATCTATCCGGTATGCTTTAGACTCCTGGCGCATGAGTCCTCGTATCTCCTCATTCACCTGTGCGATTTGCTGGCTGATGGCTCGGCGGGTTTGTGGGTCGAGCGTATTGTCCCAGGCATGCTGGAGGTTGGTGCGATGGTCTTGTAGTTGGAGCTGTTCGGGGGTAGCACCGTCTCGGATAGACTTATCAATGACCTGTTCATCGGCGTACTTGCCGCTGTAGAGGTCATTGTAGAATTGTTGATATTCCGGTGTAATAGTACCCTGGTGGGTTGCTTGGGCGACGATATGCTGTATACGGCGTAGTACCTTTTCAAAGACTGCTTTGATTTGGTCGACGATACGCGGCTTAGCGAACTTCTCGTTGTTGCGTGCGGCGACGTATTGAATGAAGTCCTCTGCTACAAGTTCTTCAACTTGCGTTTCTGTCATGGAAGGATCTACCCGGTTGTCTGCAGCATAGCTCATCATGATATCGGTACGCTCTTGGCTTGTCATGAAGTCGTTGAGGGCTTTATGGACCGCTTCGTGGAAATACGTAGCTTCTACGTTGCCTTGATCGCGGGCAATACGGATTTTACTTGGACCGTTCGGGGTATCGATTGTTTCGCCCATTGCTGGTTCGCCGGTACTGGTACGGAGGTTATCGGCAAACTCTACGTTTGGCGCATCCATACCAAAGAGTTGGTTATTTGCGCGCTGTACGGCAAGCATATCGGCACGACTTGCAGTACCGGGGGCTGTACCAGCGCGGTATGCGGCTTCAAGGGCAGGAGTCATACGCAGGTCTTGGCTGCCGGTATCTAGGCTAGTTGGCTGGATTGATTGCACTACTGGAGCATCTTGAGCAAACTGCGCCTGCTGGTTGTAGACGGGGCTTACGTTATTCTGATAGCCTTGGGTTGTGTTCTGTACGCCGGCTTGGACTGGTTGTGCTTGGGGCTGTTCGACGCCTTGTATGCTTTGTGGAGCAGATTGCGCAGTGGCTTGGTTTTGGTTGATTGTAGCAGGGGTATTCTCTGTGGTATTTGTTGTTAAGCCATACTTTGCTGGAATACTGCTGTTTAGAGCGGTTTCCACTTTCTCAGCCACGCTTAAGAACTTCGTACGCGGTGTCACGACGCCATTTTCTATAGCCGCGCGCGTCTCATAGCGGTTGCGTGGTTCAATAGATGTTACGTCCGGCAGATCCGGGTCGCGTTCGGTTACGCGCGATTCTACGCGTTCTGGGGCGGTATTGCGCGCGGTATCAGGGTTTATACTTGCCGCCTGTCCTACTGCTTGGTCTTGATTGAGCGCTGGGTTAGCTGCGGTATTAGCGAGTGTTTGGTCTTGGTTGGTGTTTGGGTTAAGAGCTTGGTTTACGTTACCGCTGTTCCTATTCTGCGCATGCTGGTTGATTACATTTGACATGGCGCTTCTTCCATGCTGGATACCTTTACCAGCGCCATGCATCATACCACCGCCGAGTGCACCGAGCGCGCCGGCTTCAAGATAATTTTTGAAATCAGTATTACGTTTGCCATCATCAGCCATGTCGTCTGCATACGCCTGGACAAACTCTTCAAGCCCCTCTTCGCCGGCTTTCTTTAAGCCTTCTTTGGCTGCGTTGGCCACGATGGTTTTGAGACCTTGCTTACCGACTTGTGTGGCAGCTCCTTTAGCACCGAGCCCGATAGCTTTCAATAACGTGCCTGAACCACCTAATGGCAGTCCTCCGATATTAACGCCCGCGTTAAGCAGCTCGCCGCCTTTTTGCGTGTCACTAAGCGTGCTTACCGTCCTATCATCATTGACTCTTTTACCGGATGTTGCACGCGAGATTTGTAGTGGCGTATCGAGAAGACTTTGAGCAATACCGCTCGGCAGTTTTGCAGCAAATCGTCCATAGTCTCCGAGGTCATTCCACTGAAAGCCCTCCTCCTTATCACTGCTGTCTACCCACTTGTTATAACTGTCTAAAGCATCAGAGACTGGTTTTTGGACTTTCTTATAAAGGCGCTGAAAGTTTTGCTGGTTCTCACTACCAAATAAGCCCTTTTCGTGGAATGGGTTGAGGTATGGGTCGAGCGCGCTGGTTGTCTTTTCACCAGGCATGGTTCTCTTCAAATAATCCTGCGACACCTTGTCGCCTTGATTTGCCATGTCGGTGAGCATGAGGGTTTTGTTTGCGCCTGTACCCTTTACATAGTCGTCGACGTTGATTTTCTGGTCGCCGTTATAGAAATCAAATCCTTTGTCTGCGCGCTGAACCTTGCGGTAGCCGATGTTTGCCGGCTGGTTTGGTTGCTGTGTCGGCTGTGTGGTTGGCAATACGCTCTTATTCGTATCAGCAGCATTCATTGATACGTTAGGGGTTTGCAGTTTTGGCGTCTCAGGCTGTTGCTGCGGCTTTGGGACTGCACTCCACGCGCCTGCGCCAGTGTTGGTCGGAGTGGGCGATAGGTTGATTTGCGGGGTTTGGTTTTGTTGGTTAGAGACAGGTGCCGGTTTTTTCTCTTCTTCTTTTTTCTTGCCGAATAGATTGTTGAAGATATTGCCAATCCAATCAAACATATCGTCCGCTCCTTTCCTTGTTGCCTGGTGCTAGACCAGTTGTTTCTTACGTTTGTCTTCTTCTTTCATGCGCGCCAAATAATCGCCGCTCGTGTCGGTGTCGTAACCGGTGCCGTTTGGATCATCCACGGTGATACCGTTTAGGTCGTTCGCGTAGTTTGTGAGCTTCGGGTCGCTTACTTTCACGTCGCGTACATTCACTGGATTGCGGTAGTTATCTAGCAAGCTTGCTAGGGCGCGGTCTATAGCGTCTTTTTGGGCGATATCGCCAGCCATAGCGCCTTGTACTTGCCGCCAGCCGCCGCCGGCCGTCTGAGCACGTTTACCGAGCAATTCTGCGCGGCTTGAGTGGTATGCCGACTCCTTGCTCTTGATATCGTTGTCTAGGGCAGCTTCCTTATTACGCTTCTGCTCCTGCAGGTCTTGCACGTTGTTGTTGTAGCTTTCCTTAGTCTCGTCTTCAGCAGTCTTCAGGTCGCGCATATTGGTACTGTAGGTGTCGGCTACTTTACCGCGGGATTTGCTTGCGTCTTGAGCTACGGCGTATGGTACAACGTTTGCACTTGCGCTTGAGCGTCCTGCGCCGGCGCGCCCAAGCAGGTTCTGTAAGGCGCGGTATTTATTTGCACTGTTGATATCAATATCTTCGGTGCTGTGCTGGAAGTCTCTTGTTGTGTCTGAACGTTTGGTAGCATAACGGCTTAGGGCGCGTGATTGCTGCTGGTTGAGCCTATCCATGCCCTTGTTGTATGCATCGTTGATTTGGTTTTGAGCTGCATTACGGGTTGCACCCAGGTTGTTCAGTGAATTATCGATAGCGCCAATTTGCTGGTCTATCATGCCGAGGGTGATGTCACGGTCTCTGTTGGATTGGTAGTCACCTCCTCCGCCGCGATAGACGGTGTCAGTGTTGCCTTGGGGCTGAGTTTGAGATTGATTGTTGTTTTGATTATTAAGATGTTGCGATATCGCCTTGTCATCGTCTGCGCGGATTCTATCTATCTGTTCCTGCCGCTTCCATAGCGGCGTTTGACCTGTAAGTCCAGCAGCAACACTATCAACCCAGTCCTTAAATAAATTTTGGTTTGAGCCGGGACGCACATGATTCCATTCCCATGCCATAATAAAAATCCTCCCTTTGGACTTGTAGAGAGGATGTAGTGAGTGGACTATTCTATTGCTCTATTTGGCAGAAGTGCTGAACTGAGTAATACCCATCGGAAGCTGCATATGTCCCTTGCTTAACATATACACCTGTGAGCAAATATTTTCCGTTTAACATACCGTCATAGTGAGGTTTAGATTCCTTCCACGAATTTACCACCATTCGAGATGTTACTTTCTCGCCAGGGAAGAACTGTATATTTTCTCCGCCATATTTGCAAAGATCGCCCGTCCGCTTGAATACAAGCTCCGTCCCAGGAACTCCCTCTGGGTTATCGTGCTTTAGATAGCTACGTACTGCCATATCCTCCGCCTTTTCCCTAGCGCTTGCTACGAGGCGTTCGTCTACGGCGAGAGGTGATACACCCTTGCTTTGCCGTTCCTGGTTCACGAGTTCTAGGATTTCGGTTGCGTCTGGTGGACCTTCGTCGTACTTATCGCGAGGCGTATGCGTTGCACTGTTACTAGCATTAGCCGCGTCCGTTCTCAGGTGCGCTTGATCAAACATAGCTGAAACACCGACGATGGCTGCAAGTACGAGTATGCCAAACCCTAATACGCAGAGTAAGTGACCAGCTGCACGCAACCGCTTACCAGCTTTTGCAGTGAATATCTCCACGATTGCCGATATACCAGATGCCAAAGCAAATACGAATGCAAAGATGAAATACACGCCTTGCATGTTTGCATCTGGCTCTTTACCCTGGGAATACGCCATTACAGCAGCTGTCGTCGCAGCAAGCATACTGAGGGCGTACAATACAGCAAAGATACTAGACAATCGCTTGCGTAGGAGCTTTCTCAGGAGAGTTGGTGGTTGATCATCTTCGATGTCGGCAACCTGAACGTCGTCATTATTGTCTGTCTCCTCATAGAACGGTTCATAATGTTTCAAGGCTGCCGCCGCTTTGATGTATCGAACCATGCACAGTATGCCGATGATGCTAGGCGCTAGTATGATTGAGCTTATCATGCCTACGACAGCAGATAGCTTGACTATATTCTTACCGTTGAGGCTACGCACACCGAGCGATGGTAGATATACAAACAAGAATAGCAAGAATGCTATCAATAGTGCACCCACCGTTGTATCAGCAGGGTTAGCCCCACTGGATTGTGCCTCACAAACTTTGATTCCGAGAGCAACTAGCCCAAGAATAAACAAGCCTAACCCAAAACGCCCCGCTGCTATTAGCTTGCGCGCTGCATCGCGTTGTTCCTGGTTAGAGTAACGCTCGTTAACTTGCGAATATGTGATTACAGCCATTCCGCTACTCCTCCATGATGCGAGCATGTCCCACGTCCGGTTGAGTACGAACGCCAACCGTCGCGACAAATTGCTCCGCCTCGTTCGTCCTGCTCGTAGGTGTTTTGCACCTGCGGGAGCTGCTGAACGGTTGGCTGCGGAGTAGGCTTAGCGGTATAGGTTATCTCCTCCAGCACCGGCTCGCGTAAAGTCGTGAACTGAGGGTCGTAGCCTTTCTTGCTTGCACGGCAAATCCTCTTTTCACCATTGACACCTTGCCTCGTAACGGCTTCAGTGTACCCGTATGGAGATTGCTTTGCCTCTTCGTTTTTATAAACGTTACCATACCCGATTGCTTCGTTAAAACAATCGGTGTATGTCACCGGCTTTAATCCTTCAATGATATTGCCGCCAACGAACCAAGCGCATACTATAGCAAGTATGCCAACTACCACCTTATTTTTCATGCTTATATGCTAGCATAATAGAGGTGATTTGTCAATCAAAAGCACATTCATGATGTATTCGTAGGTTTACCCCACTCACTACATCCTCTCTACTTGTTAATGATTAGTTTTCGGAGTACTTGCTTCCTCCCACGTCGGGGCGGGAAATAGTTGCTACGAGCATCAGGTAGCCATTGGTTACTACACACTCCCGCGTCGGGGCGGCGAGTAGTGCGCAACTCCCACGTCGGGGCGGCTGCTCATAGCATAATGCTAATACTAGCGTAGCATGATAGGGCGGGTTTGGCAATGTGCTTGATATGCTTATGCTTGCCATGTTACTATAATTAGTAGTAATATTGTACGCAATAATGCAACCCTTTATACGGGCGGACACAAATAAACACAATATGAAAAACAAACATTTCGAGCTTTTACAATCTTATTAAAACTCTCATAGACACCTGATTATTCCGACGCCTGTGAGAGTTTTAATAGACGCTAGGAATCTATTAAAACTCTTGAGCTATTGATTAAGCCGCTTTTTTAATCCGGGCGGCTTTTTTCAATACACAAAACGAGAAGTAACGTGCACGTTTTGGGTAAATCTTTTTACCATTTCGGCGAATATACCGACAGATAACGTGCTCTATGCACTCGGGATTTGTACATGCTTTCATGCACCCTCCCCTTATTAAATTTTCTTCTCGCCATATGGCATCTTGCAGCCACATGGCTGCATCGGCATTGTAATCATTTTTATTTTTCCAAATTCCTAATGAACTAACCTAGCATTTTCTAGATTTTTGGTAATAAAAAAGTCATATGCCGAGATGGACGGCGTAGGCTACAACGATTGTTGCCTTGATGGCAATAGAACTTTTTGAGATCCACGCCATCCATCTCGATATATGACGAATAGATTGTCAATCGTTGCAGCTTCCTCACGGCGTTCTAAGACCGTTCCAACGATGCGTTCATCCCCTATGAACCCCTCCATATTGGTGAATGAGTTTATTATATCATATATCTTTATAAATAAGCAATATCCCTAGCGTCACATACTGCTTATGCACTCTATATGTAGTGTCATATACAAAAGAAGAGCCGCGCGTTATTGCGCAAGCTCTCCTACAACAAATCATCCGACGTTGTTAACGTGGCAGATTGATATCCTGCGGTCGGTGTCCAGGCTCCTTGTTGTTGCCGTTGTCGCGGAATAAATTTTGCTCGCACTCCGTGTTTGCGTCGTCGATTCGTTTCAAGTCCTCAGCGACATCTTTTTCCACGGTAATGTACACATCTCTTTTTTCACCCGACTCTTCGTCAATTTCTACGCCGCCGCGATACGCTTTGCCGTTGACGCAGACCGTATGTGCTAGGTGGATTCGCACTGTGTCGTCAGTTGGTTCCGGCGCAGGTGCTTCCGGTACGACGTCCGTATCAATTTCACTGTCTTCAGGTACAGGCGTGCCCTCCGCTACGCTGTCTAGCTTTGCGAGTACCGCTTCATCAATAGTGTCTGGCGATACCAGCGTACCGTCTTTACGGTATTGAACTTGCCCGTTCGCAGCCGTCTTTTTTGTAAATACTGCCATAAGTATCCTTTGCTATTACGTTGATATGGTGGGGCGCAAGGACTTTCCCCGCGCCCCGAGAGCTGGCTAGTAAGCCGAACCGCTCTCGATACGCGCCATCCAGTTGTTGTTCAGGATGCACGCCTTTGCCGCTGCTTTCCAGCCGAGCGTCATGATTTGCTCAAGCGGGTCAGACACGCCGCCAGGACCTTGCTTGTAGGTCTTCAGCTTCTGCAAGTCGGTATTCGCATACGCATCCATGCCAAAGAGAAGGCTCGTGTGAATGTCCACTTTCCCTGTGTTTTTTACGGTCGGGATCATGTTGCTGCGGATTACCGTCACACCAGAGAACCGAGCAATCGTACCGGTGTACAGTTCGTTTGCTTTATCTCTGTTCGCTTGATGGATTGCCGCCTGCTTGAAGTCTTCGTCCTTCATGAGATCCTGCTCAACCATCGGGTCGACAACGAGAACGAAGTTACCGTCACCGGCTTTCATCTCGATCTCTTTTGTCGACTCTTTGCGCGTTGCGACTTCGGTAAACTCGCGTGCACCCGATTGGCGCAAACGAGCGACCTCAGCGCGTACGTCATCCCATTTCAGGATGTCAGTCTTTGCCAAGCCGTCGCGCGTAGTCTTGTTGTTCGCATAGCGTACTGCCGTACCTTTGCTAACGACATTATAGATTGCGCGGTCTAAGCTACGCGCCGCCTGCGTGCCGAGAATCTGATATTTCTCCTGCATTGAGCGGTGCTTCGGCGTTAAGCCTGCCAAGTCGGTGATGGTGATGTAATCACCGTACTGGTCGATCGTCGCGTTGATGGCCGACGTTGCAAGCTTGCTACCTGCCGGAGCGACACCTTCCGTTAGTGGATCGGTCACAATATCAAGTTCGGCATATTGCGTAAACCGAATACCTTTGCCGTTACCAGCCGGAATGTTTTCTAGGTGACCGAACTGGTTTAACACTGTTTGATATTTGGCGCGTTTGAGCGTCTGCGCCGACATGTATTCCTGAATGTCAGCGGCAAGTTCTGCTGTAGTTGTCTTTACACCCATGGTTTCCTCCTATTGGGATTACAAGCGCCTATACGTCCGTAAGCGGTACATCACCGATACGCGCTTCCAAATCACTCATACGGTCTGCTGAACCGGTTGAGCGGACTGCACTGCCAGCACCGCTGCTGTTAGCACGGTTACGCTGTGCGCTTCGCTGTCCGTACGATCGTTCAGCTTTGATCATCGCTTCGTATTGTGGCGCTTTGGTTTGTAAATATTCGAGTGGTGAGGGCGCTCCCTCGTGTGTGCCTACAATCTGCGGATTACCGTTTGCATCTTCGGCAACGATGGCATAACGGTGTGCCCATTCTGAGAGTGCCTCTTCATGGAGAAATTGATTGTAGTGCGGGTCAGACGGGTTAAATAGCGGTATGCTTGATTCAGCCTGCATGACCGATAGCCGAGTCTGTTCGCGCGTTTGCTTTACTTGCATGAGGGCTTGCTCAGCTTGGCGCGCTCGCTCGTTTCGCCGCAATTCCCGTAGCTGGTCGGCTACGGCTGGATCCATGTCTTCAAAGTCTTGCTCGTCAGGCTCGACGTTTATGAATTCATTGATCGCCTGGTTGCTTAATTCCTTAAGCAGTTGAGAGTCGGCTTGTGCTGCCTGCTGCTTCGCGGCAATGCGGCGTTGTGCGAAGTAGTTGTTCCTCTCTGCTTCAGACATGTTGTCAGGATTGCCCGACGCATCTTTCGCGCCGGCTTCCGACTCTGTGTCTGTTTGCTGTTCCACGGAGTCTGTGCTCCGGCCGTCATCATCATGTTGACTCTCTTGGCTATCGTTATCGTTGTCAGAGGTAGTGCCGAGTCCACCATCCGGTTTCGATAAGTCGTAGCTGTCAAGCACATCAACTGATGAGCTGTTGTCTACAGTTGCTTCAGTAGTCTGAGCTGCTGAATCTTCCATAGGACCACTCCTTTCGTTAGTTACTTCACGTTTATACGGGCGGTGCCCGAGGGTCGGAGGAATCCCCGATCGACAATCGACAAGTGGTAGTTGGTAAGATCGATTGCCGGTCGTGGATTCCTACGGCTGCGGAGTTGGTTCTATCGGGACGATATCGTAGTCATCTCCTTTCTTCACAAGCATTTTTCCATTCGGGATTGCCTTTACGTGCCCATGGCGGTTCTGGCAACTCGTACACACCAGGTCGTTACCGCGCTGTTCCCACTCGTGGTGCTCCGGTGGATCTGGATGTTCCATAGTCAGTTCCTCCGGCTGGTTGAGCTTCAGCGTCTCAAACTCTTTATTGTTCGTCATGGGTTACTCGCTTTCTTCGCGCTCTCTAATAGCAGTATTACTTTCCGCAATCGATCTGCTACGATTTCGCTTGCGCGCATTTCTACGGCATAATCTGAATCAGTTGGGTGGGGGTTACTGCTTCTCAGACGGCTTAGGATTGCGGTATTTGAGTCATTCTTCTTTAGCTCGATCTCCAGGATTTCAATCAGCTTATCGGCCGCCGGTGCAAGCAGCATGTGTACGTTCTTTATTTCGTCGCGGCGCTCATCCGCCTTGGTCGGTTTTTTCTCCGGCTTCTTCTTTGGCGGGCGGTTCACGCCCAAAAACATCGCTTCGTTACTAGCCATTTGTTGCTCCTATTCGCGCCAAAAACTCTCTAACCGCCTCATCGCTCCATCCACGCGATTTTAGCTCTGCGGCGACCTGTTCATCATCCGAGGGGCTTTCCGTCGATTGTGCGCCATTCTGAGCGGTCATTTCTGTCTTGGCGGCTTCTTGCTGCGTTTTCATTTGCTGCTGCGCAAGTTTTTCCTGCTCCTGATGTACCTTTACCTGGTCAAGCGCACTCTGTGTCTGCATAGCCTGTAGCTGTTCTTGATTATTGATTGTCTGTTGTTCTTCCTGAGATAGCGACGTGATGATTTTATCGACATTATCAAGCCCAGATTTCTCAAATAATCCGGATATCAATTCGCCCCAGTGAATCTCTTTGCCGTCCTGGCGCAATTTGTTCTCAATATCGGGGATTGACGCGGCGGCGTTCATCGCCTCCACAATTCGCTGTTTGGTTGCGTCATCATCTTCAAACTTCGACGAGCCCGGGTCGACTTCGAACCGGTATTTCGCTTTCTTCAGTTCTTCAAACTCTGCTAATATCTCTGCCTTACCTTCCGGTACGTCATAGCCAGCAGCACGTAGTTTATCGCCTTGCTCCTCAGTGATATTGATAGCGTCCGAACCGTCACTGTTCTGTATTGCGATATTGATCATCAACTTCGCAAGCGTTGCCATCATGTCGTCTGCTGCCTGACGCTGCGCATTGTCGCGTGCGCTTCGGCGTTCAGCCTGCTGCCGTATGCTTGCCGGCACTTTCGAATACTGCGTGTTACCGCTATCTGCTGCGGATACTGAACCATCGTTTGTACCGATGAGATTCATAATGTCAGTCTTATACGAGCCGATTAGTGTTGGAAATGCCTGGAGGATTGTCTTATCGGGGGTAAACCAGTCTATTTGGGCGTTACCGGTAAACATAAGGTTGCCCGGGCTAACGACGAGCGAGTCAAGGTCGAGGTTTGGATCGTTTTGCGTATCGCCGGCTACTTGCACTGCCGGGTCGAGCGCCTGCTGAACTCCATACGCGTTTGCGGCTTTCATGAAATCGAGCATGTTCTGCCCGGGACCGATCTTCTCATAGCGGCTTACGCCATATGGATTAACCATGTTGATTTTGCGATACTTGAAAAATATTGGTAAGTCGCCAGCAATATCGGTATTAGTTTGCCAGCGGACAATCTTATCGTTCGAGCTATCCGGATATATCGTGTACCATGGCGCATTGTGTCCGCGTTGAAAGCATGTGTAGAACGTTACCGTTTTGCCCATGTCTACTTGAGCTTTTAAGTCGCGCGGCAAATCATCGGTGCGCGCCGAAAATACATCGCTATCCACGATGCCTTGCAATATCTTGAGATTCCAGCCAGCGTGACCTTTCACGCCTTTTACTTGTTCAATAATTCCACGCAGCGCTAGCTTCGTATAGTGGCGTGCCAACCAAATATAACTACAGCTTCTATCGGTAGGCTTTCCTGGTTCAAGCTTCACATCACGGATGTATGGCAATACAAAGTCGGAGCCGGTGTAATCCTCATTGCTGATCGGAAATACAAAGAGCGGTTGCGAGCCGTATAAGCCGGACTTCTCATCGGCAAGCTTTACTTTTTCAAAGAATTTAGCGTCAGTGTTCGCATTCGGGATTATTTTATTTACCCAGTAGGTGTCGACAACCGCCGTCTTCCACTCAGCAAAGTCTGCGCCATCAAGCGGTGATGATACGACGCGTCCGGTCTGCAGTTGACCCCATACGCGCATTACCTCTTCTTCGCCTAAACCGCTTGCAGTACCGTCAGTGACTTTTGGATAGTGCTCAGGGAGTTCGGGGCTTGGCTGGTTGCCATCGAGCCGTTCGTACTCGTCGAATGGTTCAAACCACGTATCAGACCACTTCTTTGAGGCTTCGAGTGAGTCCGATAATTCATCTTCAAGCAAAAACGCCGACACTGGTAGAAATATTCCTTTCGGAACACTCCCACGTCGGGGCGGCGTTCGTATACCGGTAGTATACTACATTCTCATCGCTATAGCAACACTTATGTTTATGCATTCGTGCGCTGTTTCATGATGGTGTACGTGATATGGACACGCTTCACTTCTTTCGTAATGTTATCGATATCATAGTGGACATCAATAGCGTCTTCAGCTACACCTGCTCTGATTAGATCCATCACCTTTTTAACGGCAATTTCCTGCGCATGCAGCGAGTCAAGCGCATCCAGCGATTCAGTCTGCGTCACCTTCACCGACCGCAGCTTATTGTCGTAGTACGATTCTGTGATGATTCGTTTGCCAAACTCTACTGGCGCTTCTGTACTACTCATGGTTTTACCTCCTTGTCATCATGTTTAGTCGTTTTTGAGGGCGTCGTATCGGGGCTCTATTCGTTAGAGCACGGGGATCTGTCAGGGCTAAGGTAGAGAATGCGTCGGTAGCATGGCTTGACCAATCGTGCACCGGCTCATTCTCGTAGCGCATCATCTTCTCGTTCCACGTTTTGTGGTACGACTTTAGCGCTTTGATACCTCGGTCGCATTTCGTTTTATCGAAGTAGCAGCGCGGCAGGATTGTACGGATTGCGTTGATTGCCTCCTCTTTCTTATTTGGCTTCGGCACGGTCTTGAAGTTAATGCCAAGCTTCATTGCTGTTTCCTTTCGGCTCATACCGCTTGATAGTTCGCGCACTTCAATGTCATGCGGTGCGTAGTGCTCGCCATATACGTAGCCTCGCTTATCTAGCTCAGCGAAGTAGAATGGCAAGCCTTCACCTGAATTCTCGTAATAATCAATCACTCGTATCTCATTCGCATAGAGCTGGACAAACCATATAGACATGCTATCGTCGATTCCTAAGTCCCAATATGTGTTAACGCGCAGCAATGGATCATATGGCACGTCGCGTATTCGATTCTCATTCTCAGCACGGCGCATACCGCCGCCAAAGTATGCACCGGATACTGGCGCTTCAAATGAACAGTAGTACTCCTGGTCGACGAAAGCGTTTGCTTCTTCTTCAGATTGACCGCGCGCTAGAAACCGTTCGATTGTTCGTTGACGGATTTTAACCATCTGCTCGGGCGTGAAGACATTCGTGTCATCTACTGTCAGTATTGAGACATACACGTTAGGGTCGTTTTTCCAGCTCTCAAGCATGTACTTCAGCCAGCTATCACCATTCGCTGTACCGTTGACGATAACTATACCGCCATTTGCTTCAACGATCGGCTCGATGATATCAATGATTCGCGGGTCATGCATTTGGATTTCAGACAGTACAAATAGCTTACTGTTACCTCCACGAGCACGTCCGGGCTTAAAAAACGACATCACACGGAGTGATGTGCCGTTTATGAAATTTACTCGCTTCAGACTATCGTTAAGTCCATTGTCACGCCTATGCTTCCGCTCGCGTAAAGCCATCGGTATGAAATCAGTGAATGCTAAGCCATTGTTGGTCACCGATTCCCATAGGTTGTCGCGCGCCATATCGCCAGTTGGAAAACCATATTTAATCGTCTCGACATTCTCTGCGCCATGCTCAATCGCCGCGTTCCAACTCGTTAAGTCCTTGCCGCCGCGGCGATGCCATATTAGTACAAATAGCCAATATTTTTTACCCTTATGCTTCCCTTCGCCGTGTAACGCATCCCAAAAATCCTTCTGATAGTCGCGCGCACGGTAGATGTGCGGCAGTTTAATTATCGTCATCCGTCTCCTCGTCTGCATGGTGGCGCGTTTCGATAACCAATTTCGACTCGCCGCTATTCTCTTGCTCGACTTTATTTTTCCAGCCAAAATTATTAGACAATGAAAATATCGTGCCAGCAACCGAACCTTTATTCGAATACAGCCGTTCTTCGGCAAACGACTCAATTTTCAGCTTTGCCGCTTTTATAGTGTCAGAAAACTCGTCGCGCTCTTCGTAATCAAGTAGCGTTTGTCTGGTAGTTCCCAAAAAAAGAGCTAGCCCCGTTATCGTGTACGGACGCTGCTCAGACACACGCTTTTTCTTCACAACAATTGGCTCAGCGTCCATGTCTTCAACCATGCGCCCTTTTTCATTCTCAACCAGCGGCTGCTGCAAAACTTTCACTGTCTCAATGTGCGGGTCGCAATACTTAAAATACGCCTTGATCTTGCGCTCAAGCTCTTTAACCGTCGCAAATTTCAGAGGTCGTCCGCCTGCATGTTTTCCATTTTGCTCAGCCAAAAGAAAATACCCCCTAGTATCATTAAAAATACCAGCTGGGGGTGCTGTATTTTTCATAATACACAAAAACGAGCATCCTGTCTATATTTCGGACCGCGTTTTCAAAAATCTGTTAGTTTGGATACTAGCGAGAAAAATAACCACTCTCGGGTGGTTATTTTTACTACCGCTCAACCACCAACTCAATACACCGCTTCTTATGGCACTTGTCGCACTGGATGGATGGTTTTGATTCATTCTTCGCCATTTCTCTTATTCAACTCCTTAGTAATATTGCGAATAAATCGTCCTACATGTATCCTGGCACATGTTTCGGCGTTATTCTTACTCATCTTAGTTTTCTTCCGTAGCACCTTTTGCATATCGAAAAAGATAGGAGCAATAACGTCGGCAAAGTATTGTCCGATAGCTGCTTCTACCGCATGCTGGTTGATTGCCATTTGACAGTAATTCTTATCATCGAAGTTGCTCAGTAACAGGTCTACATACTCGGCAGATTCCATACTTGAACGTTTTGCTATTGAGATACCTTCTTCTGACAGTTTATTTATTTCGTCTAGCCATTTTTGGTCTTGGTCGGATATTTTAGTACTCATTCTCGATTCCTTTCACAAAAAACAGCCACCGCGTCATTCCAGACTTATCGCCGAAAGCTGGTTTTTGAGGTAATGTTTTTAGTAACTCAGTGGTTTTAATGTCGCGCTCGCTCCACTTCATAGCGACGACGCAGCCAGGCTTTACGACGCGTAGGCATTCGCTCAAGCCTTTACTCAGGGTATCTTGCCAAGTGTCTTTGTCTAATTTGCCGTACTTTTTAGCGAGCCAGCTGTTCTTGCCGCAGTTTATGAGGTGGGGCGGATCGAATACGACAAAATTGAAAGAGTTGTTAGGCTCATCTAGATTAGTAAAGTCGGCAATGTAGTCGGGCTCGATGTTTAGTGTTCGAATTACCTCACGGTCTTTCATCTCGACTACCTCGCTTCTTTTATCGAGGTATAGTATGTTCGGGTGGTTTTTCTCAAAGTAAAACATACGACCGCCACAGCATGGATCTAGGATTGTCTGCATGGCTGTTTCTCCTTTGCTTCTCTAATTTCTTTAATAAAACGCTCAGTCAGCTCTCCGGTGTCTTTGTAGCAGAGAATTCTATCAAAAGGCTGAGCGTCAGCATATTTATCTAGAAACTCGTTTAGTTTTTTAGCGTCTTTGTTGAGCAGGTGTCCGCACATTCTATCAATCGGTGCCGCTTCAACGAGCGTACTATCAAAAATAAAGATATTCATCTGAACATCGTCCGCAATTGGTCGGCGGCCAATCCAAATATATTTCATTTCTCCTCCAATAATTCAGGGTTTTCGTGGATATTACCAACGACTTGAAAAACAGAAACACCCAGCTGCCACAACTCTGAAATCACATACTGGTACAACCTGCCAATCTGTGCCCCCATGCCAAAACTTGCTAGTTTCGGACAGTAAACAACTCCACGGGTGAATTTTTTGTGAGATATTTTAAATTTGAGTATATCTCCCTCACAAATCTCTGCGCCATTCCTGTCCTTTAGCCCTATATATTGCTCAATCACCAGCCGTCCCTCAATAGGAATCGGCTCATTGTCACCCTCAAGTCTTGCTGATACGAGTTTATCGCCTTGCCAGTGCAGCGATACGACTTTGCGCATTCTTTTTTCTAGGTTATCCCAGGCTCTGAATTTTAGTTCTCGCATGCATCAACTCCTAACTCTGCTACGCCAATTCGCTCTAATGCCATCTCGTTTGCCATAACAAAAATATAGGCAGTGCCGACAGATTTTGCGCCTGGAATTGGCACACCGATTATATATCTTGTGTCGTTGTCGAGTTCTTTGACTTCGTTCACAATCCCCAAAGCACCGCACCATTTATGGTTTTCATTGAATTGTACGACGTCGTTGAGTTTTAACTTTATCACAACACGTCCTCCGCCTCGATAACCTTCACATCACCAACAGTGTCTGCCTCTGATACATCTCGAACATCATAACCCCAAATCTCGTCAAAATCGACATTTACGAGGTTTTGTTCGTCTTGCACGCATCGCTTGGCGACTTGTTTTGCCTGCTCAAGATTGTCGGCTTTAATAAAAATTCTTCCCATGATAGTTTGCTCAATCTCTGCTTCGTAAATCATTGACATCTCCTTTATCTACGTCCACAAGATTAGTGGTTTAGTTGACATTACCGCTTCCAATCATGAGATGTCCATCTTCCAAAAATCTATGATATAAACTTTTACCTGAGCTAGTGACTGTGTAGGGCAAAAATACTTGCGTCGTCGTTACCATCTTCGTTTCTATGATAGCCACTTGAGCATCTACCCAATCTTTAGTAATACGCCAGGCTGTACGACGCGCCTGTTCTTCAAGGCGACTTTTTGGTACAGCACGCTGGCGCTCTAACACTTGAGCAACCGGCCGCCAGTCGGTAGGTAGGCTAAATGCCAATTGTTGACCATTGAGATCCAATTGAAAGCTAAGAGCGACAACATTGCCTGTATCGTCGTACTCGGTCATAATACGCTTTGCGCCAACATAGGCGAGCTTGCCTTGAATCTCGCTCAGTGTTTTTTCGACCGATATGCTCGTTGTATAATTTTTCAATGCCATTATAATCCTCCTTATTTACACGAAATCGTGTAGTTTAATTCAACCGTCATCTTAATTGCCCTAAATATTTCCATCGCCACCTGCGGCACTATTGCGTTGCCGTAGGCTTTGATTGATTCGTTCCGCCACTTGGCGAAGCTATAGGAAATTCCGTCCACTTCTCTGGAAAGCCCATCATCCATTCGGGCATTGCAGGTTGCAAGCGCAACTTCTCGCCAGTCTCTGCGCCAATCTGGGTAGCAAGGTTTGGCATTGTCGTTCCGTTTCGGTACTTCGCCATCCTCGCCTTGAATTTCTCTAAATCCTGCTCGGTTTCTCTTGTTTTTGGCGTGAGCAATAATCCAGACCCTGTCTCGCCGGTGTGGGGCATTGACGGCGCAAGCTGGAATAATAAACGGTTGGACTTCGTAGTTTTGGCCTTCCAGGTCAGTGCACACCTGCTCGAGTACCATGCCGTTGTTCCAAGTAACGAGGCCACGCACATTTTCAGCGATGACCCAGTCTGGTTTGACGTTTTGTATGACTTGAAACATGTTCGGCCACTGGTAGCGGTCGTCTCGCGGTTTCTGTTTTGGCGATACCATCCTGGTATCTCTGTCTGTTGGTGTCGGTAACAAGGTCGGCGATGTCGCCATAGAATATTCCGTTCGGCCAGTGTTTTTTAAGCACTGCGGCTGGGAACTCTGCCCATTCGCAGAAGATATGGTTGATTTTTGCTTCATTAAATACCTCCTCCAGCGCTAGCGAAAAGCCGCCTATACCTGCGAATAAATCGTAGTGTGTTATGTTCATTTGTTGTCCTTATGTTAAATGTATGTAAAGTACATGTATGTTGTTTACATGTTCTATTGATGTTTATTCGCTAAATAGCGCAAGAATACTTTTGTAATATTACGCGTAATTTTGTCTAACTTCTTATGAGATACGTCGTAAAATGCACCAAACAAAATACTATACACACTATCGTAAATCTTCTCTTCTTCAACAAGGTTCTTGTTTTTATCCATTTCTTATTCTCGCTTATTTGTAGTTGGTGATTTCAACCGCATAACTGGTTGACTATATAAGCAGCTAGGAACAGACTCACACGGGACTTAATTTACATCTGCCCGTTACCAGCTAATGCTATTAGAAAACACTTACTGCGATGAGCAACTAGCGACTGCTAGTTCACTGCTTATATAGCCAGTTGATAGCACCAAGGTTATCGACACCTGCCGTAGCCACTTCTACGGTACCAATTTGGTGCTACCAGTTGAGCAGACGATACACGTTGCACCGCATTGAAAATGTTTAAAAACTGACTCACAACGTTTCACGATTTTTCGGTCACGCGCCGAGGTGGCGTTGGCGCGCCCTAGGAAAGGATGTGCATATCATCTGTCCAGTTGAATAGACAATCGGGTGGATTTGAACCACCGTCGCGTACGTACACGTGCTGCAGCGCGGCTCTACCAGCTAAGCTACGATTATCTATCCAGTTATGCGGTTGAATTGTTAATGTTCGCCCAGTTTTTTGACGTATGGTAGGTCATTAGTAAATAGCGTTTATGCATCACTGTAGAATACATGTTTTAGGAATCTGTATCTAACGGGGCTATTTTTCCTCCTTTGCGGCATAAAATCCAAACGTGTTAATGAAAAATAGTATTAAATAGAATATTGATCCAGTGTATTGCTTAGCCATAGCAGCAAATATCACTGAAGCTGCACCAGATATCATACCGATGATACAGATTGTCATGAGTATTTTACGTTCCATTATTGAGTCTCCTAGGAAAAGATTAATATCAAATTATCGTTTAATTTATAGGGCACGACTCTAGTATCTCTGTCGTTCCAACTGATAGCCCTTCTGGATTCTAGCCACCCAATCAAACCGGCTATTCTGTCACCTTCGTAGTTTCTATTCATAAGTGCACCCAATAGAACTCGTCGATCTCTCGCGTCCCGCCACTCCTTTGTTCGTGTGTTTTCGTAGAAAGATTCAAGCCTCTCCTCTCTATACTTATGAGTGTCGAGGATAGCTTCTATTAACACATCCAATTTTTTAACAACAACTTTAACTAAACCATCGGGACGGTCAATATGAATCGGACGTTCTTCTAAGCCGTAATACAGGCTGCAAGCCGATTCTATGTCTTTGCTATACAACTTATAACAATCCTCCGTTCCCTCTATATATACAAGTACTTCACCTTTCATATCGTGCCCTTTCTATTAGCTAATTTCTACCTCATCTTTTTTCTAGCATCAGGTCGCGAAAAGTAGTCGTCTCTGACATATCTAAAAGTCCCATTTAACAATCCTCCACGTTGAAGTAGGCTAGCCAGTCTTTTTCATTTTCTTTGATAGACTTTTCAGCTTCTTCTTCAGTTCTATAATGTACAGGCTCGCCAGCATTATTAGAGCTAGTTCTATATGTGAAAAGACTTTTAGTCTTGTAACTATAATAGACAATCCACCCACCGTTACCATTCTCAAAGTCTGGCTTAAAGTTTGAGGTTCGGCGCAGTCTGGTTTCGGCTAGTTCACGGTCACGAGCTTGTTCGGCTTCTGCTTTAGTACGGAATATTTTACCAGTACGCCAAGCGTTATAATCACGTAGTATTCCGATATAAGATGTTGGTCTTATGTTGGCGTTCTCAAGAATAAAACACCTATCGCCGATTCTAGGTTTCCAATGAATACTATCAGTCGGCTCTTCTTGTATTTCTTCAAAGAGCTCTTCAAAAAGTCCATTACCGATGAAAGTAGTACCTACACCGTTATTTGTAGTTATCAGTGTTTTTACACCAAAAATCGGCTCGCCTTCCGACAATATAGTACCTTTTTTAAGGTTTGGTAAATCTTTAAGCAGTTTATAGCGTTTCATCATATACCTCCGTTTTAGGTTTCCTAAAATAACAACCAGAGTCGTCTGAAAATCTTATGGTATATTGTGTAAATTCTCGTCTATCTTCATCTCTATAAACACAATGGTGAACATCTACAACATGCGGTCGTTCGGTTTTCTCTGCTGGCGCTTTATTGGCGCTGGCATAGAGAAGTCCATCGCGCATACCCTTTACTTTACCTTCTAGCTCAGCAACTTTTATATTAATATCTGTTATGGATTGTAATAGTTCTGGAGTTCTAGTTCCGCCAAGTATTTTTTGTATAACTTCGTTTAGTTCTTTTGCTATATTCATAGATTCTCGTCTTATTTATCCTTATATTCCTCTACAGAAAGAGTGATTATCTTATAACCTTTTTCTTCTAGTTGTTTCTGGATGCCTTTCCAGACTTCTGCCACAATATTCTCTTTTTTAGTGTCTGAAGTGATATATCCTAATATCTCACTACCTTTATGATCAACCGTCACGATTAGTTTCATTATTCACCTCCTAGGGTGGACTCTGGCTGTTACTAGAATTTGAGAACTGTACCAATATCTAAAGTAATTAAGAATCTTAAATTTTAGTCATTTAACCCGTATACACTGTTAAACAGGAAAACCAGCGTAAAATCAGGCACCAGATTATTAGTTGTTATTGTCTCGAAGTCTTAAAACTTCGTTTGTTACGTTTTTGGAATACTACCTCGTACGTATAATCAGGGTGGGCGGGAAGCCAAACATTCTCTAGTATCTTCCGCCGCCACTTGTAGTCGTCGGTTTCCACTCCCTTAGCTTCTCGTAAAGTAAATGAGCCATCTAAGTTGTGGATCCTGAAGTCTACTTTATGTCGGTAGGGGAATGCTTTATTACCGTTTTCATCGTATACCCAGCCTTCAATCCGATATTGCGTGTCGTAATCCTTTATCTGGCCAAGTTTTTTCTCAACCTCTAGGTCTGCGGCCACTTGCGCTTCAAACTTTGAATCGTATATCTTACCGTTCATTTCAGTACGCTTAGCACCATACTTATTGGTTTTCCCGACTCTGCCAATCTCTACACCGCAATTACGACAGGATAGCCTTCCTCGGGAAAGCATCAGGTGTTTTGACTGGCATTCAGGGCAAGATGCAGTAGATCGTATGTCGTTTATGTCAAACTTCTTATGTGTTGCTCTTATGTACACGCACCCTCTCCTTTCTTTGCTTGCGCCGCTTCATACGAGCGCGCCAGTTGCTAACCCGCCTTGCTAGATAATCCTCGCTTTTTAGCCGTTCATATTTCAACTCAAAACTATCTAACAGGCTTGTTGTTTTACTATTCATCGCAAAAACTCCTTATACGCACCGTTTCGGTAGTTAGTCCAAGCTGTATATCCTTGACTTTGCCAAACTCGATATGCAACTTTTACAACAGTTGCCGTATCGTTTCTGTTTTCGTCAGAGCGAAAATGTACACAACCAACCTGTAACACACCGTAACTGCCGATGCACACTCTGTGATTCTCGGTATTAGTTAGGTTATGATTTAGTGGGTCGCAGTCTCTATTCTCAGCTCTGGCGATAGCCATCATTAGCCGGACACTCCAGTTTGGATATTTAACCAGCTCTTGTCGAACCAATTCGCAGCCCGCTGGTACAGCTGGTTTTGGCGGCGCAGATGGTATTACCACAGTCTTTGTCGCTGGAATTGGCGTATTTTGCGGTTTCTGCGGTGGTTGTGGTGGCGGGTCAGCCTTTGGCTTGCCAGTAGGTACGGCTGGTTTACCTACTGGTTTGATTTTGACAGCTGCTTCGCGAGGCTTATTACTTCAGCGTTACGCTGGACAGTATGCTGTTTGCCGTAGTGATAGCCGATACCGGTACAGACAGCGGCAAATGTTACGATTGATACGATGATGAGCGTTATCTTCATCGCTTCGTATTTGATTTTGTTGATGGTTACTGTTTTCATTGTTTTCTCCTTTTTGGTTTTAGATGTTTTGTTGAATAGTTTCATAGTCGTCTCCTTGATTCGGACGAGCTGCTAAGTATAACGGGTAATCATTGAGCATTAGAAGTTACGATGTTGCAGTTCGTCCGAGAGGTTAGGGTTACCGTTCAATAACCCTCGCAGCGGCTATTGAACGGTAGGCTAGCGTTACGCGAACAGTGAAGACTAATATCTCCTCTCACACCCCCAACGACTGATGTCTGCTCGAAAGAAATCTTAGCCTCCACGACTCGCGCAGCGATAACCGTGATGCACCAAGCCTCGTATGGGGGTTGGAGAAAGTGGGACATATAAAGTTTTTACTGCTAGCAACCCCCATATGAAGCTTGATGCTGATTGATATGAATCCTGATTGTTAAGGTGATCGCCCTGTAGATTACTGCCGCGCCCTCATGTATATTTGCGCCGTACTTTCTGTAACGATAGCTTTTTCGCTTTCGGAGACCGACAATTCACTGATTGGCGACCTCAGTTAAACGAAAAAGTGAGGAGCCCACATCGATTGCTCCTCACTTTTTCGTACAAATAAAAAACCGATGTGGGTAATCACATCGGTATGTCGGTATAAATTTTAAGTTTACAAAACAGCTGCTCTAGCCAGCTGAGCTAAGTCGGCATAAATTGAAAGGTACGACCCGAAAGCACACCTAACAGTGTAGCGTATTTGCGTAACCTTGGCAAGTGTTTTATTGCGGAGAGATGGCGCCAGCTGGCTGTTTGACGCGGCGGTCGACATGCTGCCCGCGCGACATGGCGCGATTGATTTTGTCGCGAATAGCAGCGGCTTTCTCTTTCTGGCCGTTGCGATCGTACGAATCGGCTAAGATGTTAATACTTTGAATGCTTGGCTCTAAGGTGACGGCGCGTTCAAGGTGCTGCAAGACAAGCTTGGCGTTGCCGAGTTTTTCTTGTACTTTGGCGTAGGCAATGTGACGTGAAGCAACTTCTTCTTCCATCTCTAGGGCCTGCTCGAATGCCAGGGCGGCCTTTTCGTAACTTTCGGTTTCGTAGTAAATCAAGCCGACGTTGTGCAGGCTCGAAGCGCTTGGCTCGAGGCTCTGGGCGATTTCAAAGCATTCGATAGCGTCATCGTAGGCATGTTGCTTGGCATACAAAATACCTAGACGGTTGTAAGCGTTGGCGTTTTTGGCGTCGATACGCAGAATGGTCAGCAAGGCTTTTTCGGCGCGCAGATATTTTTGCGCCTTGAGCGATTCTTGAGCGATTTCCCAGAGCTTATCAAGCTTTGACGATAATTTCGCTGGTAAGTCGCCTGCGATGTCTTCGGGTGACTGGCGGTACGCGACTGCAGCGGCGCCTAGTCCCAGAACCAGTAAAAATCCAAACATACTATGCATTATTATAGCACATAATCACGCAACCAAAGCGGCAAGCTGAAGCTTGATATTGCCGTTGGCGGCGATGCGCTCGTAGGTTTCGCTGAGACGAGCTAGCTTGTCGATGGTAGCTGGCGTGTTGTTTTTGGCGGCGGCATTTTGGACGAGCAGAATGCTATAGCGTAGCAACTCTAAGGTGTCTTTGCGGTCGGTGTATCGAGCAGCAACAGTTAGTTTATTATTCATCGGACCAGCAATTAATGCTTGCGAGTCTTTGATGACGGCGCCGATATCGGCGAGTTCGCTAGGTTTGTCAGCTAAGCGCGAAATTAATGCTGGCCGGCCGTTTGCTAGAAACATAATTTGAGTAATCGCTGTAGTGTCAAGCTGCCGATATTTAGCGATGAGCAGCCGGCTAGCCTCCTCAGAAACCGGGCGGATAGTAAGCCGCTCGACGCGCGACATGATAGTCGGCAGCAGCAAATTCGGCTGGTGCGATGTTAATATAAAATGAATGTTGCGGGCTGGTTCCTCTAATAATTTCAAGAAAGCATTTTGCGCCTGATGATTCATGGCGCTAGCATCGTCGATAACATAAATCGCCTTACTATTAGCGACACCGCGGGTGTATTGGCGCAGATCGCGGATTTGGTCGATGCGAATGACGCCGCTTGCATCGGCTTGTCCGTCTTTGTTGGTGGGCTGAATAATTCCAGCAAGTGCTGGGCCGGCTAAGTATTTGGCTGTAGTTAGCAGACCAGCGCCATCAGCGCCTGTCAAAAGTAAGGCTTGCGGTAGACTGCGGGCTAGCGTTTGAATTTGTCGCTCGGTTGACGGCTCAAAGATTAGGCTCATCATCTAGCTCCGGGAAAAGTTTGGTAAATTCGCCAGGCAGCGGCGCGACGAACGTTTGGCGCTTACCGGGCTGTGTAGTAATTTCTAATTTGTAAGCATGCAGATAGAGGCGATCGGCAGATTTGCCATAGACGCGGTCGCCGTGAATCGGCGTGTGTAAATGACGCAGATGAACGCGCAGCTGATGAGTGCGCCCAGTCTGCGGGCAGAGTTTAATAGCGCTGAGATTGTGATGCGTGGCGAGCGTTTGGTAAATAGTTTGCGCTGGCTTGCCATTTGGGTCGGGGCGAAAGGTACTGGGTGCCGACGGGTTGCGACCAATCGGGATATCAATTTTGGCAGTTGGTGGTTGCGGTGTACCGTCGACGATGGCTAGATATGTTTTCTTGGCGAGATGTTGCGAGAATTGTTTTTTGAGCAATTCAAAAGCTTCGGGAGTACGCGCCCCGATGATCACGCCGCTGGTGTCGCGGTCTAGCCGGTGGACGATGCCTGGGCGATTAGTCTCCAGTCCGACGGTGGTATAACGGCGGAAAAAGTCAGCGACCGTGAATTCGTCATTCAGCGCCCCCTTGCTATGAGTCAGAACGCCGACTGGTTTATTGACGACGATGACGCTATCGTCTAGATAAAGTATCGGTAGTTCCTCATCGCTGTAATCGGTAGCTTCGGGCAGATTGACAGCGATTTCGTCGGCTTCGGTGACTAACTGTCTGGCGCTTTTGGCTGGCGTACCGTTGACAGATATATTGCCAGATTTGATATATTTTTGCCAGGTTGAACGGCTGGTCTCTGGATAGCGTTTGGCTAGCAAACTATCCAGCCGCTGGCTGTCGCTCACTTGCTGAAACAGATATATGTCCTTGCCTTTGAATGGTAAACCGTAGGTAGTTAGCTCGCTGGTTGGGTTTTCGAAAATCACGCCGCGAGCGTCGCTTTTGGCGGTAAATATTTGCTCCATGATATAATTTTCGCGGTCTTCGGCGGTGTCGTCAATCAGCACGAAATAATGCTGGCGGTTAAAGCGAAAGCGCACCAGCTGATTGATTGGGTTAGGATTGCTGTTTTTGATCTGGTCGATATGGCGCGGCAGGTTATCTGCGTTTGCTACGTTGAAGCGACGCAAGATCGCCAGTAAGTCATTGGCGGTGATTTTCATACGATTACGCTGCTTCCCTGTTCAGACGGTTGGTTGCTCGAGGATTGGTGCATGTTGGCGTTATCTCCTAAGTCCCACGGCTTTTTGGACGCGGAGCAAGGTTTCGTTGGCGACGATGGTCATGGCGCGCTCGGACCGCTCGAGGACTTTCAATAAATCATCGTCGGTGATGGCGTTGAGGCGCGCTTGGAAGTTGCTCAAAAAGCTGGCTACTGCTTCGGCTACGGCTTTTTTCAGCGGCCCGTATTGTGTTTGGCCAATCCACTCGGCATTGACTTCTTCTTGCGGCTGATCAGTTAAAATCGCCAAAAGCTGTAGTAAGTTGGTGATACCTGGCTGATTTTCCCAGTCAAAATTGATAACGCCAAGTGAATCGGTTGTTGCCGACATGATTTTCTTGTGAGCTTGTTCTGGCGTGTCGTTTAAATTAATTTTTGATTTTTGATCGTCCGAGCTCTTGCTCATTTTCTTGTGCGGATTGGTTAAGCTGCGAATGCGCAAACCTTTGTCGCGCTTGATAAACTCAGTTTGCTTGGCTGTAGAGTCAGGCACAGTGAATAATTCGCCGAACTTATTATTCATGCGAATGGCGATGTCGCGGGTGATTTCTAGATGCTGGAATTGGTCCTCGCCAACGGGCACATAGCGGGCATTATAGAGTAAGATATCGGCAGCCATCAACACCGGATAATTAAACAACCCGACACTGACGTTGCTGCTGTGTTCGGCGGACTTTTCTTTGAACTGCGTCATGCGGCTCATCTCGCCGAAGCTAGTGAAGCAGTCTAAGATCCAAGTTAATTCGCTGTGCGCCGGGATAAAACTCTGGCGGTAAATAAAAGTATTTTCGTCTCTAGTGTCGAGCCCAGCGGCGATAAAATATTTAAGGTTTTTGAGGGTGTTGGCGTACAACGCAGAATGGTCGATTGGCGTCGTAAAACTGTGCAAATCTGGCACAAACATGTTGATTTGGTACTCTCCTGCGTACTTTTTCTGCATTTGCACCATTGGCACGAACGCGCCGAGATAATTACCGAGCGTTGGCTCTTCGTTGGCGCGCACGCCAGTGAGAATTGTTTCTTTAGACATAGTATAATTATAACAGAGTACGCTTGTACTGTCATATTGAGCGCGACGATTGAGACAATTGCTGTTTGACGCTAGTGTTGGCTGCGTATACAATAGCGTTATGAATAAAACTCAGTGTCGGATTTCATATTACGTTTTCTTGTTTGCGTCGGCGCTAGTTTCGTATATTTCAATTGAGACATCTATGGATACGATGAGTGCTAAGCAGCCGCCAAACGTACCGCTTCATCTATTTGAATTCGCGCTAGCTATCGCGCTGGTGTGCGCGGCGTTGTATTTTCGGTATAAGGCTTATCGTGATGATGCTAAGAAATAGCTTTTAATCGCGTATATCCTGGACTGGATTGCGGCGTACGTTGCGTAGCAGCGGTTGAATGCTGGCAATTAGGCTGACTATGAATATCGAGCTAACAACAGCTATAATTATAGGCGATTCTAGGCTAAAAACGCTAAATTGCGGCGCGCTGCCAACTGTTCCGAAGGCTGTCGCTGCAGTGTCAGTTAGGTTTTTGCCGTAGGTATTTGCTATAGCGAAAGCAGTTGCAATACCTAAAATCAGAGAGGCGATGACAATTCTTAGTGCTACAATTAAGACGTATATGATGTATATACAAGCGATATCTCGTCGTTTTGCGCCCATCGCGCGGTAAATGGCAGTTTCTTTACGGTTTTCTGCGATGATACGTGAAACAGTGAACCAAATTATAATTATTGCTAGTCCTAGTACTGTAGGCAGCGCGATGCTAGCGATTTGATTAAATAATTTTCCTATTTCGTCTAGGATCAGGTAATTTGATCCGTACGGGCTGGCGATAAACTGCTTAGCGCATTTATCATTAAACTCTAGGCAAGCCTCGTTGTCGAGGAACGCTCGCGCTTTTGCAACGCTAGAAAACTCTAAAATACGGGGAGTAAATTCACCTCTCATTAGCCGTACAGCCGTAGAATCTGCTTCTTGTTGCTGGATATCATCGAACTTTAGTTTTTCTGGCAGAGAATTGTACAGTTGAATAGGGATATCTAGTGCCGATGAAGAATCATGCGAAGCTAACAAATTCTTGATATATTCGCTAGCATTTTTCTTGTAATCGGTTTGCGGTTGCGCGTATTTAATGCCGACAATTTGAAAAGTGAGCAATTTGTGCTTGGGTACTATATATGTCCCAAGTTTTTTCTGGTTGGCTTCGTTAGAATCGTCACTCTTCTTTTCGGTGGTAGTTCGCGTGTCGGACTTGACAGTGATATTGCCGCAGGCTTGCTTTGGGTAATCGTAAATCAAACTGGGCTTTTGGTAGTTTTTGTTGATTTCGTTGGCTTTTGTCTCGATATAATCTTGTTGGATTTTCTTGATCAGTGTTTGTTCGGTTGAATTGCGGTAGCAAACTTGATAAGTATAGCCGTTTAATTTTTCTTGGACGTTTTTAAGCCATGTAGATTTTTGGTTAGTGTCGGCCGGCTCGGCTTCAAGGTTAAGCTTCTTACCAAATAATGAGACGGCTTCTTGAACGGAGACCACCACTGGTATGCCGTTTAGGTGTGACGCATCGGTTGCTAGCATATAACGGCGTAGAAGCTGCTGGTCGGTGAAAGTATAGTTGCTATTATATATGGCGTTAGTGTAATAGCCGTAAGTTGTCATATCGTCTGCTTTGGGGCTAGAGTTGCCGAAGTCTTCTTTGTCATTTTGGATTAGGCGTAGCGCGGGGATTTGGGGTAAACCGCTTATTTTGTCAACGATATAATAGCCAGCGGCGTCGTATTTGCTGCCGATTTCTTTGAGATTGGTTAGCTTGTTGTTGGCAGTTTTAGCGTATTTTTCAAATTGCTGGTCATTGAAATCACTTATGACTGGCGAAGAAAAATTAACAGTCACTCGTTGTTCTTCTGGAAGTGAGTCGGGCATCCAAGAAGCTGGTAGCAGGGCTGGAGCTTCGGTGCTCTTGTCGTAAGCTAATCCCAGCGATTTATATTTGTCTTGCAAATTCTGATAGTATTTTTTCTCGAACGCTTTGAGTTCTCTAATCTCTTCTAAGGATAGGTTGTTGGTGATTCCTAAAGCTTTGTTTGGTATATTTGGTGATACTTTGACAAGGTAGCGGTCGTTGCCAACTTTCTTTATAAACATTTCTGCGCTCTTTTCGGCGCCAGTAAAGACAATAATTATGGCGATTAACGCCGCGAATAACAAGCTTGCCACGATAGTGGAAGCGAAAAGCATGCCGCATTTTGAATGAAGCTTGGTGCGGGCTAGTTTTACAGCGTACGATGGGCGAATCATGTGATAGCTCCGTCTTTTAATTCTATGACGCGGTCGGCTTGGTGGGCAATGCTCGCATCGTGAGTAACTATAACAATTGTCGAACCGAGAGTTGAGCGGATTTCGCGGAACAGATCGATAATTGATTGACTGTTGGTCGAATCCAAGTTGCCAGTTGGCTCGTCGGCCAGAATGATACGCGGATTGTTTATTAGCGCTCGAGCAATTGCGGCACGTTGAATTTGCCCGCCTGAAAGTTCTTTGGGTAGGCGGTTTGCGTACTCTTCTAGACCGACTTTTTGGAGTAGCCAAGTTACTTTGGCGTCGATAAGATTTTTCTTTTTAGCGGTAAACATGGCTGGTACAGCAATATTGTCGCTAAGCTGCAAAAAAGGCTGTAGATAAAACGATTGAAAAACAAAGCCAATAGTATTTTGACGAAGCTGGCTGAGCTGGCTGTCGCGCAAGTTAGTCGTCTCCTTGGACTCGATGACAACAGATCCTGAGGTTGGCTGATCAAGGCAGCCGATAATTTGCAGTAGCGTACTTTTGCCGCTACCGCTAGCGCCAGTAATGGTGATAAGCTCGCCTTGTTTGATTGCCAGGTTTATTCTGCGAAGCGCTTTAACGGTTTGCTTGCCGAGTTTGTAGTCTTTCGAGACGTTATTGAGGAAGATTGCTGTTTGGCTAGAATTCGTCGCGATTATGTTTTCTGATTTTTTGATGTTATCAGTGTTTGTATCCATGTTGGTAATCCTTATGTGTAAGTATAGCACGTACAGGCTAGCGTAATAAAGTCAAAACACCCCGCCATGTGAGAGCGAGGTGTTCGGTTGTAGTGTGATGATTATTTGCCAGCGGATGGCGTGTTTGTAGGCGAGGCCGGCGCTGCTGGCGGCAGTGGATCAACGTTGCTTGGCGGCGTTCCTTTTTTCCAACAATCCTCCGTGTGGAGGCTATATCGCTGGGGATGTTCTTGTAGTTCTTCAGGATCTACTGCTCTGATACGTTCTCTATCTTGGTCGCAGACTACGACAAGCCGGGACGTGTCATGACTCGGATGTTCAGGCGGCATCGGTTTTTGTTGCTGATTGCGTGCTGGCTTTGGGTCGTCGTTGCTGCAGGCCGCGGTTACCGCCGCTAAGCCGGTGAGTCCTAATGTTAATAGTGCTTCGCGGCGGCTAAGAACATTTACTTCTCCTGCTCCTGTTGGGCTTTCTGGACGCTTTGGAACTATTGCCATGATACTTCAATCCCCTCCTTCGGGATTAGCGGCTTGTAGCCTATATGCAACCCACCTAGCATTTATAATAATAATTATTACTATATACTTTTATAGCAAAATAATCAAATGGTGCTCAAGCAAAAAACAAATACCCCGCCCTAACAAGCGGAGTATTTGAGCCTGCTCTAAACTACGAAGAGTTAGCGCTTTGAGTATTGCTCGCGTTTGCGGGCGCTGCGCAGACCGTATTTCTTGCGCTCTTTCTCGCGCGGGTCGCGCTTCATGAAGCCGGCCTTCTTGAGCGGAGCACGCAAGTCGGCAGCACCAGCAGTAATCGCTTTGGCAATCGCTTGCTTGATAGCGTCAACTTGGCCGCTAAGCCCGCCGCCGCGCACTAGCACGCTGACGTCAAACTCTTTTTGCTTGTTGACGGTTGCTAGCGGGTCGGTAATCTCAGCCAGCAAGGTCTTGTTGCCTGATAAGTATTCATCGGCAGTCTTGCCGTTGATGGTGATCGCGCCTTTACCGGCGGTCAGGCGAGCGCGGGCAGTAGCGCTTTTGCGCCGGCCCAAGCCGTAATCGTATTTGTCGGTAGCCATTTACTTAACCTCTACTTTCTCTGGTTTCTGGGCTGCGTGGTCGTGCTCAGCACCCGGGAAGACACGCAGGCGAGCCATGCGATCGGCTGCGAGTTTATTCTTGGGCAGCATACCTTTGACGGCGTGCTCAATGATACTTGCCGGGCTTTTGGCGCGGAGATCTTTGAGCTGAGCTTCTTTCAAACCGCCTGGGAAACCGCTGTAGCTGTAGTATATTTTGTCAGTTTCTTTATCACCAGTCACGACAAGTTCGCTAGCGTTAACGACGACAACATAATCGCCGTTGTCAACGTGCGGCGTGTAAGTTGGCTTGTATTTACCAGTGAGGTAGCTAGCGATCACGGTCGATAATCGGCCCAGGCTAGCGTCGCGGGCGTCAATCAGTATCCAGCGGCGAGCAATGTCGGCAGGCTTCTGTGAAAAGGTTTTTCCAGCCATTACTTAGCCTCCTTTACTGCTTTTGGCATTGGTTTGAGTTCGTCGACGAATTCAACGATTGCCATTTGAGCGCCATCGCCAACGCGCAGTCGAGTGCGCTCGACGCGAACGTGCCCGCTAGTGCGGCCAGTTAGCTGCGGCGCGATTTGGTCGACGAGCTTGACGGCGGCAACTTGCGTACTGAGTCCAGCGATGACCGCTCGGCGGTTGGCCAGATTGCTTTTTTTGGCTTTGGTGATTAGTTTTTCGATATAACGTACGAGCTCTTTGGCTTTGGGCAAAGTCGTCTCAATGCTTTCTTCCATCACCAAGCTCGTCGCTAGACCTTTCAGGAGCGCTCGTCGTTGGTCGCGTTGGCGGCCGAGCTTGCGTCCTCTGTATCCATGTCGATGCATTTAGAGCTCCAATTCTGCTAGTTTATCTTTAACTTCGTCGAGTGCCTTGCTGCCGAAACCTTTAAGTTCGCGCAAGTCTTGCTCGTTGAGCGTGACTAAATCGTGAACGGTGCGAATTTCGTTATTGACTAAGGCATTGGCGGTGCGAGCGCTCAGACCTAAGTCTTCGATTGAGGCGTTCAAGCCGTCATTATCGTCCTCGACCTCTGTACCAAGTGCTGGTGCAGATTCGACAGTAGTACTGCCAGCCAGAGCTGTGTACTGATTGACGAGGATAGCGGCAGCTTCTTCGAAAGCTTCGCGCGGTGTCAGGCTACCGTCGGTTTCGATGGTCATCTCGAGCTTATCGAGGTTAGTCTCTTGACCGATACGAGTCGGGTCGACCTTGAAGCGAACACGAGTAACCGGGCTAAACATAGCATCGATTGCAATCATGTCGCTGTGCAGGCGTTTTTCGCTAGATTCTTCGATAGGCTGGTAACCGCGACCTGATTCAACTACTAGATCGATGACAACTGTCTTGTTTGGGTCGTCAACGTGGCAAATCACGTGGTCAGGATTCATCACCTCGACATCAGCATTGGTTGCGATATCGCCAGCAGTAATGACGTCGGCGCCAGCTTTCTCGAGACGCAGCTCGACTGGCTCGTCGGTAGCAATGCGGAAGTTGACGCCTTTGAGATTCAAAGTGATATCGACGACGTCCTCTTGAATGCCAGGAACAGTTGTGAATTCGTGCGTGGCACCTTCGATTCGAAAAGCGACAATTGCGCCGCCGCGGATGCTGGAGAGCAATACGCGGCGCAGGCTGTTGCCGAGCGTGTTGCCGTAATTAAAGTGCAGCGGCTCAATAACAAACGTACTTGAGTTCTCGCTGTTATCGATAATCTTGGCGAGCGCTGGGTTGTGAATAACTTTAGACATTTTAATCTTTCCTCCCTTTTTAACGTGAGTAGTACTCAACAATTAGCTGCTCGTTGATGCCCGCTTCGGCCTCTTCGCGCTTTGGTTCACTAGTAATTTCGATTTTTAGCTTTTTGATATCTCCCTTTAGCCAGCTAAGCGGCGCCTGAGTGGTATTGCCAAAGATATCGTTGATCGCAGTAAAGTATCCAGATTTGGTACTCTTCGGGCGAACAGTAATTACGTCGCCGGCCTTGACGCGAATCGACGGAATGTCGACGCGGCGGCCATTGAGCTCGAAATGCCCGTGGCTAACCAGCTGGCGAGCCTGGCGGCGGCTAGTAGCAAAACCAGCGCGGTAAACGACGTTGTCGAGACGCAACTCTAGGAAGCGCAGCAAATTTTCGCCGCTAAGACCTGGTTTGCGAGTCGCTTCGTTCATCAGCTTAGCAAATTGCTTTTCCAACAAACCGTACATGCGCCGGACTTTCTGCTTTTCGCGCAGTTGCTGAGAATACATGCTCTGCTTGCCTTGGCGGCCATGAGCGTGTTCGCCCGGGATGCCGCTTTTGCGCGCGAGGATTTTGTGCGCTTTAGGATGCAGCGCAACTCCTTCGCGGCGGCTCTGTTTGACGATTGGGCTAGTGTCTCGTGCCATTACGCTCTCCTTGCCTTTCGCGGACGAACACCGCCGTGCGGTACGCCCGTTACGTCCTTAATACTGTTAATTGAAATGTCAAAGCTGCTCATGGCGCGGATTGCCGCGTCGCGGCCTAGGCCGACGCCTTTGACAAAGACGTCAACTGTGCGCAAACCATAGGTTGATTTAGCAGCTTCGGCGGCCTTTTCAGCAGCAATTTGCGCTGCATAGGCGGTGCCTTTTTTGCTGCCGCGGAAACCGCAAGCGCCAGCACTGGCGGCGGTCAACGCATTGCCTTTGCTGTCGGCAAAGGTGATAATCGTGTTATTAAATGTCGCTTGGACATGCAGCTGACCGGTCGGGACTGATCGGCGCTGCTTCTTTTTTGATTTAGCTTCTGCCATTATTTAAAAGTCCTTCCTTATCAAGTCTTGCTTGCTGCTTTTGGCTGCGTGCCGCCGACGGCGATTGCTTTGCCTTTACGGGTTCGCGCATTGGTGCGAGTCCGCTGGCCGCGTGTCGGCAAACCGTTTTTGTGCCTTAGGCCGCGGTAAGAACCGATGTCCTTTAAGCGTTTGATATTGTTGGTCACCAGGCGCTGCAGATCGCCTTCGGTGACATAATCTTTGTCGATAATGTCGCGAAGCTTCTGCTCCTCAGCCTCGGTGAGATCTTTCACCCGAGTGGTCGGCTTGATTTTAGCCGCCGCAAGGATGTCTCGAGAGTACTTCGGCCCAATACCATAGATATAGGTAAGGGCGATTTGTACCTGCTTGTCACTTGGGATGACTACCCCAGCAATTCGAGCCATGCTTAACCCTGCCTTTGTTTATGCTTAGGGTTTTTCTTGTTGATGACGTAGAGACGGCCTCCGCGGCGAACAAACTGATCACCCGGACCTCTCTTCTTGACACTCGGTTTAACTTTCATGAGCGTACAACTTTCTACAGGAAAAACCTGTTTTTAATGAGAGATGCTTGATATCAGGAGCAGCTCTGCGTTATTAATCGCGTGCGCGGAAGACGATTCTGCCCTTCGTGAGATCGTAAGGACTCAACTCGACTTCTACGTTATCGCCTGGGACCAAGCGGATGTAGTGCTTGCGCATCTTGCCGCTGATATAAGCGATAATTGTTAGGCTGTTCTCTAGTTCGACAACAAATTGAGTATTAGGCAGTGCTTCCACTACCTTGCCGCGCAATTTGATGACTTCCTTTTGACTCGCCATAGATATACAGCTAACCATTATAGCGGATTTTACATCATTTGTAAATGCATTTTGGCGATTTTGTAAAATATAATTTCAAAAAAGATAGGGCCCAGTCCCGACCGGGATATAGTTCAACCGATCGGGACCGGGGCTTTAAATCCTCTCTATTTTTCAGGAAAGAGAGGATTATACAGATATATTATGGCGCAGATATCTTCAAAATGCAAATTGCAGACTATGCTGCTCGGCGCAGGCGCAGGAGTTTGCGCCGATTTTTCTTTGTTTGGCCGTCGTCGAGGTCATCAATACTGAAGTCGTCGTAGGTTACCATCAGAGCGCGCGAATTGATTTGCCGCAGCGTCTCGAGGCCGACAGTCACTACAATCAGCAGTCCGGTACCGCCAATCGACAAGTTCGAAACGTTAAGTCCGAGTTGCGCAAAGATATAGTCAATGGCGAACGGCATGATAGCAATAATGCCAAGAGCGATTGAGCCAAACAAAATCAAGCGGTTAACAGTGCGCGTTAAATATTCTTCGGTTTGAGCGCCTGGCCGAATGCCGGCGATGAAGCCGCCTTGCTTTTGCAGATTTTCGGAAATTTCGTTAGCGTTAAAGACGATACCTGTGTAGAAATAAGTGAAGGCGATAACCAGCACAAAGTACAAAATTGGATAAATCGCTACCGTCCAGTCGCCGTTGCTGAAGCTAGCTGCCGTCGGCGTTTGGAACCACTTGATTAGGTTGTTGGCGATAGTGTGGTTGGCGCCAGGCATAGCGCGCATAACTTGGCCGACAAATGCCGGTAGGCTGAGAAAGGCCACCGCGAAAATTACCGGAATAACGCCAGCGGCGATCAACTTGATCGGCAAAATACTTTTGACGCCGCCGTAGCTAGTGTTGCCAGCGACTCGCTTAGCGTAATTGATGGTAATGACTCGCTGCGCTTCGTTGATCTTGACCAAGAAGTATAGCAATACCAAGCCGACCGTACCGAGAATTAGCAGTAGCCAGAACGTTGTTGGATCGACTGATACATCAAACCAGCCAAAGATGCTGAGTTTGCCCTTGGTGGTGCTTAATAGCGAGTTAATTAGCGTACCAAAAGTATTTGGCAGCTGGCTAACAATACCAGCGAAGATGATAAGCGAAATACCATTGCCGATTCCCTGTTCGGTGATCAGCTCGCCGATCCACATCAGCAAGATTGAGCCAGCAGTCATGGCGGTTACCGAAATTGCCCACTGCCAAATCGAGGTGCCAGCGGTGCCGGTTGACGAATTCGCCAAGACGGATTGCTGCAGGATGTAAACAAAAGCGATAGATTGAACGATAGCTAGCGGCACAGTAACGACGCGCGTCCACTGGTTGATTTTGCGGCGGCCTGATTCGCCGTCGTTATGCAGCTCTTCTAGTTTCGGGATTGCTTTGGTGAGTAGCTGCGTGATGATGCTAGCAGTGATAAATGGACTCATGCCGACCAGAACAATACTAATCTGGCTGAGCGCGCCGCCGCTCATGAGGTTAAGAAATCCGCCAAAGTCGCTGCTGCCAATAACGCTTTGGATGACGGTGCGCAGCTCGGTTGGATTAGCCAGCGGCACTGGTACGTGCGCCATGAAGCGAAACGCTACAATTAGCCCGAAGACGATTAGCAAGCGCTTTTGCATATCTTTATTTTTCAGTGAGCGGAAAATTATTCTCCAATTCATTATCTAGTCCCTCTAGCTACTAACAATTCATTAACTTATCACAGTATACAGTATTGAGCTAATAATAGCAAAACGCCCTCCAGGGAGAGCGTTTCGTTGTGAGATTGCGAGCTGTTGCGAGCTGTCTTATTCGGCTGGGCTAGGCAGCTCTGTCGTCTGCTTCGGCTTGCTTGGCAGATTTTGGCAGCGGCGGTACGGCAGCTTTTTCAAAAGCGCCGCCGGCTTTCTCTAGCATAGCGACCACGCTTTGCGATGCGCCCTGCGTTTGCAGAGTAATCTTAGCGGTCAAGTCGCCACGGGCAATCACCTTGACGTTGTGAAACGGCGTAGTTATTAGCCCAGCTTCGTATAGCGTAAAGTTGTCGACGTTGCCTTTCAAATCATTCAAGCGGTCGCTATACACCACCTGAGCTGGTATGCGCAAGCTTTTGAAGCCGCGCGCCTTTGGAATAGCGGTAACAATGCCGTTCTGTCCGCCCTGGAATGTGCTGCGAAGCTTTTTGCCAGTGCGAGCATTTTGACCTTTGGTACCGCGGCCAGCGGTTTTGCCGCCGCCAGCAGCGATACCGCGACCAACACGCTTGCGGTCTTTGTTGGCCGAAACTTGGAGCTGATTGTACTTCATATTAATTCTCCTCCTTGGCGGCTACCTTTGCTTTTTCGGCTTTTTTCTCAGCGCCAACCCACTTTTCGCGCGGAACTAAGCCAGCCAGCGCTTCGACAGTTGCGTAAGCAATGTTGACTTTGTTGGTACTGCCTAAGCTCTTAGACATCAGGTTGCGGATGCCAGTCACGCTGATAACTGCGCGCACCACGCCGCCGGCAATAATACCGGTGCCCGGCGCTGCTGGCTTGATGAGGACGCGGGCGCCGCTAAGCTTGACCTCCATATCGTGCGGAATGGTTTCGTTAACTACCGGGATAGTAACCAGGTGTTTCTTGGCGATGGCCGTAGCCTTGGCGATGGCTGCCTGGACATCAGCGCCTTTAGCTACGCCGACGCCGACCTTGTTCTTGCGGTTGCCGACGACGACTAGCGCCTTGAAACGGAAGCGGCGGCCGCCCTTGACGACACGCGCCACGCGGTCGATATTGATTACTACTTCTTCGAATTCTTTAGGCGCGTCATCGCGCTGGTTGCGCCGGTCATCGCGGCGACCGCCTCGACCTTGACGGCGGCTGCGCGGGGCGCGTTTGTCGTCTCGGGGCGTGGTTTGTTCTTTGGCTTCGGCCATTTTAGAACTCCAATCCTTCCTTGCGAGCTGCGTCGGCCAGAGCTTTCAGGCGGCCAGCATACTGGCGGCCGTTGCGGTCGAATACAACTGCGTTAATCTTTGCTTTCTTGGCTTTTTTGGCGATTTCAGTACCGATTAAGGCGCACTTTTCGGTCATCGTGCCCTTAGTCTTGCTACCGACAGTAGTGGCCGCTGCTAGGGTGTTACCAGCGGTATCATCGATTAGCTGAGCGCTAACGTGCATATTGCTGATAACCACGCTGAGGCGCGGGCGCTCTGGCGTACCGTTAACTTTGGCGCGAACGCGGTTCTTGCGCAAGTTGCGGTTCAATAGCTTGTGCGAAAGTGAATTAGACATTATTTCTTACCTGCCTTTCCTGCTTTACGCAAAATTTGTTCATCGACGTAAGCGATACCCTTGCCCTTGTATGGCTCCGGCTTCTTGAGCGCGCGGATTTCGGCGGCTGCTTGGCCGACTTTTTGCTTGTCTATACCAGAGACGACGATGATCATCTTCTCGTTGCTCACGTTGACGCCTTCGGGCGCTTTGTACTTGACCTCATGGCTGAAACCTAAGCTCATCGTCAGCTCGTTGTTGCTTGACGACACGCGAAAGCCGACGCCTTTAACTTCGAGGCGCTTCTCGTAGCCCTTGGTCACGCCGATTACCATGTTGTTGATCAGCGCGCGCATCAGACCGTGCTGGGCGCGAGCAGTTTTAGACTCATCCTTAGGATGAACCGTGACTTGTCCGTCTTCGACTTTCACCTCAACTGCTGGCGTGATGAATTGTGTCAATTCACCTTTCGGGCCCTTTACGACCACATCACCAGAGTCAACCGTGATTGTCACACCGGCCGGAATAACCACCGGCAGTTTTCCGATTCGACTCAGACTCATTACTCACCTTTCGTGTGATTTGATATTAACCCTGGTATTTTAGCATAGATTAGGGGTGAAATGCAAGGTCTGGCGAGTATAGGCGTTAGTCTAGTATATATCTAAGAGTCTACCAATTAGCGTAGAGTCTAGTTTTTCCTGTTTTATCTCATGAATATCAAAATAGCTAAAATTTGAAACTTCATCTGTTAAGCAAGGCGTTGTCAGTAGAGTGACCTCGTAGATGATGATTAAAACTGGATCATCGAACTTCGTATTCCATGTCGGGATTATACGTGGGCGGTCGCTGTCTATTGTAATGTCGACGCCTAATTCTTCCCGAAATTCACGAGTGAGTGCTTCGACTATATTTTCTCCGTGTTCTAGCCCACTACTAGGAAGGTCCCATGAGTCACTTCTCTCTTGAACGAACAGCAGCTTACCTGATTGATCGCGTACTAATCCCTTTACTGCTACTCGATATGCCGATTTTATATTCTTCAATCTTTCAGTCATTTTATGATAAAATTTTATCATAAAAATAAGGTAATAATATGGCTAAGATTGTCGCAAAGGCGCTGGTGCGGAATTCTGAAGGATTATATTTGGTACTGTATAGAAGCAATACGCATCCGCTGTTTCCCGAGCATATTGATTTTCCCGGCGGAGAGGTTGAGCCGGAAGAAATACCGGAAGTAGCGGTCGCGCGCGAAATACAGGAAGAGACAGGACTATCCGTTAATCCAAATAAGTTAAAGAAGCTATTTGCCAAACAATACCGGCAAACAACGCATATGTTATTTGAGGCAAAGCTCGCCGAACCGGACGCAAAAGTCGCTTTAAGCTGGGAGCATGAAGACTACCGCTGGATAACGCCGGAGGAATTAAAGTCCCTGCCTAAATTCCCAGGCGCCGACCCGTATTATACAGACGCAGTAGATTATCTATCTAGCCAATAAGCCCTTTCTCCTTGAGTGCAGCGTCAATTTTGGTTCGGTTGAAGCCGCGAATGATTACGCCATCGATGTCGGTGACAGGTATGCTGCTAGATTTGTCGCCAACTTTAGCGAGGAGTTCATCTATTGCGCCTTCATCTTCGTCGATGTCGCGAACGGTATAATTCACGCCTAATTTGTCTAAGTATTCTTTTTCGGTTTTACAGTACGCGCACCACGCGGCGCTGTAAATGATTACTTGATTATCTTGATCGTCTTGATCGTCTTGATTGTTTTGGTCGTCTCGATGGCTTGTCTGGTCGTCCATAATTATCCCCCTTCGTTAATTACAATCATTATATACACAACATCTAGCGTATGCAAGCTATTTATCGGCGCTAGATGTACGGCTAGTCAAATACCACCCGCCGTCGGCTGGCGATTGATAAATGTCAAGCTCGAGGTCGAGGTGGTATTTTTGCAGTTCTTTGATGGCGTTTAGGGCGGCTTGCCGGCTAGCGAAACGTTTCTTTTGCGGCGCGCGAGCGCTTTTGTTTTGGTACGGTGTATGTTTAGGGGTGCGGTTTCGTCTAGGCATAATGTCTTAAATTATACACTTTACATATAGCGGCTCATACTGCTACAATAGCGCTATGACCAGTGGGGCTGACAATACCGCCGAGACGCGGACTTCTGATAATACTGTATCTCGAGAAACTTTTACATCGTTAGGGCTAGCTATGGTCGGCGTGACGTGGAGGATGTATGTACCGATGCTTGGCTTGTTTTTTGCTGGCTTGTGGCTGGATAGTTTATTTAATAGTAAGCCGTGGTTGATGTTCATCGGGTTTGCGGTAGGCACGGCCGCCGCAGCGATTTTGGTGCGGCAACAGATAAAAAAGGTTAATAAGAAATGATGTTCGCGGCGCTACCCCATATATCGGTCAAGGCCGACGAAGTGTTTTCAATCGCCGGTTTACCAATAACTAATGCTAATCTGGTTGGCATTCTAGGATTGGTGCTTCTGGTGTGGCTGATGTTTCGTACGCGGGCAGCGGTGCTTGGCCGCAAAAAATCAAACTTCGCAACGCGCTTAACTCTTTGGTGCATAGAAGGATTGTATAAGACGGTTGGGCAAGTGATTCCTAACCAAAAGTGGGCTCGCCGAGTGGCGCCGCTGGTAATGACGATGTTTTTCTTTATAGCTGGGCAATACTGGCTCGGTTTGCTACCGATTGTTGGGCCGATAACTGTCGGCCATACGCCGCTGTTCCGCGGTCAGGATGCCGATTTGAATATGACGTTTGCGCTGGCGACGGTAACTATCGTGATGGCGCAGGTGTATGCTGCGCGCGAGCTGGGTTTTGTTGGTAATCTGAAGCGTTACTTCGTTAATCCGTTGCGCGACCCGATTATGTCGTTTGTTGGTATTCTGGAGCTTGTGGCGGAGTTCTCGCGCTTGCTTAGTTTGTCGTTCCGCTTGTTTGGCAACGTGCTGGCGGGCGAAATATTGATTGCTATGATTGCTTATCTAGCGCAAGTTGCGATGCCTGCGGTTCTGCAGCCATTTTATATTTTTGAGCTGTTTATCGGCGGTATTCAGGCTTATATTTTCTTTATGCTTTCGACAGTGTTTATATCGCTCGGTTTGGCGCATCACGGCGGTGATGAGGAAAAACAAACGCATGATGATTCTTCGACTTCTTCCGGCATGAAACTAACGGCCGAGGGAGTAAAATAAATTTAGGTAATAACTAAACCATAAGGAGAAAAATATTATGGAAACTATAGCATTTACGCTAGCTTATATCGTCCCTGCATCGTTTGCAGCTATCGGCTGTAGCTGGATTGGCGCTTCGGCGATGAAGGCTGCTGGCCGCAACCCAGAAAAAATCAACGATTTGCGCACGATGATGATTCTCGGTATCTCGTTTATCGACGCTCTGGCGATTATCGGTTTCGTGGCGGCTATTGTCGGCAAGGTGATGTAAGGATTCGCGCGCGTGAATAACTTGCACTACTTTGCATCGGCTGGAACTGGAGGCGATAGCCTATTGGGGCCGCTAGGAATTGATTGGCGGTTGTTCGTGCTGCAAACGGTTGCTTTTGCGGTCTTGCTGCTAGTGCTGAAAAAATGGGTTTATCCGCCTATTCTGGCCATGCTTGATAAGCGCGACGAGTCTATTAAAGAAGGTTTAGAGGCTGCCGAGCAAGCCAAAAAAGCGGCAAGCGAAAGCGAAAAGCGCACGGCCGCTATGCTGAAAAAGGCTCAGCAAGAGTCGCGAACTATTGTTGCTACTGCCAAGAATGAAGCGGCTGAAATGGTTGCTGAAGCCGAACAAAAGGCCAAGAACCAAGCCGATTCTATTCTCGAATCGGCTCGCAACGATGTCAGAGCAGAAGTTGCCCAGGCCAAGAAAGATTTGCGCGACCAGATGGTAGACCTAGTGGTCGATACAACCAGGAAAGTTACGCTAGATACGGTCGATCCAAGTAAAGACACTAGCTTGATCAAAAAACAGCTAGAGGAGATCAAATAGCGTGGCGGCCAGTACTATATCGCAGCGAAGATTAGCGGCGTATGTGGCTGGCCAATTGCTTGCAAGCGGCGATAAGAAGCGTCTTATCAAAGAGTTAGCAGCCTATTTGATCGAAACTGGCCGTGTGCGCGATCTCAATCAAGTAGTGGCGGCTATTGAAGAGGCGCTAGCGTCGCGCGGCGCTGTTGTAGCGACGGTTACGACTGCTCGCCCGCTCTCGCCAGAAAATAAGCAAGCAATTGTTAAGCAATTTACGCCGACTGGCGCCAAACTATATATTCGCGAACAGATTGACCCGAGCGTTATCGGCGGCTTCAAGATTGAATTGCCTGGCAGCCAGTTTGACGGCACAGTGATACATAAACTAACAACCCTCAAGGGTATAAAGTAAAGGAAAAGAATGGCTGATATTACAGTGACAGAATTGTCGGACGAACTGCGCCAGGCGATTGCCCAGCTCGAGGTGTCTGAAGGTTTAGAAAAAGTTGGTATTGTGACTCGCGTGGGCGACGGCGTGGCGTGGGTGCATGGATTGCGCGAGGCTGGTTATAGCGAAGTTTTGGAGATCCAAACGGCCGAGGGCGTGGTTGAAGCCTTTGCTTTGAACTTGATGGAAGACGAAATCGGCGCGGTGCTGTTAGGTAGCGACCAAGGTGTTTCGGCTGGCGATAAAGTCAAACTAAAAGGCGAAGTGCTGAGCGTGCCAGTCGGCGAAGAACTGATGGGGCGCGTAGTTAATCCGCTGGGCGAACCGCTTGATGGTGGTCCAGCGATCAAATCAAAGCAGCGCGGTCTGGTTGAGCGCGAAGCCATCGGCGTAATGGGCCGCAAGTCAGTTCACGAGCCGTTGATGACGGGCATTATGAGCGTCGATGCTATGTTTCCGATTGGCCGCGGCCAGCGCGAGCTAATCATTGGCGATCGCCAAACTGGAAAAACCGCCATTGCGCTTGACACGATGATTAATCAAGCCCGCCAGAAAACCGGCGTAGTTAATATCTACGTAGCGGTCGGCCAGAAGCTCAGCAAAATTGCTCGCCTGGTTGAACGCTTGAAATCTGAAGGTGTGATGGATCAGACTATCGTGGTGGCGACTAGTCCGAGCGACCCGGCTTCCCTACTCTATCTGGCGCCGTATGCCGGCACTGCTATGGGCGAATATTTCCGTGATAATAGCAAGCATGCCTTGATGATTTATGATGATTTAACCAAGCACGCAGTCGCCTATCGCCAGATGTCGCTGCTGTTGCGCCGTCCGCCAGGCCGCGAGGCGTTTCCGGGCGACGTGTTTTACTTGCATTCTCGCCTGTTGGAGCGATCGGCTAAGTTGTCGGACGAACTAGGTGCTGGCAGCTTGACTGCTCTGCCGATTATCGAGACGCAAGCTGGTGATATTTCCGCTTATATTCCGACTAATGTTATTTCTATCACCGACGGCCAGATATTTATGGAGACTGACCTGTTCTACCAAGGTATTCGCCCAGCGATTAGTGCAGGCTTGTCGGTATCGCGCGTCGGCGGTGCGGCTCAGACTAAAGTGCTGAAGAGTGTCAGCGGCAACCTCAAATTAGGGCTTAGTCAATTCCGCGAGCTAGCGAGTTTTGCGCAGTTTGGCAGCGATCTCGATGCCGAGACCAAGGCGCAAATTGAGCGCGGCCAGCGCTTGACTGAGCTTCTCAAACAGCCGCAGTATCAGCCGATGAGCGTCTGGGAGCAAGTTGTTAGCATCGTTGCGGTTAGCGAGGGCTATTTTGATGAAGTTCCAGCCGCCAAGATTAAAGACGCGCAGGCCGACTTGCTGGCTCGCTTGTGGACGAACCACAAAGCTGAAATGAAAGCGCTAAACCGAGGCGATAAAAAATTTGGCGAGGACAAATCTACCGCCAAGATTGTCAAGGACGCGGCGTTAGCAGTTGCTAAAGGATTTGAGGACTAACTAGATGCCGTCGACTCAGCAGCTTAAATCGCGTATTCGTTCGGTCAAGAACACTCGGCAAATCACCAAAGCTATGCAGATGGTGGCAGCTAGCAAAATGCGCCGCGCTCAAGAGGCGACCAAAAGTTCTCAAGCCTATACGGTAGCAGCACGCGAATTACTAGCATATCTAGCGCAGCAAGGTGCGACCGATAACCACCGTTGGTTTGTGCAGCGGCCGGTCAAAGCGCGCCTGTTGATTGTGGTAGCAAGCGACAAAGGGTTGGCTGGTGCTTATAATGCTAACATCATTAAGACTTATCTGCACGAATTGCATCAAGATGACCAATCGGGCATCGCTAACAAAACTATCGCTATCGGTCGCAAAATCGCTCAAGCAGCAACGCGCATCAAAGATACTGAAATCGTCGGTACCTACGAAGATTTGCCTGATCGCGTGCCAGGCGCGCAGTTTCATGCTATTCTCAACACTGCCAAAGATATGTTCGAGGCTGGTACTGTCGATGCCGTCGACGTGATTTTCACGCGTTTTGTTAGTAGTATGACGCAGAAAGCTGATATCGTTCGCTTGTTCCCTGCCGGTTTTGTGCCCGACGATGAAATTAGCGATGACATCCGCGAAGCTAAGTTTGAGCCAAGTCCTAAATATATCATAGATGATATAGCTTACCGGCTGATTAGCGCTCGTTTGTATCAAGCGCTGCTTGACTCGCGTGCTAGCGAACATAGTATGCGAATGCTGGCGATGAAGAACGCCACTGATAACGCTAGCGATTTAGTAGCCGACTTGACGCTAGAAATGAATAAGGAACGCCAGAGCGCAATCACTCAAGAACTGACCGAGATCAGCGCTGGTGTGGAGGCGATGAAATGATAAAAAAAGGAGTTACTATGAGTAAAAACCAAGGAAAAATTATTCAAATCATGGGCGTGGTGGTCGATGTTGAGTTTGATGATGATTCGTTGCCAGAAATATACGAAGCGTTGACAGTCGAGCGCGGCCAGCAGACGATTACGCTCGAGGTAGCGCAGCATCTCGACCAACAGACAGTACGAACGATTAGTCTGCAAAACACCGACGGATTGCGCCGCGGCCAAGTTGTTACGGCGACTGGTGCGCCGATCAGCGTGCCGGTTGGCGAGGATACGCAAGGCCGTATGTTTAACGTAGTTGGCGAACCAATCGACGGCCGCGAGATTGCCAAGAGCGCTAAGCGGGCACCAATTCACCGCCAACCGCCGGCGCTGACTGAGCAGTCCAACAAAACTGAAATCCTCGAAACCGGTATCAAAGTTATCGACTTGATCGCGCCGCTAGCCAAGGGCGGTAAAGCTGGTTTGTTTGCTGGCGCCGGTGTTGGCAAGACAGTTCTTATCCAAGAGCTGATTAACAATATTGCTAAGTTTCACTCGGGTAACTCGGTTTTTGCGGGTGTTGGCGAGCGAACCCGCGAAGGCAACGACCTCTATTACGAGATGAAAGACGCGGGCGTGCTGGACAAGACTTCGCTAGTATTCGGCCAGATGAACGAACCGCCTGGAGCTCGTTTGCGCGTGGCGTTATCGGGCTTAGCGATTGCCGAGTCCTTCCGTGATGAAGGTAAAGACGTGCTGCTATTCATCGACAATATCTTTCGCTTTACCCAAGCGGGCGCCGAAGTCTCAGCGCTATTAGGCCGCTTGCCAAGTGCGGTCGGCTACCAACCGAACTTGCAGCAAGAAATGGGCGCCCTGCAGGAGCGTATCACTAGCACCAAAAAGGGCTCAATCACCTCTGTCCAGGCCGTCTACGTACCGGCTGACGACTTGACCGACCCAGCACCAGCGACCACTTTTGCTCACCTGGATGCCACTATCGTGATGAACCGTGCCTTGACAGAAATTGGCATCTATCCTGCCGTGGACGTGTTGGATTCCAGTTCTAACTCGCTTGATCCAGAGATCGTCGGCGAGGAGCACTATGCGGTGGCTCGTGAAGTCCAGCGAGTATTACAGCAATACAAAGAATTGCAGGATATCATCGCTATTCTCGGTATGGAGGAGTTATCAGACGATCAAAAGCAAACTGTGGCGCGGGCTCGCCGCTTGCAGCGCTTCTTGGCACAGCCGTTCCATGTTGCTGAGCAATTCACTGGCAATCCAGGTAGCTACTTCAAGCTAGAAGATACCATCAAGGACGCCAAAGACATTATCGACGGCAAATACGACGACAAGCCAGAAAGCTGGTTCTATATGTCGCCAGTGCCGCTCAGCGAGAAGAAGGACTAAGCTCGAGATGATGCAGTTTCAGCTAATCACGCTAGCTGGTGTTAAGCTCGACGAACCAGTCTACGAGGTGATGATACCAACTACCGAAGGGCAAATCGCAGTCTTTCCGAGTCACGAACCGCTAGTAGCAGTGGCGCAACCTGGCGCGGTAGCGGTCCGCCGCCAGAAAACCGACAGCGATGACCAACTGGAATACTTTGCGATTAGCGGCGGCGTGGTTGAAATCAACCAGCAGCGCGTGCGGATTTTAGTCGACGAAGCCGAGCACGGCGACGATATCGTTGAAGCCGAGACTCAGGCCGCTCTCGAGCGCGCTCTCAAAATGCGCGATGAGGCTCAGGATCAGGTTGAGCTCGAAAAGGCTCACCAGCTGGTCGATCGCCACCGCGTACGTTTGCACGTGGCTGGCTTGCGCCGCCGCCATCGTCGGCGATAATTATAGCTACTTATGATCTATTGTTGCCAGATGGCGATAATATGTCGTCGGTTGTTGCTGCCATGCAGTCTATGATGTCATACATCTCGTGCCGTAGGTGGCCGCGCGGGAACATATTCGGAATTTCTTCGCGATATGGTGCTAGAAAACAATCTAGTATTTGTTCTCTGGATGCTACTGGTTTGCGCGTATCGAAATATGATAGCGAGCCTATATATGTTTTAAGGTCTCCAGTAAAGTCTCGCGGGTTGTTTCGTTTCTTAGAGCTAGTTATATCAATAATTCGCGGTTGAAGTCCGGTGTCATAGGCAGTGTTCTGGACTTGATAATCACCATGTTCATAGCCTAAGTCGTGCAAAATTATTAAGCCTCTAGCAGCACAGCCTAGCGCCCAAGCTACAGTACCATCGTCTAGTTTTTCACTTTTATACAAAACATTATCAAAGCTTGTTACGCCTTCTTCAAATTCAGTGATGATAGATAGATTGCTACTGCCATCACTCCTACCTATGTTTGCAAAACCTATTGGTTGGAATGTTAGTCGTCGTTGATCGTGACTGTTGATGTCGGTGGCAGTACGGAGCTCCTGAGCTGCGAGACTAGGTATATCTAGCGGCTTGATAGCCACGGGTTGTCTTGCTAAGGTGTCGTCTTCACTTCCGCCCTTGCCGTGTATCGTCATGTCCGCAAACCAAACCCCAAAGAAACTTTCGCGGCGACCTTCGCTATAGTCAGGACGCACAGTTAGATGCGCAGTATTCGATAGTTGCTCGGGCGTTTCGGTTTCGGTAATGAGCAATAGTTGGTTGGTGCTTAGCTCGCCTAGTTTCCGAGTTAAGCCTCTACCTTTTTGGGTCTGTTCTGGTGTTATAAAATTCGTACTAAGGTTTAGACGCTCTTCCATCTTTTTATTATAACATAAATACTATACATTTTCAAGTAGTTGGCGGACTTCGTCGGTGTTTTTGGTGCGCATTAATTGGTCGCGCAGTTCCTTGGCGCCGTCGAAGTCGCGGATGTAGATTTTGAAGAAGCGTTTGAGGGTTTCGAAGGGGCGGCCGAGGGTTGGCTGGTAGTGGTCAAAGAGGTCGAGGTGGTAATGGAGTAAGTCGATAAGGTCTTTTTTGTTGTTATCGCTCCCGTCGTCGCCGTCTGCGACGGCACGTAGGTCGCTAGACGCGGGTCCTGTCAGTCGGTCCGCCCCTTCTTCTGAAAAATCAGAGATTTGTTCAGAAGCGGGCGCCGCCCCGCCGACTGCCACCCGCTTATCTTCAACGCCCGACGATAATTCCCTTTCTCGAAAGCAAAACGGATCGCTAAAAACTCCCCGTCCGATCATCAGGCCGTTAACGCCGGGGTGCTGGCGGGCGAGCTCCTCGCCGTGGGCGCGGTTGCGGATGTCGCCGTTGATGGTCAAGAGAGTTTGCGGAGCGATTTCATCGCGTAGTTTGACGATGTCGTCGATGAGCTCGTAGTGCGCTGGGACTTTACTCATTTCTTTTTTGGTACGGAGGTGAATAGTCAAGTTGGCGAGGTTTTGCGCGAGTAAGGTGCTAAGCCATTCGCGCCATTCGTCGATATAAGTATAGCCCAGCCGTGTTTTCACACTGACCGGTAGCCCGGCGGTTTTAGCGGCGGTGATGGCGGCGACCGCTACGTCGGGTTGGCGGATCAGCGCTGCTCCCCCAGATTTGATAGCGGACTTGGCGGGGCAGCCCATGTTGATGTCGATGCCGTCAAAGCCGAGTTTGGCGCAGTGAGCGGCAAATTGCTCCATGTCGCCCGGCTCGCCGCCCCAGATTTGGGCGACTAATGGATGTTCGTCGTCGGTTTTGATGAGCCGCCCAGCGATAGCTTTGTCGCCAGCATGCACCCAGCCGGTGGCATTGGCAAACTCGGTGAAAAACACGTCGGGCACGCCCGCCTGCTTGACGACATGGCGAAACACCACGTCAGTGACGGCTTCCATGGGTGCCAAGATGAAAAATGGCTGCGGTAGGTTGTCCCAAAATGATGTCATCCCTGTTATTTTAGCACAAAAAAGAAAAAGCCCCTATCTCGCTATTGAGATAGGGGCGGCTGGGGACTCTAGCGGTTCTACTGGGAATAAGCCAAAGACTGGCCTAACCTTGAGTAGAAACGCGAGTCGCGCCATGGGCGAGCGTAATGCTCTAGCCCTGAAGTTTAAGAACGGCAGCGATCCAGGCACGCAGATTCCGTTCCGATGGTAGACCAGGTCGTTATCGGTTTTAACGACCCTCGTAGTGCCTACCATTCCGCTGACAGCATACCACCCGGAGGTGAGGATGGTATACGTACGTCGCCTGTAGCGGAGGTATAGGGGCGGACGGACGCCCTTTGCTGGCCTGGTGCCAGCGGTTCTCGGGGTGCACGCCCCGAGCCGTCATTCGTGAGTGTAATTACTTCACTTCCTAGGAAGCAGCCTACCCTCCTTGGCAGCACGTGCGTCGCTACCGACACTGTTCGTACCAGCTACCTTAGCAGCGCGCTCGTTCATTTCGCGCTGCTCGGTGGTGGGGTTGCCAGCCTGAACAGCTTCAGCTGCGCGGCGATACGCAGCTGTGGACCTGTCGGAGAAAAAGCCCACGAGGTTTTCACCTCCTTTCCGCCCCATCTAGAGGCAAAAAGGAGCGGAAACTATTTTAAATAGCGCTTCCGTGCAGGAGCGCTACCATGACCCAGTTTCTCACTGAGCCTAGTCTCGCTCCATGAACAAAAGCATACCAATATTAGGATAAAATGTCAAATAGATTTGTTAAAATTACGGCATAAAGCGATGATTGGCGAAAATCAGCTTGTCGAGTAACTAATTTCGGCTATTCGCGAGCTAGGTATTTATTTGATATCAAATCTTTCTCGAATTGTATCATTCCCTGGTAGCTTGCTTGGTAGCTGCTGATGTCTGGCAGCTCTAGCGTAGTGATACAACGCCAAACAGCGGCGATTAGGCGTTGAAAATCGGCTAGTTCGTCGCGACTAAAGCGGTCGTCAAGCTGGTAGATGTCGCCGCGGGAGTCTGGTTCGACAAACTGCAGTATGGCGCCGCCGAAATCGTATTTCGCGTAGTCGCGCGAGTTAGCGCAGAGCAGCTCGTAGAACATTAGCTGCTGGCGGTATTTGTGGAGCTTGATTTTTTCATAGTCTGATTTGCCAGTCCACGAAGTTGACGGCTTGCCAGTTTTGTAATCGGTGACGGTGATAGTCTGATTGTCGATGTCGACTAGGTCGAGCGAACCGGTCAGGCGGGCTTGGCCGAGAACGACACCTTGCCCGGCAAAACTAAGCTCGGGTTTTTGCGACGTCGCGAAGGTGTCGTATTTGGCGGTGAGAAAGGCTTCGAGCGCCTCAATACCGCGCTTGCTATAGAGTGCTAAGTCATTATCGCTTAGTTCTTGTTGCTGCAGCAGACGGATGAACTCACCGGTAATGTCTTCGATTGGTTTACGAGTGCCGCTGGCCGCTAAATGGCTGTGCGCGTGCTGCAGAACGGTGTGAATCAGGGTGCCGTAGATGGCGTTGGCGCTTTTGGCCTGCGGGAAGCGCAACAAATTATTTAGCAAAAAGTTCTGCGGGCCACCGCGAGTGATGTCGATAAAGTTATTGAGGTGCGTGATAGATAGCTTGTAATTTTCGAGCGTTGGCGCTAGCAGCTCTTTCATGGTGCGGTTGATCGGCGCAGTCAAGCGGTCGTGCCAGGCGATTTCGCTTTGCTCGGCGAGCGCGGCGGTGCTGCTTGGCTGGCGGTCAATTTCTTGCAAATTGGTGCCAGCCAGAAAACTAGCTTTGAGTGTGTCTTTGGCGGTGTCGTCGCTGCGGGCATAGCTCAGGTAAAGCTGGCGTTTGGCGCGGGTCATAGCTACGAAGTACAGGCGGATGCGTTCGTTGTAACTGTCGGCGTTGGGCGAGATAGCTAGGTTCTCGGGGTAATTGATTAAGCGGCTGCGGCTGCGCACACGTTCGCCCCACATCGAGTCGATTGAGTTGATGACGTAGACGGTGTCGAACTCTAGGCCTTTGGATTTGTGGGCGCTCATTAGGTTGATGGCATTTTGAGCAGTTTCGCTGGCACGCCGAATGCTAACGACAGGGATATTAAGTTGGCGGTAGGTGTCGATTAGCATCAAGAAGTCGCTGGCTAGCAGCGTGCCGTCTGGCGCGCCCTCGCGCAATTTACTGCGCAAGGTTTGCAGCGCTTCCAAGGCAGTTAGGTAAGTATCGGGTGAACTGCCAAGAATATCGCTGTTAAAATAATATTGGTAGAACGGCGAGATAAAGGCGTTGCGGTGCGATTTGGTCGGTTTGCGCACGGCGTCGTTATCATCATCGGTGTCGTCGTTGGCTGTGTAGTTTTGTGGTACGCCGATGAGCGTATCTAGGAAAGTTTCGAGCGGCTCGGTCAGGCTAGCCTTGGCGCGGTCGAGCAGCCACTTGGCTAGCGGCTGAAAAGTCGGCGACGTCAGCATCGCTTCAAGCCAGTTGGTGCGGTTGCGGTAGGCTTGCAAACTTAGCCGCCAGATAGCTTCGCTGTCAAAGCCGAACATTGGCTGAGCTATCAGCTCGGGCAGCAGGCTGTTGGCTTCGTCGTGCTCGCCTGCTGCAATATCGACGCAAACGCGCGTCATTAGCTCTAGCAGCTGGATGTGCTCGTCGTTGAGAACATTATCGCGGCGCTCGTAGTTAACGGCGATATTGGCGCGGTTCAGATACGGTAGCAGCGCAATCAAATCGCTGTGGCGCCGAGCAATGACGGCGATTTCTGATGGTTTTATACCTTTTGTGATATTTTCTTGGATTGATTCGGCGATCCAGGCGAATTCCTCCTGGCGGCTTGGCAGCGCGGATAGTGTAACTTGGCTGTTAGTGTCGTTGGTGTGCGCCAGCAGATGCTTGTCGATATCCATAGATGTTTCTAGGCGTCCGCTAGCCTGAACGATAATTTCACGGGCGCGGTCGAGAATGGTTTGCGACGAGCGGTAGTTGTCGGTCAAAACGACGCTGGCGTGATTGGGATACCGCTTGCGAAAACGATGAATATTGCCGACATCGGCGCCTTGAAAGCTGTAGATTGCTTGATCATCGTCGCCTACCGCCATGATGTTTGGTGCATCGCCGTGTGGCGTGTCTGTCAGGTTGAAGAGAATACGCAGTTGCGCTAGGTTGGTGTCTTGAAACTCATCGACCATGATGTATTGATAGCGTTCTTGCAGATTGAAGCGTAGGTCTGGATACTGCTCAATCGCTTGCACGACATTGAGAATCATGTCGTCGTAGTCGAATAGCTCGGCTTGGCGCATTTCAGCGAGATAACGATCGTAGATTGGCGCGACAGCGCGTAATTTTGCGTGGCGTTTGCGGTCTTTGAAGACGAACTCGCCGCGAGCGTCCTTTTCGAGCCAGGTGTTGCGCCAAGCGGTGATCGGCGTTGTCTTGCCACTAGCGACTGCTTCGTCGAAAGCGCGCGCTAGGCTTAGTGCTAACGCGTCGGCTAGCGGTGCGATAGCTGGCGGCAGTTGCGGCGCTGGCAATTCGGCGATTTTGTTGGCAATTGGCGGTAGTAGAGCGATAGTGGTTTTGCTGATGCGATTAGCAAAAATAGCTGCGAGCTCTGGCTCAACAGCGTCAAGCAGCTTTTCGTTGCTATCAATGATTTGCAGCAGCTCGCTGCTAGATAGGCCGGCCTGCTTTAACTCGCTGATTACTTGCGCTGTGTCGCGCAGATGCGTGAAATCGCCGTTCATTTTGCTGGCTAGCGGATTATTGTAATCGAGCTCCTCGAAAATATCAGTTAGAATCGAGTAAGTGGCCACTTCGTCGGCTGGCGAAAAATCAGCGCCGCGATAAAAATACTCGCTATGATGATTGATTATTTCGGTGCCGAAACTGTGAAAAGTTTGGATTGCTACTTTGTAAGCATCGGTACCAATGATTGACGCTAGACGCGCCCGCATGGCGTTAGCGCCGCTATCGGTAAAAGTTAGGCAGAGGATATTTTCGGGCAGTGTGTCGGTGGCGCGCAAAATGTTAGCGGCGCGCATGCTGAGTAGCTCGGTTTTGCCAGTGCCTGGGCCGGCGACGACTAGCAGCGGCCCGTCAATGGTGTCGACGGCTTGTTTTTGAGCAGAATTAAGCTTATTGTAGCGAGTTTTGAACTTTTCCATCTATTTTATTGTAGCGCAAAAGCTCAGTAAATGCCCTAATGTTTTATGGTATAATTTGATTGTGAATAATGATTTCTTTGACGATGCTGCAATCGAGCAAATAGCCAAAGACCGCTTTGGTGTGTCCTTAGAGGTGAGCACGGTGGTGGCGCGGCGGATTGATTGCGGACAAGCTGCTTCGGCAACTTTTTTTCTCTCGGCCAAGAAGCAGTTATACTGCTACATCGAAGGCTCGTCGCAGCTGACGCTGGGCGATATTCGCAAGATGGCGGTGCGCATGGGTGTACGGCCCGAAATATTTTTTCCGCCGAAAGGCCAGCCGCAATATTTCGAGGAAATTGCGCGCGATATGTTCGTTAAGGTATATCCGGGCCGGCGCGATATCAGCCAGGACGATTTACGTTTCTATCGGACGCTGGTGCCGTATTGTCCGGCACTTTTCTTGGTTGAGGAAGTCAAAAACGGCACCATTTATTGCGCTGATCATGATGCAAGCTCTGGCTGGCGGCCAGCGGCGAAGTTTGTCTATCGGAGGCTTCGGACGAGCTAGATGCGGGATTATTTAGATATTATTCGCCGTAATTTGATGTCGCCAATTGTCATTGCGATTTTTTTGCTGGCGCTAGCACTATTGTACGCTGGCGAGCGGCGCGATGCTTGGTTTATATCAGTAGTGATTGCTGTCAATACAATAATCGGTGTTGTTCAGGAAGTTCGCGCCAAGTATGCTCTCAAACAGCTGGAGTTAATGAGCGCGCCGCGAGCACGATTAGTCCGCGGCGATGAAGTTGCAGAAGTGATGTACGATGCCTTGCAGGTTGGAGACGAGATTCTGCTCGAGGCTGGCGATGAACTGCCAGCGGACGGCGTAGTTTTATCGGCGCGCGGATTAGAGGTCAACGAGAGCATGCTGACTGGCGAATCAGCCTCAATTGACAAGAAGAAACATGATGAAGTCTACGCGGCAACCACGGTGATAGCGGGTAGTGCGCGAGTGCGAGTAACGGCAGTCGGCGATGCCACCAAAGCGGGTGCAATCAGTGCTACACTTAAGCAGTATACGCCGCGCTTGACGCCGCTACAGCAAGCAATTCAGAACGCGATTACTTTCTTGACATATTGCGCAATCGTGTTGTCGCTTCTAGTTTTCGCGCGCTACCGTATTGCTGGCTTCGAGTCGGTGCGAATTCTCAAAACGATTATCACCAGTGCTATCACCATCGTGCCAGAGGGGTTACTGCTGGCTAGTTCGCTGCTGTTGGCGTTTGGCTCGCTAAAGTTGGCCCAGGCCAAGGTCCTGCCGCAGAAATTGTCGGCGATTGAAGCGATGGCGTTGCTTAATATATTATGTACTGACAAAACGGGCACGCTGACTAGCGACGAGATTACTTTGGAGCGCGTCGAACCCTTTGGTAGTGGTAATGAGCCAGTCAAGCAGTTGGCGGCGATGGTAGCGCACGAGACTAGCGGCGGTAACGCTACTGGACAAGCGATTATCACGGCGCTTGATTTACCTTATGAATATACCGTAGATGATATATTAGCGTTTTCTTCGGCGCGTAAATTTGCTGGCGTTAGAGCGCGAGTCGATGGCCGAGTTCGGACGCTTAGCATGGGCGCGCCGGAATATGTGGCGCGGATGGCGCCGCTATCGACGACTGAACAGCAACAGATTGAAAAGTGGGCTGACGATGGTTTGCGAGTGCTGCTGTTGGCGGAGTTTGATGATAATAATACACCATTGAAATCTTTGAAGACAGGCAGCGGCCGGCCGTTGGCGGTAGTTTTGCTGCGTAATTTGCTGCGCGATGGCGTCGTCGATACGGTAGCGTTTTTGCAGCGCCAGGGCGTAAACATTCGCGTTATCAGCGGTGATAATCCGCGGACGGTTCAGTATGTGGCGCGCGCTGCTGGAATTAACAATCCTGACACGGCAATTACTGGAGCCGAGCTGGCAGAGCTTGACGAGCCAGCATTTGCTACAGCTGCCGACCAGCATACGATTTTTGCGCGCGTTTTACCAGAACAAAAGGAACGTCTAATCGCCCACTTCTCGCAGCAAAACCATCAATTTACTGGCATGGTTGGCGATGGCGTCAATGACGCTCTAGCGCTCAAGAAAGCCGACCTTGGCGTAGCCATGTATGCCGGGGCGCCAGCTAGCCGGCGGGTAGCGGATATTATTTTGCTTAATAATTCGTTTAATTCATTGCCGCTGGGTATGCGTTTGGGGAATCAAATTATGCAAGCGATCGAGGTAATAGCGACGCTGTTCTTCCACAAAATTATTTACGGTTTGGTGCTGCTGGCGGTAACGCTGGTGCTGGGCGTGATACATCCGTATGCGCCGCGCCACATTACTTTTTTGAATATTTTCTTGGTGACAATGCCGACGATTATGTGGACTCTCTTCCCGCCGCGGTCGCATCATCGAATTAACCCGCACAATTTTTGGCGCGATACGCTGGGCGCGGTGACGCCAATTGCGCTGGTATCGGGTGCGGCGGTATCGATAACGTACTTGATGCTGCGCGCTATGCAGCCGCACGACCAGGATACGGTATCGACGATGACGGTGCTAGTAGCAACGTTTTTTGGCGTATATTTGGTATTTTTGGTGGGGCCGATGTTGGGCGTGGTGCTGGATCGGCGTGCCAAGACAGCGCGAATGCTGTATATAGCGGCAGCACTGCTGGTAGCGTCGACTAGCTTTGCTGTACCGCTGTTACGCCGATTCTTTGACTTCACGATACCGACTTTAGCAATGATTGGCCCAGTGGCTGGCGTGGTGGTAATTGCCGCCCTGTTGCAGTGGCATCTGGCCCGCCGTGCTGGTAAAATCTATCAGAATAGATAGAAGTTAATAAATAAAAACGCTCTTGAAAGTTTTCTGTGTGTTATCACTTTTTCATGTCTCAATAATCAGTAGAATGCAATCTAAAAATTATGTTCAGTAAAAACCATAGGATACTCACCTGGTTGACGGTCTAGTTTTGCTAATTCATAGCTTCGTATTGATGTTATAAGTGAGCTTGTTGCAATTGCACAATAGGCAAACTCATCTTTATTACAATCAATATCAATCTTGTCTAGTAGGCGGCTAGTGGTGATGTAAGGCTTTGTGTTAATTGAATTTGCTCTATTGAGTAGTTCGTGAACATCCCAATAGATTGGTTCTCTGTGCTCACTCATCCATACAGACCCAACCCATGATTGTACTGATTCAATTGCAGCTTTTTCTATAGCGACATATTCATCGGTGTCACATCCGCCGCCGAGTACTGCGAAAGGATAACTAGCTGTATTAGAAAGTATTGAATATGCTACCGTTTTTTCTGAGGAGCTAGACGGTGCTAAACCAATTGAAAAAGAAAAATCTCTAGGAGTATCAATACCGACATTTTCCAGAAGCTGTTTAGATTCTGAGGTAGTAAGTATATAAACAGGCTGTCTTCTATATGTCCACCAAGACGCTAAAGACACCCTTTCAACTGCTTCTGTTATAGCATTTTCTTTAGCTTTTGTCTGTTCTATGTGAGCTGCGGAGGCTATAGCCGCTATCCCCATATCACGCAACTTAGACAGAGTTATGTTCTCATAGCGTTCCATTTCGGTGTGTAGTTGCATCTCTTCTAGATCTGTGCCCGTTGAGCAAGGACGAAACGTATCGCTCTCTGATAAACGAAGTGTTTTTATACCAGAAAAAGGTGTTTGAATAATATCGTACATAGTTGAGTGGCGACCTCGGCGAGAAGATATATCTCGCCGAGGTCGCGTTGGCCTTACTAGGCCGTGATACCGACCGACGCAAAGGTTCGGGCGAACCCAGACTGCCAGGCGGTGGTCGCGTTGATAGCCAGCAGCGCCTTGGTGAAGCTCTCGGTCAGCGCCGAGTTACGCCACAGAGACTGCTGCAACGATCCCTTGACGCTCATGGCCATGAGCTCCATCTTGGCGATCTGCACCCTGTTCGTGGCGATAACCAGGAGCTCCTGCTGGTCCTTGAAGGAGACGCTCTTGTCAGAGATCATCGCCCACATGGAAGCCACACTGCCCAGATTGGTCATGGCCTCACCGAGCATGTTCTCCGAAGCCTCGAGCTTCTCGATAGCGTCGGAGACCTTGGAGACCTTGCCGGTCCCGCTCAGCACGGCCTTCTCGATTGCCACGTTGGCAGCGAAGAAGCTAGCCGATCCGCTGAACAGGGCGTGGCAGTAGCGCGCCAGCCTATCGGTGTAGGTAGCGAGGAGCTCCTTGGAGATCTCCTCGCGCTCGCCCTCCCTGAAGGGAGGAGGGCAGTTGATGCCACCCATGGTTTGTCCTTTCATGACGAAGACGGGTAGTCTTACAGAGGAACTTCCCCTGTTGTTTAGATATTAGCAAAAAAAAAGCGGTTCTGTCAAGGCTTTCTATATTTTAATTTTCTTTGTTATTCCAATGTTTTCAACAAAGTCTCGATCGTGAGATACTGCTACCACACCTCCTCTATATCGATTTAGCGCTAGCTCGAGCGCTTCAATTGTAGGAATGTCAAGATTGTTTGTTGGCTCATCAAGGATAATAAGGTCAGGTGAGCTTGTTGACATTGCTGCTAATAGAACTTTAGCTCGTTCGCCACCACTTAGATCAGCTGCTCTTGTCGAAGAGATTGTTCGTTTATCTAAACCAAAACGAATCAAAGTATTAATTGCATCATGCAATTCAAGCTCTGGCGATAAATGTCGTAGATTATCTAATGGCGAGCTGTTTTCGAGCGGCAAGGTTTGCGACTGATTCATGTAGATTGTTTTTACATTCTCATTCTTAATCACTTCTCCAGAACGATACGATAATGAGTTGTCCATGATTAAATTTAGCAGCGAGGACTTGCCTGAGCCATTTTCTCCCTGAATCAGTATCCTGTCGCTAGGACGTACATTAAAGGTGACAGGGCCGATTATTTTTTTTCCATCGTGTGAAATACTCAAGGAGCGTACAGAGACAAGACTGCATTTTTTGGAGGAAACTTCATCAAAAGTAAATTTAATAGCAATTTCGTCTTCCACTCTTTCTGGTTCATCTAACTGCTGCAAGCGAGACTCTGCGCCGCTGGATGCGCTAGCCAAGTTTGATGATGCTCGTTCCTTACGAAAATGCTCGTTTAATTTATCACCGTCAGATTTTTTGCGATTGGACCCAGCCGAGTTTGCGCGAATCTTGGCATCTCGTGCAACACGGCGCAACCGCTTTTTTTCTTTCTCGTATTGTTCGTAGCGGTTAATCATTGCCTGACGATCTTTGGCTCTTGCTTTAATATATTCGTCATAGCCAAGGTTATATTTATTTATGCCTTTGTTGCCAACTAGCTCTATGATTTGTTTTGTAGCGTTTCTTAAAAACCGCCGATCATGCGATACGATCAGAAATGAAACTGGTGAGTTGCTAATAAAGTCTTCGAGTAGGGCCACTCCGTTATCGTCAAGATTATTTGTTGGCTCGTCAAGTAAAATCAGATCATAGCGGGATGCAAAAATTGCCGCTAAAGCTATCCGAGTGCGTTGTCCGCCGGAAAACGTATCGAGACGTCTTTCTGGATTAATGTCGCGCAAAGTAGCTCGTGACAAAGCTTTTTTGATTGTTGCATCAAAATTTGCAACCTCAAATTTCTCGTATTGCTCTAGAGCTTTATTATAATTTAACAGTGTATTCTCGCTAGTGTCTTGTGCTAGCCGTTCGCATTGAGCGGCAAACTCTTCTCTGGCTGATTTAACGCCGGTTACTTCTTCAATAAAGCTATAGACTGTTTTGTCAAGCCATTTGTTTAGGTTTTGCGGCAAAATTCCAATTTTCTCGCCACTCAAAATAACATTACCGAAGGTAGGCTTAAGATCTCCATTAATGATTTTTAGTAAAGTAGTTTTACCTACTCCATTTGGACCAACTAATCCAATTTTGTCGCCTGCGTTGATAGTAAAACTCACATTACGGAATAACTCTCGGTTACCTGTTTCGTAAGATATTCTTTTAAGATCAACCATATACTCATTATATAATGATTTCATCATCAGAGTTAAGATCTGCGTATTATTACGTAATATAAAACGAGCATCCATGATAAGGATGCTCGTTTTATATTTAGGGTTGTGGCTAGTAAACCTTCAGCAATACTTCGCCGCCAAGCTTATTCTTGACAGCTTCGGCGCCAGTCATGACGCCCTTGCTAGTGCTAACTAGGACGATGCCGCGGCCTTGCTTGACCTTCGGAATGTCGGCGCTAGAAACGTAGATGCGGCGGCCTGGTTTAGAGACGCGCGCTAGCTCGGTAAAAGCTGCGTTCTCGCCATTGTTATTGATGGTGATGACGAGCGTACCGCGCGGCTTGCCGTCCTCGAGCTTGACGTCGGCCAAGTAGTGATTCTTGACCAATTGCTCGGCGACGATTTTCTTGAGCTTGCTAGTAGGTACGCGCACTTCAGTTTTACCGACTAGTGCGGCATTGCGGATGCGGGTCAGGAGATCCGCGATTGGGTCAGTAGATTGTAAACTCATATCTTTTTCTCCTTTCCTTTACCAACTACTCTTTGTGACGCCTGGGATATTACCTTTGCTGGCTTCTTCGCGGAAGCGAATGCGGCTCATGCCGAAGCGGCGCATATAGCCGCGCGGACGGCCATCAGACATATCGCGAAATTTGCGCCGGGTTGGGCTAGAGTTGCGCGGTAATTTCTGTAAAGCATCAGGGTCGGTAGCTTTTAGAGCGGCGCGTTTAGCGGCAAACTTCTTGATCAGTTTCAAGCGTTTTTTGTCGCGGGCGATCATAGATTTTTTCGCCATTATTTGTCCTCCTTTTCAAATGGTAGGCCAAATTTCTCGAGCAATGCGCGCGAATTTTCCTTGCTACCGTTTTTGATTACGAACGTTACTTGCAGGCCGTGTACTAGCTGAGTTTCTTCAAATGTCAACTCTGGAAAGATTGACTGGTCGGTGATACCGAGGTTGTAGTTGCCGCTTTTGTCAAATTTGCTGCCGACGCCGTGAAAGTCGCGAACACGCGGCAAGCTAACGTTGACTAGGCGGTCAAGAAACTCGTACATGCGAACACCGCGCAAGGTCACCATCACGCCGATTGGTGAGCCCATGCCTTTGCGAATCTTGAACGTAGCAATTGATTTTTTGGCTAGGCGTTCGACTGGCGCTTGACCAGTGATGCGCGTTAAGGTATTTTTGACGGCGGCAAGCATGCGCTTGTCGTCTTTACTTTTGCCGGTACCGACACTCACGACGATTTTCTCGAGGCTAGGAACCTGGTTCACATTGTCGAGATTCAATTCGGCCTGTAGTTCCTTGAGGTACGTTTCGTTGTACAAGGCTTTCAGGCGAGGAGTGTAAACGGCTGATTGTTTAGCTTCTGCCATTATTTGATCTCCTTATTGTTAAGTTGGCGGGCGACGCGAACTTTAGCGCCGTCTTTGGTTGAGTAGCCAACACGGCTAGTTTGAGCAGATTTTTCGTCGACGACGAGCGCCAGTTTGCTCAAATCAACTGGTACTTGAATATCCTTTTTACCGCCGCGCGGATTAAGCTGGTTCGGGCGGATGTGGCGAGTCTTGACGCCGACGCCTTCGACTAGCGCCGCATTTTGCTGCGGCAAGACGGCTAATACCTTGCCGGTGGTGCCTTTGTTGGCGCCAGCGATAATTTTGACAGTATCATCTTTACGAATACGCTGAGTCATTAGAGTACCTCCGGAGCCAAGCTGATGATCTTCATGTAGCCCATGTCGCGTAGTTCGCGTGGTACTGGGCCGAAGACACGGGTAGCTTTTGGCTGCTTGTCATCGTTGATAATCACCACGGCGTTGTCATCAAAGCAAATGG
>CAJPON010000002.1 GCA_905372275.1 Candidatus Saccharimonadota bacterium
ACAAGGTGGTGGTACTGGCACTCCTGAAACAACCCCTGGCCGCCAGCCAGGACAAAATCGTAATCGCCAACCCAACCCTGAAAAGCTTCCGTTCTTTGAGGATCTTGATAGGTACGCTCGTCTTTTGGCTCTCGAGGAATCTAAAGGCGGCAACAGAGGTATTATTAGCCGTATTTGGACTAGCCGAGAGAATAGGCGGCGGGCAGAGCGCCTCAGCTATATGCGCGACGTAGAGGATGATTTGCGAGAGCAAGTCATGGAGCACTTGTCCGAGAAGGTCAACGCTAAGCGCCAGAGAGGCGAATATAACGGTACCGACGACGAAATTGCGCAGCAAATGTCCGACGAGATGTTTGATGAGCAGCGCAGAATATTCGGCATGATACAGAGGAAGAAGAATGAGGCTCTAGAAGAAGAAGCTGGTAAGTGGCATAATCGCGTTTTGGCGAAGTTGGGTAGCTTCATCGCTGCTAGAGGCTCCAAGAAGAAGAGCAATCTGAAAGCTGGTGCGGTTGGTTTTGCGCATGGCGCTGTCAAGGGCACGGCAGTTGGCATAATTTCAGGACTCTTTGGTGCCGTTTGGCCAATATCGATGGCTGCTGGCGCGGTTGCCTCGTTCGCTGGCGATGCTGCTATTAGACGCGGCGTTCGCCTAGATGCTATGCAACAACGCCGCAAAAAACGCGGGATAAGGGAAGTTGCTGGCGATGATGAATTTAGTCAGATTAAAGAAGCGGCTGGCAGAATTGGCGGATTGCAAGGTCAACAGCATGTTGCCGACGAACTATTTAAGCGAACCCGTAAAGCGACCGAAAAAGACCGAGATAAAATCTCGAGAGAAGTCGAGCAGCGAATAAAAGATAACGGGGTGGCTCTGGCTCTCGGTAGGCTTGCTGGCGGTGCTGTCGGCGGACTTGGCGGCCGCTGGGTCGGCCAGCAGCTCCATGACCATACGCCGGTAGGCCATATGGCCGATAGCTTGCGTGACAAGATAACGGGTGATAAGGCTGAGGCTGCTGCAGCTTCTAATTCAGGAGGTGGTGGTTCGGGAGGCGGTGGTTCAGGTGGTAGCCCGGGTGGCCCGCCGCCAGCACCAACAGAAGCTGATTTCAGCGGTTACACTGATAAATATCCGTGGGATTGGGCGGTTGATCAGTTCGGCGAGAATAATGCTATATCTAAATTGTATGAATTAGCTGACGCTGCAGCGCAGGATGGCCACAATATCCAGTGGCATGGTTACGGCGATACCCAATGGCTGTCGATAGACGGCAATAGCGATACAAAAACAGTCTTGGAGATTTTGAACAATTACAAATGATCCGATGGCATAAATAAAAAGGAGGGATAAATAAGTGTTTAACATTGACGATAATTTGCTAGCGGCAATCGGCTATAACGTCGCGACGCTGTCAGAGGAGAAGAAAAATCAATATCGGCGCGAGATATCCGAAGAGCTTAATCAACGGGCTTCTGCAGAAGTCTTGGCGCGATTATCAAAGCAAGAGGCGCTAGAATTCGAAGATGTCAACAGTAACCCAGACCGCACGCGGCGCTGGTTGGCTGAATTTCACGGCGATTATGCTAGCCGCCAGGATTACCAGGCTATCCGTGAACTGTTTGAAACTGACGAAGATGCGATGAGTTTCTACGCGTCTGCGCTGTGGATGCGCTATGCTGTGCCAGATTACGGCAAAATCATGCAAGAAGTCATGAATGAATACGTCGAAGAATTGGCCGATATGCGCCGCGCTGTCAATGAGCAGCTCGGTATTGCGTAGCAGCGCTATAATCGGTATACTAAAGGCATAGGCAAGAGGGGGTGAAATGTTTCAATTAGACGATAAGTTTCTCGAAGAGGTGGGTCTGGGCAGCTTGCCAGACGACCAGAAAAAACTGTTTCTCGACCACTTTCGCGAGCAGCTAGAGCTGCGTGTTGGTTTGCAGCTTAGCGAGGGTTTGAGCGATATGCAGCTGGCAGAGTTTGAGAGTTTTATGGATCGCGATATGGTGCGGGTGACGTCCTGGCTGGACGCTAACGCGCCGGATTTCGAAAATGATCAGATTTATGTACAATTGAAAGCTAATGCGCCGGCTAATGTGCCGCAAAATGCGATACTAGCAGAGTACGCATCGCTGAAGTGGTTGGGCCAGCATCGTCCGAATTACCGCGAGGTGGTGATGCAGACGGTCAAGGCTCTCAAGGAAGAAGTTATCGCGAACCGCGATATGATTCTTCTAGGCGACGCGGGAGCATAGGCTACGGCCGCGGTTGCGGATTTAGGTGTCTGCGATTGTAATTGTCACGGTTGATGGTTGGAGTTATCTTTGTAGCGGGTAGCCGCGCAAGAAGGCGTTGGCACTGATAGTTTTGCCGCTCGGGGCGATTAGTTCGTCAATTGATAGGTACTTGCCGTCGGTGAATTTGATATCGAGCGGTGTTTCTGGTTTTTGAGTGATGCAGGCTTTGGTGATGATCAGATCGTATTGGCCGATTTTTAGGCGCGAACGCGGATAAGTTAGGTGGGCGCGGATTTTGGCTTCCGCTTGGTCTGCAGTTAGCTGTTGCGGATCGAGACGGCTATCGTCTTTGTTGAGCAGCGAGCAATAGGTAGCGCGGCTATTGTCTTGCGGTGTTGGCTGTAGTATACCGTTTATGATGTTAGGTAACTTCTGCGTTAATAATTGCGCACCGAGCTGACCGAGAGCCTGATAGAGCTCGGGCTGGGTCTCGGTAAAGTCTAGCGGGTAAGCTTCTTGGTAATATATCGGGCCGGCATCCATGGCTTGTTCGAGCTTCATGATGGTTACACCGGTGATTTTATCTCTGTTAGCTATGGCAGACTCGATTGGTGATGGGCCGCGATATTTTGGCAGCAGCGACGGATGAACGTTGATGATACCAGGATGAAATAGGTCGATGATTGTTTGCGGGATGATCTTGCCGTAGCTAACGAGTACACCGATAGGCTGAGGTGTGATATTCTTTATATCATTTATGATATCTTTTAGTCGGTTTGGCTGCCAGAATGGAATGTGGTGCTGGCTGGCGAATTGTTTGACGGCAGGCTGGATAAGCTTGTTGCTGCGGCCGCGGCGGGAGTCTGGCTTGGTGATGACGGCCACGATATTAAAACCAGCTTCAACGAGCGCACGCAGGCTATATAAGCTAAAGTCTTCGGTGCCGAAGAATACTATCGGCTGGCGGCTAATCCCAGAGGTCGGCGTTGTCTTTGACATATCTTTCGTAGTCGAGCGGATCGAGCTCGCCTTCGTCGTTTAAGCGGTAAAAAGCCTGGTGATCGTCGCGAATGTGGTCGACAAAAACGATGCCGTTGCAGTGGTCGATTTCGTGCTGCAAGACGCGCGCTAGAAAGCCATTGGCCTTGATGCGGATTTCGTTGCCGTCGATATTGATGGCTTTAACGCGGATTTTGCTGTAGCGGGGAACTTTGCCATAAAAATCCTTGACGCTGAGGCAGCCTTCGTAATCATAGGTGATTTCACCTTCGTACTTGACGATTTCTGGATTGATTAGCGGGATAAATTCTTGGTTGTCTTTGTCTTCGAAATCGGCGCGAACGATAACGACGCGCTCGAGGCGGCCAATCTGCACGGCAGCTAGGGCAGCGCTAATTTCGTGCGGCCGGGAATTCTCCCAATCGATACTGGCATCAGTCATATCCTTGATAAGCTGGCGGGTTTCGTCGGAGACGACATGAACTCGATGCGATTTCTGGCGCAGGTGCGGATTTGGCAGGGTAATGATAGCTTCTTTCTTCACAACTTTATATTATAACAGATTTGCCGGATCGATGTCGTATTGCCAGTGTGTTCGGGGTAATTGGCTGGCGATGGCGAGCAGTTTGGTGCGATTAGTTGACTTGACGACGATTTGCCAGCGGTAGGTGTCGCGGACTCGCTCGTAGAAGGCTGGCGTCGGCCCGAAAATAGTAATATCAGGATATTCGCTGCGTAATTGAGCGGCGAATTTTTGGGCGTTGCGAATGGCGGTGGCTTCGGTTTTGTAAATGCAGGTTAATTTGAGGAGGTAAACAAACGGCGGAAAAATGCCGCGGCGGCGTTCAGCTAATTCGCTGGCGTAGAAGCTGGCGTAATCTTGGCGGATGCCTTGAACGATGGTAGGGTTTTGCGGCTGGTAGGCCTGGACGACAACTGATGTTGGCTGGTCATTGCGGCCGACTCGGCCGATGACTTGGGTGAGTAGTTGGAAAGTGCGTTCGCGCGTAGTGAAATCAGGCAGTGCTAGGCCGGCGTCAGCTTGAATAATACCGACTGTGGCCAGGCGGGGCAGGTCGAGGCCTTTGGCGACAACTTGGGTACCGATGATGATATCGATATGTCCGTCGTAGAGTTCTTGATAGCGCTGGTTGAGGCTATTTTTGCTGGTAATATCGCCGTCGAAGCGAGCGATAGTGGCCTGCGGGAAAAGCTTTTGCAGTTCGCTCTCAATCAGTTTGGTGCCGATGCCTTTGTGGACAATATCAGTGCCGCCGCAATCAGGACAGGCGGTGGGCACGCGTTCGCGGTATCCGCAAATGTGGCAAATTAGCGCGTGCTGGTCGGCGTGCAAAGTCATTGGAATAAAGCAGCGCGGGCATAAAGCGCTCCAGCCGCAATTCTGACAAAGAGTGGTGCTGGCGGTGCCGCGGCGATTGTGGTAAATCAGCGTTTGTTTGTTGTTTTCGAGATTTTGGTTGATAGTATTTAATAATAAGTCGGATAGAAAGCGGTGGCGCAAAAAGCCGTTTTTCGACGTCATATCTACAACGTTTATAGAGGGAGTGATGATGTTTGGGTTGGCTCGGGCTGGTAAATTGATGATGGGCCGGCCAGTTTTGGCAGCGAGGTAATATTCGCTGACTAGCGGCGTGGCGGAGCCCTGGACGACTATGGCGCGGTGGTGTTTGGCGAGAACGGCAGCGGTACGTAATGCCGAGTAGCGCGGTGTTTGGTCTTGTTTGAGCGCTGGTTCGTGAGCTTCGTCGATAATGATCGCGCCGATGTTGTTAAATGGCATAAACAAGGCTGAGCGCGGACCGATAACGACATTTGGCTGGGTAGCATTGAGTACTTGCAGCCAAGCGTGGTGGCGCTGGGCTTCGGTTTGTTGCGAATGCGTGGTGATGAGGTTAGGAAAAGAGTGTTGAAATTCGGCGATTAGCTGGGCGGTTAAAGCAATTTCTGGAACAATTACGATGACAGATTTGCCGGTAGCAATCAGCCTCTTGGCGTATTCTATGTAGACGGCGGTTTTGCCGCTGCCAGTGACGCCGTGCAGAATAACGGTGCCGCTTTTGGCGTTTAGCAGGTTGTCAATGGCGGCCGACTGGTCTTTGTTGAGTACAAAATGTGTTCTATCTCTTCGTGTTGCTGCAGTGCTATTTGAGCTTAGAATGCGGCGTTTCTTGGTGAGGCCGCTTGGCAAGATGGTTTGTAAAACTAATGCCAGATGAGCGATGTAGTAATTACTCATCCATTGTGCAGTTTGCAACAACGGACGCGGTAACGGGGGTAGATCGAGGATTGTTGTAATTTCTTTGGTAGCAAAATCAGGTTTAGCTGTTTTTTTTACAACTATACCGGTGAGCAATTGCTGACCGATTGATATAATGACAACAGCGCCGATAGCCAGAGGTTGCTGGCTTCTGTAAGTGAATACGCAAGCGTCGGCTTTAACGATTTTGGTGGGCGCTACTTCATAATAATGCATCGCCTAATTATACCTTGTCTACGGCAATTTAACACGCTACTATAAGCATATGTATTTCGAGAGTAGATCGCAAGCAGGAAAGATTTTGGCTGATCAATTGGTAGCCAAATATCGCTACGAAAACTGTGCTGTGGTAGCGCTAAGCAACGGCGGCGTAGTGGTGGGCGAGCAAATTGCGGCGCAACTGCACTGCGTGTTGATGTTGTTGGTATCGCAGGATATCGAGATACCAGGCGAAGGAATGAATTTTGGAGCGGTGTCGCAAACTGGCGATTTCACATATAATGATGAATTTTCGGCAGGCGAGATTGATGAGTATACGAGCGAATTTCATGGCTATTTGGCCGAGAAGAGACGCGAAACATATAGTAGTCTCAATCGCTTGATCGGCGATGGCGGTACAGTCGATAAAGATATGCTGAAAGATCGCGTGGTGGTGTTGGTATCGGATGGCTTTGCTAATACTGCTAGCGTTGGAGTGGCTTTAGACTTCTTGAAGCCGATTAGGATTCTGCGGTTAGTGGTTGCATCGCCAGTGGCGTCGGTGGCGGTGGTTGATCGGCTGCACATTACTGCTGATGAGCTACATTTGCTGGACGTTAAAGAGAATTTCTTGGGAGTTGATCATTATTATGAAGATAACAATGTGCCAACACTACAGCAATCAATTGATAAGATTAGCCAAATCATATTGAATTGGCGATAAATGGTCTTGAATTGGTTATGAAAAGAATGTAGAATAAAAAGCAACAGAACAAACTAAACTGGAAGAAAGGGGCTTGGCTAGATGCTTGATGTATTCATTACCTCGCGGGTGCGTCGTAAGATAGTTGTCGTCTATGCCAAATATCCAGATTTTCGGACGCATGTCCGCGGTTTGGCCAAGCTGATCAAGGAAGACCCTGGTAATATCCAGCGCGAATTGCGCCGGCTGGAAAAGGTCGGTTTTTTGCATGCCGAAAAGCAGGGTAATACACGGATTTACTCGACTAATAAACAATTCCCAATCTTCAAAGAATTGCAAAGTATTGTCATTAAGTCGCAGCAGCACGCTAATAGCAATCGGCCGAAACGTACAACTTCCGAGATTAGTAGATGACCTTATTCGAGCGGATTTTGACGGCGCGCGGTCTGACGACGCCGGCAGCGCGCCAGGCTTTTTTGCAGCCAGATTATATGGCGGTGAAACATGATCCGTTTTTGCTGCCGGATATGGAGAAGGCGGTGGCGCGGTTGAAACAGGCGCGGGAGCAGGGCGAAAAAATTGTTATTTACGGCGATTATGATATTGATGGACTGAGCGCCACGGCGCTGCTGCTGGATGCGTTTGGTAAGTTTGGTTTTGAGGGCGTCGAGGCTTTCATTCCAAATCGGTTTGTCGAGGGCTATGGCATGACCATGGGCGCGGTAGACAAGGTGCATGATATGGGTGCGGATTTGATCGTAACGGTGGATACCGGTAGTTTGTGTCATGCGGAAATTGCCTATGCTGCCAGCTTGGGGATTGATACGGTGGTGACGGATCATCATAATGTCGCCGAGACTCCGCCGCCGAGCGTGGCGGCGGTGAACCCGAAATTTCCAGGGCACAGCTATCCGTTTCGCGATTTGTGCGGTGCGGGCGTGGCGTTCAAGTTGGTGCAGGCGCTGCAGACTGAACTAGATGGTTTGTCTGATGGCTATGAAAAATGGCTGCTCGATTTGGTGGCGCTGGGGACGGTCTGCGATATCGTGACGCTGGCGGATGAAAATCGGGCGAATGTCTATTGGGGCTTAGAAGTGTTGAAAAAACAACAACGACCAGGATTGAAGGCCTTGATGGCGGTGGCGGGTGTCGAGCCGGGGCAGGTTAATGCCAGGCATCTGGGTTTCGGTCTGGGGCCGCGGATGAATGCGGCTGGGCGCTTGGAAACTGCACAGCACGCGTTGGACATGTTGGTGGCGCACGATGGACTGGCGGCGCTGGAGGCAAGCGAGAAGTTGGAGGAATTGAACGTTAAGCGGCGCATTATCCAGGATGCGATTTTTGAGGAAGCGTGTGTACAAGCCGAGCAGTTGGCTGATGATCGGGTGTTGGTGGTGAGTAGTGATGGCTGGAATCACGGCGTTATCGGCATTGTGGCGTCGAAGCTGGTGGAGAAATATAAAAAGCCGGTATTTATCATTGGCGAGCGCGGTGAGGAAGCGACTGGTTCGGCGCGCAGTTTTGGTGATTTTTCAGCGGCCGATGCAGTGCGGGCGGCGGACGATATCATTATCAAAGGCGGCGGACACGGAGCAGCGGCGGGCGTGACGCTGGAGACTGAGAAAATTGGCGATTTTCGTCAGCGCATGAATGAGTTTTATGATTCGCTGCAATTAACAAATCAAGAGCGATATTTATTGCCGCGAGCTGATGTGGAAATCGATGATTTTTCGGAAATTGATGAGGAATTGATAGAGAATTTGGCGAAAATGGAGCCATTTGGCAATGGTAATCCCGAACCAGTGCTAAAAATTACCAGGGCATCAGTTTTGAGCATGCGACGGATGGGCGCGGATGGGCAACACGTTAAATTAGCGCTGCGTGATAAAAATGGTAAGGTTTTGCAAATGCTAGCATTTAACGCGCCAGAGGAATTCTTCCGTGAACCAGGTGATGAAGTGGCGGCGTGGTTCCAGCCAACCATTAATGAATGGCAGGGAGTGCGGACGGTCGAGGGGCGGCTGTTGCATATTCTTTTGCTGGATTGATACTTGGCCGGGTAAAATTTTGCTTTGCAAAAGTATTCCTCATCTGATATAATGCATAACGATATGGTACGAGTTACACGTAAAGACGAGAAAGAGGCGAACGAGAACGTTCTTCGCCGTTTCAACCGCCGGCTTTTGCAAAGCGGCGTGATGCAGAAAGCCAGAGCGTCAATGCGCTTTGAAAAACCGATTAGCAAAACAGTACGGCGCAGCAGGGCAATTGTTCGCCGTATGCGCAAGGCGGAAAAGACGCAGAAGTTGCGTTTGGGAGTTCGCTAGCCAATGGCGCTGAAGGCGCGAATTAAAGATGAAATGAAAGCCGCTTTACTTAGCGGCGATCGTTTTGTTGGCGAGACGCTGCGTAATCTGACGGCAGCAATTCTGGATGAAGAGGTTAAGCTAGGCAAGCGCGATGAAGGCTTGAGCGACGAAGAAATCGAAAAAGTCGTTGCCCGCGAAGTCAAAAAACGTAACGAATCGGCTAAAATCTACCGCGATAACAACCGTCCAGATTTGGCAGAACCAGAAGAGGGGGAAATTGAGATTCTGCAGGCATATTTGCCGAAGCAGCTAGATGAAACTGAGCTGGCGGCGATTATCGAGGCGAAAATAGCCGAACTTAGCGTAACTGGGCCGCAGGCAATGGGCCAGGTTATTGGCGCAGTTAAAAAGCAAGTTGGCAATGCGGCGGATGGTGCGGCGATTGCTCGTATTGTAAAACAAAAGTTGGATTAACAGAAAGAAGGTATCATGATTGTATTTTTTGGCCCGGCTGGCGCAGGTAAAAGTGTCCAAGGGCAAATGCTGGCAGCGCGTAATGGCTGGCGCTGGTTGAGCGCGGGCCAGCTGCTGCGCGACACGCGCGATCCCGAGCTATTTGCGCAGATGCGGACTGGCGGCTTGGTTGATTCAGAAAAGGTGAATAAACTAATCGGTGAAGCGTTAGACCGATCCAAAGATATCGATCGCGTGGTGCTAGACGGTTATCCGCGGCAATTAGCACAAGCAAAATGGTTGATTGAGCATCGTCCTGAGCATGGTCGGGACGTTGCGTTGGTGATTGTCTTGGAGGTGCCGCGTGCTGAGTTACTGCACCGCCTGAAGGTGCGCGGCCGTATCGACGATACGCCCGAGGTAATTGATGAGCGCTTACGGATTTATCGGCACGAGATGTATCCAGTTCTTGATTATTTGACAGAGCACGGAGTTAATATCGCGCATCTGGATGGAACAGGTACGGTTGGGCAGGTTCACGATCGGATTATGGAGGAGCTGCAAGCATGCAGGATCGTTTAATCACTGGCGAGAAAACTCCCGAGCAAATTCAGGCTATGCGCGATGGCGGCAAGAAATTAGCGCAGATTTTCCAAGATATTCGCGATTATATTCATGCTGGTATGAGCGAAAAAGATATTGATGCGTTCGTCGACGGCAAGATAAAAGAATATGGCGCTTCGGCGACTTACAAAACAGATGAGGTGAACTTCCCGGGGGTTATTTGTATCAGTACTAACGACGAAATCGTGCATAGCCCAGCGAGCGATTATATCTTTCAAAAGGGCGATGTGGTTAGTTTTGACTTGGTGATTACTTATAAAGACATGAAGACGGATAGCGCTTTCACGATGGTGGTTGACGATAAGCCGAAAGGCGCAGTCAAACACCTGTTAACGACCACCGAGAGAAGTTTGTATGCCGGGATTGATGCAATTAAAGGCGATGTTCGTACTGGCGACATCGCAGCTGCGATCGAAAAAGTGCTAAAAGATGGTAAACTTGGCATTATTCGCGAGTTGGTCGGGCATGGGGTCGGTCTAAAAATGCATATGCCGCCAGATGTGCCGAACTACGGCCGCAAACACACTGGCGTACTGTTGCATCCGGGCGATACGATTGCTATCGAGCCGATGGCGACGCTGGGCGGCGAGAAAATTGTTACTGATAAAGATGACGGTTGGACGATTCGTACGCGCGATGGTAGTTTGGCTGCACACTTTGAACACACAGTTCTGATTACCGAAAACGGTGCTGAAATTATTACGCAGTTGTAAATAACTATACGGGTTATGCTATAATATCCCTATATGCAAGAACAATCTCGATATGCAGTTGGTATAGATGTCGGAACTACGATGATTCGGTGCGTGGTCGGGCATGTAGATACGACGACTGGCACGCCGACAATCGTTGGCGTTGGCGAATACCCGAACAGCGGTATGCGCAAAGGCTCGGTCTCGAACCTAAACGGACCGTCTGAGGCGATTGATAAGGCTCTGGGCGATGCTGAGCGAATGAGCGGCTACCAAGTCAATGATGCGACTGTTAGTATAAATGGTTCGCACATTATGAGTACGCGTACTGACGGTATGATTGCCGTTGGTATGGCTGACCACGAAGTTAACGAAGACGATCTTTATCGTATAGAAGATGTGGCAACGACTGGCAAAGTGCCGGCTAACCGCAAAATATTGAAAGTCGTACCGTTTAGCTACACGATTGACGGGCAGGGCGGAGTTAAGAACCCGCTAGGCATGACGGGCACGCGCCTTGAGATTAGCGCTAATGTGGTGTCGGCGATGGCGCCGTATGTAGTAAATCTAGAAAAGGCGGTTGAGGGCGCTACTGTGCGGCCGAATGACGTGGTGCCGTCGGTAATGGCAGCAGCTAAGGCTGTACTAGACGATTCTCAGATGGAAAATGGCGTGGCAGTGATTGATCTTGGTGGGGCGACTACTGGCGTAGCAATCTATGAAGAGGGTGATCTGCAATATATTGGCGTGGTACCGTATGGCGGCATTAATATAACGAACGACTTGGCGATTGGACTGAAAATTGATCCAGAAATAGCTGAAGAAGTAAAGCTAAAACATGCATCGGCTACTAACCGCAACAAATCTAGCAAAGTTTCGGTTAAACATGATGGCGAGAGTCTAGAATTTGATATTGCCGATATTGATGAAATTGTTGAGGCGCGGTTAGAAGAGATTTTTGAAGCGGTTAACAAAGAATTGAAGAAAGCTGGTCGTGCCGGACGCCTGCCGAGCGGTGCTGTCCTAACAGGCGGGACAGCTAATATGAAAGGTATCGTTGAATTTGCCAAAGCCCAGCTCGGCGTAGCTGTTCGTAAAGGTAAAGCTAAGGGTTATGGCGGCGTGGTCGATAATGTTGATAAACCTGAATTTGCGGCGGCAATTGGCTTAATGCTGGTTGATATTAATCCTGACGGCTATCATAGTGCTGCGGTTGATTCTAGCAAGTCGGGCAGTAAAGGCGGGCTTTTCCGTTCGCTATTTAACAGGTTTCGGCCATAGGTGATATACTAGAAATAAGATCCAGAGAATAAGGGGTAAGGAGTTGTAATGCCAGAGGTAAAACCGAGCGAAATCCAAACATTCGCAAGCATCAAAGTCGTTGGCGTCGGTGGCGCCGGCGGTTCGGCGGTTAACCGTATGAAAGACGCGGGGCTAAATGGCGTCCAGTTTATAGCTATGAATACAGACGCGCAGGCTTTGCATAATTCAAAAGCCGATGTCAAAATTCACTTGGGCCATAATACAACGAATGGTTTGGGAGCTGGTGCCGATCCAGCCGTTGGTGAAGCAGCAGCCCGCGAGTCGATTGATGAAATTCGCGAATCGCTAGAGGGAGCTGATATGGTGTTTGTGACGATTGGTGCTGGTGGTGGAACTGGCTCGGGAGCGGGTCATGTGGTAGCTGAAGTAGCGCGCGATCTCGGTATTTTGACTGTTGGCGTGGCTACCAAGCCGTTTAGCTTCGAAGGCGAAAAGCGCCGGGCTAATGCTGAGTGGGCGATTGCTCAGTTGGGCCGGCAAGTCGATACGCTAATTTCTATCCCGAATGATCGGCTGCTACAAACTATTGATCGTCGAACGCCACTGCTTGAGACTTTCAAGATTGCCGATGATGTACTGCGCCAAGGTGTGCAGGGTATTTCAGAGCTGATAACTGAGCATGGTTTGATTAATCTCGACTTCGCCGATGTCAAAGCAATCATGAGCAATGCCGGCTCAGCGCTGATGGGTATCGGCCGGGCTAGTGGTGAAGGCCGGGCAGCACAGGCAGCACAGCAAGCAATTGAATCGCCGCTGATTGAGGTATCGATTGATGGTGCTAAGGGTGTACTCTTTAACGTTACTGGCGGTTACGATATGAGTATGGCGGAAATTCAAGAAGCTGCCGAGATCATCACGAGCGCTGTTAGCCCAGATGCTAATATTATATTCGGTGCCACCTTGAAGCCAGAATTAGAAGACGAGTTAATTATCACCGTGATCGCGACTGGCTTTGATAATGCATACTATCAACAGCAGGCAGAGGAATTGACGGCGCCAGTAGAACAAGCACCGGCCGTTCAAACGCAATCAATTAGCGAAGCTGTCGATGACATTGATATGGACTTGTCGCATCAGTCGGCAGCAGCACAATTTGCTAGCGAGGATACAGCAGATATATGGGGCAGTTCGGTTGATGAGGATGACGAAGACGATACGCCAGCCTTTTTGCGGCGTCGCCGAAAAAATAAGCATAACGACGAGGACTAAATGAAAGGGATCAAGATCGGCAACAGTCGCGTACTAGAGTCGAGAGAATCGGCTGACGGTATTACGATTCGCCGCCGCCGCGAAACCCCTGATGGCAAGCGTTTTACAACGTATGAGCGAATCGAACGCCCGAATTTAGCAGTTATTAAGTCTAGTGGAGCTCGCGAATTGTTTGAGCGGGCAAAGTTAGCCAATTCTATCCGCCGTTCAGTTGGTAAGTTCTTCAAATCGGAAATTGAACTGGAGGAAATAATCGATGCCGTGGAAGATCGCGCGCATAGCTTGGGCGAGAGCGAAATTGAATCTCGTTTGATTGGCGAGTTTGTACTTGACGAGCTAGCAAAACGTAACGAAGTCGCATATGTGCGCTTTGCCAGCGTATTTCAAAAGTTCAAGACGTTGGATGATTTCGTCAAAATATTAGAGCAGCGCCGCCAGAAAGGGCAGGAATAATGCGGGTAGTCGTAGTGTATCGGGCGGAAAGCGATTACGCGCGCCGAGTTATAGATTTTTTGCATGACTTTAATCGGCAGACAGGGCATACGATTGAGGAAATTGACCCAGATTCGGCTGAGGGCAGTGATTTTTGCCGGACGTACGATATCGTTGAATACCCAACGATTATCGCCTTGAGCGCTGATAGTCAGATGCAGAATATGTGGCGTGGATTGCCGTTGCCGACGATTAGCGAGGTAAGTTTTTATGTTTGAGAAGTTGCGCAAGCGGCTGCCGGGCAAAGAGTCAAAGCGCCAGCAATTGGCGGCGCTATTGATGCTGGTTGGTAGCGGCTTGGGCTTGTTGGCTTCGTTTGTATTGTCGATTGAGTCGCTGACGCTCGCTAAAAATTCGCATGCCGTGTTGAACTGCGACTTGAACGCGGCGATGAGTTGTTCGACGGTGGCGAACCATTGGTCGGCGGCACCGCTTGGCTTTCCTAATAGTTTTATTGGTATGATGACACTGCCGGTAATGGTGACAATTGCGGTGGCGCTGCTGGCGGGTGCGAAGTTTCCGAAGTGGTTTATGTGGGGCGCGCAGCTTGGCGCAGTGGCTGGTCTGCTGTTTGCTGGTTGGATGTTTTATATGAGTTATGTTGAGATTGGTGCGTTGTGTCCGTGGTGCTTGACACTGGACGTGGGTATGCTGCTGATTTTTTATGGACTAACCAGGCACAATGTTTTGAACAAAATTATTGAACACCGCGGGTTGCGCCGATTTGTTGATCAGGGTTACGATACGCTAGTGTTGGCCTCGGTGGCGGCGCTGATAGTTATGGCGATTTTGGCAAAGTTTGGTAGTCAAATTATATAGTCCGGGCAGTTGAGCGTGCAAGTTGCTTGTGCTAAAATGGTAGCAGTCTAAGCTATTTTTGCTTGAGGCGACAGGCGAGGTATAAGTGGAGGGTAATTGCGAGCAACTTGGGTTGAGAATACGACGCAAACGGACGGTTTTAGTATATATTGCGGTTGGTTTTTTGGTGCTAGTTGTCGGTGTAGTTGTTATGGCGCGATGGCTAGCTCGTTCGACTGAGGCGCTAATGCCGGCGGTGCCCTCGGGGCGTGTAAAAGTTGAACAAGCGAATTATCGATTGTATCAGTCGTCAAGTACACTAGCGCCTGGCACTCCGTTGGCGGCTGGCAATACAGTAGCAAGACTACCGCAGGCTGGCGCTAGCTTTCGTGTGCGAGTTGGTATGGAGAATAAAGAGAGGTTCATGTCTGCTAAGCAATCATCGGCTGGTTTTTATCATAGCTGTGCTATCGTTTTGAATGATAAAGCGTACTGTTGGGGCAGTAATAATAATGGTCAGCTAGGTAACGGCTCGACTACTAGCTCTAGAGTTCCTGTCGCAGTAAATATGTCTGGCGTATTAGCTGGGAAGACGATTAAACAGATCTCAGTCGAGTTTTCGACTAATTGTGTTGTCGCGTCCGACAACAAAACATACTGTTGGGGTGGTAATAGTAATGGCCAACTTGGTAATGATTCGCTGACTAACTCTAATATTCCTGTTGCGGTTAATACATCTGGTGTGCTGGCTGGTAAAACAATAAAACAGGTAAATACTGGCGGTTTTCACACATGTGCTTTGGCTATTAGTAGCAAGATGTACTGTTGGGGGCTTAACGTTAATGGCCGGCTTGGTAGCAGTTTGACTTCGGTATTGTCTAAGGTGCCCGTCGCAGTAAATATGTCCGGCCTATTGGCAGGTAAAATTATTAAACAAATGTCAGTTGGATACTCTAGTAATTGTGTTGTCGCATCGGACAATAAAGTGTATTGTTGGGGCGGCAACAATAATGGTCAGCTAGGCAACGGCTCGACTGCCAATTCTAGGGTCCCCGTTGCAGTAAATATGTCTGGAGTATTAGCTGGGAAGACGATTAAACAGATCTCAGCGGGAGGTGATCACAGTTGCGTTATAGCTTCCGACGATAAGCTGTATTGCTGGGGATTTAACAGTAATGGTGAACTTGGTAACAACTCTAGTGTTAGTTCTAGTGTTCCTGTTGCGGTTAATACTGACGGTGTTCTTGCTGGTAAGGTTATTAAACAAATGTCGGCAGGGTTTTCAAATACTTGTGCTGTAGATTCTGGCTATGGTATATACTGCTGGGGCTATAACAGTAATGGTCAGCTAGGCAATAACTCAACAAATAATTCTCGAGTTCCTACCTATGTCTACGTTCCCAAAGAAAACACCACCATTGCCGCTAACGCCGTGAAGCTCCGTGCTCAGTACGCTAAAAAGACTGCGGCGACGTGCCAGGCGGTGGCAGCGGGTTGGCAGGATGTGACCAATAACTCGGCTTTGGCGTACTCGGCAGCTGGTCCGAACAATGGGACAGCGATTGCGGCGATGGCTAATAATCCAGGTTTGCCGCCAACTAGTGTTGGTCACAGCTATCAATCAATAGTCCGCCCAGGTAGCGATACGCAACTGACTTTCACGAACAATCGTGATATTAATTCTGGTGAGACGGGCCTGTGGGATTTAGCATTGACTGATAATGGCTTGGAACGTAATACGAATTATTGTGTTCGCTTGGCGGCTGATACGACGGCGGCGCCAGGGACGAGTATTGATACCTATTCGCATTATCCGGAGTTTAAGACTGCTGACGGTTCGCTGGATATTCGATTTGCAGACGCTACTAATGCCATATTAACTAACCCGACGACTGTATTTTCAGTAGCAATGACCAGTAAAACGGCGAGTACTAAGACTGCGAAGTTGTCTAATAATTCTTCACAGCAGCTTGAGGTGGCAAATAGCTTATCGACGACAGGTTGGAGTGTTTCATTGGCGGCAACTGGCGGCCCAACTGCTAAATGGGCGCAGACTGGCGGTACAGCGAATTATGCGTTTAATAACACTAATGCAGACCAAGGGCAATTATCGGTTGACCTATCATCAAGCGTATTTACAGCGTCCGGTTCAACGCCGCTGGGGCAGGCTTGTACGACGGCTGGCTTATCGTATGGTGCGGGCGGCGCGTTTGTGGCTGGCACGGCGTCGGCAAACTCGGTAACACTGGCAACCGCCTCAAGCGGCAGCGGCTTGACTTGTCTTTTCAAGTTGCAAAACATTACCTTGAAACAGACGATTCCTGCATATCAGAAACCAGGCACGTATACGCTGCCAGTAACTGTAACGGTGGTAGCGCAATGATAGGGATGAATAATAAGACGAGGATTGTTGCGGCAAATGCTGTATTTATAACAACAATAGTTGGGGTAATTTTTAACAGTGAGGTTACCCAGGCAATGACCTCGGCAGGCTCGACGTTTTCACAGGTGATTCGCGAATTGGATTGCTCGCATACAACTTACAGCAAGGCAGTGGGTCAAGTGAATGATGCGGAGTGCGACGTCTTTGCGCCGAAATACGATCATTCGGTAATAAAGGATAATGGTTATCCGGTGATTTACGGCGTATATGATGCGGTACACACGGTTATTAATCCGATGACTGGAGTTCATCGGTTGGCAGTTGAGCTGGCTGGCCGGACGTTTGTTTTGGGTGTTGATCCGGAATTGACGGTTAATGGCAATGCTTGGGTGCTTGATTTGTCGAATTGGCTGAATACGCACCCTGGTGATTCGACACTGGTGCTTGAGCATGGTAAGACTTATTTTGGCGATATCACTTCCTCAACGCAGGCCTATGGATCAGCTCTGCAAATTAATCATGCAACACTTTTTGCAATTACTATTCCGCCGAGAATCTTGCCACCGACGCTGCCAGTAATTCCATCATCACCAGCGGTTCCAATTGTTTCGGCAGCCACTACAGATGTAAAACCTGGTAAAGATTTGGCTAATACTGGCGCAAACATGTGGTTTATGGTGATGGTGGCGCTGGGAATGATTATTATCGCGTTCATACTGCTGATACGTAACAGACGAGGAGGCGGTCATGAACCGTAGGAAATTAGCGGATGTTCGGAGGTGCGAAGGAGGGTAGGTAGTAGCACTATAATGAACAACGAAGTAACGAAAATAATGTAAAAGAAAGGATACGATATGAAAAAACTAATAGCAAACGTAGCTTTGGCAGTCGGTGTAGCTGGTGTAGTCGGTTTGGCGGGTACGGCGGTGTATGCGGCGACTACGGCGACGTCAGAATTGAGCCAGACGATTAACGCTGGCGTGCTTAGTACCGACATTCGCGATACTGGCGATAGTGTAGTAACAAACCCAACATTTGCCATGAACGCGACTACGGCGTCGACTTCTGCCCAGACGACGACTGGTACATTTGGCGCTAATGATAAGCGCATCGCTGTCGATAACCCTGGCGGTGCTAATAATGGCTGGACGCTAACATTGAATGCCACAACTCCTGGTACGGGAAAGTGGACGAGCGGTAGCAATACATATCAATACAACGGTAATGCTACGACTGGACAGTTGACGGTTAATCCAGCTGCCGGAACGCTGACATCAATGATTGGTGCTTCCACGGGCATCACGCTAGGTTCGCAAGCAGCATTTTCCGGCACTTCTCCAGTAACGCTGATCAGCGCGGCGGCTGGTTCCGATGATGTTTGGCGCGGTTATGTGACGGGTGTCGGCTTGAGCCAGGCTATTCCAGCTGGACAGGCAGCAGGTACCTATACTTTGCCGATGACTCAAACTGTGGCCGCTATCTAAGGTCTGGCGCAGTTATATTCAGTGAAAATCGGGCGCTCTTTCGGGCGTCTGATTTTCATTTACACGGATTGTTTAATTTTTGGGAGGATCGGCGGGTGTCGGTATAGTCATGAGCGTATTGGCTTGCTATAATAAACGTATGATTTTAATGAGGAGAATATGGGGTATAGTTTCATGCTGGCGCAGGCTAGCGGTGATGGTGGTCGCGGCAGGTGTTTTATGGCCGTCGTCGGCTTTAGCGGCAGGAATTGGTAGCCGTCCGGCGAATCCTGATCCGAACAACCCGCGGACGCAGTCGATTTTTATTTATCAATTGAATCGCGGTGCTAGCAAATCTGATCAGTTGACGATTACTAATGGTTTGACTGAGCGAGCGAATATTGAGGTGTATGCCGTCGATGGCACAGTTACAGCGACTGGAGATATGACATGCAAGCAGCAAGTCGAAGCAAAGAAAGATGCTGGCAATTGGGTAAAACTAGCGAAAAGCGAGGTGGCATTGGCGCCTGGCGCATCGACGAACGTTGATTTCGCAGTTACCGTGCCTAATAAGGCTGACGTCGGCGAGCATAACGCCTGTTTGGTAATCCAGCGTAAAGCCGATCCGGCCGCTGCTAAGAAAGGCGGTATCCAGCTGCAAACGCGCCAAGCGGTACGTATGGCGATTACTATCCCTGGTAATATTCACCGCGACGTGACAATTGACAAATTCGCCGTCGATAATAACAGCAAGCAACTATATAATATTGCTATCAAAAATTCTGGCAACGTTTCGGCTGATGTTGACGTCAAGTTAGTGGTCAGGGATATGCTGGGCAACGTTGTTTATCGAAACGGCGGCGAGTATGCAGCAATTGCTGAGCAAATCCGCCAGTTCCGCTACGAGAGTAATTTGCAGCCGTTCTGGGGCGGCAAGTACCGCGCCGAACTTTCGATTGCATATAATAAAAAGGCTGGCGAATGGGGTGTCAGTAAAAAATCGGATGATTTAACGACGAAAACAGTTGAGCCAATAGAATTATTTTTCTGGCCAACGCCTGGTGCTTGGGCGATTATCGCTGGAGTGACTGCTGTAGTTATTGCGATGGTATGGCGGGTGATTGTCTTAGTGAAAAAGCGCCGGAAGCGATAATTTACTAGCTGAGATTGATATGCCATAATGGGGGTATGAAGAAAAATTTTCTTGTTAGAGCGTTCTTTGGCGTTACCATTGCGGCGTTCGGCGGGGTTCTGTTACTAAAGAATCTCGAGATTATCAAGTTTGATAACTGGCACGTATTTTGGGGAACGGTTTGGGCGGCTGGTCTGATTTTGGCGGGGCTAACCACGATACTCAGCTCCCGGAAGATGCTAACGCGAGCGTGGGGTTTGCTATTGATGGCTACTGGTGTGTCGATTGGTCTGAACGCGTATGGCATAATTGATGTTAGTATTTGGAAGCTGTTTTGGCCTGTGGTGTTGATCGCTGTTGGTCTGATTGTGGTGTTTAGTATTGGATCTGAAAATCGCAAGAAATATGAAAAATCAGCCAGTGACAGTAGCGATAATGAAAAAGTTGCGATTTTTTATGGTGAAGAGTCGCGCGTGAAGGGCGATTATGCTGGCGGTTCAGCAACGGCGATATTCGGCGGCGTAGATTTGGATTTGCGCCAGTCGAAAATTAAGGACGGTGCGGTCATTGATATCTTTACGCTTTGTGGTGGCGTTAGCATAAGCTTGCCAGACGATGTGATTGTCAAAAACGAAGTTCGCGGCATTTTGGGCGGCAGCGAGGATAAAACAGTATCCAAATCTTCCGCTAAAAAGACAATCTATCTGCGCGGCGAGTGCGTTTTGGGCGGTTTGGAAGTAAAATGATTTAGTTTGGATTGGCTCGAGATAACGCTATATCTAGTGTGCTTACGCTAGATATAGCGTATTTTAATTTTATGTAGTAGAATGTGAGTAGGGCGTTTTCGCGTGTGCTGGCTGTTGTGGCGGCGCGGCGAAGTGAGCGGCTATCAACCGCGAAGCCTGCGGGAAGAAATTGGTTTCGTATTTCTCATTGTGCACAAGTGGTGAAAATCGACCAAGATTAGACCCTGCCGCGAATGCTGCGACAAAGCGATAATCAAGTGCTGAGAGAGTTGACACGCTGCCGTGTTTCTCGTGATAAACGAGCGGAACGTAAAGTAGTCTAGAGTCACTTCTTTTGGAATCGAGATGGTACCGTCCGTCGACAACCTTTCGCGGATTCTCGAGATCAAGAGGGGTGATTTTTGTTTGAGGAGAAATATGACAAAAATAAAATATTATCCACCAACATATGAAAGCGAGAGCTTTAATTGTGCGCACTGTAGAGTATATTCAAGCCAATACTGGTGCTATCTCCGTACTGTAAGAATGCCACATGTGGGACATATTATCCAGGATCGGACACTACCTGATCATTTCGCAGCATCACTATGTGGATATTGTAGAGGATGGTCCATTTGGATTGAGGAAATTTTGGTATATCCGGCGCAGGTTGCCGTGGAGAATCCGAACGAAGATATGCCAGAGGATGTGAAAAAGCTATACATGGAATCGGCCCAAGTTTTGTCTACCTCTCCGCGTGCGGCTGCAGCGCTGCTCAGGCTGGGACTGCAGATGCTTCTTGGTGTTGTGGGCGGTGATGGCAATAATATAAATGATGATATAGGAAAAATAGTTAAATTGGGTGTTGAGCCTGAAACTCAAAAAGCCTTGGACCTTCTTAGGGTGTTTGGTAATAATGGAGCTCACCCTGGAGAGATCAAACTTGATGAAGATCCTGGCCTGGTGATTAAAATGTATGAGCTGATGAACTACATCACTGATAGGCTCATCACTCAAAAGGATCAGATAAATGAATTATTTGAAGGTTTGCCAGAGGGAATTAAAGCGCAAATCGAATTACGAGATAATAAGAAAAAGGAGGAGAAGTCATGAAATTCAAACACGGAACACGCCGCCGCGCGGCAGAATACGAAAAAGATTGGGTGCAGCGCTGGAAGGACGATCAGACGTTTGAAAAGTCAGTGGCGCAGCGGCCGGCAGATAATGCCTACGTCTTTTATGACGGGCCGCCGTTTATTACTGGCGTGCCGCATCATGGTACGTTACTGAGCTCAATCGTTAAGGATGCGGTGCCGCGCTACTGGACGATGAAAGGCAAGCGTGTGGAGCGCCGCTGGGGCTGGGACTGCCATGGGTTGCCGGCAGAGAACTTCGTCGAAAAGCAGATGAATATTGTGGATCGGCGGCAGATTGTGACGAATAGCGACCAGTCAGCGCCTCTGGATAAGGACGGCAATCCTTTGCCAACCATCAGCTTAGAAAAATACATCAACAAAGCACGCGAAAGTATGGTGGCGAATAGCGAGACGTGGCAGGGCGTGATCGACCGCATTGGTCGCTGGGTGGATTTCAAAGGTGCCTACCGCACCATGGACAAGGACTTTATGGAGAGCGTCTGGTGGGCCTTTAAACAGCTGTACGAGGCGGGCAAGATCTACGAAGGCGAAAAGGTGCTAATGTACGACACCAAGTTTGCCACCCCAGTAAGCAAGGCCGAAGTGACCATGGATAACGACGCCTACCAGACGGTGACCGACCCGAGTGTGTATGTGAAGTTTAAGCTACTTAGTGGTAACACGAGGCGCAAGATAACGTTAGATAAAAGTTCAAAGATTTTGTTTGTGTGCAATGCAAATGTTGTCCGTTCGCAGATGGCGCAGGCTTTTTACAATCACTTCACCAAGACGCAGAATGCTGATTCTGCCGGTGTTAACGCAGAGAAGTATCCTACTACTAAGATACCGACAGTTGCGGATTTTGATGCTCATCTCGTTGCTAAGAATCTTGATCCGCTGGCGGTTATTGACTTAATGCGAGAGAAAGGTATCGAAGTCGGAGCTAGCCAACGGACACAATTGACGAAGGATATGCTGTGCGACTACGACCTAGTTGTCAATATCGCTAATCGTAACCAGACACCGGATTGGCTAAAGGGTGATAACGTTGTTTGGTGGAAGATTGAGGACCCTCATGCCGAAAGTCGAGAGCTGGCAGAATTGGCGTGCGACGAAATCGAAAAGCGAGTCAAGAAGCTAATTAGCGGTGAAGTGGTTGATGATGATATCGAAGGTGATGAGGATGTAAGTATGCTGGCCTGGACGACTACCCCATGGACACTGCCGGCCAACCTGATGCTGGCGGTTAATCCAGATATGACATACTGCGAGGTGCTGGTCGATGGTGAGAAATTAATCATCGCCGAAGAGGCGCTGGAACGCACTTTGCAAGACGACAAGCACCAGCCGCTTGAGTACGATGTACTGCGGAAGTTTCCGGGTAGCGAGCTAGTGGGTAAAAAATACCAGCCGCTCGATACCGGCTCGACCTGGCCAGAGAATGACAAAATCCATACCATTTATGCAGCGGATTTTGTCTCGCACGAGTCGGGTACTGGCATTGTGCACATTGCGCCGGCTTACGGTGAGGATGACTTTGAGCTTGGTAAAGCTAATGGCATCGCGCCCTTCCATGTGATCGACGATAACGGTTACTACACCGATAGCAATTACAAAGGCCTGGAGGTATGGGAAAATAATAAATTCATCGCCAAAGACCTGAAAGAAAAGGGCGTGGTGTGGAAGATTGAGTACATTCGTCACGAATACCCGTTCAACCCGCGTAGCAAACAGCGCATCATGTACCGGGCCATCCCCAGCTGGTTCTTTGACATTCAGGGGCAAAAGCCGCTGATGCTGGATGAGAACGAGCATATTAATTGGTTCCCAGTTCACCTGAAGCACGGCCGCTTTGCCAAAAATATCGAACAAGCACCAGACTGGAACCTGAGCCGTGATCGTTTCTGGGCGACGGCTATGCCGGTGTGGAAGGGCGACCGCGGTACGGTGAGGGTGGTTGGCTCGTACGCGGAGCTGAAGGAATTGAGCGGCGTGGAGCTGGATGATTACCACCGCCCGTGGGTGGATGACATCACCTTTGAAATTGACGGCGAGACCTTTACCCGCATTGACAAGGTACTGGACTGCTGGTTTGAGTCAGGTTCGATGCCGTTTGCGCAGCTGCATTATCCGTTTGAAAACCAGACCAAGTTTGAGCAGAATTACCCGGCGGATTTCATCGTTGAGTACATCGGTCAGGTGCGAGCGTGGTTTTACTATGTACATGCCGTCAACACCGCTTTGGCGGAAATTGGTGCCTTTGGTGGGGCAGGTGCGCAACACAAAAACGCCTACAGCAACGTCATCACCACCGGTGTGGTAGCGGGCAATGACGGCCGCAAGATGAGTAAGTCGCTTGGTAACTTTACCGACCCGAACGAGCTGATGGATAAATTCAGTGCCGATAGTTTGCGTTTTTTGCTGCTGAGCAGCCCGCTACTGAACGGTGAAGACTTTGCCTTGCACGACAAGGACGTGGGCGACGTGGCGCGCAAGCTCAGCATGGTCTGGAATATGTATGATTTCTTCACGATGTATGCAGAAGTTGACGAGTTCACATTTCCGTACGATACGGCGTCTTCGGATGCGTTTCTCGTTCACCGTATCACTAATACGGCTCACTCCGATACTCCCGAATCCTTGTCTCGCACTGGAACTGAGAACTCGTTCCAGATTAGCGTCGATATTGATAAATTATCTAACCCTCTCGATATTTGGATTATCAGTCGTTTGCACGAGCTGGTAGCTAAAGTTGAGGAAAACATGGATGCCTACAATATTCCTGATGCGCTGAGCCCAATTTTGCCATTCCTGGACGACGCGTCCAACTGGTATGTGCGCCGCAGCCGCCGCCGCTTCTGGAAGTCGGAAGATGATGGCGACAAGAACGATGCTTATCAGACGCTACATTATGTGCTGGTGCGCTTGAGCTATATTTTGGCGCCATTTACACCGTTTTTGGCTGAGGAGTTGTATCACAATTTGACGGGTGATGACGAATCGATTCACTTGAAGGATTGGCTGGCAGCGGGTGCGGTGAATGAGCAGGCGCTAGCTGACATGGCTCGGACACGCGAATTGATCAACAACGGTCTGAGTCTGCGCATGAAGAAGGACGAGCATCAGGAGTCGATCAAGGTTCGCCAACCGCTGCAATGTGCGGCATATGCGGGCGTAAAATTGACTGACTACTATGAACAAATCATGGCCGAGGAGCTCAATGTTAAGGAAATTCGCTGGATTGAGAGTCTAGACGAGCACTTGGCTGATTATGATGTGACCGAGGGCGTGATCAAGCCAGATAGCTGGGTAGAAATTAGTAAGCACTTAACGCCCGAACTCAAACGCGAGGGTCTGATGCGTGAAGTCATTCGCCACGTCCAAAGCGCGCGCAAAAAGGCGGGATTGCAGGTGGATGATAGGATTGAATTGAATATCGCCAGCAGCGACACGGAAATCGCTCAGGCTGTCGATGCATTTGCCGATACCATCAAGGCCGAGACGCTGGCTATAAAACTAGGTTCTGCGGCAGATGATATGGAAAAATACGACGTTAAAGTTGACGGTAAACCGGTAGAAATTTATCTGAAGAAAGCTGATTAAGCTGCTAAATTGCGACCAGGAGTACACCCTTATAATTTCCAGGGTTTCTTGGCCATATTTTCGCATAGGTTAATTAAGTGTTACGATAGAGCTATGACTACTATTACCAAAGCTATCATTCCGGTCGCCGGTTGGGGCACGCGGATGTTGCCGATTACTAAATCAATCGAAAAGTGTATGTTGCCGGTGGGGACGCGGCCAGTGGTTGATTATATAGTGCAGGATATAATTCGGGCGGGTGTCAAGGATATTTATTTCGTGGTTGGCGAGCAAAGCACTCAGGTACAGAGTTATTATCGGTCAAATATTCAGCTGAATGATTATTTGCGGCGCGCTGGTAAACAGGACAAATTAGCTCTGGTAGCGCCGCTCCGTGACGTGCGAATACATTTTTTAATTCAGCCTGGTACGGGCGGTTACGGCACGAGTATCCCAGTGGGATTGGCCAGTGAATTCATTTATCCAGGCGAGTCAGCGTTTGTGGTGATGGGCGATCAATTTTTCTGGCGTGTTGACGGCGGTTCGAATGCAGCAGATCTGGCGGAGTTGGTGGAGGCGCGCGGTTTATCTGCTGGTTTGCTGGGTAACCCTGTTGAGGAGGCACTTATTCCACAGACGGGCATTATCGAAACCGACCAGCAGGGTAATTTTGTCCGCATCATTGAGAAGCCGAAGTTAGAAGAAGCGCCGAGCAATCTCAGTAATTCAAGCTTTTACGTTCTTAATAAAGAGATTTTCGAGCTGGCGCGTACATTGCCCGCCAATCCGCAGCGCGGCGAATTTGAGCTGACCGATGCTATCAATGCGTATATTGCGGGTGGCTGTATCATCGCTGTCGGTGAGGCTAAGGGTGACTACATGGAATGCGGTTCGCCCAGCGGTTGGCTGCGTGCTAATAACGCCATGGCTGAGTTATAGGCAAATTAGTTGCACGTATTATCCATCTCTGTTATAATTGGCTACTGATAGTAAATATATATTAAGGAACGAAATGAAAGCAGTCGTAAAGATCTCTGGCAAGCAATACATTGTCAGCGAAAAAGAGTCCCTCTTGGTGGATCTCCTCCCTGAAGGCACAAAAGAACTCACTCTCGACGCACTTTTAGTGATTGATGGTGATAAAACAAAAGTTGGCACGCCGACCGTAAAAGGCGCGGTGGTGAAAGCGAAAGTCGTTGAGGCGGAAGTCAAAGGCGATAAAATCCGCGTCATTCGCTACAAAGCTAAAAAACGCGTTCACAAAGAAAACGGCCATCGTCAAAAATATAGCCGGATTGAGATTACGTCGATTAAATAATAGACACAAACTTAATAAATTGCCCTGTTCTCTGAAGCAGGGTAATTTCATATTTACTAGATGTTTGTGGTATAATTAAACGTAAGCAGAGAGGGCAGATAAACAGTGGCATCTATCATAACAGTTACCAATCAGAAAGGCGGCGTTGGCAAGACAACAACGTCAATCAATCTGGCTTACTATCTGGCAAAGATGGGCAAGCGGACGCTATTGATTGATTTCGATCCGCAGGGCAATGCAACTAGCGGCTTAGGTATTGATAAGCAGAGTTTAGATGTGACTATTGCTGATGCTATTCTCGGCCGTAAAAAATTAGTAGAAGTAACAATCCCAACCGAGTTTGATAACCTATCGTTGGTGCCTGCTGTGCCAACCTTAGCTAATACCGAAGTAGAGTTAGCTCAGACTGATTATCGTTTCAGCCGCCTGAAATATGCTATTAAGGCTTGCACCATAGAGTACGATTACATTATCATTGATTGTCCGCCGAGTTTGAGCTTATTGACGGTTAATGCGTTAATTGCCGCTCAGTATGTTTTGCTGCCGGTACAAGCAGAATTCTATGCATTAGAGGGCCTAGGCCAGTTACTGGAAACGATGAAACTAGTGCGCAAAAATCTCAATCCAACGCTTGATTTGGTAGGTGTGTTGCCGACAATGGTTGATAACCGCACATCACTGTCGACGCAAGTATTAGACGAGATTTCGAAGCATTTTCCAGCCAAAGTATTCAAAACGAAGATTCCGCGCAATGTCCGCTTGGCTGAGGCACCGAGCCACGGCTTGCCAATTGGCGCGTATGATAGGTTTAGTAAAGGCGCTCGCGCTTATAAAGCGCTAGCCAAGGAGGTGATTGAGCGTGCCGGCTAAAAAGGGTCTAGGGCGAGGCTTTGACTCGCTTATTCCGACAGAGCTGCTAGACGAATCATTTGATCCGACGGCCGAGCAAGATGAACGCGTTAGCGATTTGCGCTATATTAAATTAGCGTCGATTATGCCCGATCCAGATCAGCCGCGCCGCGAATTTGACGACGATGCGTTGGTTGAATTGAGTAAATCGATCAAAGAGCATGGCGTATTGCAGCCAGTAGTGGTGCGGCCGCATGGCGACGGCTATATGATTGTGGCTGGCGAACGCCGTTTCCGGGCTTCTAAGCTAGCGAAGCTCGATCGGATTCCAGCGCTGGTGCGGACGCTATCGGGTCAGCACCGGTTAGAACTGTCTCTGATTGAGAATATCCAGCGCCGCGACCTTAATCCGCTAGAGACAGCGACAGCGTATTTGAAATTGCGCGATCAATTTAACCTGACTTTAGATGATATTGGTAAGCGTGTCGGTAAAACGTCGGCGGCGATTGCTAATACTATGCGCTTGTTGCGCTTGCCGGGGGCGGTGCGCGATGTAGTAGCGCGCGGCGAACTAAGTGAAGGCCAGGCGCGGTCGCTGACTAGCTTGCCAGAAGAAGAAATTTTGCGGGTTGTCCCGATAATTATAAAAGAACAATGGAGCGCGCGGACGATTGAGCGCTATGTCTCGAATTATAAAAAGTTGCATGGCACAACATCGACTAAAGGTAGAAAAGCCGTCCGCAGCTCGAGATTTATTCGCGAAGAGGAGTGTTTTACTAAACGCTTCGGAACGCCAGTCGCCGTCAAAGAGACTCGAAAAGGCGCCGGACGGATTATTATTTCATTCAAAGATCAAGCAGATTTCGAGCGAATTGCCAAGTTGTTGGGTGAATAACCCCGAATTGCACTAATCTAACGTTGTAAAAATTACAAATTGAATTTTTAGGCTGCTAGCTTGTGATCTTAATTTTAAACTCAAAACGAGTCTATATTGCCTAACGGAAAAATCCGCAAAGCTACTGGTCCGACAATATCATAAGTTGGAATGAAGCCCAGTCCGCTACGCGAGTCGAATGAGTTGTCGCCGACTCGATTATCGCCTGCTACGAAAATAGAGCCTTCTGGCACTGTCCATTCGCCGCTGTGGCTAGTCGGTGATTTTGGACCGACGTTGTTTTTGCGTGTGCTGTCGTCTGGATGAAAGCCTTCGGGATATTTATTATTGTAAACTGTTAGCACGCCGTCCTTGACAACTACGCGTTCGCCAGGGAAGGCAATTACGCGTTTGATGATATAGCGATCGGGTGCTCCAGGCCTATAGACGGGATTAACAAAAACAACAATCTTTCCACGTTCTGGCAAATACGGTTTATTTTGTATCTGTGCCATGGTTACAGGTATTCGGTTAATGATTAATCGGTCGCCGTCGGCGAGAGTATTATCCATGCTGTGTCCAGAGACGGAAAAACTGCGAAAAACGTAAGCATTTAATAGCAAAGTGCCAATTAGCACTGCAATAACAAATCCGCTAAAACTTAGAAAATCTCGAAGATGCGGATGGCGGGTGAGATAGCTGGCTTCCATTACACGTATTATACGCTGTAAAAACCAACGAAACAATAAGCGTGATATTTATTTTTTAGCTAAAATCCTTTATAGTACATAGATATGGTGAAGCGAGCGATAGACGGTTTTGTACCGCGAAATACTCCTGCGCGCAGAGCGCCTGTTGATAGCCAGAAAAAACCAGCGGTTAATTTCGGCGATATGGGACATACTGTGTCTGTACGGCGCCAGCAGCAATTGCCGCCGCGGCCGATTACTTCGGCGCCAAATAGAGGTGTTCGCAGCGATATTGACGAGTCTTTACGCGAGATTAGTAATAATCTTGATTTATCTCCATCCAAACATTCTGGCAAAGGCGCGCCAAAAAATGGCCAAAAAAAGTGCGATTGGAAAAAAATCGCCAAGCGTGCGACAATCGCAATAACTGTTATTGTACTTGGTATTGGTATTTTCCTGGGGGTACGGGCTTTGATGGCAGGCAATGCTGTTTTTAAGGGCGATATATTCGGTTTCGTACAGAAGAAACCGCTCAAGCAAGATGCTCATGGCCGCAGTAATATTTTGATACTTGGCACTTCAGAAGACGACGCTGGTCACGAAGCGGGATATCTAACCGACTCGATGATGATTCTTAGTGTTGACCAGAACAAAAAGAATGCTTATATGATTAGCGTGCCTCGAGACTTATACGTCAAATATGGTAAGAGTTGCCAAGCGGGTTATTCTGGTAAGATTAACGCTTATTTTAACTGCGTCAACGATAATTGGTCGAGCGACAGCGCTGAGGAAGAGCGTCAGACGGCAACCAGAGCTTTTGTTGGCAATATATTTGGTATTGATGTGCAATATTCGGTTCACCTGAATTATAGTGTGATGCGTGATTTGGTGGGGGCGCTTGGCGGTATCAAGATTACCATCGACAGCCGCAATCCGAATGGTGTGATGGATAGTAATTTTGACTGGAAGTGTGGTACGACGTCTGCCGAGAAATCTCAGCGTTGTCCGCGCGGCCACTATATTAGCTATCCAAACGGTGAAGTAGAATTAGATGCCGAGCACGCGCTGTATTTGGCGATGGCGCGCGGCGACCGAGCGCCAACGTACGGTTTCGAACAGTCTAATTTCGACCGCGAAAAAAATCAACAAAAGATTATGGTTGCTATTCGCGACAAGGCCTTAAGTGCCGGCACGCTGGCAGATTTTACTAAAATTTCTGGTATTATCGACGCGATTGGCAAGAATTTACGAACTAATTTCGAAAAGAGCGAAGTACGTACGCTGGTCGAGCTAGTACACGACATCAAAAGCGATAATATCAAAAGTATCAGCTTAATTGATGCCGAGCCGGCTATCTTGACAACTGGCACGTACGGCGGCGCTAGTTCGGTGGTACCGACGGCCGGAACGTATGACTACAGTCAGCTGCGGGCTTTCGTCAAGAAAAACCTCTATGCGACAGATATCACTAAAGAAAATGCTAACGTCGTTGTACTTAATGCTACTGGCGTATCAGGTGTGGCGCAAAAACAAGCCGATAAATTAACTGAGCTTGGCATGACGGTTAGTACTGTCGGTAATGCGCCGCAAAACGGCTCGTATTCTAGTAACAAGATATATAAAGTCTCAACGCGCGCCAAGACAGCTACGTCTGTAAAACTGCAGTCGCTTTACGGCGCTGCCCCAGAAGCGGTACAGAGCGTGCCAGGCGTCAAATATAATGCAGAGGTAGACTACGTTATTATCATAGCAGTCAAGCCGAATGCCGGCGAGTAGGCGGGTTATAGAAACAATACTAAGGTGGTATAATTAAGCGGTATGAGTTCAACAAAAAAGCATAAGTATAGCTCTAAGGCAAGCTCGCTGGCTTATGCATCGCTTAATATTTTGCTGGCACTGGCGGTGTTTGGAACTATTTATGTAACTAATTCGCCAATTTTTGCTTTGCTGCTGGTGGCGCTTGGCAAATGGCGGATTTTGTCGGTAAGGCCGCGTTTTTGGGTGGCTAATATTTTGTCTAATTTGGTGGATATCATAGTTGGCGTTAGTTTTGCGCTGTTAATTTGGCTGTCGGGCGGGTACATGATACTTCAGCTGGGGCTAACAGCGTTGCATATTGTCTGGCTGCTATTTATCAAGCAGCGCTCAAAATACACGTACGCGGTTATTCAGGCTGGTACTGCGCTATTCTTGGGGCTAGTGACACTGTCGTTGACAGCTTATTCATGGGATTCGTTTTATTTCGTAGCAGTTGTTTGGGCGATTGCTTATGCGTCAGCGCGGCATGTAGCTAGCCGCTACGAGGGGATCAGCACTAATCTTTACGCGATAGCAGCAGCAACAGTGTGCGCTGAACTCGGCTGGATCTCGTATTATTGGATGATTGCTTATACTGTTCCTGGTTTGGCTGCTATCAAGGTGTCGCAGTTCGCTGTATTTGCAGTATTGATGGGTTTCGTGGCCGAGCGGACAGCGCGCAGCTATCATAAACACGGCGAAGTTCGCTTCGCTGATATTGCAATGCCGATATTATTAATGGCAATGACGATGGTTGTGGCGTATATCTTTGCGGTTTTGAGCGGCAGCGATGCTTTGTAGGGTGTTAAGCGGATTTTTAAGGATTCTTTAAGACTGTATGCGCATAGTAAGTATAATGGATATGATCAAATTATCGAATAGAGGAGGTTTCTGATGAATAATGAGCAGGAAAATGCTACGCTGCGATCGTCAGACTCACAGCCGCTGCCGCCTCGGGTTGTTGCGTCTACTAAACCTTGCCAGAAGAAGACGATTTGGTTAGCGATCTCTATCGTGATTGCGGCGATTATTTTGGCGGCTGGCGGCATAACTTGTACGCTGCTAATGCGAGGAGGCCGCAATTCTCTGAATACTTTCGTTGATGGTAATCTGGCGGCTGATAGCAAGGAGGCTTCTGTTTCTGATATTATTGATAAAGTTTCGCCAAGCGTGGTGTCGATAGTCACCAATACTAAGTCACAATCGCTATTTGGCGGTTCTCGCCAGGTGCAGGCGGCCGGTACGGGTATTATTATCAGTAAAGATGGCTTTGTTCTTACTAATAAGCATGTTGTAGAAGGCGCGCAGTCGGTTACGATTGTAGCCTCGGACGGGTCGACTTACGACGCGGTATCGCTAGTTGGTGCCGATCCGTTGAATGATTTGGCTTACTTAAAGATCAAAGACGTTAATAATTTAACACCAGCAGCACTAGGCGACTCGTCGACAGCCCGAGTCGGACAGAACGTTATTGCTATCGGTAATGCGCTAGGGCAGTATCAGAACACCGTTTCTAAAGGTATTATTTCTGGTAAGGGCCGGGCGGTCTCAGCGAGCGATAGCAGCGGTAATTCGCGGGAATCTCTGACTGATATGCTGCAAACCGATACGGCTATTAATTCTGGCAATTCTGGTGGGCCGTTAATTAACTACAGCGGGCAGGTTATCGGTATTAATACAGCGGTAGCTTCGAATGCTGAAGGAATTGGCTTTTCGATTCCGATTAACGCAGCAAAAGGTACAATCCAGCAAGTTTTGGCTGGCAAAGGCGTGCAGCGAGCGTATCTGGGCGTCAATTACACGGATATCACGCCGGAAATAGCCAAGCATTATAGTTTGCCATCAAAATATGGCGCGTACGTGACTGGCGGCCGCAGCGAAGATGTTGGTGTTACCGCTAACAGCCCGGCCGCTAAAGCTGGTATTCAAGACAAGGATATCATTACCAAGGTTAATGGTACTGAATTGGGTGCGCGAGGTAATTTATCAAGCGTTCTCGGGCAGTATCAGCCGGGCGATACTATTGATCTGACGGTGATGCGCAGCGGTAAAACGATAAATATCAAAGCGACGCTAGCGGCCTATCAAGAATAAGTAAATTATGCTTGTAGTACGACGATAAAGCCGCGTGTTAGTTTATGCTGCAGCTGGTGCGAACCAGCGTAGGCTATTATTGCGCCGTGCTGCCGCGGGTCGGCTTCTAAAAAGATTAGTGCGCCAGGATTTAAGTGTACTGGTAGCTGGTCTATCAGCTGGTAGATTAGCGCCAAGCCCTCGTTTTTGGCGAAGAGTGCTAATGCTGGTTCATGATTAGTCTCGGGCGAGCGCTGCCACGAACGGTCGACATATGGCAAATTAGCGATAATTATATCAAATTTGCCGGGTATGGCGCGCAACAAATTACTTTTTATCAGAGCGACGTCGGCTTGAAATTTTTCAGCATTTTGACGGGCAGCGCGTAAAGCTGGTTGGCTAATATCAGATAAAATTACGTTAAGTTTCGGGATCTCTAATTTTGCGGTGATGCCCAAGCAGCCGCTGCCAGTACCGATATCTAGCAGCTTGCCAGAAACACCAAGTTCTTTTAGCATCTCTATGATGGCTTCTGACTCTGGACGAGGTACTAAAACCTGCGGCGACACTGTAAATCTTCGGCCGTAAAAATCGCGGTAACCTAAAATATAAGCAAGCGGTACGCGTTCTAACCGCAAGCGCAGCCGAGCATTAGCAATATCAACACGCCGCGGGTCGATGTCGTCTTCGGGGTGAGCGTGTAGGTAGGTGCGATTTTTTCGCAGCGTATTAGCCAAGATAAGTTCTGCATCCAGCCTGGCAGAATCGACGCCAATTTCTCGTAATTGTTTGATTGCGTGATCGAGCCATGCCGATATATTCATACGAATAGTATAAAATGCAAGTTTGTAGCGGTCAAACTAAATTAATATGATCAGGGGTGAGACGGGCGATAGGTTATTGCTGGTCGGCGTTTTGCGCTTTCAGTTCTCGTTCGTAAGCTTGCAGCTGCTCAATTAAATCGTTGATGTCTCCGTTCATGGCGGCGGGGATGTTGCTGCGGCTATAATGAATGCGGTGGTCGGTGATGCGGTCCTGTGGGAAGTTGTAGGTGCGGATTTTTTCGGAGCGGTCGCCAGTACCGACTAGCGAACGCCGTTCAGCGCTTAACTTGGCATTTTCTTCGTCAATTTTCATCTGCAGCAGTCGCGAACGTAGCACGCTCATGGCTTTTTCGCGGTTCTTGATCTGCGACTTCTCGTCTTGGTTGGTAACCATTATGCCAGTTGGCAGGTGAGTAATGCGTACTGCCGAGTCGGTGGTGTTGACGCTCTGGCCGCCGTGGCCGCTGGAGCGGTAAATATCGACGCGCAGGTCATTCGGGTTGATATCGATATCAGTTTCTTCGGCTTCAGGCAGGACAGCGACGGTGGCAGTGCTAGTATGAATACGGCCTTGGCTTTCAGTGACCGGGACGCGTTGGACGCGGTGGACGCCGCCTTCAAATTTCAATTTGGCATATGGCGCGTCGCCCTTAACCATGAAAATGACTTCTTTGTAGCCGCCAGAATCGTTAGCGGACTCGCTAATTAGTTCGGTTTTATAACCGTTGGCTTCGCACCAGCGCAAGTACATGCGGTATAACTCCGCTGCGAACAATGATGCTTCGTCGCCGCCAGCACCGGCGCGGATTTCTATGATGATATTTTTCTCGTCGTTCGGGTCTTTGGGTGTTAGTAATATGAATAACTTATCGTCGAGTTCGGTAATTTTAGCTTCGTCCTCGGGAATCTCTGCTTTGGCTAGTTCGGCTAATTCATCGTTGCCCTGGGCTAGATTTTTTGCCTCCGCTAGCTGTTTTTCTACAGTATCACGTTCGCTAGCGGTAGCGATAATGGTTTCTAGCTCGGCGAAACGTTTGTTCTTGGCAGTAAAATCTGGCGAGCTGTAAGCGTCGGGACTTGCTAAAAAATCGCCGAGGCGAGCGCGTTCGGCTTTCAAGGCGTCTAAATCGAGAGAAATCTTTGCCATAACTCATAAATTATAGCATATATTGACAAGTCAAACATTATAATATATAATAGTAAGATGAGCAGGTCGATTGATAGGCCAAAATCTACGGGCGAGGGCCTTCGTATAGCTTTGCTGCTGGTAGCTGTTCCCTCTAAAAGCTGCGAAGTGTCAAAAGACATGTATAACCGCGGCAAATTGTGAAGGTTGGTAATGGACATGTTAAAGCTAGAGGCGGAACGGATGGTTGGAGTACTGAAATTCAAGGAGTGTTTTAAATAAATGGATAGACGGGAAATTACTAAAAACTATGGCGTATACGAAACTAGAGAGACACCGGAATTAGAATTAGCCAGTAGAGTCATAAAAGTGTTACAGCATCCTGATGAAATTGAGCATCACGATGTAGTCCGGCCGTCTGACTCTATAAGACACCTTAGCAACGCTATTGGCAAGAAGGAATTAACTTTGAATAATACGCCCTTTAGCGATCCAAAATTTAGTGTGAGGGCTCGACTGTTTAGTCCATTTAGTGCTATTGGTGAATATGGTAAGCTGGTGGATAAGTACGTGGTGGCTTTTGATGCTTACGAGCGCAAGGGTACGGGTGATTTTTGCTACGATGAACGTTATGGTCATTATGCTAGACAAAAGAAACAAGCCGGCTTAGTTATCGTATTAAAAAAGGCTTTTGCAGGGCCGACTGATAGGCTAAAGTTAACAGTGCGGGGTATGGAATGGGACAAAAACTGTGTTTATGGGGCATGCATTAAACCTGAAGGTATTGAATGGTTTCGTATATCGCACAAGGATGCTAACGGTAATAAGTTAAGCCTAAGCTCCGTCTTCTTTGAGTCTGAAATGTTTGATCCAAATAGTGAAAAGGCCGCCCAATTGAATGCAGACTTGGAAGAATTTTTGCGAACGCGCGGACAAGATGCCTAGGCATCGAAAAATATTGCGGCTGGGACCTGTGTCGTAAAATAGCGCCCGAAACTAAAAAACACCTCGCGAGAGGTGCTTTTAGCGGCTATTTCTTGGCTTTTTTGGAGGTTTTGGCTGGCTTAGCGTTGTTGTCGCTGGTTTTGTCATCGGCAGCTTGCTGAGCCTTGGCGGCAGCGGCGGCGTTAGCTTTTTTTGCTTTGTTGACGAGAGCCTCGCGACGGGCTTTAGCGGCAGCCTGGCGGGCCTTGAAGCGGTCGACACGGCCTTCGGTGTCGATGATCTTTTCTTCGCCAGTGAAGAATGGATGCGATTTGCTCGAAATGTGGACTTTGACTAACGGGTAAATCTGACCGTCTTTCCATTTGATTGTTTCGGTAGATTGCGCTGTTGAGCGAGTCAAGAACGCGAAGCCTGCTTGTTCGTCGCTAAATACGACCAGGCGATAGTCCTGTGGGTGAATACTGCTTTTCATAACTGTAGTATTTTAACAAAAATCTATCTGTCTGTCAAAAATGAGTTTTGCGGCGCTTTTCGTTGCTACGGCGTTCCTTTTCGCTGCTGATTTTGTCGTGAAGTTTGCGCAGCGCGCGCTGCGAGGCCGGCAGCTGGGTGATGGCGCGAATTTCTTCCTCGATGTCGGCTAAATCTTCATCACTGAAGTCTTCTAATCCAACGTAGCGCATGCGGGCGCCCTTGGTGGAGCGGATCAGTTCGTCAAGCTTAAGCTGAATAGCGCGACTATCACGGTTTTGAGTATTTTGGATCAAGAACACCATCAAAAAAGTGACAATCGTCGTACCGGTGTTGATAACTAACTGCCAGGTGTCAGAGAAGTTGAAAATTGGCCCGGTGATAAACCAAACAGCTATTGAAGCGGCCGCTAGGATAAACACGCCAGCCGACCCAGCTAGCGTTGAGGCGCGCGAAGAAATCTTGCGAAAGCGTTCTTTCATAATCATAAGTATAACAGAAATAAGCAGTAGTAGCAAAGTCAGCCTAATACAAATTGTAACTTTACAATAACCTTATTTAGTGTTACACTGTTATGGTAATAATTTTAACGACACAGCCCGTTGCAGCTCCAAAAGCAGCGGGCGAGGAAAAGGAGTAAACTGATGTCTGTAGAAGTAGACATGAAAGCTTTGTTTGAGGCTGGTGTTCATTTTGGACACAAAACTAGCCGCTGGCACCCGAAGATGGCGCCGTATATTCACTCAAAACGCCAGGATAGCCATATTATTGATTTAGCGAAGACAGTTGAGGCGCTAGACAAAGCCTTGCCGTTTATTACCAAGACGGTCGCGAGCGGCAAAAAAGTTTTGTTTGTCGGTACTAAAAAGCAAGCTAAAGATATCGTCAAAGTAGCTGCCGAGTCGGCTGGCCAGCCATTTGTGGTGAATCGCTGGATTGGTGGTATGCTAACCAATGTCACCACTACCAATGCACAAATCAAGAAACTGCGCGACCTCGAGCGCCGCATGGACAATGGCGATCTCGAGAAGCGCTACAATAAGCTAGAAGTTCAGCGCTACCAAGAAGAAATCGATAGTTTGAACTTCAAATACGGCGGTATCAAAGAATTGAATGGTAAGCCTGGCGCTTTAATCGTGCTCGATATGCTGGTTGATAAAAATGCAATCGCTGAAGCAGAAAACCTCGGTATCCCAGTGGTGGCAATTGCTGATACTAATGCCGACCCGAGCAAAGTTGAATATCCAATACCAGGCAACGACGACGCGATCAAAGGTTTGCAATTATTGCTAGACTACTTTGTAGCAGCAGTGAACGAAGGCAAGACTAAAAAAGAGGAGAAATAGGATGGGCGTATCAATTGAAGACATTAAAAAGCTGAAAGAATTAAGCGGCATTGGCCTGACCGATGCCAAAAAAGCGCTAGTTGAAGCCGAGGGCGACTTCGATAAAGCTCTCGAGGCACTGCGTAAGAAAGGCTTGACTAAGGCCGAGAAAAAAGGCGACCGCGAGACGCGCGAAGGTCTGATTGAGAGCTACGTACACTCGGGCCGTATCGGCGTGGTTGTCGAGGTTAACTGCGAAACTGATTTCGTGGCGCGCTTGCCAGAATTTAAGGAGTTTGCGCACCAAATTGCTATGCAGATCGCAGCGATGGCACCAAAATATGCAACAACTGAGGATATTCCGAGCGACGTTTACGAAGCGAAAAAGCAGGAGTTTTTGGCAAGCGACAGTTTGCGAGATAAGCCAGAGAATATGCGCGAGCAAATTGTCGAAGGGCAACTCAACAAGTATTTTGCCGAACAAGTCTTGTCTGAACAAGCTTTCGTACTTGACGACAACAAAACCGTCGGCGAGCTGATCAAAGAGCAAGTAGCACTGCGCGGCGAGAATGTGCGTGTTAGCCAATTCAAGCGTATCGAGCTTGGCGGCGAATAAGCCTACGTTTTATACAACCAATATAACCGCTGAAATATGGCGGTTATTTTGGTATGATAAAAGCATGAGCAATCAACGGCGGAATGTAGATGCGCAATTTTGAATCTGGTAGTTTTGACTTTTATAGCAACCGCGAAAAGCCAAGTGGCGGCGAGCGCGAGCGTGCGAGTGAGCTGGATGATATTGATTTGCGGCCCGAGAGCGAGGTCTTTCAAGACCACGAGCGGATTGATAGCAAGGATCTTGACGATCAGCTGATTGCTTTGCGAGACCAGCTAAGCGAAGATACAGGCGGAATTATTCATATTGATATTCCAGCTTATAGATATGATTTTGCTGATAATCCTTTCGTTGGTATGGGGCCGAATCGCACCAAGACTTACGAGATTTCGCGCTATGTGGATATAGTGTTTTTGCATCGTTTCATGTACCAAGAGATTATTGTTTGCGGGCTGCAATCGCGCAAATTTACCAACGAGGCAGGGCGGGCGGCGTTTATTAAACGGATTCGCGATACTGGCGGCTTGCCGCTAAACCAGGATGGCAGCGAGCCGGAGGTTTTGGGGCGAGCATTCGTGCCATATATGCCATACCATACGACTGATGCGTTTTTCCGCCTGTATCACACGTTAATGCCACGGGTAGCCGAACGGCCGCACTATCCGCTAGATGTGTGGCTGATTTTCGATGAGAATGCCTATCAAGAAGTCGACGGCTCACCAGATTTTCGTCAGGCGTATCGTTTGCGCCGGGGATTTGACCGGCGGGCTAGTTTGCTAGGAGTAGCGCAGATAAATTAGCGTTTGATGTTACAATAGAGTAAAGGAGAGTATATGTTTAGTACAGATGAATATGAAGCAAAAATGACAGGCGCATTTGAGCACTTTGGCGAGGAGCTGCGCAAGATTCGCACTGGCCGGGCGCATCCAGGTATGTTAGCGGGTGTGACGGTGGAAGCTTACGGTGCTAGCATGCCGCTCAATCAAGTGGCTAATGTGACGGCTCCCGAGGCGCAAATGTTGCTGGTGACACCTTTTGATCCAAGCAATTTGCAAAATATCGCGGCGGCGATTCGTAACGATCAGAGTCTTGGTTTTAATCCGAGCGACGATGGCCGGGTAGTGCGCGTGCCAGTACCAGCCTTGACTGAGGAGCGCCGCAAGCAGCTGGTTCGTCAAGCGTCAGAAAAATTAGAAGAAGCGCGAATCGCTTTGCGCAACATTCGCCAAGACGGTATCAAGGACGCCAAAAAAATGAAGGAAGCTAAAGAGCTGAGCGAGGACGATCTTAAAATGATTGAAAAAGAATTTGATCGCTTGATGAATGAATTCCAAGACAAGCTAGAGGCCGCTTTCAAGGACAAAGAAAAGGATATTCTAACCATCTAATGAGCGAGAAAGTACTGCCAGTACACGTCGGCTTCATTGTCGACGGCAATCGCCGCTGGGCAAAAGCTCAGGGTCTATCAGCGCAAGAAGGGCATAGCGCTGGCTATGAAAAGTTGCGCGAAATTATCATCGACACTATCGATCGCGGCGTGCCGTATGTCAGTGCGTATATTTTTAGTACCGAGAACTGGCATCGTAGTGGCCCGGAGATTAAGCATTTGATGGATTTGGTGGTGCAAATGTTGACGCGCGATTTACATATTTTCGTTGAATACGGTATACGACTAAGGGTGGCGGGGACGCGTGTGCGTCTCAGCCGCCGAGTCAAAAAAGCGATTGACGAGGCCGAAGCGGCCACCAAAGATTTGACGCACGGCACGGCGATTTTGTCGTTTAACTATGGTGGGCACCAGGAAATTATAGATGCAGTCAACACCTTGCGCAAAACGCTTTCAACACATAAAAAAGTAACAGCGCAAATCTTTGAGCAATTTTTGTATACGCCAGATGTGCCGCCATGCGACTTGATAGTGCGCACCAGCGGCGAACAGCGGCTAAGCAATTTTATGCTGTGGCGCAGTGCTTATAGCGAGCTAATTTTTGTTAAAAAATCGTGGCCAGATATGACAAAACGCGACATAACCGCTATACTAAATGAGTACGCGAAACGTTCGCGGCGGTTTGGAGGGTGAAATGAGTTTAGTTTTTGGTATCATTGTCGGTATAATTGTGTTGACTATTTTAGTGGTGACGCACGAGTTGGGCCATGCTTTGGTGGCGCGGCGTTACGGCGTGCGTGTTGAGGAATTTGGTATTGGCTTCCCGCCGGCAGCTTATAAGAAGAAGGTCAAGAAAAGCTTTTTGGGCAAAAATGTTGATTACAGTATTAACTGGCTGCCGCTAGGCGGTTTCGTTAAGTTACAAGGCGAGCACGACGATGATAAGCAGCCTGGCGACTACGGCGCAGCGACATTTTGGCAAAAAACACAAATCTTGCTGGCTGGCGTAGCAGTGAACTGGCTGAGTGCGGTGTTGATATTTACGATTTTGGCGTGGTGGGGTATGCCGCCGCTTGTCGCTAATCAATTCACCGTGGCTAGCGACACGACAACTTCAGGCAAAGAAGTCAAGATAGCCGGTGTCGAGAACGACTTGCCAGCGCAAAAAAGCGGATTAAAAACTGGCGACAATATTCTGTCGGTTGACGGCGATAAGATTAAAACTCCAGATGAGCTGACTAAGAGGCTGGCTCGCGACAAAGGTAAAACAGTCAAGATTCGCTACTCGCGAAACGGCCAAGAGGCAGTGCTGCCTGTAACATTGCGGTCTAGCAATGATGACAAGCGCGGCTATCTGGGCGCCAGTTTATCTCAAGAGGTCTTGATGCGTTCGACTTGGTCGGCGCCAATTGTCGGCGTAGGGCTGACTACTCAATTGACTGGGATAACTATTCAAGGGCTTGGGCAAGTTGTCTATGACGGTTTGACGGGGCTGGCTATGAAAATCGTGCCGAACGATAAGGCGCAGCAGCAGGCTAATCAAAAATTAGCAACAGTTGGCAATAGTGTTGGCGGTCCAGTGACGATATTTGGCATGTTGTTTCCGGCGGCTGGCGAGGCTGGCGGCCGCTATGTCTTGATGATTGCTGGGTTAATCGCTTTGTCGCTGGCAGTGATGAATATATTACCGATTCCAGCGCTTGATGGCGGGCGGTGGTTTGTGACGGCTTTGTTCCGCTTAATAAAGAAACCGCTCCGTAAAGATACCGAGGAGAAAATTCATGGTACCGGATTCTTGGTTTTGATAGTATTGATAATATTAGTAACGATTTCTGACGTCGGGAAACTATTCAAATGAAACGCTGGCGGGTGGGTAAGCTGCAGCTGAATAAACTTCGCTTTTCTCGGCGGCAGGTACTGTCATGGATTGGCTGGACGCTGCTGGTGGCAGTATCGATGGTAGCGGCTGCTTATGCGGTAGCTGGCGTTGGGCGATTGCTATTGCGGACGGGTTGGTTGGCGCAAGCTAATGTATCAGTGGTTAATCTAATTTTGCAATGTTTTGTTCATGTCTTGACAATTGCCGCCGTTTGCACGGTAGCTTGGCGTATTAAACAATCGATATCAGTCAAACAGGCTGGTGTGCAGCGGTTGATTGAGTGGCGCGATATCGGTATGGCAATCGTTGGCGCGGTGGCTTACATTGCTTTGACAGTGAGCTTATCATTTGTTGCGCAAGCCATTATACCAGGATTTAACCCAAACCAAGCTCAGGATGTCGGGGTATCAGATAGGCTGTTTTCGTTAGATCTAGCGATAGCTTTCGTGGTGCTGGTGATAGTGGTGCCATTATGCGAGGAGTTAATTTTTCGCGGTATACTGTATGGCAAACTGTGTTCGGCGAAGCTGCCAGTAGCAGCTAACGTATTTTTTGTTAGCTTGCTTTTTGGGGTAGCGCATGGGCAGTGGAATGTTGGTATTGATACGTTTGCGCTGAGTTTGGTGCTTTGTGCGCTGCGCGAATATACTGGATCGATTTGGTCTGGCTTTTTGCTGCACGCAATCAAGAATAGCGTGGCTTTTTATGCGGTTTATGTTGCGGCGGCGTTTTGGTAATTTGTTGATATGCGTGATTCACGGTAAAATGAGGATATTATGAGACTAAGTAAGAATTTTACTCGAACTATCAAGCAGGCGCCAGCTGACGAGGTGGCGCGTAATGCCCAGCTGCTGATTCGCGCTGGCTACGTGCATAAAACGATGGCAGGTGTTTATTCATACTTGCCACTGGGATTAAAAGTGGTTGAGAATATTAAGCAAATTGTCCGCGAAGAGATGAATAAAATTGACAGTCAAGAGCTAGTCATGAGCACACTGCAGCGCAAAGAAACATGGCAAGAGACTGGCCGCTGGAGCGACGAGTTGGTCGATGTGTGGTTCAAGTCTCATCTGCAAGACGGCACTGAGGTTGGTTTCGGCTGGACGCACGAAGAGCCGATCGTTGATTTGCTGCGTAATTATCTAAAGAGCTATAAGGATTTGCCGATTAGCGTTTACCAGTTCCAGAACAAGCTGCGCAACGAACTGCGCGCCAAAAGCGGTATCATGCGCGGCCGCGAGTTCGTTATGAAAGATATGTACTCGGTGCATGCCAGCAAAGAAGACTTGGATAAGTATTATAACGCCGCGATTGAGGCTTATAAGCGCTGCTACGACCGCTTTGGTATCGGCGATGAGACGTATGTGACGTTTGCCTCGGGCGGAGCTTTCACTAAATTTAGCCACGAATTTCAGACGATTTGTGACGCTGGCGAGGATTATATTTATCTGCACCGCGGCAAAAATATTGCTGTGAACGAAGAGGTTTTGGATGAAGCCGTCAAGGAGCTGGGCATTGACCGCAGCGAGCTAGAACGGGTCAAAACTGCTGAGGTCGGCAATATCTTTAACTTCGGTACGCAAAAGTCCGAGGAAATGCGCCTGGTCTTTACTGACGCTGAGGGCGTAGAGCAGTACGCTTACATGGGTAGCTACGGTATCGGTATCACCCGGGTGATGGGCGTGATTGTTGAGAAATTTGCTGATGACAAGGGGCTGGTTTGGCCGGAAAATATTGCACCCGCTAAAGTGTATCTGGTACAAATTGGCAGCCAGTCGCGTGCTACAGCTGACGAACTCTACCAGAAGTTGCAATCTGTCGGAATCGAGACTATCTATGACGATCGCGACGAGCGTCCAGGGGTTAAATTTGCTGATGCCGAACTGCTGGGCATTCCGTATCGGGTGACGGTCAGCGATCGCTTGCTTGATGATGGTAAATGGGAGGTGTCAACGCGTCAGACTGGCCAGACTGGCGAACAACGGCTCTTGACGACAGATGAGTTGCTTGCTACACTGAACTAATCTGAGTATTTTGTATTGGAGGGCTGGGGTTTCTCTAGACAGAGAAAGTTTCGGGCGGTATAACGAAAGGAGTAAAACTTATGAAAAAAGCATATCAGATCACCGAGGATGGAAGAAAAGAGCTTGAAGAAGAGCTAGCTGCCTTGAAGGGTCGCCGCGGCGAGATTGCCGAGAAAATCGCTGAAGCGCGCGGTTACGGCGATTTGAGCGAGAACGCCGAGTACGATCAGGCGCGCGAAGAGCAAGGCCTAGTCGAGACGCGTATTGCCGAGATTGAGGATATTTTGCAGAACGCCGAGGATATCAAGGGCGGCACCACTCACAAAGTTAGTTTGGGCAGTCGAGTGACGCTTGAATCTGGCGGTAAAATATTTGAATATACGGTTGTTGGCCCGGTTGAAGCCGATCCGCTGAATGGCAAAATTAGCGACGAATCGCCGCTGGGCGTGGCGCTAATTGATAAGGTAGTGGGCGATACCGCCGCTATTAACACACCCAAAGGCGAGACTATCTACGCAATCAAAGCAATTTCGTAGCTACTAACAGGGGCGTGCTATAATAAATAATTATGGCTACACTGCAAGATTATCGAAACGAACGGTTACGAAAATTAGAAACCCTGCGAGAACTAGGCGTTGATCCGTATCCGGCGCGGTCGGAGCGGACGCATGGTTGTGGCGAGGTTTTAGCGCATTATGATGAGCTGGCAGGCCGGGAAGTGGTCGTGGCGGGTCGTATCGTTTCAATCCGCAGTTTTGGCAAGCTGGCGTTCATCAAACTGCGCGACGGGAGCGGTGAGGTGCAACTATATTTGCAGCGTGATGATGTAGCTGAATTGGACGCTAGCCGCGGTGTATTGGGTATGAAACAGCTGAAGCTTCTTGATACGGGCGACTTTGTCGAGGCGCGCGGAGTGATGACGACGACACAGACTGGCGAAAAGTCGGTTAGCGTGCATGAACTACGGTTATTAACTAAGTCACTGCGGCCGATGCCAGAGAAATTGGAAAACAAAGAAGAGCGTTTCCGCCGCCGCTATGTCGATATGAATGTCAATCCAGAGGTGCGCCAGCGGTTTGTTCGCCGCAGTAAGTTCTGGCAGGCGACGCGCGATTATCTGAACCAGCATGGCTTTACTGAGGTGAATGTGCCGGTATTGGAACACACCACTGGCGGTGCTGATGCTAACCCATTTGTGACGCACATGGACGCGCTGGATGACCAGCAGTTTTACTTACGCATTTCTCACGAGTTGCCGTTGAAGCGATTGGTTGGCGCTGGGTTTGAGAAAGTTTATGATCTTGGGCCGCGTTTTCGTAATGAGAATTATTCCGATGAACATTTGCCAGAGCACATCGCCATGGAGTGGTACGCTGCGTACTGGGATTGGCGAGCTGGTATGCGCTTCATGGAGGATATGTATAAATATGTATTGCAGGAAACGTTTGGCACGCTGCAATTTCAGCTAGGTAAATTTAAGGTTGACATGAGCGGCGAGTGGGAAGTCTGGGACTATGCTGAGGTGATTAACAAGCACTATGGAATTGATGTTTATAATACAACGATTGACGAGGTGGCCGCCAAGTTGAAAGCACATGGCTTGGAAGTGGAGAAGACCGATTCCATTCCGCGCGGCATCGATAAATTGTGGAAAAATATTCGTAAAGATGTGGCGGGGCCGGTGTGGTTGGTGAATACACCGAAGTTCATCAGTCCACTGTCCAAGTCCAACCCCGACAATCCGCAGACGGTGGAGCGTTTCCAGCCAATTATTGCCGGGTCAGAGCTGGGCAATGGTTTTTCCGAGCTGAATGACCCGATTGATCAGTTGAATCGCTTTGTTGAGCAGCAACAGATGCGCGATGCAGGCGATGACGAGGCGATGATGCTGGATATTGACTTCGTGGAAATGTTGGAGTACGGTATGCCGCCAGCTTGCGGCTGGGGTTATTCTGAACGGGTATTTTGGATTTTTGAAGGCGTAACTGCTCGCGAGGGCGTGCCGTTCCCACAGCTGCGTCATGAGATTGACGAGACAACGCGGGCGATTTATCCAGAAGTGAAGTTATAGCTTTTGAGTTGTCGATACTATCGGTATCTTGGCTTAGGCAGCCATTTTCTCGCTATCCTCAGCTAGTTCGCCGAGCAAGATATCGATTTCGTCAGACACAATATCTGCAAAGTCTGGTACATTGGCGCGTACCCAATCGACGATTTGGTCGTCGCTGGCTTCTTGCATGTGTGATAGTTCTTCGGCTTGCTCTGGTGATAGCTCGAGGACGATTTCGTTGATGACACGTTCCTCTAGCGTCGATTCAAAATGGTCGGCAAGCGATTGGTAATCTTCGTCTGATAGATTGATTCCTAAATCTGCGAGGAGACTGCGGCTTAAAATTGGCATGATGTTATCCTTTCTTTTTCTGTTTTAACTTTAGACAAAGGTATTTTCGACGCTACGGTCTCTGGCTTGCTGGGTTGCTTTGGCTTTCTTCTTTGCAGCAATCTCGTTTTGCGCGCTGGCTTCAAGGGCTTTACCGGTATTTTCGACGTCTTTTTGAGCTTGAATCAGCGATTGCGCAAGTTGCGTCTCCTGTCGCTGCAGTTCGGCTAAACGTTTATGATAATCGGCGATTGCTTTCTCCATATTTTCTTGTTGCTGCTGAGCCTTGACGGCTTCGTACGTTGCTGCAAATTTGTTGGCGCTATCATCGGATAGCGAGTCGGCTTTTTCTTGAAGCTTAGCCGCATTCTCTCTGACCGAAACCAAGTCTGACTCCATGTTAGCGATTTCTCCAGCTTGCTGGCGCATACTATTTAGCTCGGTTCTGGTCTGCTGAAGCTGTCCGCCAATTGATTCAACTCGATTTTGCGCGTCAGCAGAAGCTCGCTCGGCGTATCGCGCTTGCCAGCTAGCATCTTGTGAGTTTTTGCTAGCTTCGGCAGCATTCATGACAGCGCTAGCGATGCGGCGGCGTTGATCTTTTGGTATAGAATTGACATGTTCTTTGGCTGCTGCCCAAGACTCAAACCAACCAACATTTTGTTCTTTACGCATTTTTTCACGAAGAGCTTTGCGGGTGCGGGCTTTGTCTGCACGTTCCGATAATTCGGCTATAGTGGCCTCGCGGCGCGATTCGTAGGCGTTTTTGACGGTTTCCAGGCGTCCGCTCATCCGATTCTGTCGTATTTCGAGATTTGCTTTGCGTTTGTTCAGGCGAGCCTCAGCTTTTTGAAGCTTCCTCATACGGAATTTTTTAAGCGGGTGATTGTCGCTGAGATGAGCAACCTCGTCAAGCTTTGCCTTGCGCCTGTCATACGAGCTTTGGGCTAGGCCGTGCATAAACTTATCCATCAAGAGGCCTGGCTGCTCCATGGCATTATTCCAAGCTGCTGCAGCTCTTTCCTTGCCCCATTGTAGTGTATTACCAGCGTCTCTTATCATTCGGCTAACGGGGTAGCGCCTGCCTAGAATTTCAGCGTCAGTGCGCAGCGTCTCGTTAGCCTGTACCTCGGCAGCATCCTCGGCGCTTTCTTGGCCAGGCTCGACGTCTCCGTATTCGGCGCCGCTTTCTTGACCAGATTCAGGGGTGGTTTCGTCGCCTTCAGGCGGCACTTCTATGTAATCTGGTATACCATTCTCATCAGTATGTACGACAGATCCGTTATCTAACGTAAAATCCTTACCTTGTTCTCCTACTGGCGGTGGTGGACTTCCAGTTCTCTCGAGTGATCTCGCGGGCATTTCGTTATTCCTTTTTATTTTTGTCTGACTTTCTATATAACTTATAGCAAAAAATCACGCTTATGTCAATATTTTTAGCGTAAAATAGGCAAAAATAGTTGAGATTTTTGCCGAGACGGCTTCAAATGCTATACTATTAAATATTATGGAATGGTGGCAGGCTATCATATTGGGTATTGTCGAGGGAGTAACGGAGTTTTTGCCAGTGTCGTCGACCGGGCATTTGACAATTGTCGAGAAGTTGATGGGTATGCGGATCAACGATCCGAGTTTGACGGCTTTTACGGCTATTATTCAGATTGGTGCTATCGCTGCAGCGATAATTTATTTCCGAGATGATATTTGGCGGGTGATGAGTGCCTGGTGGCGCGGCTTGTGGTGGAAACGGGCGCGGCGGCAGTTTGATTACAAATATGGCTGGGCGATTATTATTGGATCGCTGCCGATTGCGGCTATCGGTTATGCTCTCAAAAATGAGGTCGAAACAGTGCTGCGCAGCTTATGGTTTGTGGCCTTTGCATTGATTGGCTGGAGCCTGGTGATGTGGCTAGCCGACAAATGCAGCGCTGTGCGGCGCGGCGAGCGGCAGACAACTTGGCGGGATACGCTGGCGATTGGCTTAGGCCAGTGCTTAGCGCTGATTCCAGGCGTGTCGCGCTCAGGGGCAACGATTTCGGTGGGACTATTTCGCGGTTTTGATCGGGTAACGGTGACGAAATTAAGTTTCTTTCTGGGTATTCCAGCCTTGGTGGCAGCGGGTTTGCTAGAGGCGATGACCGCTTACAAATACATTGGCGGCGGTGTCGGCTGGGTGCCAACAATTTTGGCGACAGCGGTGGCTTTTGCGGTTGGCTATTGGTCGATTGCTTGGCTACTGAAATTCGTCGCCGGCAATGACTTTTCGTTGTTTATCCGGTACCGCATCGGTTTGGGTGTGATGATTATGTTATTGCTAATGACTGGCGCGATAACGGCAATATAAATTAATAAAGAAAGAGTGCAATGATTGAGGTCAAACATATTACCAAAATATACGGCAAAAAGAAGAATGCTTTTACGGCGCTGGATGATGTTAGCTTGAATATTGAAGAGGGCTCGAGTGTGGCTATTTTAGGTAAGTCCGGTAGTGGCAAATCGACGCTGATGCATGCGATTTCCGGGCTAGACAAGCCGCAAAAGGGCAAGGTGCTAATTGACGGCGAAGACATTTTGCGGTTGAGGCCGCGGGCTACTGACAAATTCCGGGCGCAGAAGATGGGTTTTATCTTCCAGAGTTTCTTCGTTGAGGGCGGCGAGAGCTGTTATGATAATGTCAGTTTGGCGTTAGAGACGGCGGGCGTGGCGAGAATCGGCCGCAAGAAACGGATCATTGAAGCTCTGAAAGCGGTTGATTTGGGTGACAAGATCAAGTCACGCGCCAAAGACCTTTCAGGCGGGCAAAAACAGCGTTTGGCGATTGCTCGGGCGATTGTCGGCCGGCCGCAGATTCTATTTGCCGACGAGCCGACGGGCAATCTCGACTCAGCGACCTCAAAGGTAATCGAGGACTTGTTATTTAATTATTGTAAAGAAAACAACGCTACGTTGATTATTGTGACTCACGATGAAGACTTAGCGCAAAAATGTCAGCGGGTGATTCATATCAAAGATGGTAAAATCGAATCGGACTCTATTGCCAAGAAATCAGCTGCTAAAAATAAGTCGACTAGCAAACTTACAGAGGAGGAAAAATAATGAAAACTACCGATATCGTTGCTAGAGCCGGCCGTAATTTGCGCCGCGCCAAAATGCGGACAATTTTGACAAGCGTGGCTATTGCTGTCGGCGGTTTCGCGATTATGGCTAGCCTGATGGTAGGGGAGGGCGCTAGGCAATATGTCGACCGGATTATTAACAGTAATATTGATCCAAACGGCTTAATCATTTCTAAGGACAAGCGGGTTACTACTGCTGGATCAGCGGTAGGCGGTAGAAGCGAATTAACTGAATATAATCCTAATGCAGCGTCATATTACGGCCAAGAGTATGACACGCTTACTCAGAGTGATATTGAAAAATTGCGCCAGCGCAAAGATCTTAAAAATGTTGAGCCGAACTATCAGCTGCGGCCAAAATATGTAGTATTTAGCGTGAAGAGCGATAAGAAATATGTAGCCCAAGTTATGATGCGCGACAATACTTTGCAGTTAGAATCTGCAGCTGGCCGCGAGATTAAGTCGGGAACAAAGCTAGCGTCAGGCGAGGCAATTATACCAGAGAGCTACACTGAGAAACTGGGCAAAACGGCGTCAGAAATGGTTGGTTCGATGTTGACAATTACAGTTAGCCAGCAGCCGCAGCAGGCTGATACTGAGACAATTCAAAAAGCGTACATTGATAAGGGCGAGGAAGGCGTCAAAGAGCTTCTTGGCGGTAAGACGCTGAATAAGCAATTCAAAATTGTAGCAGTTGTCAAGAAATCGCCAGACCAGATGGCTAGCCGGCCAAATCTGTATATCGATTCGAGCGATGCTAAGGAATTAACAGACTTCGGTACTGCTGGAACTGATGCTTATCAAAAGTATATTTTTGCTAATGCGACAGCCACGGGCGGTAAAACTCCCGAGGAAGTTCGCGACAGCTTGAAGGACGCTGGCTATTCGTCGATGACTTCGAAAGATGTGCAGAGTATGATTTTTACTTTCGTAAATATTTTGCAAACTATTGTGATGGGGTTTGGTATTTTGGCTTTGGTAGTGAGTGTGTTCGGGATTATTAACACTATGTATATCTCGGTGCTAGAGCGGACGCAACAGATTGGCCTGATGAAAGCTTTAGGTGCGTCGAAGCGTGATATCGGGCGGTTGTTCCGCTACGAAGCAGCTTGGGTTGGCTTTTTGGGCGGTATGATCGGAGTGTTAGGTGCTTGGGGTGCTGGTACGCTAGCGAACCCGGCGATTTCTAAGGCGTTGGGTCTAGGCAAGCACGATTTGCTGATCTTCCAGCCGCTAGACGCTGTCGTTGTAGTGTTGTCTCTGATGTTGGTGGCAATTGTAGCTGGTTGGTTGCCGAGCCGCAAGGCGGCAAAACTTGACCCGATTGAGGCGCTGCGAACAGAATAACTTATAAAAAATAGTTCTTTGCGGACACGTTGGGCGGTCTGTGTGGCGTACGGTACCGCTAGATGATATACTAATATTATGCTAGATATTCGCTACATTCGAGAAAACGCCGATCGCGTGCAAGAATCGGCAAAAAATAAAGGCTACAATGACGTATCGATTGCTCATTTGCTAGACACTGACGAGCAACGACGGCAATTGCAGCAGCAGGTTGATGAATTGCGCACGCAGCGCAATGAAATTGCTAGCCAGATGAAGGGTGGCAAGCCAGCGCCAGAATTAGTCGAAAAAGGCCGGTCGCTGAAGGGAAAACTAGCAGAATTAGAAAGCGAATTGCATGATGTTGACGCTGATTTTCAAGCGCAGATGGACGCGGTGCCTAATATAACGCTTGATGACGTGCCGCTTGGCGGTGAGTCGGATAGCGTGGAAATTAAAGAGTGGGGTGATAAGCGCCAATCTGCCGAGGATCATTTAGATTTTGCAACTGGCCGCGGTTGGCTTGATTTTGAGCGCGGCGCCAAGGTAGCCGGCACGAAATTTTACTATATCAAGGGCGATTTGATGCTGCTAGAGAACGCGATTTATCAGTATGCGCTGAATTTGTTGATTTCTAAAGGATTTACTCCGATGACAGTGCCGCATATGGTGTCGGGCCGGGTAGCTCGTGGTTCGGGATTTGCTCCTAAAAGCCACAAAGAAAGTAACGAGTATTTTATAGATGGCGAAGACACGATGCTAATTGGTACGGCTGAAGCGCCACTGACTGGCTTTCATGCCGATGAAATCATCGATGAGAAAAAACTGCCGCTGCTCTATGCTGGCTATAGTCCTTGCTATCGTAAGGAAGCGGGTGCAGCTGGTAAGTTTAGCCGCGGACTGTTCCGCGTGCACCAGTTCAATAAGCTGGAAATGTATATTTTCTGTACGCCAGAACAATCAGCTCAAATGCACGAAAAGATCTTGTCGATCGAGGAAGAAATTTGGCAAAACTTAGGCGTGCCGTACCATGTGGTGAATATTGCGGCGGGCGACCTTGGTGCGCCAGCAGCCAAAAAATATGATATTGAATACTGGTCGCCAGTTGATAATCAGTATCGTGAATTAACTAGCTGCTCGAACTGTACTGATTTTCAAGCGCGTAACCTCAATATTCGCGTGCGCCGCAGCGACGGCTCGCTGCAGGTACTGCACACGCTTAACGGTACAGCGGTGAGCTTGGCGCGCTCGCTAGTAGCAATCATCGAGAATTACCAGACCGATGACGGTAAACTGCGCGTACCAGAGGTACTGCGGCCGTATCTAGGTAATCGCGAGGAATTGTGATGAAGCGAGTGGTGCGCCAAGTTTCGCGCAGCGGCTATCAGAAACTTGCTAAACCGTTGCTTTTTCGACAACATCCAGACAAAGCGCATGAGGGTATGATCAAAGCGGCGCGAGCACTGCACCGAGTGCGCGGCGAGAATATTTTGCGGGTGTGGAATTATCGCAATTCGCGGCTCGAGCAGGAGATTTTAGGCCTAAAATTCAAAAATCCGCTAGGAATGTCAGCTGGGCTGGACAAGAACTTCGACCTGCCGCCGGTGGCTAAGCGGATTGGCTTAGGTTTCGAAATTGGCGGTTCGACTACTGCGCAGGTTTGCGCGGGTAATCCGCGGCCGTGGTTTCGCCGCTTACCGAGCGAGAAATCGATTGTAGTTAACGTCGGCTTGGCAAATAACGGAGTCGCTCGCAATATACAGCGAATTAAGCGGTATCCGCGGCTGCTGTGGCGCGATTTCCCGTTGAGCGTGTCAGTTGCTAAAACCAATAATCCCGAGAATGTTAGCGATAGCGAAGCGATTGCTGACTATTGCCAGAGCCTGCGCCAGCTAGAGGCAGCTGGTTGCGCGCCGTTGTACGAAATCAATATTAGCTGCCCGAATACTTATGGCGGCGAGCCGTTTACGACGCCAGCGCGGCTGGATAAATTATTGACGGCGGTAGATAACTTGCGTTTAACGCGGCCAATTTTCGTTAAGATGCCGACAGATAAAAAGTGGCCGGAATTTATGAAGCTGCTAGCAGTAATTGATCGGCATGAGATTGCCGGCTTAACGATTGGTAATCTAGTCAAGGACCGCTCGGCGCTGCGTAATTCAAAATTGCTGGATAACGAGATTAGGGGAAATCTCAGCGGCCAGCCGGCGCGGGAGCTTACTACTGGCTTAATTTTTAAAACTTATGCCAAATACCGCGATCGTTTTGTGATTATCGGTGTCGGCGGCGTGTTTACTGCCGAGGATGCTTACGAGAAGATTTGTGCTGGTGCGAGCCTGGTGGCTATGGTGACGGCGCTAATGTTTGAGGGGCCGCAGGTTGTCGGCGAAATTAACGAAGGCCTGATTAAGTTGCTCGATCGCGATGGCTTTCAGGATATTACTGAGGCGATTGGTAGCGCTCACCGCGGCTAAATGCTATAATTAAAATACATTATCGGTTTAACGAAAGGGGTCAAAGTGATTGCAGATATTGATATAACTGGCGTAGGCGGCTACGTTTTGGATGAACCGACGAAAAAATATATTAGCAAGAAAATCGGCAGATTAGATCGCTTAGTGACGCGGCATGCTCGCAAAACTATGAGTGCTTCGGTGAAGATTGAGGAAGTCAATCGCGACAACGGCAACAAATATGAAGTCGAAGTGATTATTAACGTGCCGGATCAGGTTATCAAAGCTAAAGATTCGACAATGAATGTTATGGCGGCAACTGATATAGTCGAGCGCAAGCTAGCCGGGCAGCTTCGCAAGTACAAGCAAAATTTGTTAGCTCACGTCGGCCGGCGCGATATACTGGCGCGGTTCAAACGCGGTTTTGACCGCGAAACGCAGTAGCGATTTAGTAGCAGCCTCTTCCAAAACTCCCCGAAAACAGTTATAATTAGGGGAGTTTTTGGAAAATACCTGAAAGTGAGGGAAATTTGACGTTATGGCGATAACACAACAGAAGGTGCTGACGAAGGTTTTCGGTGACCCGCAGAAGCGGATTTTGCGGCGTTTACAAAAGAAAGTCGACGAAATTAATGCGCTTGGTCCGAAATACAAGAAACTATCTGACAAGGAATTGGCTGGCCAAACCGATGTTCTGCGCAAACGTTTGCAGAAGAAATCTGTGACGCTTGATACGATTTTGCCAGACGCTTTTGCGGTGGTGCGCGAGATGGCTGATCGGACAATCGGCGAGCGCCATTACGATGTGCAGCTGATTGGTTCGATGGTGCTACACGAAGGTAGCGTGGCCGAGCTGAAAACTGGCGAGGGCAAGACCTTGATGTCGACGTTAGCAGCCTACTTAAATGCGCTTGAAGGTAAAGGCGTACATGTTGTGACTGTCAATGATTATCTAGCGCAGCGCGATGCTGGCTGGATGGGGCAAATTTATAATGCGTTAGGTTTATCGACCGGCGTGATCATCAATGAGACTTCATTCTTATACGACGAAAATTATAACAACGAGGCGCATACTGATCCGCGCATGAAGAAGCTTCGTCCGTGCACCCGTAAAGAAGCTTACCAGGCAGATATTACCTATGGTACTAATAATGAATTCGGCTTTGATTATTTGCGCGACAACATGGTTAACGATATCGAGCTGGTGCGCCAGCGCGATTTGAATTTTGCGATTGTCGATGAGGTGGACTCGATTTTAATCGATGAGGCGCGGACGCCGCTAATTATTAGTGCGCCGGCCGCTGAAAATCCTGATAGCTATTATCAATTTGCCAAGATTGCGGCGAAGTTGACGCCAGAAGATTATACCTTGGAAGAGAAGCGCAAGCAGGTTGCTCTTACTGACGAAGGCGTCGAGAAGGTTCAAAAAATGCTGGGTATAAAAAACTTATACACGCCAGAGTATGTGCGAAGCGTCTACCACATGGATCAAGCCTTGCGGGCTCAGACATTATTCAAGCGTGACAAGGATTACGTGGTGACGAATGACGGCGAGGTGATAATCGTTGACGAGCACACTGGTCGGCTCAAGCAAGGCAACCGTTATAGCGAAGGCTTGCACCAGGCGATTGAAGCCAAAGAAGGCGTACCAGTGCTGCAGGAAAGCATGACGCTGGCGACAATTTCTTTCCAGAATTACTTCCGTTTGTACAAAAAGCTTAGCGGCATGACTGGTACTGCTTTCACTGAGGCTGAAGAGTTTCAACAAATTTATTCGCTTGACGTAGTGGTGGTGCCGCCGAACAAGCCAATTACTCGCCAGGACCATCAGGACTTGATCTACAAGACCGAGAAAGGCAAACTGAAAGCAGTAGCTCAAGCGATCAAAGAGTATCACGATGAAGGCCGTCCGGTGTTGGTTGGCTCCGGTTCAATCGCTAAAAACGAAATGATCGCCAAATATTTGGATAGCGAAGGTATTAAGTACGAAATTCTAAATGCCAAGAACAACGAGCGCGAAGCAGAGATTATCTCGCATGCTGGCGAAAAGGGAGCGATTACTTTAGCGACTAACATTGCTGGCCGCGGTACCGACATCAAACTCGGGCCGGGCGTCAAAGAACTGGGTGGTCTAGTGGTCATTGGTTCAGAGCGCCACGAATCGCGCCGTATCGATAACCAGCTGCGCGGCCGCGGCGGCCGCCAAGGCGACCCAGGCGACACGCAGTTTTACGTTTCGACCGAGGACGATTTGATGCGTATCTTTCAGGGCGAGCGGATTGCTAATGTGCTGGAACGCCTAGGTGTCGATGAAGAAACGGCAATCCAGAATCGTGCCGTCAGCAAGACATTGGAAGCAGCGCAGAAGCGAGTCGAAGGCTATAACTTTGATACGCGCAAAAATGTTGTTCAGTACGATAATGTTATTAACCGCCATCGCAAAGTTGTCTACACGGTGCGCCGCAAAATCCTCGAAGGCGATAATATCAAACCAGAAATTCAGCGTTTGCTACGGGCGATGGTTAATAAATTAACAGAGGTGCCGGCCAAGAATAATCCAAAATTTGTCGAAGAATTTGCAGAGATTATCCCGCTAGAGACCGACGAAATTGAAAAAATTGGCGCGATCAAAAAAGATAGTCAGCGCCGCGATAAGGCGTTAGCTGCTGCACAAAAAATGTATACAGCCAAAGAAAGAGAGCTCGGCGACGATCTAATCCGCGGGGTTGAGCGCGAAGTTTATCTGCAAGTACTTGATACGCTGTGGATGCAGCACCTCGAGAACATGCAGCATTTGCGCGAAGGTATTCACTGGCGCAGCGTCGGCCAGCGCGACCCGCTGGTTGAATACCGCAGTGAGTCGCAGAAGCTGTTTGATAGCTTACAAGCGACATTGCGCGAGGAAGTCTTGCGTGCTATTTATCATGTGCGCGCCACCGACGCTATTAGCCGCGAATCAATTGACGATGATCACCAAACGGAATTGACAAAGCTTGCTGAGACCTCGGTCGAGCATGGCGTCAACGAAATCACCGGCGGCGAAGAGAATCGCGATCACGATTTCGGCGGTTCAATAAAAAGAGCCGCCTCGACCGCCGAAACTAATCATAGGCGCAACGTTGCCCGTAAAAAGAAAAAGGCCAAGCGCCAGAATCGAAAAAAGAGCCGCTAGATGAAACACACAGTAAAAGAAGTACGGCTCGACAATGGTTCGCGTGGGCTGCTTATTGACGTGCCTGGCGCGACGGTGATGAGCTTCCAGTTTCAATTTCGCGCTGGCAACCGCTATGTTGGACGCAAAAATATTTATGAAACCGCTCATGTGATGGAGCATATGTCGTTTGGTGCAAACGCTAAGTTTCCAAGCGAGCATGCTTACGAAGCAGAATTCACCAAAAATGGCGCGTACCATAATGCATGGACAAGCGACTTATCAATGGTGTATGTGGCTGACTGCGCTGATTTCGAATGGGATAGAATTCTTGAATTGCAGCAAGTGGCGATTTGCCAGCCGCACTTTCAGCAAGAATCGCTAGAGGCCGAAAAGGGCAATGTCCGCAGCGAACTAACGGGATATTTGAACAATCACGGCCGCGTGCTCTGGCCGAAAGTCCAGCAGCTGCTGGGCGAGGATGTTTATACCTTTTGGCAGCGTTTGCGAACGATTGATAATATCAAGCTCGAGGATATTCAGCGTCATCATCGCAAAACCCACACTTCCGACAATATGCGTTTTGTGATTGCGGGCAAGCTCGACGGCCGGCGCGAGCAGATTAAAAGTATGCTTGAGGGCTGGGAATTGCCGCGCGGCGAACGTTTCACAGTGCCGCGTGATGTTTTGAAAAAGGCCGCTCCGACCCTTATCAAGCGTAAAGAAGCGACTAATCTGACCTTTGGTTGGAGCATGTCGCTGCCGCGCGAAATCAATGACGCCGAACTAGAGGCAATGTCGTGCTTGAATCATATCTTGACCGGAACGATGCACTCGCGTATCTTCGGTGCCGCTCGCAAAAAGGGTTTGGCGTACGGTATGTTTAGCGAAGCGAGCGCTGGCTTTTATGATAGTAGCTGGGATTTTGGCGGGCAGGTCAATGTCGAGACGGCGGATAAGCTCTTTGATATCATTGCTAGCGAAGTGCGAGCGGTGCTTGATGGGAAAATTAGCGAAGAAGAACTGGCGGCGGCGCAGTCCTACGCGCTAGGGCGTCACCAGATGGGGGCGCAGACGGTCGCACAGATTAGCAATTTCTATAGCGGGCGCTATTTCGGCGATGGTTTTGTCAAGGATTATGAGCGCGTGCCCGAGGCAATCCGCAATATCACTCGCGAGCGCATGATTGCAACGGCGCGCGAATTCATCGGCGCGAATACTTGGGTGCTGGCTGGCGTCAGCGCTAGCGATCAGAAATCGCTGACGCGGCTAAATGATAAGCTAGAAAAGCTGTTTTAGAATAATAATTTCAATCAAAAGTAAAATGCTCCGCCGCCGACCCAGCGGAGCATTTTACTTGCTCAACGTTGGGCGGGCGACGGAGTTGGCGTCTCCGTCTCCGTCTCTGTGGCGCTACCAGCGGAGCCGAGGATCTGGTTATACTCGTCTCTCGTGACACTAATCGTCACGAACTTGCCAGGGTTACTGGCAAGCGCCTTCTGCATGAGGCCTGACAATCCCTCGTCACCTATTGTCGAGGTGACGAGGGTATTTTCGACGGTTGGGCACTCTCTCAGCCACCAACCCCACTGGATACTGGGGTGGCAGTCACCGAGGGTGTCCTTGGCAACATACCCCTCGGCACCTGGGAGATCAGTGAGGTTTATCACCATCGACGACATTTCGCCGTCGCCGATGATGTTAAACCTGATGACTGACAGGGGAATCTCCAGCACTTCGTGAGTGCCGTCCCCGTGCCGATAATCAACCAAAATACTGGCGCCTGCCTGCATCTTGGTATAGGCACTAATAGAAAAAATACCGCCACTAACGGAAGTTTCCCCTGTGGCAGAAATCGAGCGAGCGCCGATTTCCAGTGGGTACTCAGATCCGCTGGAAAACTCGTGCAGCGCCGCTGCCTCTGTAAAACTTGCTACCCTCTCTTTGTTTGAGGGCATCAATTGGTATATTGTCATATTGACGATTGCATACATCGCAATCATTATCACTAAGGTCAGAACTATGATAGCACTGACCTTCATCTTGTTTTTGAATGCGTCATCAATCAGACATGCCAGTATACCACCGGCCATAAAGCCTGCAATCGTAGCGATTACAGCCCAAAAAAGCAGAAACAACCCCATGAGGTGGCACGCTCCTATCAAGTAGGAATAAAAAACGGAAACGTTCTACCTCTCGCTGGTCGGAGCGAAAGATTACTATAATTATATCAATAAACAATCTTGTTACCAAGCTAAAGCATAAAGTATTGATATTATAGCGATGAAGGCGCGTGCTATAATAGTCGTTATGAAGATTATCATCGCGGGTTACGGTGTGGAAGGTATATCAAATCTGATATATTTCCGGCGGAAATTTCCTGACGCGGAGTTTGTGGTGGCTGACGAGCGCCCGGCGGATAAACTGCCGTCTATTCCGGATGGCGTGAAGCTGATTTCTGGCAAAAACGTCTTCAGCGAGCAGCTGGGCGATGCTGATTTGGTGGTGCGGACAGCCAGTTTGCCGCCGCGCAATATAAAAACCAACGGTAAAATTTGGTCGGCGACCAACGAGTTTTTTGACAAGTGTCCGGCGCCGATTATCGGCGTGACAGGGACCAAGGGCAAGGGGACGACATGCAGCCTGATTGCCTCGATATTGCAGCAAGCCGGACAAACGGTGCATTTGGTCGGCAATATCGGCGTGCCAGCGCTGGATATCTTGCCGAAAATTAAAAAAACCGATATCGTCGTTTACGAATTGTCAAGCTTCCAGCTGTGGGATCTAGAAAAATCGCCGCACATTGCGGTGGTGCTAATGATCGAGCCGGATCATCTGAATGTCCATACGGATTTCGCCGACTATCTTAATGCCAAGAAAAATATTCGCCGCCACCAGCGTCTTGGCGATGTTTGTTTATATCACCCAACGAATAAATATTCACAGGAAGTGGCTGCTATGCCATTTGACGGGCTATTAGATAGGCAAGGTCATGCAATGTGTGAATGCTGCGGAGGTGATGCGCTAGATTTCGCGCAGCGCTACGCTATTCCTGATGATGACCAAGTTTATGTTCAGGATGGCTACTTTTGCGTGCAAAATCGGCAGATTTGCAGCACCGATCATTTACGGTTGCTGGGCGCGCACAACCTAGAGAATGCCTGCGCAGCAATGAGCGCGGTGACAGAATTGCCTGTTGCGGTGAATGATGAGCAATTTGCTGCTGGACTGGAGAGTTTCACAGGGCTGCCGCACCGTTTGAAATTCGTCACTGAGAACAACGGCGTGAAATATTACGACGATAGTATTTCAACCACGCCCGGTAGCGCTATTGCCGCGTTAAAAGCTTTCACGGAGCCAAAAATTTTGATTTTGGGCGGCTCTGACAAGGGTGCGGACTATACGGAATTAGCGCAGGAAATCGCCAGGCAGCAAATGCGGGCAGTGATCGTCAACGGCGCTAATGCCAGTGAAATTATCGAAATTTTGCATAAAAATAAGGTTTCTTGCCAGGTTGTCCAGCTGGAAATGGCGTCGATGTCAACAGTCGTTGAAATGGCAGCAAATCAAGCACAACCTGGCGATGTGGTGATTCTCAGCCCGGCCGCCGCTAGCTTCGATATGTTTAAGAGCTATAATGATCGCGGCGAGCAGTTCGTAGCGGCGGTGGAGAAGCTTTAGTGCCGTTATATGCCAATATACGGTAAATTCTAGTATTGCTAGCGGGGGCTAGATAGCTAAGCTAACTTAGCAAAATCGCTAATCCGCTTGGCAATAATTGCAGTAGGTTCAAGAAGAATGCGGCATTGCGGGAAAAGGCGTTGTAGCCGCCTCTTAAGCGCCAGATAATGCGTGCAGCCTAGAACAATAACATCGCTACCGTCCGCAATACTGGTCGATACTTCATCAAGTGTAATATCGTCGGCCAAACCTTGATCGATCATCTGCGCCCACGCGTGAGTGTCTGGCGTGTCGATACGAACGCCAGTAGCATATTCACTGATAAGCGCGCGCAGACGCTGGCTGTGTTTGGTGGCGTTTGTCGCCAGCAGGGTGATATGATGCGATTTGGTCAGGGCGGCGGCTGATTTGATCATCGGTTCAAAGCCCATAAAGCATACGTCTGGGTAACGTTGCCGCAGCGAGCTAATCGCGTTGGTCGTGGCGGTATTGCATGCCAGAACAATAATGTCGCATGATAGCAGCGGCTGGATGGCGGCATCGGTTAGCGTAATAATCTCCTCCGGTGAACGATTGCCGTACGGTGCGTGCTCGCGGTCGATCGCCGTGATGTACGAATGCTGCGGCAGTAATTTTTTCAGCCTCTTTGCTACTAATTTGCCGCCAGTTCCCGTATCAAATATGCCGATCTTCATACAAAAAGTATAGCAAAACCGCCGTAACGATATCTACGACAATGCCAGAGCTCGCAGTTTTGGCAGATTTGAAACGCCGAAATTGCTGCTTATTGCTGTTAATACTGCTATAATAAGCAGGAATAGGCGCGAGTCTTGAGATAGTATCTAATCGGAGGGTTTATGGATCAACAGCCGTACCAGCAATACCAACAGTATCAGCAGCCGCCGCAATCGCAGGCACAAACCAAAGGCCAGCTTGCCGTAGCGCGGGCTCGCAATGCGCAAGATAATGTCGTTCTGACAATAACTATCATTATCTTTTGTTTCTTTGCGGCTAGCTATTTTATCTATACAACATTCCAGGAAATGTCAACAGATAATGCTGGACACCACGTTGAGTTATCGTTCAGCGATGGCGTGATTGCTGTATTGCTGGCGATAGTTTTTATGATTATGGGATTGGGCATGCTGCTAGGTATTGGTATGTTCATGGTGCGGATGATGCGCCAGCAAATGCTGGGTAATGCCTTGCAAGTTGAATATAGCGCTTACGCGTGGTTACGCGATTGGGCTAACCAGGTATCGGCTGATTTAGAGATGCCGCAAGTCGAGATTTTCATCACGCAGAATCCAGTGATGAATGCTTATGCTTTTGGTTTTGCTAGGCCATATTCTATCGTGCTACATTCTGGATCAATTCGTTATTTGACCGAAGATGAATTAAAGGTGGTTGTTGTACATGAAATGGCGCATATCAAATACCGCCATGCCAACGCTAACGTGTATTTGATGCCGTTTTTGTCGATTCCGATTATCAGCGTATTGGGTAGTTGGATTTCTGGATTCTGGCACCGCCGTGCCGAGCTAACCGCCGATCGTCTAGCCTTGATGTATTTGGGCGATAGCGAATTGGTCAAGAAATCGCTGATCAAGGTGCATGTTGGACCTGATGCGGCAGACAGTATGAACGAGGTAGCGCGCCAGTGGATGCAGTACACGGCTGAGCGCCCGATGAATCATTTTGCGCAGACATTCAGCGATCATCCGTTTTTGGTACGTCGGTTGAGTCAAATTGACTATTGGAAGGGCGTGGTTGAGCCGCAAAATCAGCCGCAGAGCGTTGCGCCAGCTGCTGCTCAGCCTAATGTTTCTGAACCTGCTGGATCAGAACCTGCTACTGAGCCGACAACCGTAGAACCAACTTCTACCAAGAAATCAACTCGCCGCAGATCAGATGACACCAGCCAAAATCAAGACGAGACTGCTGCCTAGGTTCTATGCAGCCGTTACGAAAACAAGCTGAAGATCTCCGTGCTCGCGTGGCTAGCGCTTGCCAGGCTTTGCATATTGACGCTCGCGCTGAAGAACTGGCAGTGCTTGATGAACAGCTGGCCGACTCGAACGTTTGGGCGAATGTCGAGCGGGCGCAGATGCTGACACGGCAGGCGGCGAGCTTGCGTTCGCAAATTGAGCCATGGCAGATTTTACGTTCGCAAATCTCGGACATTGTTGAACTAATGGATTTAGGCGACGACTCGATGCTGGCAGAATTTACCGAGCAGTTAGCAGCTCTCGAAGCAGAATACCAGGAGCGCCGCAAAGATTTGTTGTTCTCAGGCGAATACGATAATCGGGCGGCGATTCTCAAATTGAGCGCTGGCGCTGGCGGTACCGATGCGCAGGATTGGGCAGAGATGCTAGAGCGAATGTATCTGCGCTGGTCTGAAAAGCATGATATGCAGACCGAGCTAGTCGAGCGGTCAACGGGCGAGGAAGCCGGTATCAAGAATGCGACATACATTATCCGCGGTGCTTTCGCTTACGGCAAATTGCGCAGCGAACACGGGGTGCACCGGCTGGTGCGGCTCAGTCCATTTAACGCTGATAATTTGCGGCAGACTAGCTTTGCACTGGTCGAAATCATGCCGGAAATGGACGCGCCAGGCGAGGTCGATATCGACGACAAAGATTTGCGAATTGATATTTATCGTAGCGGCGGCAACGGCGGGCAAGGAGTTAATACGACTGATTCTGCAGTGCGCATCACTCACTTGCCGACAGGCACGGTGGTGGCGATCCAAAACGAGCGCAGCCAGCTCCAAAACAAAGAAACCGCGCTAAAAATCCTCAAAAGCCGCTTAGCGCAGATGCAGTTAGAACAACGCGCCGCGACGCTAGCTGACTTGCGGGCGGGCGAGTCGGCTAGCTGGGGCGCGCAGATTCGTAATTACGTGCTTCACCCTTACACATTAGTCAAGGATACGCGCACCAAATTTGAGACGCATAATGCCCGCGGTGTGCTAGATGGCGACATTGACGGTTTTATCGAAGCATATCTCGAGCAGCAAGCAGCGACCGAGTAGCTGGCTATCGCTATAAACTAGCTTATGCTACAATAGGTAGTGATGATTCTGTTAGATAGAGTGACCAAGGTGTATGGTAAGGGCAGTAAGCCAGCGCTTGACCGTGTTAATCTGCATGTCGAGCCGAACGAGTTCGTGATCATCGTTGGGACGAGCGGTGCTGGCAAATCGACCTTGCTCAAATTATTGACGCGCGAAGAAAAGCCGACTAGCGGCAAGATTGTCGTTGGCGGTATTGATTACGACCAGCTCAAGGACAAGCATATCCCGTTGCTGCGCCGCAAAATTGGCGTAGTTTTTCAGGATTTTAAGTTACTACCGAACCGGACAGTGTTCGAAAATGTGGCTTTTGCGCTAGAAATTGCCGGCATGACTAACCGCGAAATTAAAAATACTGTACCAAAAGTGATTGACCTGGTGGGTCTAAAGGGTAAGGAAAAGCAGTTCCCGCATCAGCTATCGGGCGGTGAGCGCCAGCGTGTGGCAATTGCTCGAGCAGTAGTGCGCCAGCCAAAGATTCTAATCGCTGACGAGCCAACGGGTAATCTCGATCCGAAGCATAGTTGGGATATTGTCCGCCTGCTTGAGAAGATTAACCGGTATGGCACGACTGTTATACTTACAACACATAATGTCGAGATTGTCAATAGGTTGAAGCGCCGCGTTATCACTGTTGACCACGGCAAGATTACTAGCGACCAAGCGCAGGGGAGTTATCGGCAATGAGACGAGACAAAGTCAAGACAGCGGCTGCCAAAAAGAAAAGCCGCCGCGAGGACAAAAAAAATACCGGTGCGCGCGCCTTGACCAGACAAAGGCGCAGCCGCCAGCGCAAATGGCTGACTTTCGTACGAATGTGTCGCTACGGCGTCAATAATTTCACTCGTAATGCTTGGCTAACCATTGCGGCTACCGCGGTGATGACGATTACGTTGCTGATTATCTTTACTACGGTGGTGGCGCGCAATATTTTGGCAGACTCGGTAACGGAGCTGAGTAAAAAAGTCGATATGTCAATTTATCTCAAAACGGGTACCACCGAAGAACAGGCTAAACCGATTATCACCGATTTGCGTAAACTGCATAATGTCGAGCGCGTTGAATTCGTTTCCTCGGAAAAAGCGCGCCAACAAAGCGCCGAAGACAACAAAGCCGACCAAGATATACTAGATGCCCTTAATCAAGCTGCCAATAAAATGCCAGCAGTGATTCGCGTTAATCTAGAGAATATCAATGACACCGACAGTCTTAGCGACTTTGTCAAAACTAATAAGCCGCTCAAAAAAATTATCGATGATAAGCGCGAACCGTCGTTTGCTGGCGACCGGCGCGACGCTATCGAAAATATCGGCCGCTGGACAGATTTTGCGCAGCGGGCTGGTTTAGCGGCGAGCGTACTCTTCGTCGTAATATCTTCGTTGATTGTTTTTAATACCATTAGAATGGCAATATTCAATCGTAAAAGCGAGATCGAGATGATGAAACTTATCGGTGCTGACAAAAGCTTTATCCGCGGCCCGTTTTTGGTAGAGGCAATGGTGTATGGTTGTATTGCTGCGGTTGTAGCGACCGCTATAGGGGTAGGGGTTTTCGCGACGATTTCTGGCAAATTACAGGCTTATGGAATTGCTGCTGTAGCTACATCGCACTTTCTGGTAAATAATTTGCTGCTGGTCTTGCTAAGTATGATGTTGTTAGGCTCGTTGATTGGGATTATTTCCTCGACACTGGCTACTCGCCGTTATCTCAAATTGTAGAGTAATTTACGAAAGGGGGTGATTATTCGACGTAGCTTTATTGACAAAGCGGTAATGCTTTGTTACGCTAGAAGTATGAAACATAGGTCCACCACACCAGTTTCGTCAAGGCGGCACGTTGCGAAGTCGTCAATCGTCGCAGCAGCTGTTTTGATGAGCGCAAGTATACCGGTTGCCTTCGCGCAAAACGTGTTGGCCGACCAGTACGACGAACAGGTCAAAAAACTTCAATCAGAAGCTGATTCATATCAGCAGCAGGCGGCGACGCTTGGCGCGCTGGCGTCAACGCTGCAAGCGCAGCTTGATGTATTAACCAAGCAAAAAAATGAAATCCAAGCGCAAATTAATACTAGCCAAGCTAAGCGCGATAAGCTTGAGAAAGATATCGCTGCTACCGAAAAGAAAATCGAGATTAACAAAGAAGCTCTTGGCGAAATTGTTGCCGATATGTACGTTGATAGCTCAATCTCGCCGCTCGAGATGCTGGCTAGCAGCAAAAACATCGGCGATTACGTTGACAAGCAAGAATACCGCTCGTCAATGCAGGATAATCTGAGTACCAAGATCAAACAGATTAAATCGCTCAAAGCGCAGCTCGAAAAGCAGAAAAAGCAAGTCGAGAACGTACTACGCGACCAGAAGTCGCAAAAAGCCGCGCTAGCTGCCAAAGAGGCTGAACAGGCTAAATTAGTTTCGGACACGCGCGGCGAGGAATCAGCTTACAATAACCTGGTCGCCAAGCGTAACAGCGAAATCAGCAGTGTCCGCGCTCAGCAGGCTGCCGCTATGGCTGCAGCTGCCCGTGCTTCAGGCTCTACTAATATTGGTACGGGCTCGGCTAGCGGTGGCGGATATCCGTCGGTTTGGGCTAATGCCGAGCAAGATACGATCGTTGATAACTGGGGTCTCTATAACCGCGAATGCGTCAGCTACACCGCCTGGAAAGTAGCTAGTACTGGCCGTTACGTACCGCATTTTGGCGGGGCAGGTAACGCTAATCAGTGGCCGAGCACAACGTCTCGCTATGGTATTGCAAACGGCCCAACGCCAAAAGCTGGCTCGGTAGCTATTCAGTATGTTGGCGCTTACGGTCACGCTATGTATGTCGAAGCAGTTAATGGCGATGGTACGATTACCGTTAGTGACTACAACAATAATATCGACGGTTTAGGCTGGGGCCGCTATCACTACTACACGCGTTCAAGTGCTGGGCTAACTTATATATATTTCTAGCGAGATCAAGATAATAAGCGGTAAATTATAGCGTACTCAGCCAGAGTGCGCTATAATTATGATTATGGCAAACGAACAGGGAGTTGAAAATAAGGGGCGGAAGCCTCGGCAGCGGAAGGTTTCACAGGGTGTTTTCTTGGCGTCGTTGGTCTTGGCGATAATCGTATCGTTTGCGGCTGGTACGCGCAGCGAAGAAATATATCAGATAGCAGCGCCGATTTTTGGCATCAAGGTGGCTAAGCAGCCGCTTGATACCGAGGTGATGAAAGAAGCTTATCGTCAACTAGCGGCGAATTATGACGGTGATTTGGATGCTAATAAGCTGTCTGATGGGGCGGCTCGCGGCATGGTTAAAGCGGTCGGCGACGACTACACGACATTTCTAGATAAGGAAGAAGCGGCAGAATTTAACAAAAGTCTAAACGGCGAAGTTTCTGGCATTGGTGCCGAAATCGGTGTGCGCAATTTACAGCCGACGGTACTCAGAGTTCTCGATGACTCTCCAGCCAAGAAGGCTGGCCTTAAAACGGGCGATATCTTTGTGGCTGTGAACGGTACGTCAGTAGCGGGCGAGACGGCTAGTGGCGTGGCTGATAAGGTTACTGGCGAAGCGGGCACGACCGTCAAGCTAACTATGCGCCGCGGCAGCGAATCGCTAGATTTTTCGATTACCCGGGCTCAAATTAGCGATCCTAGCGTCCGTTGGTCGGTTAGCGACGACGTTGGTGTCTTGACGATCTCGCGCTTTGACGACAACACCGGTTCGCTAGCTCGCAAAGCTGCTAAAGAGTTCATTGACAAAGGTGTTAAAAGCGTTATTGTTGATTTGCGTAACAACGGCGGCGGCTATTTGACGGCGGCGCAAGAAGTGGCGAGTTTGTGGCTAGATAGTGGCAAAACGGTCGTTACCGAAAAAAGCCGTGGCCAGGTTACCGAGACAGTTAAAGCTTCGGGAAATCCGACACTTAAAGGTAAGAAAACCATTGTCCTCGTCAATGGCAGCTCAGCCAGTGCTAGCGAGATTGTGGCTGGTGCGCTGAAAGATTATCAAGCAGCCATCTTGGTCGGTGAAAAAACCTTTGGCAAGGGTACGGTGCAAAAGGTGATCAACCTATCCGACGATCGTATCCTCAAGGTGACAGTAGCCCGCTGGTACACGCCGCAAGACAGAAACATCACCAAAGAAGGCATCCAGCCGAACCAGACGGTCAAGATGAGCTCGGATGATAATAACGCTGGGCGCGATCCGCAAATGGCGCGCGCTAAAGAATTAGCGTCATAGCCCTTGTGCTTATCGCCAGGCTGGTATACTATATAAACTATGGATACACGCAAACGTAAGATTTTGCTAGTAGAGGATGATACTGCGCTAGCATCAGTATATCGGTCGCGTCTTGAACTGGAGGGTTTTGACGTCTGTGAAGCAAATAATGGCGAGGATGCACTGTCGTTGGCGGTGTCTGAACATCCTGACTTGATTTTGCTGGACGTTATGATGCCGAAAATTAGCGGTTTTGACGTTTTGGACATTTTGCGTAATACGCCGGAGACTACCAATATTCGGGTGATTATGCTGACGGCGCTTAGCCAGCCTAAAGACAAAGAACGCGCCGAGCAGCTCGGTGTTGACGATTATTTAGTGAAATCGCAAGTAGTTATCGGCGACGTCGTCGAGCGCGTGCGCTACCACCTAGGCATGAGCAAGTAGCTGCTTGTAGAATTGCTTAGTTTGTTTATTTGTGGTGTTGTAGTTGACATTTCGCTTATGTTTTGATATAATAGTAGTATATGCCAGAAACACATACATCAAAAAGTACAGCGCCAGGCGGCAAATCGCCTGAAGAACCTATAATAATTGGCTATCCAGTGCCAGGTAGCGAGCTCCCAAGCGCTGAGGATCTAGGTACCTCTGAAAAAGAGGCTAAGGCTAGGTTGAAGCTATTGAGTAAAGTAAGCGTTGGATTGGGTAGATTAGCTACTGGTAGACAGCCTGATGAATCTGGAGATAGTGATAGAGCAATTGATAGAGCTAGAGAAGCTTTTCTAATGTCCCGATTATATCCAGATATTCCTGCCTACTTACTTGTTGAAAATACAGGGGACGGTAGTGATGATGACAATGGTGATGGTAGTAGGCGTGCTATCTGGATGCGCGTTGATCAAGGTGATTTCAGTACAACGATAAATCCCGATAGCGAGGAAAATCATGGTTTGCCGCCGGCTGAAGATGCTCTTGATGCTTGGAAGGCACAATTCCCGCAGAGCGAGAATCAGCCGACAGAGCCGCCAGAGGATCCAGGGGATGCGTTGCGTGCTGCGCTAAGAGCGGCTGGCAAGCTGGGTTCGAAAGCAAAAGCAGAGTCAGAGCCACCAACTCGCGAAGATGTATTGGCTGCGTTAAGAGGTGTGACAACGAAGACTAGTAGGCCAGCTCCAAAGCCGCAAACTCGCGAAGAGGTACTGGCTGCGCTCAGGGGTGAGTATTCTTCGCCAGCTGTTGAAAAGGCTAATTCAGGCAGCGATTCGTCTGTCGCCGATACTGAAAGCGAACCTCCCGCGCTAGAAGATCAAGAAGAATCGGGAAGTTCAAATGAGCAAGATGACAGCCCAGATGAGCTATCGGCCGATAAACAGTCTCCTAGTGGCTCCGAGGCACTAAAAAGGCTAGCAGAAGCGGACACTACACAGTCTGCTATACGAAATATAGCGGGCGCGGCAGAGGGTTTGGCTGGAGTGCTGAATACGGCATATACTTTGCGAGCTCCTGTGTTATTCGGGCGCATACAAGAGCATACGTCAGGTATCTCAACTGCGCTTAATGGGTTCAGTGCTACTGTAGAGAAGGTCGGCGGTGATTTACCGCAGGACGAAGCGGCTCGCCTGGGCGATGCCATAGACCAGGTTAGACGCTCTTTGGCAGCAATGAATAATGTTGCTGAGCAGGGCTTTTCAAGACGTATCGATGGCGAAGAATATTCACAGTATGCTTTAAAGCTGGACTACAGTATCGCAGAACTACAAAGATTTATGAACGTATCAGTAGAGCGCCAAAAGAATAAAGAACACAACCAATAGCAATACCTCGCTAGAGCTAGGGTAGTGCACTCAATACGGACTTAAAATAAGCTTATTCAACGCAAACTTGAGTTCGCGGGTGAGTATTGCCGGTAAATGATGGCTTCTTGATATGTTTGAAAACTACGGTGCCGCTCTTGGCTGCGTGAATTGTGTAGTTGCGGCTGATATAAGTGCCTGGACCAGCAACTTTGGTGCTGCCAGTCTGGCGAACTAGCACCTCGCCCTGGTTGACTTTTTGCCCGCCGAAACGCTTGACGCCATTGCGCCTACCAGCACTTTTGTGGGTATTATCGCTCGAACCGCCAGCTTTAACGTGTGACATAAAACTCCTTTAATTTAATATAAGACAATCTATGCTATTGTACGCGAAGCTATCGGAAATGTCAAGCTTTACGAAAGTAATTACTATAGCAGGCGTGAGCTTGGCGGGCGGGTTGCTTTTAATTTTCATCGAGAGGTTTAAGCAGTAAGATTTCTCGTGCCACTACCTGGTTCTGGCGGTAGTAGAGTAGCTGCTCGTCGCTGACTAAGTTTAGATGTAGGCGTCGGTAGCCTAAATCTGCTAACTGATCAATAAGCGGTAAATGTGTAAATTTACCGCTATGGTCGCGCCAGGCGGGCACAGCGACGACTAGTGCTGTACTCGGATTGATTTGCGGGCGGATGTTTGCTAAAAACTGGCTGATGATATGATTGCAGTTACTGCGGACTGCGGTGAGCTTGGTGGGCTTCGGCGGGGCCGAGAAGGGTTGGCCGAGGTAGGCCTCGCAGACGACGCGGTTGATTTCAGATTTTTGAGCAGTATTGAGCTTGACATCGGTGGCATCAGCTTGAAAGATTTTCCATTGAGGGTTGATTCGGTATTTATTATCGAGCCACTGCATGTTTTCTGTGGCATAATCAACCATTTTTTGGCTCAGGTCGCTGCCGTAGACGTCTATTCCCTTGAGCCGCGCTTCTTGGAGAACGGTGCCAGTACCGCAAAAAGGGTCCCAGAGGCGGCCAAGTTTTGTATCGCCAGATAGATTTATCATCATCCGCGCTAATTTCGGCGGTAGCATACCGACGAAAGCATCAGTGCGCGGGCGAGCTTGGTCGCGGACAGCCAGTGCAGTAATGTTCTGGGCGCCGACACTTTCAGCGATAATGAGACGGTTATTTGGTGCTCGGACGACTAGCAGCTCAACTTTCGTTGGCGATAGCCCAAGCTTGTTGTGATGGCTAGTAGCGGTGTTGAGGGCGATTTCTGGGTTCGGGATAAGGCGTAAGCTAGTGCCGCTGTCGCGTAATTTTTTCTTGATAAGCAAGCCGGTTTTTTGGACATCGCGCGGCGAGATTTTGAAGCCGTAAGCGCTGATGCCAAGAGTTATTTTATGCTCGCTGGCGCGCCATTTGGCGGCGTAGTGCTGAACGATTTGGCGGCTGGCGGTTAGCCAATTGCCGCGGTCGAGTTCGAGAACGACCCGGCCGGCTTTTTGGCTGCCGCCGAGGGTCTCGAAGTCAAAATCAGGCGAATCTACAAGCGCTGTTTGCTCCGAAAACCACCGGACATTGTCAGCACCGTAGAGCTGTTCTAGCTCGGCTACTCCAAGTGCTGGCTGGCGGCCAAGTATTGTGATATGCATAAATATAGTATACTAGATTGTATGAAAAGGAGACTGTCTTTTCGATTGTGGTTGAGTATTGCCACGTTGCTGTTGATTGCTTTGATACTTTTTCTAGCTAGAAGCGAACTGGTGTATGCTTGGGGTTTGCTAGGTAAAATTGACCTTGGCAAGCTTGTGTGGATGTTGCCAATTATTGCGGCCGGATATTTGGCGACTGGCGAGATGATTTTTTCGTATTTGCGTCAGAAAGGCTTCGTGAAGAATATTAATCCGGCAACTCTGGCACGCATATCGCTAGAGTTAAATTTTGTTAATCATGCTTTTCCTAGCGGCGGTGTCAGTGGTATTTCATATGCTAACTGGCGCTTAGGCAAGTACGGTGTGCCAATCGGACGGGCGACGATGGCGCAATTTGTGCGTTACGTGGTAGGGTTCATGGCGATTGTGATATTTTTGGTAGTTTCTGTTTTGATGGTGACGATTGACGGCCGTGTTAACCGCTGGATAATTTTGATGAGCTCAACGCTGGTATTTTTGCTGGTGATGGCGACGCTGCTGGGCGCGTACTTTTTGAATAGCGTCCACCGGATGAAAAAATTAGCCAAGAGGATTACGATGATAACTAACGGTACGGCGTCATTTTTTGCGCGGCGGCCGCAGGTGGTGTTGAAGCGGGAGTCGATAGAGAAGTTTTTCTATGATATGCACGACGATTTTAACGAGCTAAAGCGCGATAAGCGCGTGTTGCTGAAGCCGTTTTTGTGGGCGATGTTATTTACCGCTACCGAAATTGCGCCAATCTGGATTACTTTTCAGGCGCTGGGAATGAGTGTCAATCCGGCGTCGATTTTGATTGCTTATGGCATAGCGACGATTGCTGGATTCATTGTGGTAACGCCGGGCGGAACGGGCGCCTACGAGGCAATCATGGTTAGTGTTTTGGCTTTATCAGGCATAGGTAGCGGCCAGTCAATTGCAGCGATTGTACTTTACCGGGTAATTGTACTGCTGACGGCGCTGCTGCTAGGCTATGTATTTTACCAGTTAACAATAGTGAAATATGGACGAAAATCCGATTCCAAGGTTCGGCGTTAGCGGTTTTGTCGAGCTGATTAATCAAGTGCTGGAGTTTTCGTGCAGCGCTGTTGAGATTGAAGGCGAGGTCGCCAGCTTCAAAGTAAACCAGGGCAAATGGGTGTTTTTTGACTTGAAAGACGAGGAAGCGAGCGTCGGTTGCTTTATGCCAGTTTATCAACTGCGAACACCGATTGAAGACGGCATGAAGCTTGTGGTGCGGGCACAGCCTAAAGTAACGAAGTGGGGCAAATTCAGCGTGACCGTGCAAAATTACCGTCCGCTAGGCGAGGGCAGCTTGCGCAAAAGTTTCCAGCTGTTGCGTACTAAGTTGGAGAAGGAAGGAATATTTGCCGCGGAGCGCAAGCGTTCTTTGCCGCAAATTCCAGCGCGTATCGGCGTGATAAGCAGCACGCAGGCAGCAGGCTACGCGGACTTTATCAAAATCGTAAACGAGCGCTGGGGCGGCTTGCAAATTGACGTAGCGCATGTTCAAGTGCAGGGCGAGGCAGCGGCTGATCAGATTGTTGCGGCAATTAATCGTTTTAACGAGAGTCAAACGCCGCCCGAGGTGCTGGTGATCATTCGCGGCGGCGGCAGTGCTGACGATTTGAATACGTTTAACGATGAATTGTTGGTTAGAGCGATTGCTGCCAGCCGCGTGCCGACATTGGTCGGCATTGGGCACGAAGTCGATATGACACTGGCGGACTTGGCTGCCGATGTACGGGCTTCTACGCCGAGCAACGCGGCGCAAATTATTGTGCCAGACCGGCGAGAGCTGGTGCGAGAAATAAAAGCGCTGGTTGACGGCATGGCCTATCGGACGGAGTCAGCGATTGGCGATTTAAGTAGTGAGGTTGACAACTTGCGGCAGCGCGCGTTGTTGCGTCTAGATAGCAGAACTGACGTTTTAACGAGCGAAATCAAGCAATTCCAGCGGATTTTGGCGGCGTACAATCCGCAGTTGGCGCTGGCGCGCGGTTACGCGATTGTGCGCGGTTCGACTGAAATAGGCGAAGTTATTAGTATTGAGGAAGAAAAAATAATTATCAAAGCGGAGGTTAAAAATGTCAAGCAAAAATGAGAAAACTATCAACCAAAAAATTGAAGAGCTGCGCCAGATGGTGGCGTGGTTCGAAAGCGATGACTTCGATATTGAGCAGGCGATAGAGCGCTACCAAGCAGCCGAGAAGCTAGCTAGCGATATCGAAAAAGATTTGAACGGCTTGCGCAATAAAATTACCGTCCTCAAGGAAAAATTCGCGTGATTTTCGCCGCCATTGCTGCTGTGGTACTGCTGTTTGGCTTTGTGGCTTTCACGGGCGCGCCGTATGTACCGTCGCGGCGCCGCGACTTGCAAAAGGCTTTTGACGAGCTATATCAGCTCAAAAAAACCGACGTGTTGGTGGATATTGGCTCGGGCGACGGCGTGGTGCTGCGCGAAGCGAGCTGCCGCGGCGCGCGGGCGATTGGTTACGAGCTACAACCGCTGCTAGTACTGATTTCACGTTGGTTATCGCGGCACGATGAGAAAGTGTCGGTGCAGCTAGCTAACTTTTGGCGTACGCCGCTACCAGACGAGACGACGGTCGTTTATCTTTTTGGCGACGGTCGTGATATTGCCAAGATGGTTAAATATTTACAGTATGAAACTAACCGCCTTGGACGTGATATTTGGCTACTGAGCTATGGTTTCGAGGCGGCTGGGCTTACTTTGTATAAGACCGCGGGTGCGCATAATCTCTATTTGCTGCAGCCGCAAAGTTAAACCTTTGCATATTTAGCCTCGACAAAGTATAATCGTAAGCATGAAGAGTAGGCATCATACAGAAAAAGGCGCTATCACTGGCAGTATTGTCGCTATTGCGGTATTGGTAGTGTTGGTGCTGGGGTTTGGCGGTTTTAGTATTTGGTCATATATGCAATATCTCGACCAAAAAGAAAACGTCGACGAGAAGATTGAAACAGCTAAAGCTCAGGCTGTCAAAGAGAATAGCGAGAAGCTAGAGAGCGACTTTGAAAAGCGCGAGAAAGAGCCGAATCGACAGTTTAACGGGCCGTCAGATTACGGCGCCTTGACGTTTGAGTATCCCAAGACTTGGAGTGCTTATCAGGCAACCGATATTAGCAAGGGCGGCGGCGTGACATATGAAGCCTATTTGAACCCAGTGACAATCCCGCCAATTACCGGAGAGTCGAAGATTGCCCTGAGGATAACGATTGAGCAAAAGACTTATGACAAATCTGTGTCTACTTACGATCCGTTAATTAAAAGAGGCGACCTGAAGTCGAGCGTTTACAACGATGGTAAGCATACGGGCACCAAATTGGTCGGCAACTTCGATAAAGATACTTATGGCACGGCGGTTTTGCTGAAAATGCGCGACCGTACGCTGACGATGCGCACTGACGGTGACGTATTTACTGCTGATTATGAAAAGCTGCTAAAGACCCTCAAATTCAACGAATAAGCGTTTTGCTTGTGCTAGAACAGCCTGCTGCAGCATGCTAAACTAGGTGTATGCAGGAGGGTAAGGCGCAGGCTGGTTTGTGGGCAGATTCACCGTCGTTTACAGTGGCGGCGCACGAGCTGAAAGCGCCACTTGCTCTGATTCGCCAGTTGGCGATTGAGCTAGAAGCAGGGGAGTATACGGCGCTTGAGCGGGCTGTCTTGGCGCAGCGAATTACACTAACGGCTGAAAGGGCGCTGCGTTTGACGACAGACTTAACCAAAGCTCGCCGCCTAGAAAACGCCTTATTTACGCTAGAGGCGATTGATGCGGCTGGTCTTTGTAGCGAAGTGATGAGCGAACTTCAACCGCTGTATCGCGCTCATAATAAATCTCTAAAAACCCAGGTAAAATCTCGTCAGCGACTAATGGTGGCAAATCGTGATCTATTGCGGCGAATCGTTGCTAACTTTGCTGATAACGCACTGCACTATAGTGCTGATGATTCGTCGGTGGCGATCTCGGTGCGGGCTACCGACAGTAATCAGCGGGTACGGATTGGGGTACGTGATTTTGGACCGGCAATTCCAGCGCGAGCTTGGCGGGCGTTGCGTCAAGGGTTATGCGAGCCGCTGCCGCTGCATAATCGTCCAGGTAGCAGCGGGCTGGGCATGTTTATTGCTAATGAGTTTGCCTTAGCGATTGGCGCGCAAATTGGCGTTATCCGTCACCGCGATGGCGCAACTTTTTATGTTGATGTACCAGCGTCGACACAGCTGAGGCTATTATGACGCGCGTGCTAGTAATTGATGATGACGAGTGGCTAGCGAAACTGTTTACGCGGCGTCTCGAGCACAACGATATGGTAGTCCAGAGCGCTCCAAATGCCATAGAAGCGCTTGATTTGATAGATAGTTTTCAGCCTGAGGTGATTATTCTTGATTTATTCATGCCGGGCCCGAATGGTTTAGTGCTGCTGCACGAGTTGCAATCGCATGACGACTTAGGCCGCATTCCTGTTGTCGTGTGTACAACAAGTGCAAATGACATCACTCTCGAGCAGTTGCGGCCGTACGGCGTGCGATTATTATTAGATAAAGTATCAATGCATCAAGATGATATTGCCAAAGCGGTGCGAGAGGTGACAGCATGACTGCTATTGAACGTACTAAAGCGATAGTGCTGCGCCGGACGAATTACGGCGAGGCAGATCGCATTTTGACATTACTAACACCGCTAGGGCAACGCAGTGCTATAGCGCGCGGCGTACGGCGCGAGAAAAGCCGCTTGGCGGGCGGCATCGAGCTGTTTGCGGTTAGCGATGTAGTGTTGCGCCGCGGTAAAGGTAGCCTGTATACGATTACGCAGGCGCGGCTTGATCGTTTTTACCGCCAGATTTTGCAGGATTATGACCGCTTGCAATTTGGTTATGAATGTATCAAACTGGTTGAACGCGCCAGTCGCGACGTCGATATTTCAGAATGGTTTGAAGTACTGAGCGAGACGCTGGCAGGCTTGAGCGATGCAGTTTCTTTGCAGTTGGTACAAGTATGGTTTTATTTGCGCTACGCTGAGCTAACCGGCTATGAGCTGAGTTTGGTGAACGATGTTACTGGCCAGCCGCTTGATCGCCAAAAGCGCTACATGTACGATTCGATTGAACGAGGCTTGCGGTTAAGCGAGCAAGGAGAGCTTACTGCTGATCATATTAAGTTTTTGCGCTTAGCAGCGAATAAATCGTTGCGACTGGTGGCGCAAATTGGCGGGGTCGAGCAGATATTGTCAGGTTGCTGGTTATTGGCTCGCCAACATGCGGGCGTTTAGTTGTTGAATTGTCCGTATTGCAGTGAAGCCATCAAAAACCAAAGCGTGTTATACTAAAACATAAAGAGTTAAGTGCTCGCGCTCACCAACGCAGAGAGGAGAAAGGAGACTTCTTGTGAGTCAAGCAAAAATGGAAGATATTATCAGCCTGTGTAAGCGCCGCGGCTTTATTTATCAGGGTTCGGATGTCTATGGTGGTCTTTCTGGTACTTGGGATTATGGCCCGCTGGGTGTGCAGCTGAAGCGTAATATCATGAATTTGTGGTGGCGCAGGTTTGTTGACGAGCGCGACGATATATACGGCGTTGATGCGGCGATTTTGATGAATCAGAAGGTCTGGCAGGCCAGTGGGCATGTCGATACGTTTGTCGATCCGCTGTGCGAAGATACGGTCAATCACCGCCGTTTTCGCACCGATCATATTCTCAAGGACAACGGCGTTGATATAGATGGCATGACGATGGAGCAGATGGATGCGGCGATTGCCAAGCAGGGCATCAAAAGCCCCGATGGTAATCCGCTAAGTAAATCGCGAACGTTTAATATGATGTTCAAAACGCACGTTGGCGTCACCGAGAGTGAGGATAGCATTTCTTATCTCCGCCCGGAAACCGCCCAAGGTATCTTCACTAATTTCAAAAACGTCGTCGATAGTTTCTACCCGAACCTGCCGTTTGGTATCGCTCAGCAGGGCAAGGCGTTTCGTAATGAAATTGCGCCGCGCGACTTCGTATTCCGCTCTCGGGAGTTTGAGCAGATGGAGATTGAATATTTTGTCAATCCTGAACATTGGCAGGAGGCGTTTGATGAACTGCTGGCGGCGACACATGCGTTTTTGGCAGAGCTGGGTCTTAAACAAGAGCACATCCACGAGCTGGACGTACCAGCGGAGGATCGGGCGCACTATAGCAAAAAGACGATCGACATCGAATACGATTATCCAATTGGTTGTGAGGAGTTGATGGGTATCGCCTACCGCACTGATTTTGACCTGATGAACATTCAGCGGGTCAGTGGCAAGAGTATGGAATACACCGTCAAGGGGACGAACACAAAATTTGTGCCGCACGTCATTGAGCCGAGTTTTGGTGTGGAGAGGGCGCTGATGGCGGTACTGTCGGGCGCGTACCGTGAGGATGAGCAAAACGGTGAAAAGCGGGTGTATTTGGCGTTGCCAGAACATTTGGCGCCGGTCAGATTTGCCGTCTCACCACTGCTGAAAAATAAGCCAGAATTGGTGGAAAAAGCCCGTGAAGTCTACGCCCAGCTCGCCAAAGCTAACCCCGGTCGGGTGATGTGGGATGACAACGGCAACATCGGCAAACGCTACCGCCGCCAGGACGAAATCGGCACCCCGCACTGCGTGGTCATCGACTTCCAGACGCTGGAGGACGGCACCGTCACCGTGCGCGAGCGGGATACGACGGGGCAGAGGCGAGTGAAGGTTGAGGAGCTGTAGATACTAGACATGAAAAAGTAAATTGGTTTTGAGGAGTGAAAATATTGATAGAAAGTAGACCTGAGTTTGATAAAATTACATCGTTTGATGAGTTTAATAAATACTATTGGTATCGTGAAGAAATTTCACAGATATGCAAGTCATTAGGATTAGAATATAAAGGTACAAAACAGGAACTCAATTATATTATTGAGCAATACTTTAAGGGTAATTTGATTAAAAAGTCATCAATAAAAAATGAAAAGAAGCAAGTTGAAAATATTACGTTAGATACGCTATTGCTTGAATGTGGTTTTTCTTTTAACGCAAAATTCAGAGAATATTTTTCTGCTTTAACGGGTATCTCACCATTTAAATTTACTGCTGATATGGCTACTGCTTGGAGAAAAGTAAAGAGAGAAAATGATTTGAGTTTTACCATTCAAGATATGCTAAAAGTTTATTATGGAGAGTCAGATTATGCCAAGTATGATAATTCGGTTTGTCAATGGAATCAATTTTTAAAGGATTTCTGTGCAGATGAAAATAGCCGCAACTATTCGAATAAATTAAAAGTGGCTTCTATTCTTTGGAAAGAAGTTAGAAATTCAAAAAAGGAAAAAATCTATTCAAAGAATCTTTTGAATGAATATGCCGGTAAAATAAAAGAGTATTGCAATTAGATAATTCCCAACTTGTTAACACCCAATAAGCAGTTAATCATGGGTATTGGAAAGACAGAATATACGGTAGGTGAGATGGTATCAGCCATTTGGCGTTCAGGTGTAGTATAATTACTTTCATGTCAAAAACCACCAACGGACATATCATCACGCAGAATTTAGATGGCACGGACCATCTGGATTGTTTGTATCGCATCTCGCTCAAAGCCTTGATTTACAACGACGCTGGGCAGATTTTGGTCGTCAAGGAGATTGATCGGACGTATTGGGATTTGCCGGGCGGAGGTATGGATTGATTTATATGCGCATCTCTGCTAGTATAATACATACAGCACCTCGACTTGGGTTCGTCCCCGTCGAGGTTTTGGTATAATAAGGTGTATGAAGAGGGTATATGTTGATGGTCAAAATTTTTTGTATAAAGCTGCCGAGGTTTTGATTGAGCATGGCAAAATATCCTCAAAGGACGAACTAACGAAGATAGATATTAGGTCGCTTGTCGAAAATATCGTTGGTGTCGGTGTGGAAATTGTATTTTACGGTGCTAAGGTGCAGGTTCGTAGGGATCTTGATGATTCAATTCTAGAGAAAACAACGCGTTTTTCGGATGTGGCGCGACGATTAAGAAACACCTTGAAAAATCAAGAAATTACCTTTAATGAAGTCGGTAAATTAAAAGTGCGCGACAGTGATGTGTGTCATAATTGTCAGCATAGAGATTTGCGTATGCAAGAAAAGGGTGTTGATGTTGGTATTGCGGTGGATATTGTTGTTGATTCATTAAGTGGACGGGTTGATGAGGTTATACTGGTAAGCTCAGACACTGATTTGCTGCCAGCTATCCAGGTTGCGAAAGCTCGGGGTGTAAAAGTTACGTATATTGGCTTTAGCGATAAAATGACAAGAGCTATTATAGCAAGAGCTGATGCTAGCGAAGTAATTCGCAACCAAGAAATTATTGATGCGTTTGATGTATATAATAATATGCAATAAATAGCGCATATATCGTTGGCAGATTTGTTTTTGCGGCGTAGAATAATAGCTATATGACAAAAATACTCGCAATAATCTCCACCCACGGCACCGAATTTCGTGGCTTATGAAGTACCAAATTCGTATTTGAACGATGATCTGTATGAGCAAATATACACCGATATAGAACGATATCTGGATGGGAAGATTGTTGACCAAGAGCGAACTTTTTATAAAATGACGGGGAAGATTTTACCCGAGGAAGAAAAGAGCATAACTAGTCTTGAAAACTTTGTTTATAACGATGAGCTGCAGGCCGTTCCGGCGTTCCTTGGTGAGGAAGCATATAAGCAAGACGGTACTTACGCTGGGTTTAGGCTAAAAGTGTTATAATTGTCCCTATGACAAAACTTACCAACGGGCATCTCGTAACGCAAGATTCAGTCGGAGTGACTCGCCACGATTACCTCTACCGAATTTCGCTCAAAGCTCTCATCTATAACGACGCTGGGCAAATTTTGGTCGTTAAGGAAATTAATCGGACGTACTGGGATTTACCGGGCGGAGGTATGGATTATGATGAGGATTTTGAATCATCGCTGAAACGTGAATTATACGAAGAAGTTGGCTATAAAGGTGATTTGCGCTATCAACTGTTTGACGCGTCGGGCGAGATGTATATTGAGCGGCTTGATGCTAATCAAATCTGTTTTTATTGCCGCGTCTGGCCGGAGAACTTTGATTTTATACCAGGCGAAGAGGGTGATGAAATAATGTTTATTAATCCTGAGGAATTATTGCTTCAGAAGAGCGAGGTTGACGCGCCAGCTCGAGCCTATGGGGCGCATATGAAATGGCAGGACTGCATAGCGAAATCGTGCGGTAAATATTGATTTGGTTTCGCTAATATTGCAATAAAATTATAATTTTGTTATAATATCTGCATGACAATCACTACAATTCAAAAAGTTATCAAGATTGGTTCGAGCCGCGGCGTGACGCTGCCGGCGCGGGATTTGCGGGCGCTGGGGATTCGCGATGGCGACGAGGTGCGATTAACGGTTGAGCAGGTAAAGCCAATTGAGCAAGCAAATAAGCCGTCGCTTCGTCAGGATTACGATGATTTCAAAAAGCAGTACGGCGAAACGCTGAAAAACTTGGCAGACCGATGATTCGCTATCTGGAGATTGACGAAATTCTAGAGCTGCATTTTTGGATAATTGAGGATTTTGGCGGCTTGCATGGCGTACGCGATGAACTGGGGCTAAAGTCGCTGGTGGCTGCGCCGCGAACAATTGTTTTTGGCGAGGAGCAATATGTGTCAGTTCACGAAAAGGCGGCGGTTTATTTGCGTAATTGCATAGCAGACCATGTCTTTACCGATGGCAATATGCGTACGGCGGTGACGATTGCTGGTATCTTTTTGGCGAGAAATGGCTGGAGAATGACCGCGGCGGCTATTGAACTAGAAAATTTCGCCGTCCGCGTTGCGACCGATCATCTCGATATTGATGCGATTGCTGATTGGCTGGAGCGTCATTCGCGGGACGTATCGATGGTTTGATAACAAGGAATTTTAGTGGTAAGTAGGGTTTCTATGAGGTTTCTTGCCGCCTGACAGAGATGATATACTAAGATTCATGACTACTATCTATATCGCTCGCCACGGCCAGAATGAAGACAATGTGCGCGGGATTTTGAACGGCCATCGCGACCTGCCGCTGACCGATTTGGGACGTCAGCAAGCGCGGCAATTGGCGCGTCACATCAAGGATAGGGAACTAGTTTTTGACGCGGTGTATGCATCGCCGCTTGGTCGAGCTTTCGAGACGGCAGCGATTGTAGCGGCGGCGCTGGGTCTTGCCGAGCCGATAGTTCACAACGATTTAATCGAGCGTGATTTTGGCATTATGACTGGTAAGCTGGCGGCTGATATTGAGGAAATTGTGTTGTTGGCTTGCCATGGCGATATTGGCAAAATGATATATGCTGCGGCAACCAGCACGCCATGGCGGCAGGTCTTAACCGATTTTTACTTTGGCAATACGGATATTATCGGTCCAGTGGACGTACTCTAAACGTGATATCATTCATATATGAGAGAAATTGAGATAAAAGTTAGATTGCAAGATAAAGAAGGGCTGTTGGCTGCGCTGGCGGGTAAGGGTGTTGCTCTCGGCGAGCCAGTGCATCAACGTGATCAAGTGTTTGGTCTGCCAGGAGAAGTTGGCGGCGACGGCAATACAGTGCCTTGGCTGCAGGTGCGTACCGAAACGCATGGACAAGGCGAAAATGAAACCAAGCGGACGTTATTCACCCTAAAACGATCAGTCACTGGGCAGTTGGATAGCATTGAGCGCGAAACAGAAGTTGGCGATCCAGATGTTATGATCGCTATAGTTAAGGAGTTGGGCTTCGTGCCGTTTTCGGACGTATCAAAGACTCGCCGGACTGGCAAGCTGAATAATATAGAAGTATGCATCGACTCGGCGGAGGGTTTGGGCGACTTTATGGAATTAGAGCGATTAGCTGGCGAGAACGCCGACCCTGCCACTATAACCGATGATCTGTGGCGCATTATGGCGGAACTGGGTATTAGCCGTCAAGATGAAGTGACTGACGGTTATGATATTTTGATGAAAAAGTTGAGGGCATAGTGTAATGACCGAACGTGTTTTGCCGAAAGGTGCTCGTCTGATTCCTCGGGAAGCAGATTGTGTTTTTAGAGGTGAGATTTACGAAGTATATCAATGGCCGCAAAAGATGCCCGATGGTAGCGTAAAAACTTTTGAAATGCTGCGCCGTCCAGATACTGTGATGGTCATTGCGCTCGATGAGGCTGGCGATGTGCTAGTAATCGACGAAGAGCAGCCGGGCGGGATTGTCCGCAAGAACCATTTACCAGTCGGCCGGGTTGATTCTAGCGACGAGTCGGTATTAGCAGCGGCGCAGCGCGAATTGAGAGAAGAAACAGGCTGTACTTTTGCTAATTTGAGACTGCTAGATGTCGTGCAGATGGAAAAGAAAATCGAGTGGTTTACCTATTTGCTCCTGGCTACGGGAGCGTTACATCGAGCAGCACAGCATCTTGACGCTGGCGAAGATATTACGGTTAAATCAGCGCCTTTGGCAGAAGTGCTGCATCAAGACAACGTGCTCCGGTATTTTCCGTGGCTTCGCGATGTTGAGTCGGCCGAAGATTTAACGTCTCGTGATTTTTGACGGTAGCTATTGAGTTTAAAAGGCGTTATACTAAGATTCATGACAAAACCTTTTCTTCTTTTACAATCCCGTCCTGAGGACGAAGCGTCTGACGACGAATATGCAGCTTTTTTGAAATTTGGCGGTTTGCAGCCGGAGCAGCTGCAGCGCTTGCGGCTTGACCGCGGCGAGTTCTCGCCAGTTAATTTGGATGATTATAGCGGTATTTTCATGGGCGGCGGTCCGGCTAATTTTGCTTATCCGCCAGAGAAAAAATCGCCGGAACAATTGCGGTTTGAAGATTATATCATGCCGCTGCTTCGTCGGATTGCAGCCGAGGATAAGCCGTTTTTAGGCACTTGCTTGGGCGTGGGGGCGCTGGTGACGGCGCTGGGCGGTCGGACTGATTTCGATCATGGCGAGCCGGTTTGCGCGGTGGATATAAATTTGACGCCGGAAGCGCAGGATGATCCGCTGCTGGTTGGCTTGCCAGCTAGTTTTCGCGGCTTTGTCGGGCATAAAGAGGGGACAGACACGGCGCCGCCGAACAGCGTGGTGCTAGCACGTTCTGAGACCTGTATACAGTTGCTGCGCGCCGGGAAAAATGTTTATGCGGCGCAATTTCATCCCGAGCTTGATGCTGACGGCCTGGCTTTGCGGATTAATATCTATAAGCACGCCGGCTATTTCGCGCCGGAGGAAGCTCAAGATCTAATCGATGCGGCGTACCGCGAATCGGAATTGGTAACCGAACCGGTCAAGATATTGCGGCGGTTCGTTGAAAAATACGCGGAATAGTTTGACGCTTTCTAGCTAGACTGCGGAATTTCGTTATTAGCAAAAGGCCTCGGGTAATCCCGAGGCCTTCTTGACGGCCAAAGCTGAGAAAGACTTACTCTTTCTTCTTGCCGCGTGATTTGACGGTAATTTTCTTTGGCTCTGGCGCTGGCGTGACTGGCACGGTGACTTTCAGGACGCCATCGTCCAGGTGCGCTTCGATAGCATCGGCGTCAGCGCGCTCTGGCAGCTGGACGCTGCGGTAGAAGCTGCTGCTCGACTCGCGTACGACGTACTTCTTTTCTTTGTCTTCTTCTTTCTCGTGCTGTTGGGCTTGGATAACCAAGTTGCCGTTTTCGACAGAAATATTGACGTCGTCTTCATCGAATTTCGGCAAGTGAACCTCGACGACTAGCGCGTTATCTTTCATGTAAACATCAGTGGTAGGCAGGCCAACCGAGCGCACTTGGCGCGGCATCCAGTTGTCGTCATTAAAGAAATGGCGCTGCAGGGCATCCATTTCGGCAAACGGGTCGAATCGAACGAGTTTACTCATTTGTATTACTCCTTTCGTTTATGATTTGGCGAGCTTTTGCTCTATATTCTATTGTAATTGGTTAGCACTCGCGTGTCAAGAGTGCCAAACATAAGCAAAATAACAGTAGTCTAGTGTGTCTCGAAGATTTCCCTGATTTTTCCACGGCAGTACATACGCTATATATAGTGGCACTATATATAGCGTATGTGTAGCTTTGTCTAAATACTGTACAATAGATGTATGGGATGGTTGCGTGATTTAATTTTTGGCGAGCCGGATGGTGATGACGAATATCTGGCGCGTCTTAATAATAATGATATGGTCTCGCTGCAAGATAATCGCGGCAGTAGGGACGAAAATAACTTCGATAAAGACACTTCAGGGGTTGCTGCAGATACTAGGAAGTTAGACAGTAAGCCTCAGCCCGATCAATATCACTCGGCCAACGGGCAAAAAGTGATTCCCGAGATAGAAGTTGAGCGCACCGAGGCGCATCCGTCGGGCGACAATAAGTACCTCGAGGTGTGGGCTCATATTCGCAACCACGCGAGCTTTGACGTGGAGCTTGACAAGTATGAGATATTAGGGCAGCGAGGCGACTTGAATAAATTTCTCAAGCCAGGCGAGATTTTTGAGCTGCGTTTGTATCGCGGGCCGATGCCGCAGAGCGATTCAGTACGCAAAATGTATATTCAGTACAAGATTGTTGGTACGGGCGACTATTTTCAGGCTGATCACATGATAGAGTATAAATATGAACAAGATAATCGCGGCAACAAGTGGTATATGCCAGACGAGCTGAAGCTGCTGCGGCCAGTCCGCGACATTTAGAAAGCGGGGAAGAAGTGAGAGTATTTTTTACAGACGGCAGCGCTAGCCCAAATCCGGGCCCAGGCGGCTATGCAGTAATTGAAAACGGCCAGCCGGTAGCTTTGGGTAGCGAAGACGGCCAAACGACGAATATTCGTATGGAAGGTCTGGCGCTGATTGCGGCTATGGAATTAGCTGACGATGAGCCGTGCGAAATTCATAGCGATAGCGAATTTTGGATCAATGTGTTAACCAAGTGGGCGCCAGGCTGGGCTGCTAAAGGCTGGCGTAAAAAAGGCGGCGAAATTAAGAACCTTGATCTCGTGCAGCAAGCGTACGCGCTTTACCAATCGACGCAGCCGAAGATGGTTTGGGTACGCGGCCACGTCGGCCACGAGCAGAACGAGCTAGCGGATGAGTGGGCGAACAAAGCGCGGGCGGGCGTTCGTCTATAGCGAGAGCCTTGGCTGTTTTACTGTCGATCTAGATTTGGCGGGGTGAGGCGTGTTATAATGAACTTGTTAATAATTTAATATCCAGAGTGCGACGAGGGACTGGCCTGATGACTCGCCGGCAACCTGCCTTTGCAGCAAGGTGCTAATTCCAGCCTGCTTGACCAGGAGAGATATTGTCTTTGCAGCTCCTTTCTTGGCCTTGTAGCGGGGCAGATAGAAAGGAGTTTTTATGTCTGTAGAATCTAATAATCAAGCAGTATATCGTACTGCCGAGAGCGTTTCGCCGAAACATCCGGACAAGATTTGCGATCAGATTAGCGACGCTATTCTGGACGCGTATCTTGCCAAAGACCCGCAAGCCCGAGTGGCGATTGAAGCTTGCGGCGGCCATGGCGCGTTGTTTCTAACCGGCGAGGTATCGTCGAGCGAGCTAGTTGACGTCAAGCAGATTGCGCGGCGGCTGGCTGGCGACGACGTGGAAATTATTGAGCGGATTGCACGCCAGAGCCCAGAGATTGCTCAGGGCGTGGACGCGGGCGGTGCTGGCGATCAAGGGGTGATGATTGGTTATGCTTGCGCTGAGACGCCAGAATTATTGCCGCTAGAATATGCTTTGGCGCGGGCCTTGAATCGCTTTTTGTATGAGAAATGGCCGTATGACGGCAAAACGCAGGTGACGACCTATGGCGGCCAGATTGCGGCGATTGTTGCCAGCTTCCAGAATGCGCCGCACGACGAGCTGGCGGCTGCAGTGCGACAGTGGTTTGCGCAGCAAAAATATGTGGCAGGTGATTTTGACGGTATTTCTCTGCATATAAATCCGGCAGGCGATTGGCAAATTGGCGGTTTCGCGGCGGACGCTGGTTTGACCGGGCGTAAATTAGTAGTTGATAATTATGGCCCGCGGATTCCGCTAGGCGGCGGGGCGTTTAGCGGCAAGGACGCCACTAAGGTCGATCGCAGCGGTGCCTATATGGCGCGGCGGGTCGCAGTTGATTATCTTAAAAAGTTTGCAGCTCAGGAAGTGCTGGTGCGCTTGGCGTACGCAATCGGCCACGACCAGCCGGTTGAGGCTACAGCAGTAGTTGACGGCGCCGAGCAGCCAATCGCAGGTTATGACCTCAGTCCGGCGGGTATTATCGATACGCTGCAGCTGGCTCGTCCGCAATACGAACCAACAGCGCGCTACGGCCATTTTGGTAACGGCTTTGCTTGGGATAAGTAGTCCTGCGCCTTAAGTTGTATAATAAGGGTAGTGAAGCAAGATTTAGCCTTAGAAATATTATTGAGCGGCGAAAGCGCACTGCTGACTGGCCCGGCAGGAACGGGTAAGACTTTCGTGCTGAATCAATTCATCAACTTGAGCAAGGCTAGCGGCAAGTATGTCTCGGTGACGGCGACGACCGGGCTAGCGGCGACGCATCTGGGCGGCGCGACAATCCATGCCTGGTCAGGGATTGGCGTCAGCGACCGCCTGCCGAATGGTTTTGCCGAGCATGTTAGCAAGACTCGCCGCGAAATTATCGAAAAAACCGATGTCTTGATTATTGATGAGATTAGCATGTTGCATGATTACCGCTTGGACATGGTTGATGAAGTTTGCCGTTTAGTACGCAAGAGAGTCGACGAGCCGTTCGGCGGCATCCAAGTGGTGCTTTCTGGCGACTTCTTTCAGCTGCCGCCAGTTAATCGAGCGCAAGGCCGCGAGGGCGGTTTTGTAGTGAATTCATCGGCGTGGCGCGAGCTTGATCCGACGGTATTGTATCTGAGTGAGCAGTTTCGCCAGCGCGACGGCGATACGTTGCTAGAAATCTTGACGGCGATGCGGGCTGGCGATTTGCGCCGCCGCCACGCCGAGCAGCTGTTAGAGCGGACCGAATATCAACCGCCAGCCGGAGCAGATCTGACAGAATTGCATACTGTGAATGTTGACGTCGATAGAATTAATCAAGCCAGGCTGGCTGAATTGCCGGGCGACGAGGTGTTGTATCAACGCCACACTACTGGTAGTAACAACTACGTTGATAATTTGCAGCGCAGCGTACTAGCGCCAGAGGTACTGACCCTTAAAATAGGCGCATTAGTGATGGCGGTCAAAAACGATCAGGCGCGGCGCTATGCTAATGGCAGTATCGGTATGGTGGTCGATTTCGAGCCAGCGACGGATTATCCGGTGGTGGAGTTTCGCAATGGCCGGACGGTGACTATGCAGCCTGACACCTGGGAGTTGCGCGACGGTACGCGCAAACGAGCTAGCATTAGCCAAGTTCCGCTGCGTTTAGCGTGGGCGATTACTGTCCACAAAAGCCAGGGTATGACACTGGATAGCGCGCGAATTGACCTGCGCAAAGCCTTTGTGCCGGGCATGGGCTATGTGGCGCTTAGCCGGGTGCGCGATATTGATAACTTGTATTTGACGGGTATTAATCGTATGGCTTTGCAGATGAGCGATGAAGCTTATATGATCGATGAGCAGCTGCGTGCGCGGGCGGCAGATGATGCTAAAAAGTTTGCGCATTTACAACCAAAAGCTGACAAACGCGCGGCCGGCGAACTTAAACCTGCCAAAAAAGCGAACAGCGCCAATTCTAGCTGGTCGGCTAAAATTGCTAAAATGCGCCAGACTTATCCTAATGCTTACAAACCATGGATTAAGGCTGATGACGATGAATTGCGCCAAATGTTCATTAACGGCGAAAGTATTGCTGCGATGAGCCAGAAACTCGGCCGCCATCACGGTTCAATCAAAATGCGTTTGCAAAAACATTTTGGCGAAGATGCCGTGCAATAGTAGAATAGCGTCTAATAATTGTAGTAGAATATATATCATGAATAATGACCAATCAATACCGGCTGATGACCAGCCGCCAGAGCCGACTGATATTTTCCTCTGGGCGAATCAAGCTGATGCGCATAAGGACGAGCTCGAAATCGACTTATTTCTATTTACGAAGGGCTACACTGTCTACGCCACTAATTATGCCAAGGAACTCAAGGCGCAGCTCAAGGTATTATTCCTTTACGATATGATTAGCCAGGTACAAACTGGTGCGGCTACTGGTATGATGGTGCGCGACTTTGAAGCGGCCGCTGCTGAGGATAATGTGTTGGAACGGACTACTCTGGACCGAGTGGATCATGCGCAAGAGGTGATTGAGCAGATTCGCTACGGCGAGGAAACATTAGAGGTGTTCCGCGAAGGCGACCATGAGTTCAAGAAGGTCAAGGGAATCGTAGCGCGCTTCAGCCGCCAGGGGGCCGAGCCATTTTTTGTGGCTAAGATTTTACCGCAATCACAAGTGCTTAAAGGCGCAACCGCTTGGATGTATAACGGCGATTCGTTTCAACCGTTCAGTGCTGATGTCGGCCTAAAAATTACGCCAGATAATCAAGTGTTGATTGCCGGCGGTGATATCTTTGCCTTTAACGAGTCGAAATTTATCCGTTTGTTTGGCTACGACGCTAAGCAGTTCGCTGTTGCCGAGGAAAAAATTGCTGAAATCGAGAAAAACTTTAAGTTAAAGTTCCCTGAAGGTATGACTTTCGATGCGTTAGTGCGCGATACTAAATCGCTGGTAACTAAGCTGCAGAAAGTTGAAATTGGCCTGGTGACGCAAGAGCAGGTTATCGAGCAGGCCGACGAAATGGGCCTAGAACTGATGACTGACGATGCTACTGGCGAGATTATTATTATGGATGCCAAGGATGCGGCGAAGTTTGTCAATCTGCTCAACGACGACTATATGACTAGCGATATGACTGGTATCAAATACGAATTAAAAGGCAAGAAGGAGCTGCGCGGCGACAGCGAAGCAAGCACGCCAGAAGGGGAATAATGAGCGAAGAGCATGGCGACAGCGGAGCAAAAATTGTAGTTATCGGAGGCGGCACTGGCAGCTTCACGCTGCTAACAGGTCTCAAAAAATACGTGTCTGATTTGACAGCGCTGGTCAATATGGCAGATGATGGCGGATCAACGGGACAGCTGCGCGACGAACTTGGCGTGCTGCCGCCGGGTGATGTGCGGCAATGTCTGGTGGCGTTGAGCGATAGCCCGCGGGTGCGTGATTTGTTTAATTATCGATTTGATGACGGCAGCTTGAAGGGCCATGCTTTTGGCAATTTGTTCTTGACAGCACTCGAGAAAATGACTGGTAGCTTCGGTGAAGCGGTACAGTTGGCTAGCCAAGTTCTCAATATTCAAGGCAGGGTAATTCCGACAACTTTAACCGATATTACGCTGTGTGTCGAAAGCGCTTCGGGCGAGCCGATCAAAGGGCAATTCAAAATCGCGCATGCCGATATCGCCAAACGGCCAAAAGTGTGGCTGGAGCCAGAAGCAGTAGCGCACCCAGCAGCCGTTCAGGCGATCCTGGAGGCTGATATGGTGGTGATTGCACCAGGTAACCTGTATGGCAGTTTAGCGCCAGCATTGGTGATTCGAGAAATTCAGGAGGCGCTAGCGGCAACGTCGGCGAAATGCGTCTTTGTTTGTAATTTAGTGACTAAGCCTGGTCCGACTGACAATTTGAGCGTGGTGGACTTTGCTAGCGAGATTGAGCGTTTGGCGGGTAGCGAGTTCCTTGATTATGTAGTTTTTAATACTGATCAGCCATCGGCAGAACTAATGTATAAGTATGCTCATGACGGTGAGCATGTGGTTCAATATGATATCAGCGAGCTAAAACGCCAGCACTACGAATTCCGCGGTGCCAGCATTCTAGCAAAGAAAGTTTGGTCGGGCGCCCAGTCGAGTGATCCGATTGCAGCGGTACGCAGTTTTATCCGGCATGACCCTGACGCAGTAGCACGCCAGCTGATGCGGATATATTTTGCATAAGCAGCGTTTTCTGTCATGGCTGACCTCTATAGACGCTAGATATAGCGTCTATTTGCTTGTTGAAACGCTATAGTTTTCCACGTTTTTGTGGAAAAGTAAAGAAGTTATCATTTTTAGTAAAAAAGGTATTGCACAAGCATGATGAAACGTTGTATGATAAAGCCAGTGGCAAGGCAAGAGATGAAATCTCGAGTCAAAACAAACACCACCGCGTAAAATAACAAAAGAAAGTAGGGTAGTCATGACTGACGCAGCTATTAGCCAATCTATGTACGGTAGGGCGGGCGTCTTGGTTTACGTACCTGATGCTTACGTATCGCGGGCGACGCTGTCTTTGGGCGCGTAGCCGTATAGTTTGTGGTACTTTTACAATTTGAAGTTGGACATCCTCGAGATCAACAACCTGATAGTGAGCAGTGGAATATCGACCCACGCTAAAATTGTCGAAAGTTCTTTCCTCTAACACAACACCTCCCAAAAACTCCACCTCACACACAAGTCTCTCAAAGGTATGCTAAATACGATATGAGTTGTTTGACAGCTCTTGATTTTAAGCATACTTGACTAAACTAAAACAAACACCACCTATGCGAAAACAAACAGCTCGCTATCAGATTGGTGATCTCGAGTCCCTCGCCAGACCTTATGGTATGATGGGGGAATGAGTATTAAAGAACATCCACCACTTCATGTTCCAGTATTACTTAATGACGTTGTGCGGCTGCTTAATCCTAAAGATGGCGAGAGTTATCTCGACCTGACGGCTGGATACGGCGGACACGCGCGCGCCATTGTCGAACGAACGCATGATTATCGCGGAATGACTTTGGTTGACCGCGATGAATTTGCACAAGCAAACCTAGCGGCATTTGTCGGCAAAGGGGCAGAGCTAATACACGCTGATTTTGTCAGCGCTGCCCGGCGGTTGATTGCTATAGGCAAGCGGTTTGATATGATATTGATTGATTTGGGGGTGTCGTCACCACAGCTTGATAGGGCTGAGCGAGGATTTTCTTTTTCGCATAGCGGTCCGCTGGATATGCGGATGGATCGGCGGCAAGCTTTAACTGCAGAGCAGGTGGTTAACACCTATTCGCAGGGCGAGCTGGAGCGGATTATTCGCGATTACGGCGAAGAGCGGCCAAATATTGCGCGGCGTTATGCAGCTGCGATTATTAAGGCTAGACCACTGGCGACAACTGAAGACCTAGCATCGGCTGTCTTGAGGGCGCATGTCGGACGGCGCCAACGAACGCATCCGGCGACACGTACTTTTCAGGCGATTCGGATTTTTGTAAACGATGAGCTTGAGCAAGTACGAGTGATTATGCCATTATTACCCGAGCTGTTGTCGCAGGGCGGGCGAGTCGGTGTAATTAGCTTTCATAGCCTGGAGGATCGTATTGTTAAGCAATACTTTGCCGAACAGGCCAAGAACGGCTACGAGGCGGAACTTCGTATCATTACGAAGCATCCTGTCGATGGAGCCACTAAAGATGTTCACAATCCGCGCTCACGAAGTGCTAAGCTTCGTGTCGCTGTGAAAATATAAAAACAGAAAGGAAGATGTAGCATGACTCGCCGCATCCAAGTACAAGTCCAAGCCGACGTTCAGCATGACATCACTGTCGTGCGCCGCGCCGCTTAGGCAAAAATAACACAACTCTATAGGGCAGAGGAGCGTAATTTTCATTTTTCTCCTAACGTTCCTCTGGCTTTTGAGTGTCAAAATAAATAACAAAAACGAATCCACCACATGTCATATTCACGAACTACACAATTTAATAGCCGGCGCCAAGGTAATTATGGGCGCAACCGCAATACAGTTGCTTTTGCATCGGCTATCAAACTCGGCCCGATTTCTAATGCGATTATTATTGCACTTCTCTTGACGCTGCTAGGTCTGTTATACTTAACACAAGCGGGGAGTGTTTCGGGCTATGATTATGAGTCAAATGACGTTAGTAATAAAATTTCGACGTTGACCGAACAGAAGAGTGATCTGGCGGTTGAGAATGCTCGCCTGACAGCTCTGCAATCGGTTAAAGACAGCAGTGTTGCTCAAAGGATGGCTACCCCGGCTGATACTCAGTATGTAAGCAAATAGGAGTTTTAGAATCATGAGTGTATCGCCAACTCGTTTTGTTCGACGCTCGAGAGTTGGCTTTTTGTTTAGTATAGTGTTGGTCGTCTCGGTCATTTTTGTAGTGCAGCTTTTCGTGGTGCAGGTAGTGCGGCATGATTACTATGTAACACAGGCTGATAATGAGCAGATTAAGAAGTTCACACTCAAAGCGCAGCGCGGCGAGATTTATGCTATGGACGGCAGCGACCCGAAGCCGCTGGTGATGAACGAGACAGTCTATAAAGTTTGGGCTGATCCAACACAAGTATCTGATAAGCAGGCGGTGGTAGATACACTGAATAGCGTCGCTGGCGGCAACGTAGTTGATGGCTTTGCAAAGTTGATTGATAAAAAACCTAGCCGCTACCAAATTTTGACAAAGTATATTACGCGGACTCAGGCTGAGTTAATCAAGAAGAAAAAGCTAGCGGGTATTGGCTTCGAAGTTGGAACGCGCCGAGTTTATCCCGAAGGACGATTGGCCAGCCAGGTTTTGGGTTTTGTTAATCACGAGGGTAAAGGAGTATATGGCTTCGAGCAAGCTAATAACCAAACTCTGTCTGGGCGCGACGGTATGCTCAAAACGGTGACGGATGCTCGCGATGTACCGCTGACAATTGGCGATAAGAATGTCCGCCAGCCGGCAGTAAATGGCCAGAGTATTGTTTTGACGATTGATCGTAATATCCAGACACAAGTCGAATCAGCGCTTGAGGCTGGTGCTAAGCGTAGTAAAGCCACCAGAGCAAGCGCTATTGTCATGGAGCCAAGTACTGGCAAAGTGCTGGCAATGGCTAATATGCCGACGTATGATCCGTCGAATATCAATACTTCTGACGTGTCGGTCTTTAACAACGATACGATTTCACATCCGTACGAAGCGGGCTCTGATGTCAAGACTTTTACGGTAGCGACCGGAATCGACAAAGGCGTTATCTCGCCGCAGAGTACTTACAACAATACTGGCAAAATCAAGGTTGAAGACATCACGATCAATAACGCTTCGAAAAACAGCTTCTTGAACGGCGACATCACTATGCAGACAGCGCTGAACTGGTCGCTGAATACTGGTATGGTAACGATTGCGCAGCGGCTAGGAAATGGTTCTTATATTACTCGCGGCGCTCGCGATACGATTTATGATTACTTTTATAATCGTTTCCGGCTGGGGCAGCTGACTGGTATTGAGCTGGCGAATGAGGCGGGCGGCACAGTTATTTCGCCAGCACAGCAAGAAGGTAATGCCGTGCGTTATAGTAATATGGTGTTTGGCCAGGGTATGAATGTGACAATGCTGCAGGTGGCAAGTGGTTTTTGTTCGGTAGTTAATGGCGGCGTATATCACGCGCCAACGATTATTAACGGCACGATGGGTGATGGCGGCAAGTTCGCGGCTACGGCGGCGAAGACTAGCGCTCGTGCTATCAGCGAAGCTTCGTCGCAGACAGTGCGCGAAATGGTGCATCAGGCTCATTATGCGACATATAAGCCGCATGACGACTCGGAACGCTGGCTAGTCGGCGGCAAGACCGGTACTTCGCAGGTGATTGTTAACGGCAAGTACGATGATAACGAGACGATTGGTACCTATCTGGGTTTTGGCGGCGAATACGGCAAAATTCCGCGTTACGTTATCATGGTAGAGATAGCGGCAGACGGCCGCGGTATGGGTGGCGGCTCGGATGCCAAGCCTATTTTCAACGAGATATCCAACTGGATGATAAAATACTTAAAATTAGCTCCGAGAGAGTAGGGCAGGGAGTATAATGGTAATATGTCGATTGTAACTTTTGGAAACGAATTGAACTCGGTTTTTCTAATGAGCTTGATGGCGTTTCTACTGGCAATGCTGCTAACGCCAGTATATACATATTTTGCTTACAAATATAAATTCTGGAAAACACAGCGTACGGCAGCGGTAACTGGCGAAAAACTCAAGATTTTTAACTTATTACATAAGAAGAAAATCGAGCGGCATATTCCGACCATGGCGGGAATAATTGCCGTAGTGGCGATTGTGGCGGTGACACTGGCCTTTAATCTGGATCGAGCGCAAACTTGGCTGCCATTGGCGGCTTTGGTTGGCGGCGCGGCGATTGGTTTGATTGATGATATTTTGAATGTTTTTGGCTCTAATCGCAAGGATGCTGGCTTGCGCAGCTGGGTGAAATTTGCCATGATTATCGGCGTCGGGCTGGTGCTGGGCTGGTTTTTCTTCTGTAAGCTCGGCTACTCGTCGGTGCATATCCCATACGTTGGCGATTGGCAAATGAGCGCGTGGATTGTCGGATTGTTTGTGTTTGCGGTGGTAGCGACGGGTAACGCGGTCAATATAAGCGACGGCCTGGACGGCTTGGCGGGCGGTTTGCTGGTAATGTCGTTTTCAGCATTTGGTGTGATTGCGCTACTGCAAGGCCACTTGAAATTAGCGGCGTTCTGCTTCACGGTGGTCGGTGCGTTGCTGAGCTATCTGTGGTTCAACATCTTTCCAGCGCGGTTCTTTATGGGCGACGTTGGCAGCTTTGCTTTTGGGACGAGCTTGGGCGTGGTAGCGATGATGACCAACACGCTGTTTTTGCTGCCGATTATCGGCATATTGTTTGTGGTCGAGGCTGGGTCGAGCTTGTTGCAGATGACCAGCAAGAAATTATTCCATCGCAAGATATTCCTGTCGGCGCCGATTCATCATCATCTGGAGGCATCAGGCTGGCCAGAGGCTAAAGTGACGATGCGTTTTTGGGTGATTGCTGGCGTGGCGGCGTTTATGGGGATAGCGATGGCGATGACCGGGGGGCATATTGCTCCGTGATTGGCGCTCGGCATCGCGACAGGTATGCGCAATTTACCGACGGCAAAATCCAGCGTAAACACCGGCCTGATTATTGGTTGGTGTTATGTGCGGCGTTGTTGATGCTGCTAGGAATGATAATTGTTTATTCGGTCGGGCCGCAGTATGCTAATTTGCAGAATAGTGCTTATGGCAGCGATTATTCTAGCACGTATTTCTTTTTCAAACAGCTTATGGGTATTAGCCTGGCAGTTAGTGGTTTTGTACTGTTGATATTGGTACCGTTTGATTATCTCAAGAAGTATATTTTTCAATTAATGATGATTGGAATTGGCTTATCGTTTTTGCTCTTTTTGATTGGAAATATTCTGCATATTGATGCAATAGCGCAAAATACGCTAGGCGCTTATCGCTGGTTTCACTTGGGGCCAGTTAATTTTCAGCCGTCCGAGCTGCTAAAATTAGCAATGACTTTGTATATGGCGGTGTTTTTAGGTAAACGCTACCAAGAGGGTAAGATAAACGACTTGAAAGAAACAGTCTACCCAGCAGCGGCGCTGGTCGGCTTTTTGTTATTTATTGTCGTAGTGTTGCAAAAAGATATGGGCTCGGGGGTGGCGATAGCAGCGGCTGCGGCGTCGATATTTATGGTGAGTACGATAAGAATGAAAACTCTGATGCAAATTGCACTAGTGGGCGTGCTGTTTTTGGGGCTCACGGCAGTAACGGCGCCGCACCGGTTGGAACGGATTACGACGTTTTTCGGAGCGAGTAAATCAGCCTCGCAAGACGATAACGATTATCATATCAAAAACGCAATGATTGCTTTGGGGACAGGCGGGTTAACTGGCCGCGGTATTGGCAAGAGTATTCAATCGACAGGCTACTTGCCAGAGGCAATTAACGATTCGATTTTTGCTGTAATTGGCGAGATTTTTGGTTTTGCCGGGACGGTGTTGGTAGTAGTGCTGTTTGCAGCTTTGTTGCTGCGGGTTTTGCGAGTTGCTGAATACTCGCCAGATATGACCAGGCGATTGGTAGTGGCGGGTATTTTTGGCTGGTTATTTGCGCACTTTTTCATGAATATTGCATCAATGATTCATTTAGCGCCGTTAACAGGTATAACACTGCCGTTCTTGAGTGCTGGCGGCAGTAGTATGCTGTTTTCGGGTGCAGCTTTGGGGATTGTTTTCCAGTTATCGCGATATACTGCACATAAACCAATAGATATAGGAGGCCAAGATGCGGATATTAGCCGTAGGCGGCGGCTCGGGGGGTCACGTTACTCCAGTCGTCGCCGTGTTGCGAGAAGTTAAAAAACAGCAGCCAGATGCGGAATTGCGGTTTTGGGTTGACCGCAAATTTAGCAAACAAGCGCGCAATGTTATGGTTAGTTTTGATAGCTCGGTGCGCGTAGATGTCATTGCTAGCGGCAAATTGCGCCGCTATCATAATCTTAGCGTTGTGCGTCAGCTGTTACGCTTACGGACGATTGTGTGGCCAAATTTTGTTGATGCGCTGAAAGTATGCGTGGGTTTTGTTCAGAGCCTAGTGAAGCTGATTGCCTGGCGTCCAGACGTGATATTCACGAAAGGAGGCTACGTTTGCATGCCGGTCGGCTTGGCGGCACATGTGCTGCGCATTCCGCTGGTAATTCACGACTCAGACGCTCATCCAGGGTTAACTAATCGCGTATTGGCACGTTGGGCTGATCGCATTGGCACTGGCGCTCCGCTAGAGTATTATCCGTACCCCAAGGCGATTAGCCGTTACGTCGGCGTACCGATCCGCGAAGGATTCAAACCGTACAGCGAGCAGCAGCGCCGCGTAGTTAAGGAAAAACTAGGATTTCCAAGTAACAGGCCGTTAGTGCTGGTTACTGGTGGCGGTTTGGGTGCGGAACGGTTGAATAATGCTGTGGCAGATACTATTAGCGAACTTACACAGTTCACTAGCGTAATTTTAATAACTGGTACTGGCCAGTATGCCGAGATTCGGCGGCGATTGCCAGAGGATACAGATCAAGTTAAAGTTTACGATTTCGTTAGCGACGGTATGATTGATATGCTTGGTGCGGCTGATGTTGTGGTAGCACGAGCTGGTGCGACTACAATTCTCGAGTTGGCAGCGCTGGCCAAGCCAACGATTCTGGTGCCGAACGGCTTTTTGACTGGCGGTCATCAAATTAAAAATGCTAAGGTGTATGAAGATAAAGGCGCTGTCAAAGTTATCGATGAAATGCAAATGGAAAAAACGCCGCAGCTACTCGTCGACGAGATAAAAAACGTTATTGACGATCCCGCAGAAGCACGACGAATGGGGCAGGCTTTTCTGTCGTTTGCGCATCCTGGTGCTGCTAAAGATATGGCTGATATGATTCTAGATGCTGCTAATAGCCGCCGAACAAACCCTGATAGCGCTGCAAAATGATATAATTAATACCACAAGCATGTTTGGTATGAGATCGAAAAAATCTAAATCACGCCGCGCCGCACAGCCTGTGCGGCGCCGTGCTGTGGTTGATGATAGCTCGCCTAGCGCGGGAACACTATTTCGGCGTAATCGTACCTTGACTGGTAGCCTCATTTCCTCGGTGCCTAGTCTTAATGAACAATCGGCTAGCTTGCAATCACCGCGCGTGCAGGCGCACAACCTGAAGCGCAAACGCCGCTCTATCCGATTAGCGTTGATTAGCGCATTAGTGCTAATTGCTGGTTTGGGGTGGCTGCTTACTCAGATTATTGTCGAGCCGAAAGTGCAAATTGTCGGCACTAGTAACGATTCAGAAGTACAAACTGCCGCCCGCGATTATGCAGCAGCAATTCAAGATTACCTCTCTGCTAATCCCCTCGAGCGGCTGGCTGTAAATATCAATGCTAATAATCTTAGCCGAGCCATTCAAAGTAGATACCAAGAGGTGTCTAGCGTGTCGCCGCCAGCTAAAGGTGCTATCTGGTCGGCCGATTTTTCGGTTAATTTGCGCTCGCCAGTGGTTTATTGGCAGTCTGGTAACATGAAAGCTTATGTTGATAGCACAGGTGTAGTATTTGAACGTAATATCCTTGGCACGTCAGTTATCGCCGTCGAGGATCAAACTGGAATTCGTGCAAGCGTTGGCAATTCAGTAATTAGCGGCCGTTTCCTGCAGTTTATCGGTAAGGTTGTGGGATATTTCAAAGAAAACGATCTTACTGTTAATAAGATGATTCTGCCATCTAGTACTACTCGCCAGGTGCTAGTTAGTCTCGACGGGGTGGGGTATTCGATTAAAATGACAGTTGACCGCCCAGCGGCTGGCCAAGTCGAAGACGCGGTGCGTGCCATCCGCTATTTAACGAACAGAGGAATAACTGCAGAGTATATTGATGTGCGGGTGAGTAGGCGGGCTTTTTATAAATGAGGAAGAGACTTTAGGTAGAAGGTTACCCCTGCACTGGTGGGTCATGTTCTACTTTTGTTCTATTAAACAGCTAAATAGGCTAGGTGAAAAACTATATTAAAATATTGAAAATGTAAAAAGTCAAATAAAGCAGGCGAGGCGGGAAAGTAGTGGGGGACAATATTTTTGAAAAAATGCAAATTTATTCTCATAGCGCTGAGATTTTTTCTGTGGATAACTTAAGTCTATAAACATGTGCTAATTACTACAATTTAAATTTCGAGTTTGTTTTCGAGTGCGTGGACTTATATCTATAGAGCTGCTGGTTGGCGGTATTTTTTATATAGCGAATAAAATGTAAAAGTAAAAGATAACTCTAGTAGCGCGACAAAGCTCCCCATTTATAGACCAAGATTAATAAGCTGCGGCTTATATCAAAGTAAAACCGTTATTTGCGAACGTATGATTAATCATCCTGACAACATAGATTATAAGACGTAAAACGGACATTGTGCGACGTTAGGTCTATGTGTAAAACATGAATGAGAATTGCGTCCCTTTTGTTACTGTTTGGTTGATTTCAAAGGTTTATTGCCTCACGACTTTTAGTTATTTTATGTTTGCCCCGCCTTTTATGTACGTATGAGATTTTGTCTTTGTGCACGTATTTGTTTGTATTTTGTCGTCTTCATATTAGTCTTTCTCAAGATTATTTTATTAGATTTTACTATGTATATATTTATTGTAACTACTTACATCTACAAAAATCCAAACCTTTTGTATTTGAGCTTTCTGAGCAAATCATTAAAATGTTCTATATTTGTTCTAAACCTGTTGATTGTTGAATCAAATACAGGTATAGGTAGGGGTAGCCCCTGTTGGATGACGATCGTAATTTATTCAGTAATAACTATCCATCCCTCATCGCTATCTTTGGATTTAATATAGCTTCAGGATGCTAATCAAAGTAATCAGAATCCATTTGCCAGACGTGGTTGTAGGTATCGAGTTAATTTGGCTTGGCTTTAAGGCGTGTGGCAACGAGATATCTCGTATCGTCTGTCATCTCTATGTCTACCATGATGAACTCTATTACTCATCTTTTTAAAAGACTATCTAAAGATAAAACCAATAACCGAGCCATGAGACCACTCGGCTATCTATCTCCTAAACAATACCTAGAACAATGCAAAACGAGCCATACAGAAGAATTATTCTCAGATGTTTGTTAAACTTACAAAGAATGCTTTGCTTATTCTGTATAGAACAATTTAGATATTGGTATAATTGTAGCAGCATTGCCAAAAACAGGCACGAAGTTATAGTTCCCTAACAATTTAGATATTGGTATAATGCAAACGTCGGAAAGCGATGGAGAGGGCGAGTTATAGTTCCCTAACAATTTAGATATTGGTATAATACCATCCGACAGCCGCTCCCCATACGCCCGGTTATAGTTCCCTAACAATTTAGATATTGGTATAATCGAGTTGTTTATTACTTTTACTTTCAGTCAGTTATAGTTCCCTAACAATTTAGATATTGGTATAATTGACGGAGCTGACCAGCGGATAAATCCTGGGTTATAGTTCCCTAACAATTTAGATATTGGTATAATCGTGGGGAGAGAAACGATTGACTGATTCAAGTTATAGTTCCCTAACAATTTAGATATTGGTATAATCGATGGCGCTGACCAGCGGATAAATCCTGGGTTATAGTTCCCTAACAATTTAGATATTGGTATAATTGACCTTGGTGTATTGCGAGACCCTAAGGCGTTATAGTTCCCTAACAATTTAGATATTGGTATAATTTCATCGCTCCGTTCTCGGCCTCACCAAAAGTTATAGTTCCCTAACAATTTAGATATTGGTATAATAGGGCTACGAAGCCGAACGCCAGGAGGCGGGTTATAGTTCCCTAACAATTTAGATATTGGTATAATCACGCTGCCGATTGATAAGCTCATTGATCGGTTATAGTTCCCTAACAATTTAGATATTGGTATAATGTTGAAGATATTTTTTGGCGAAGCCAATTCGTTATAGTTCCCTAACAATTTAGATATTGGTATAATAAACGCCCAGAGAATCCTGCGGCAGATTTGGTTATAGTTCCCTAACAATTTAGATATTGGTATAATACTTCCTTAAATTCCCCTCTGTTATGAGGGGAATTTTTGGTTAGAAAAACGCCAACTGACTGGCGGGAACGTTCTTTTCTTGGACGGTTTTTTCGCCGACGATAACGTGCATGTGCGTGAATTGATGTTCGGTTAAGTACAGTAATCGCACTGATCCGCTGTCTGGTGCGTGACGTTTGACGCGTATCATGTGCTTCTCGGCAACGTCGCGGTTTGGGCACAGTCTCGTGTATACGCTATATTGCAGCATGTCAAAGCCGTCGTCCAGCAAAAATTTGCGAAATTGTGTGGCGGCTTTGCGCTCAGCTTTAGTGTTGGTCGGCAAATCGAAAAATACCGCGACCCTCATGATTTTATATGACATCCCTTCCCTGTTAGGAGGCGATTTTTGGTAAAAGAAGCTTACGCGCCTCCTTTACCTCAATACACTCGATAAAGCTTTCAACTGTTCGCTCAATCGCATGCTTTACAGTAAACTTCTTACTGTTAATTATAACACAATAATTTAATATGTCAATAATAAGTTGGCGATCGTGCTTGGTGAGGCTGGCGTCGCGGTCGCCAACGTGAAGCGGTGCAACTTTTTCTAGGATATATAAATCAACGGCGGCGCGATAGGGTTCTATCAAGTCGTCAGCTAAATTAAAACTATTGAGCTCATTGTGATGGAAAATTCCCTGCGAAGCAACTAGCCCGCGGGCAGCAATGTGCCGAGCGATATGACTTCGGACCATTGCGTAGCCATAGTTAAGTGCGGCATTATGCCAAATCGGCTTGCGGCGTGTGGCGTCGTCGAGTAACTGGTCGAAATATATGCGAGCAGCTAGCGACTCGCGATTACTAGTGTCGCCTGATTTGACTCCGTTGATATGGGTGCGCAAGGCGGAATTGTCTAGTCCTACAGATTGCAAAACATCGGCCTGATTGGTGATTTTGCTGATGATAATTTGTTGCCACAATTGCTTTTTGAGCGGTTGGCTCATGGCAAGTTGTTGGCGTGAAACTTTGGCCTGCCGTGAGTGCTGTGAATACGGCAGAAGTACGCTAGCTGGTAGATGCTTTTCGTCACAAATAACAGTTGTGGTGCCTTTGGTCGCCAGCGCTGTGAGTAGATTTGCAGTTATGGTTATTCCGTAGCCGTCCAGAATGAGCGCATCAATATCCTCAATTGGTAAAGTTACCTCAGTTTCTTGCGTGATTACTAGCTGGTTGTCGCGCAAACTCAGTCTGGCGGGATTTTCGATAGCTACGACGCGCCAGGCCATTTTTATAACCACCTGTAGTTGTCACCGAGGACGGAGATGTCGTAACGCTTGATGAGGGTGGCTGTTTTGGCTGATTTGCTGATTAAATCATTGTCATTTTTACTTGTTTCGCTGTGCTTTATTAGTTTTAAACTTCCGTCGTTGGTATTGTATTTTACATAATATCCTTCAACGATTTCGTTGCCAAAATATATTCGTACGTAGTCATTTGGATATATAGAGAATTGCTTTATAAAACCATTCTTCAGTGTTGCATATATTTCACCATCATCTGTTCGGATAGTGTCAAAATCTGCCTTTTCTTTCTTACTCCGACCAGTCGGCGTCGGCAAAACTTCAATCTTTTGAGTGTTTATCAAATGAGTATAGACTGGAGTAAAATAATATTCATATATGCCTTTATAGTTTTTGCGTTTATAAACATCAAGGCGAATAGTCTTACCATTATTTACAAAGGCTCTTTGCTCGTTAACCAAGAATCCACTCTTTGAATCTCGTGTGTTATATATTTTTATGCTGCGTACAATATTGCCACATTTACTGTCTTTTGTTGGTTTGTAAATATTCTCGGCAAATGCTTTTACTGGATTGTCATTAAAATCCTTGAGTCGCTGTTCCAAAATTTTGTACAGTTTAGGATCCGTTTCACGAATTGGCGAATCGTATAATTTTTTAAGATCTACAGAACGAAGCGGTACGCGTTGTTTGCGTGCAATAGCGGGCCTCCCTTTTTCGTCAAGGTAGCCTTCTATGATTTTAGGCGATCGGAAAGTTTCGCTATTTGTTGAGCCTTTTCCAGAGCGTTTAGGCATGCGTGAAACAAATATAGGCAGTGTACTCAAACGAAACTCTTCGTCGTAGTTTTTTAGGCCAGTTAGTTCATTGTGGAGCTCGCTTGGTGTATTGTATAGTTCACTGCGTTTTCGCACCTCCTTACCAAAATCATCCCAGGGTTCAAGATCTGCTATGTGTTGTTCAAATTGATTACGGTTAAGAACTTCTCCAGTTAGCTTGTCGATAACTTCGTTCTTATCACTATATTTGAATAGTTCATAGTATTTATTAAGACTGGATACTTTTTGAATAATGCCTGGGTCTGTCGCGGCAATAATGCAGGCGTCAGTCGCATGATGCAAATTATTATCATCGCGATTTTTATTGCCAACACGCCACACCCTTCTTAAATATGAAGTGATTGGTCCACTTGGTGAGAAGACCCTCTGCGTGCCAGTCTTGCCTTCGATTTTAGGAAAATCTAAATTATCACGAATGTATTGACGTAAAAAACGTGAAATATATCGAGTGTCGTTGAGCGCGCGGACATTCCAATCTTCAACTGGCTTACTTTTTGACAGAAGGCGATCTCTTTTAGCGGCTGGTAGTCCAGCAGTTGCCCTTACTCGTGCTTCAAATTGTATCCACTTTTGATTATCTCCACCCCATGTCTCATATGGTGTCAGATTTCCTTTCTCTTGATTTTCGTCTGCAAAAACCAAAACTTTATTGTTTAATCCATCGTTGCCACAGCGTGAAAATGGTATGATGTGATCTATCTCGCCATAATGTTCGTCGGCGAAAAGATTTTCGAGCCTTATTTCTTTGCCTGAATAAATACTAACGCCATTTTGTTGTTCGCGCAATTTAAACTTAGTAATTTGTAGTCCGGTTGGCGTTGGTATATTAAATTCATTAATAAGCTTCTGTTTAATTTTTTCGTTATATGCAGCGTTTTCGTCTTGAATCTTTTTTATCTTATCGCGTTCTTGGGCGTTTTTTGCCAGTTCGTTTGCTGCTTCTATCTTTACACTGTATGGTATACCGTACTTCCTGATAATTGCGTTAACTACCTTAATAGTTTGAGATACTGCACGCTTGACAACAGGGTTAGTGATTTGTGCTGCTTGTTTCTCTGACAATGGCGGTAATTCCTTCTTGTTGCCAGAAAGATTTTGAGAAAAACTATAGCCGGCTCGTTCAACCGACTCATTGTAATTTAGTCCTTTTAATAGCCACGGAGTTATTTTATGCAAGGATTCAAACGATAAATGTACGAAACTACTAACATTGATTGGTAATAAAGACTCGATGGCATTGGTGCTTATATTTAATTTGGATAGCTCTCTGCGTAGACTCGAGTCGTCTTTATTTACCGTAAGTATTAATCCTGTTCTATCTAATAGTTCAAAATTGTTGGCAGCTAGTATACTCCAATCTTTTGGATGTTGTTCGAAAGCTTTTTTGACAGTATGGTAAAATATCATTGAGTCAAATTTATTGCCTTCACCGTTCTTTTTGTCGTCATTTTTAATTTTGCCACGTATCATACCTTGAGCAAAACTAAAGCTTTGGTCGCCCTTATATCCAAGTATGTCGCGAATATGCTCATATTTTAGTACTTTAACGTTCTTTGCTTTTTCGATTATCTTTGCGATCTCGTCTTCAGATAGCTGTCGAGTCTCTTGATCGACTACAATGCGAAGATGAGATAGATTTTGAGCGAGGCGAAATAGCTCAAAACTATAGCTAGCCTTTGGTGCGCGAGGCTTTTCTGGCTCGAATTCACAATTACCACGCATCTTTTCAATCAGTTCTCTTGTCATGAATGGTCGCTGTGAAAATATACCATTGTAGTTGCCATTTTTTACATTACCATACAGCAAGGTTTGTATCTTTTCATATGGCAGTTTAAGGCCAAATTTTTTCTGAGACTCAAGAAGTAGCATAACTTCATCTTCAAAATTCTTACGAACAAATGAATTTTTATACGTGCTTGTTTTATTACGTTTATTGTTCTTAAATTTTTCATCAAGCGTAAGTACTTTGGCTACCGATTTTGTCTTATACTTTTCCAAAAGTAGTTTGTTCTCAGAAATAGCAGATAACACTTGAGACCCTTCGACATCCTGCTCTTCTATAGATATACGGTTACTTTTGTATCCACGTCTTTTCGCTATATGATAAAGAGCCACGAATAATTCTTCTGGTGAGAGTTTTTCATTTAAACCCTTGATGCGTAGAGTGTAGGGGTCATAGATTGGCCGCCATTTCTTAGGGTGAGTTGGACTAAGTATATCGCTTATGCGACCCTCTGATATCAGATTGTTATCAATAAAGAACCGCTTGAGATAATTAAGCCTTTGTCGACGCCTTCTTAGCCGATGTCTAGCGGATCTAGCAATCCTGCGTGGTTCAGCAAGACTCTTGCCAGTTTTCGGAACTTCTGGCCGCTCAAAAATCCTCACTCCCAAATCATGGATACGCTCCTTGTCTAGGTCTAATACTGCCCAGCCGACCGAGGAGGTGCCGATGTCCAGTCCTAGTGAGTATCTTTTCGGTGAATATGAAGATTTCTGTGCCATAAAGAAGTCCTTTGTTATGCTATGTTTGAGATAATTATATAATCAAAAGTTTATAATTGAAAGCGTAAGTGTAAGTGTAAGTGTATTTATGTAAATAAAAAGATAATCCGCCCAACAAGTGAGCGGATTAGTGCTTTGCTCCAGTATTTCATATACTTTACAGCGGATTTTTACCGCCAGATTATTATAGAAACCTAGAACAATTTAGATATTGGTACAATCCTTACTTAAGGGACTGTAACCTTATGATACGACACTTTTTATTCTTCTGCAATACTTTTTTATATCGCAAAAACAAAACCCCGCCCTCACTCTCTTCCATGCGACTGTAATAGAAACCATTTTTTGCTAAGAAGCTCTGTAGGTCTGGCATTTTCTGGGGCGCTTGTGCTTGTAATTGAACCGCGCCGCGTAATTTCGCTTCTTTCTCGACTATTTTCATCAGCCGAGCACCTACTTGCCGGAGTCGGTATTTTTCTCGTACGACGATTAGTTCCAAATTTGCTATTTTAGGATCGTTTGAGTCCTGGCTATAGATAATTGTGCCAACTGGTTTGATGGTATTGCTGCTTTCATCGATGTATCTGGCCAGTGCAGCGGCACACTCACCCAAGTATAAACGCTGCGTTAGGTCGGTAGCTGCTTCCATGAAAGCATCTCGGCCTAGTATGTCTGAAATTGGGCCGCAGATGCTGGGCTTGCATAATAGATCAATAATCTCGCCAATTTGAGCGTCATGAGCATGCGGTGTAGTAGCTATTTTTAACGGTAGAGGCATAATGGGTTAATTACGAATTGGAAGTAGCTGTCGCTGGAGTTTTGCGCCGGCGGCTGCGAGTGCGTTTGCGCTTTGGCTTGTCGCTAGTAGCTGTGTCTACTTTCTCTGTTTCTTCATTGGCGGCAGGTTTAGCTGCTGCATTTGTTTTCGCGGTGTCATTATCCTTTGCGGCCTTCGCGGTGTCTTTATTGTTTTGACCGTGGTCTATTTGTAGCAAACCAACAGCTCCTTTGTCAAGTTTGACCGAAGGCTGTTTGGCAATTGGTTGGGTCTGGTCTTGCGGCTGCTTAGCAGCTTGGCGCGCGGCGCGATCGGCGGCTCGCTGTTCGGGTGTTTTTGGCGGCGTATAGGCAGGACCAGGTTTTTTGACGACTAGGTTTTCTGGCGGTAGGATTCGGTTGGCGATATCGGCTTCAATATCGCTGCGGTTGCGGCTATAATTATCGCGCGTCCATTGGATAATCCGGCCGGTGTTGTCGTCTTGCGCGGCTGGCAGATTAAGCGTCTTAGCACTAAAAGCTGGAGCCTTCTCGCCGTTGATGACCATGTTGATGATAAAGTTACGATTGTGCATCTGTAGTAAGTCATTTGGCTCGAACTGTGGTTCAAATTGCTTGGCGAGAATCGGACTATCATCAGCAGAAACACGGAAGCTAATTACGGTACCGACGTTGCCGAAAACAGCATCGCGGACGGTTTCTTCCATCTGGCTAATGTACTGGTTGGCAACGGTCAGGTTGAGACCGTATTTGCGTGCCTCGGATAGAATCGTAGCGAATGAGTCAGTGGCAAAGTTTTGAAACTCGTCAACGTATAGATAAAAAGGTCGGCGATCCTTGATATCAGGGATGTCAGAGCGGCTCATGGCGGCGAGCTGGATTTTGGTAACCAAAAACGAGCCAAGAATGCCAGCATTATCTTCGCCGATTAAACCTTTGGAAAGATTGACGACCAGGATTTTACCTTCGTCCATGATTTGGCGAATGTTAAAAGTCGATTTCGGTTGGCCGATAATGTTGCGGATAACTGGATTAGCGGTGAAGGCGCCGACTTTGTTGAGGACTGGCGCGATGGCTTCAGCCTGGAACTTGTCGGTCCAGCTAGCAAACTCGACATTCCAAAATTGCAGCACCACAGTGTCTTTACAGTAGCTGAGAGTATCTTTGCGGAACTTTTTGTCAGTGAGCATGCGAGTAATATCGAGCATGGTAGTCTCGGGCCGGTCTAGTAGCGCTAAAATGGTATAGCGCAAGATATACTCGAGGCGTGGACCCCAAGAGTCGCCGAACATGCGTTTCAGCACGCCGATAACTTCTGATGAGATATTAGTTTTTTGCGACGGATTAGTGACCTCTAGCGGGTTGAAACCGAGCGGATACTGCGTGTCGGCCGGGTTAAAGTAAACAACATCCTGCAGGCGCGAGCCTGGGATGAAGCGCATGTTATTGATGGCAAAGTCGCCGTGCGGATCAATGATGGCGTAGCCTTGCCCGTGGAAAATATCACTGAGGGCGAATAACTCGAGTAAGCCGCTCTTCCCTGCTCCCGTCTGGCCGATGATGTAGACGTGGCGCGAGCGGTCGTAGCGCAGCATGCCGAATTGGTGGTTGATACCGCGAAAATTAGTCATGCCAAAGGCCGAGATATTCTCATCATGCGCTGGATCGCCAGTTAGGACTGGCAACTTCGGCGGCGGTTCGGCGGTTTTGGTGCTAGCCCAAACGATATTTGGCGTTTCGACATTGGTATGCGGCAAGTGATAGACACTAGCGACTTCTTCGATATTCATCAGATAACCGCGGTCAGCAAAGAGGCGGGTCTTGTATTTGGCGAGCGCCTCTTTGGCGAAGCTGTCGTTCGACATCTTGAAACCGTTGAGGTTAGTTGAATTAAACTGCTTGAAGGTGCCGATGATGCCTTGCATACGTAATTTGGCGTCGCTAGTGCGCTCGCCCAGGTAAGCAACGCGGACTTTGACTTGATAGCCGAGTTTGGTCGCCTTTTTTTCAGCTTCAGATATGCGGGTTTTGTCGCGCTCTGACAGTTCTGGACCGCCGCTAGCGCCTGCTTGCTCGGGTGGTTGCCATAGGGCAGAAAATAGGCCGGCAATCCACTTGCCTATGCCATCAGTACCGAAGAGATTGAAGCCGCCTGCTTTGACCGATTGAATCCAGGCGTCGGCTTCTTTGTGCCAGCTGTCGGCGACCGGGCGCACTAGCATTTGTATCCAAATTTCTTCGTCGGTATCTTCGAGCTTGGCGAGCGTGCCGGTGATGCCAGCTAGCGGGTCAACTTCAAAACTCTGAAAGGTTTTGATCGGTAAAAATTCCTTGTCGGTTAAGGTAACTTCTGAGGTATAGACTACGCTGTGGTGGCGTTCGTGAGCGACATAATCTTCTTCGGCCTTATGGATTTGTACTTGCGGGTATTGGGCGTAAATCTGCCCTTCGACGAAGCTTTGCAGCGATTTCGGCGTCCAAACGTAGAATTGAATCCGCCCGCCCACCGAGGCAATCTCGAAGCTTAGGTGCTCCTGATAGCCATTGTTAGCTTTCAGTTCGCGGGCATCGCGCAAAATACCATGGAGGCTAGCGAACATTTGCTCGGCGGCTAGCTCAGACTTATCGTTAGTCTTTGGAATCTCTAGGGTTAGTAGGACGCTCTCAACGTTCTTTATTACATCAATACTGCGATAATTGCGCCAAGTTAGATATAACAGCACAATAACCAACGGCCCCCAGACATACCATTGCAACAATAGAGCAATAACAGAAGTGATAAATGACATAGCTATACTTTCATTATATCATACCTCTGTTATTTTTGCAAGATTAAGCGGAATCCGCAGATAGATTATTGCTGTGGTTCAGCGATGGTGTAAGTCGCTTTGGCGACGCGCTTGAACATCGATTTGCTTTGCAGATTGAGCAGAATAGTTGTTTCTTTGACTTGGCGGCTCTTGAGTACGCGCCTGACAATTTCGTCGCGGTGGAGCGGCTCGCCTGCTTTGCGCAAAATGTCGGCAATAATATCTGAAACGGTGCCTTTGCTATAGCCCCAGCTGTCGAGGGCGTAAATGCCGCGGCCGATTAGGACGAAGCGTTTGTCTTTGATAAGTTCGTTGTGGATAGCTTGAGTGGTAACGTTTCTGCGCTTGAAGTCGCTTTCCTTGATGGCTTTAGAAATGTCGGAGAAGTGCATCGGCTTGCCATTGCCTGCCAAAATAACGTAGATTTTGTCGCGGATGTTTTTAGGATTGACAGTTGGCCACTTGGCTAGGCCCCAAACGTCTTTGAGATTGGCTAGTTTTTTGGATAAGCTGGCTAGGCCGCGGATCTGGGACGGACTTTCGAAAGTCAACATGCCGTGCAAGCTCTCGATGTCGATTGGCTGGCCGTGGTTTTTGATGGTTTTTACAATGCTATCGATGTCGCCGCGGATTTTCTTCTCATTACCGTTTTCGGCGATACTGATGCCCTGGTGGTAATTGTCGGTTTCGTTGATTATAACGAAGCGCGGCGACAGCTCGCCGATAAAGGCAACGTGAGCTCGGGTATTGTTGGAAGCTTTGTCTTTCGAGAGGCGGTTGGCGACGTCTTGGACGCGGCCGACGCGGCCGTTTTCGGAAAGATCGCGAATAATTAGGCGCTCGGCGTCGCTAATGGCGGGGATTTTGCCGTCGGCAGCAGCGGTTTTGAGGCGGGCTAAGATGGCTTTTTCAAGTTGGCGGACACGTTCGCGAGTGATGCCGAGCAGCTCGCCGATTTGCTCAAGCGTTTCCCGGCGTTCGTATAGGCCGAAACGGCGCGTGATGATTTCGCGTTCGCGTTCTTGGTCTATAGTCTTAAGAATATCCTCAATTGCTGTCTTGATAGTCTCCACAGCAGGTGTACCGGTAGTTTCGGTCATGCGATCCTTATCCTTTTATCTCCACTCCCCGCCCCTCGAGAGTGATTTTAGTTTGATATCGTAATTTCGTATCTGATTATAATACATAGTAGTTAGATTGTCAAATCAAATACTAACTAATTATATTGTATCACAATATAGACGCTTATGGTAAATACTTTTTTGCTACTTTTTTTAATAAAGAATAATGTCTAGGCTAACAATAATACCTATTTTTGTCAAAGTTTAAGGTGTTAAAGCTGTACCGATGCTGGTTAATTTAACGGTTTATCACAAAATATAATTGTTTATTGAGCAAAGCTTATTCAAAACACTAGTGAATAATTAGCTGATTAAACAGCTTAATCATTGTCTAATAATATCTGGACTTTTTCTGGCGTGGTTTGCGCCTGAGTTTCTGACTGGTCGTTGTTGATATGCTTGAGGGCGAACAGTGTAAGTGTGCGGCGAATTTCGTCGCTGGTCGGTTTGGTACTGCGTCCACTGTCGTCGAAGCCGTGGCCGGCATTGGCAACGCGAATAAAGCGGCTGCTCGGCTGGTAGGCCAAGATACGCTGGTAGAACTTGTAAGCCTGATCAATCGACACAATACTGTCTTTGGTGCCGTGGAAAAACAAAAACGGCGGCGGCGTTTTGGTAATCGGTTGGTATAGCGGGCTGGCGACGCGGGCAGTATCGACATTGCGGGTGCCGAGGAATTTGTAAGCATTTGGGTTGCGCTTGGTGCGCTGTAATTGGTTGACCAGGTCGGTGGTGCCATAAAAGCTGATCACGCCGCGGACGGTAATCGGGCTGTCTTGGCGAGTTAAGACGTAGTCGATAGCCAAGAGCCCGCCAGCGCTGTCGCCAAAAAGAATTACATTGTTGGTGTCGATGTCATAAGAGCTGGCGAGTTTGGCGATGGTATCAATAGCGCAGGCAACGTCGTTATTTTGTGTCGGATAATGATATTTGGGCGCTAGGCGGTAGTTGACCGAGGCGACCGCAAAACCAGCCGCTGTCAAACTAGAGCCGTAATAGTCAAGCAGCGAATTGCGCTTATCACCCTTATGCCAGCCACCGCCGTGGATATAAATAACTAGCGGGTACGGTGTCGTATGAGTATTGAGTAGGCTGTTGATCGGCGTGTACAAATCAAACTTCTGCTTGTCTTGGCCGGCGCAATACGGAATATCAGAGTCGACGTTAGCGACATTGCCCAGGCGTGGATGATCGTCGGTGCGGTACGACCTATGAACATTTAGCGAGAAGACAACGATAACTACTACTACGAGCAGCAAAATCATCATCCAGCGGCGGACACGTCGGACTTGTTGGAGTTTGATTGCCATGTTTACTTCTTTCGTCGTATTTGGCGCCGCGCCGACCTTTTTTGCGGGGCGTTAGCGAGCAATTCTACTGCTTGGTCGCGAGTGATATCTTTGGGATCGGTGTCTTTGGGAATCTTGGCGTTTTTGCTGCCGTCGGTAACGTATGGACCGAAGCGGCCGTTGAGTACCTTGATGCCGTCGCCAAAGTCAGCGATATTTTTCTCAGCTTCGGCTTTGAGCTTGGCGGCGTATAGTTCGCGCGCTTGCCCTTGGGTGACTTCGCGCGGGTCGATATCTTTCAGGCTGACGTAGAGTTTACCGATTTGAATATATGGCCCGAAGCGGCCGACGTTAGACTTGATATCTTGCCCGTCCTCGGTCTGGCCAACTAGGCGCGGCAACTCAAATGCGTGCAAAGCTTGCTCTAGAGTGACGGTTTCAATCTTGGTGCCTTTAGGTAGCGGTGCGAATTGCGGTTTGTCGGCTTTGTCGTCGCTTGATCCTAGCTGCAGCATTGGTCCGAAGCGGCCGAAGCGAGCAATAATTGGTTTGCCAGATTTCGGATCAATGCCGACTTCTCTGTTGGCGCCGACAGTTCGGCGGTCAATATTGCCAGATTGCTCAATCAGCGTGTGGAATGGCGCGTAGAATTTCTCGAGCATAGTGTTGCGCGCCAAGCGGTCACCGGCAATATCGTCGAAGTCTTTCTCGACGTCGGCGGTGAAACCATAATCGACGACGCGGTCGAAATGGTCGGTCAAAAAGCCGCTAATCAGCTCGCCGGCTGGCGTCGGCACGAGCTTGCCTTTGTTGGAGCCAGTCTTTTCTTGGACAATCTCGCGCTCGACCTTATTGTCGATAAGTTGCAATAAGACAACGTCGCGCGGCGTGCCTTCGGAATCGCCTTTTTCGGCGTAACCGCGGGTTTGGATGGTGTTCATGATGGTGGCGTAAGTACTTGGGCGGCCGATGCCGAGCTCTTCAAGCTTTTTGACTAGTGTACCTTCGGTGTAGCGGGCTGGCGGCCGGGCGAAAACTTGGCGAGCCTCGACGCTGTGGCGCTGCAGCTGGTCGCCAGATTTGACGGTTGGCAAAATTGTGTCATCTTTACCGCTGCCATAGACGCGTAGGAAACCGTCGAAGAGGACGACTTGACCTTTGGCTTCAAAGATGAGCTTATCGTTGGTTTTGCTTGAGTTATTTTGCTCTTCCCTGTCGTTAATACTAATTGTAATTGTCGTGTTCTCTAGCTTGGCTGGCGCCATTTGGCTGGCTAGCGTGCGGCGGCGGATGAGGTCGTAGAGGCGCTGGTCATAGTCGCTGCCGCTGACTGATTCGCGGGTAATATCGGTCGGGCGAATTGCTTCGTGGGCTTCTTGTGCGCCAGCAGATTTAGTTTTGAACTTGCGGACATGCGAGTATTCAATGCCGTATAAGCGTTTGATGTAATCGGCGCTAGCAGCGATGGCCTGGCTTGACAAGTTGACACTATCAGTACGCATGTAAGTAATGCGGCCCTCTTGATATAGTTTTTGGGCGCTGGCCATGGTAGCGCGCGAGCCCATGCCTAGCTTGCTGTTGGCCTCTTGTTGCAGAGTGCTGGTCGTGAACGGCGCGGCTGGGTTGCGGCTTGACGGGCTGGTGCTGATATCGGTAACGGTGAAAGTGGCGCTAGCCAGTGATTCGAGAAAAGCTCGGGCTGCATCCTCGCTGTCGAAACGCTGCTTTAGCTCGGCTTTTAGTTCTTGTTTGCCAGCGGCGAAAATGGCGGTAACTTTGAACTGCGAACTACCAGAGAAAGCGTCAATTTCGTGCTCGCGCTCGACTAGCAGTCGTACAGCTGGACTCTGGACGCGGCCAGCGGACTTGCCGCCGGGGACTTTTTGCCAGACGACCGGGCTGAGTTCGAAGCCGACAATTCGGTCGAGAATCTGCCGCGCTTGCTGAGCTTCGACTAGCTTCATATCAACGGTGCGCGGATGCTTGATTGCCTCCTCGATAGCCGATTTGGTAATTTCATGAAAAGTAATGCGCTTGGTGGTTTTGGGGTCAAGCTTTAGGACTTCGCACAGATGCCAAGCAATGGCCTCGCCCTCGCGGTCTTCATCGGTGGCTAGCCAGACGTTGGCCGTGCCGACTGATTTGACGGCTTTCTTTAATTCAGCGATTACTTTTTTCTTTTCCGGGTCAATTTCGTAAGTCGTTTTGAAGCCGTGCTGGATATCAATTGGCGGCGTGCCGTCTTTGGTTTTTTTGGCGATAGCGCGAATATGCCCCACGCTTGACAAAACATGAAAATCATTGCCGAGATATTTCTCGATAGTTTTGGCTTTGGCTGGCGACTCGACGATAACCAGATTCTTCATACTTATATAATAGTAAACCGATTTGCTAAAAATGCCAAATTAGTGCTGGTTGCTGAGAATAATAAGCCAAAGAAAATAGCCCGCCAGATGGGCCTCGCGCCGAGCCTTAGAGCTCTGACGGGCTATTTTCTAGCGGGCTTTTTAAGCCCTTTTCTGCCGAGGAGGGTCACTCCTCGGCGGTGTTGGTGGCGTCGTCGTTCACCTCCTCGTTCTCGGTCTTGGCGTAGAACTCATCGACATCCTCCTTAGGGAGGATGTCAACGAGCTGGACCTGCTCGGCAAGCCGTTCTTCCTCGAGTGGAAACTCGAAGTAGAAATCGTCGTTAGGACCCTGATAAGGGACCCGAATGTAGTACGACACGACCTTCCGGTCGTGGTGTACCGTGACCAGGTGTGGCCAGCCGGCGTCCTCAACGGCCGTCACGAACGCCTTCTCAAGGCGGCGCCGTTCGCGGGCGTCGTCCTTGATACGTTCGCTCTGCGTGGCCACCCTGAAGGCCAGGGCGACCACGAACATGCTGACGAGGATCATCCCGGCGACGCCGGGGTGCTCGGTGTTGAGCACCCTAGCGGCCATAATGATCACGAAGATCATCATGATGATCTCGGCAAAGAGCCGAGCGAGAAATTTCATGATTTCCTCCCAGAAATCACTTTCACTCAAAGCAAAAGGGCTGCTTCTTGCCCTTTTTACGAAACTTTGAGCAAAAAGCTGATATATATGTATCACATATGGACGGTGGTGTCAATAGTTTCGCAATAATTTACTATTTTTTGCAACAAAATAGCCAAAAATCCTCTTCAGGCCGCAAATCGCCAGTTTTGCTTGCCGGGCGCGTTCAATGTACGAAAGCGTTGATTTAACTGCGAACGGCAGCGATACAGCGAACGCTAAATTGCCGATACCGCGAGCAACTCTGGCGAGCTGGCTCTGGCCGGTGGTTTCGAGACGGCTACCGAATAGGTGGGCTAGCAATGAGCTGGTTTCGAACGCTAGCGCCAATTTGCCAGAGATTTCCGGGCGTACGGTTTCATCGCCAGCTTCAACTATCGTTTTGGCGCTAGCAACGGCGTTGATTCCATTAAAAGCTGTGATGGCAGCGATTATTTCCGTTGGTGCGAGGTTTTTGCTTTTTATCTCATAAAGGATGATGGCAGTGACAGCTTTGTCTAGCCCAGCATCCAGCAACGCGCCGAAATCGCTTGTTTGCCCTGTTTTGCGGGCGACGATGCCGTCTAGAACGTCAATGAACCGGCCAGCGGCAACCTGTGCGATACCAGCAGTGGTATCGATGCGTTTGGCGCCGCGCCAGGCTAGAACCGCGCCAGCAATACTCATAGCGTTGGGGATGGTGGGGATATCAGTCCGAGGATTGAATCTTGGAATCCTTTCACGAGACTTAATAGGCATAATATCTAAGTCT
>CAJPON010000003.1 GCA_905372275.1 Candidatus Saccharimonadota bacterium
CCAGCGTCAATGAGTTTTTGGGCGATTTCGCTGTGGTTGAGGCCGGTGAAGTTATCGAGATTTCTGACTACCGCCCCACCATTACCAGCGTCAATGAGTTTTTGGGCGATTTCGCTGTGGTTGAGGCCGGTGAAGTTATCGAGATATTCGGCTACCTCCCGACCATTACCAGCGTCAATGAGTTTTTGGGCAATTTCGCTGTGGTTGAGGCCGGTGAAGTTATTGAGATATCCGGCTACATACCCACCATTACCAGCGTCGATGAGTTGGTGGGCGGCATGGCTCGTCAACTGATAGCTAGAGTCTCCTCCTCTTTCCAGAATCTCAAGCAATTCAGCGACAGTATGCGTGTCTTCTTTATCTTCTGGTGTCTGCTGGACGCCTCTTTCACTATCTCGTATAGCTTGATCAGCAAGAGAACTACCGACACGAGAAAGAGGAGTCTCTTCATGATTTACTGAGTTCTCTGTAGGGTTATCTGTAGAATACTTTGTCGGGTCTTCAGGATCCAGAGAGCCTTTGGCTACGTGTTCAGAGTTGCCTGTTGTCATAATTCCTCGTATTTTGCGACTGTTTATTTCTATTTAATGATTATGATTTATATTGTAGCATTAGGCATTGGACATTGCAAGGGATCTATAATAGCCACCACCTCTGCAGAAAAACAAGATAACCTTTAAAACTATTGCAAAGGTAGTGGGGATTTTACAGTAAATCGATTTATAGTATCCATACTGATTCAGCAGAGAATTACAAACTAATTTATAACTGCTCAAAAATCTTATGGGCTTGATTCTTGCCAATAGTCTGAACCAATTCAGAGTAGCTCATCCACCGACCGCGTTTAGTTTTGTCGCGACGATAGTCCTTCTCGTCGGTAATATCGCCCGTAACTATCGCATCGACATTGCGCCAGGCAGTCCAAAGCGTGTCATCGCTTATAAAACTATAGTCCAGATGAACGCGATTTTCATTGATTAATTTGTAATCTGACGACGAAAATCCGCGCGCATACAACTCGCGGAGGATAACATCTGCCAGTTCGGCAAAGTTGTCAGCAGTGACATACAAAAAGTCATCATATTCCTCGCCAAGTTCGTACGATCGATCATTCATAAAAACACAATACAAATCATCGTCGACAATTTTTTCATCCAGCCACACGCGGCGGTCGCGTGTTATCGGAATTACGCGGCATCTAATTTTCTCTGTAAAATTTTTGAAGTTATTCATTCTGTATCCAATTTCCGTTTCATGCGCTTTGCGTATCTATATACGATACGCTATTTAATATTTCTTCAAACACTTTGCTATTTTGCTTCCAATATTCATTGTAAGAGAATACCGATATGTAGCGAAGACATCCGTCTTCGCGGCCAACAGCTAAGCGTGTTACCATTTTAGTATTTTCAGGTCGAGAACCGCAACTTGATGTAATTCTGACAATACCAACTAAACCATTTTGTTCCAAAGTATCGTCCTTGACATCGACAGTCGCTTGACAATTTTCCAATCCCTTAATAGTAAAGAATCTTTTCGCGTCTTCGCGCAACTCTTTGCTATCATAAGCCATTTTGCGCACTAATTCATAAGCTTCATCAGGCGCAGCTGGTAACACCAACCGCTCCGAATCCTGAGTCACGCCAACACCGCTAATTGACTTATTATCCTTGCCCAGTTTATCGCCGTAACCTTCAGTTTTACCGTTTTTTACATCAATCCTTTGCCACTGCTTTGGTATTAGAAAACGGGTTTTCTGAGTCCTTGCTTCAACCAAATTTTTACTTTTCAGATAGACTGGCACTTCATGCAGCAAATAATCATACGAAGTGTAAGCGCTTACACTGAAACACACTAAAGCTAAGATTAATTTGAGTATTTTTGTTTTCATTTGTACATTTTAATAATAGCACACGTTCCTACAGTTCTACATCCGGCAAGTCCTTCAATTTCTTGCCATCAAAACAAAAGTAGGCTGCACCCTGGTACGCGCCGCTATCATTAACTTGATTCCTGTCCTCAAATATTTTTCGCACCAGCGGCGACAAAAACCACCTCTGCCCGCCATATTCAACTTCGCGTTCACCAACAACTTTAGCGACAATCGTCTGGTCTTTGCTAAAGACAATTTTATCGCCGTTTTTGAGGCCTTTTCGATAAAAACTAAACTTTTGATTACTGTTCTTGGCTTTGGTGATTTTATCAAATTCCGCTTCTTTATTTTTCTGCTCCGGAAAGATCACCTCGCCCTCAAACGACAGCAGCAGTTGTCGCACCAAATCATAATCAAGCGCAAAAAGCTCGCTACTACCGACTCGATGCTTGGCGAATATTTCGTGCAGTAATGTTTCCTTTTCGGAATAGTCAGCCACCTCGATCGCAAACAACCGCTTCAAACCAACCACATTGTAGTAGCCGTTCGCCTCGAGAAAGCGCATCCGCTCTGAGTACTGCTTGGTTTGTGTCTTACCGATTTTGATGAGGCCTGACACTGCGGTGGTCATGACGTAGATGATGCCTTTGCTCACTTCTAGCCTCCTATTTGGTCTCTTTCGTGAAGTACTTCTTCAGCGTCACCGTATCGCCCACCCGCGCCTCGCGCGTGGTTTTTAGGTTGGTGACGATGTAGCCAATTTCACCGGTGTCCAGCGACGGGTCGGGGATCATGCCAGGACTGAGATGACCGACTTCTAACGCCAAACCATTAGCGCCAGTTGCCATCATGTGAATCGCTTCACCTTTTTTGATCTGGCCGTCAACCACTCGCACGTACAAAATCACCCCGCGGTAATCATCATAATAACTATCAAAAATCAGTGCCCGCGTCGGGTCGTGCGGCTGTCCAATTGGTGCTGGAATTCGCTCAACAATCGCCTCCAAAACTTGGTCAACATTCTGTCCTGTTTTGGCAGAAATATGAATAATGTCGCTTTCATCACAGCCCAGCAGATTGATCACTTGCTTGGACACCCGCGGCACATCAGCGGCTGGTAAATCAACCTTGTTGAGTACCGGGATAATCGTCAGATCCTGCTCCATCGCCAGGTACACATTCGCCAGTGTCTGCGCCTGAATGCCTTGGCTGGCGTCAACCACCAATACCGCGCCCTCGCAGGCCTGTAAACTACGCGACACCTCATAGCTAAAATCAACATGGCCGGGCGTATCGATAAGGTTGAGATCGTAAGTAACCGACCGCAACGGCCTGTTAGTGCCGACCTCGCTGGCGCTTTTCTCTTCAGGCCGCTCGGCCGCCAACTGATCTAGCTTACGCTCTTGGCCTCGCTTTGCCGGAAAGGCAAAGCCTTCAGAGAAAAGACCAGCAGCAGTCGGCTCGTACTTCATTCGCACCGGCGCCAACTTAATAGTAATCCCTTTTTCACGCTCCAAATCCATACTGTCCAGCAGCTGTGACTTCATCTCGCGCTTCTCCACCGTCCCCGTCATCTCCATCATCCTATCCGCCAGCGTCGATTTGCCGTGATCAACGTGAGCGATGATGCAAAAATTGCGGATACGCTCCACTCTAACGCCTCACTCTGCCGAATAGCAGCTGTTGTAGTTTCGCAACAATCGGATCCGCCTCTTCAAGCTTAAATACTTTGCTTAAAGCTATATATACCGCAAAACTCACTACCACAATGACAGTAAACTTCGGGAAAACCGCCATAAAATTCATATCGCGCGACTGCAGCTGTAACATCTGTACTACAAAATAAGTCACCACGCCCATAATTGCACTGGCAACCATCATAGTAATAATACTGCGTAGTGTCTTGCGATTAAAAATACCTGGCGTACGTACGTGCAGTATAGTTAGCAAAATCGCAATCTCTACCACCGAAACAATCGATTGCGCCCAAGCCAAACCAAACACTCCCCAGCCGAACAGCTGCGTGAAAATTATTGCCAATACAATATTCAACGATATCGTCGCTATCGAAATATACAGAGGTGTTCGCGTGTCTTGCTGCGCGTAGAACGTTCGCGCCATGATGTGATAAAGCGTTCGGAAGAATATCGATATCACTAACGCACCGAGAACGCTAGCAATCGCCGGCTGCCCGCCGTTCTTGATAAACGCCACCACATAACCACGCGCAAAGAAAGTAATCACAGCAATCGGCAAGGCCAACCAGACAATCCAGCGGAAAACCGAGCGCAGCTCTTTCTTGAAGAGATCAACTCGCCCTTCCGCTAGCCGTTCAGTCATCCGCGGAAAAGCCGCATTGCTAATAGCTACGCCGACTAGATTTACCGGCATCAAACTCAAGCTCGACGCCTGCTGGTAAACACGCATAATTCCGTCGCCCATTCGTGACGCTAAATTAATTTCAACAATTCCATTAAAATAATCAATTCCTTGATCAATTGAGCGCGGCGGTAGAAGTTTCAAGACTTGACGAAAACCTTTGTTGCGCCAAGAAATCACCGGGCGATAATCAAAGTTTACGCCAACCAGACCAATTGAACTAACCACTAGCTGCAGAATTGCCCCTAGCACCACGCCAAGCGCCACACCCATAATGCCGCCTTCAAAAATCTGCCAGCCAAAAATATTAATGCCGTTAGTAAAATACTTAGCACCGACGACGATGCCTAAATTATAGATGGTTGGTGCAAGCGCCAAAAAAGTAAACCGGCCGATTGCCTGCTGCATACTCGATACTACCGTCGCAATCGCAAACAAAAACGGATTGACAGCAATTATACGCATCATACTCACCGCCAAAGCATGTCCTTGTTCGCCAAAGCCCGGGCCAACAACATAGCGCACCAGCGGGTCGGCAAAGATGATAATCAGCACGCTAGTGATTAACGTCAATACCGCAAAGAGATTCAGCAAGCTTGAACTCAGCTCCCACGCCGATCGCTTATTGCCGCTCGCCAAACGCTGATTAAACACTGGAATAAATGATACGCTCAAAGCGCCCGACACTAGCAGGAAATACATAAAATCCGGCACGGTAAATGCCGCTACATAGGCATCAGCACCCACTTTATAAGTGTCTAGGTACATGCCATTAATTAAACGATCGCGGTAAATCCCCAGCAAGCTTGACAGCATTGTCGATCCAGACAGCAGAATTGCCGCCCACTGTACTGACAATTTGCTATTCGCTTTGGCAACAACCGACCGTACTCGACTTCCTCGCCCCGCCATAGTTTATGCGTGTAGTTTTACTTCCTTCGGCAGTACCGCATCCTTCATGTATTTAGCGGCGTCTTCTTCTTCGAGAGTTTCGTTTTTGAGCAAAGCATCCTTGAGCTTTTCAAGCACCGCCCGATTCTTGCTGAGTATTGTTTCGGCGCGAGTTGATGCTTCCTTAATCAGCGCCTCGACCTCGTTGTCAATCTCTTGCGCTGTTGCTTCTGAATATGGCCGGTCGTGGGTAATTTTGTCAAAAACCATGCCGCCATTGTCCTCGTGGAAGACTTGGTCGCGCAGTTTCGAGCCCATGCCTTGTTCAACTATCATATTGCGGGCAACTTTAGCGGCGTGGCGCAAATCACTGCCAGCGCCAGTAGTGATACCATCATCACCGTAAATCAGCTTCTCGGCAATCCGACCGCCCAGCGCTCGCGCTAGAATATCTTTGAACTCGTAAACATTAGTGTAGCTTCTGTCTTCTGGAGGCAAGAACCACGTCACGCCGCCCGTACCGCCGCGCGGAATGATAGTGATTTTGTGTACTGGATCGCTATCTGGCAAAACATGACCAACAATAGCATGGCCAGCTTCGTGATAAGCAGTTAATTCCTTTTCGTGGTCGTTCATTACTTTAGCTTTACGCTCCGGGCCGATAGCCACTTTTTCAAAAGCTTCGGTTAGGTCGTCATTCGACACTTTCTTGGAGTTGCGCCGCGCTGCGATGATTGCTGCCTCATTAGCAATATTCGCCAAATCAGCACCACTGGAACCAGCCGTCTTGGCTGCTAGTTTATCGAGATCGACCGTGTCGTCAGTCGGCTTATTTTTGAAATGAACTTTCAAAATAGCTTCGCGGTCTTTGCGCTCCGGCAAACTAATCGTCACGTGCCGGTCAAAACGCCCTGGCCTGAGCAAAGCCGGATCAAGCACGTCAGCCCGGTTGGTCGCTGCTATTACAATCACATTGGTGTCAGCCTCAAAACCGTCCATCTCTACCAAAATTTGATTCAGTGTCTGCTCGCGCTCGTCATGGCCGCCGCCCATACCGCTGCCGCGTTTACGCCCAACGGCGTCAATCTCATCAATAAAAACAATCGCTGGCGCGTTTTTCTTGGCCTTCTGGAAAAGATCGCGCACACGGCTGGCGCCAACGCCAACAAACATCTCAACAAATTCTGAACCAGAAATCGAGAAAAAAGGTACATCCGCCTCGCCAGCTACTGCTCGCGCTAGCATCGTCTTGCCGGTACCTGGATCGCCGACTAGCAGCACACCCTTCGGGATTTTAGCACCGAGACTTTGATATTTTTTCGGATGCTTCAGAAAGTCAACGACCTCTTGTAAATCCTGTTTAGCATTATCATTGCCAGCGACATCATCAAATACTACGCGTTCTTTATCAAGGCCGTATAACCTAGCCTTACTTTTACCAAAACTCATCGCCTGGCTATTCTGGCCCTGAGCTTGCCGCATCATAAAAACAAACAGCGCGCCGATCAGCAACACTGGCAAAACCACCGTCATCAAAGTCAGCATCAAAGAATTATCAACTGGCGCGCTATCCGAAACAACTGCACGGCCTTTTTCGTTAAGTATATTGTCTTTCAGTAGCGACGAAACCCCGCCGCCTAAGTATGTCCGCTTAGATGGCTTATTCTCGCCCTTCATGGTCACCTGAAGGTCGCCGCCTTGGCCTTCGATCTTGGCTACTTTGCCTTCGTTGGCGTCTCGAATCACCTGAGCGATTGGTACTTCCTGGAGCGGCTTAGCCGGCATAAATGCCGCATATAGCGACAGTCCAATCAAAACGATAATTGCCCAGAATAAACCGAGCCGAACTTTATTACTCACCTTTTGTTTACGAGGTTTAGGCATTGAAATATATATCCTTTCGTGGTTTTATAATCAAATTCAGAATATCTCTGTAATTATACCACCTTCGCGCAGTAAGTTCGAGAGGTAATTTCTAATTGCACGCCATCGCCGACATCAATTTTGGCGCCCGGCCGCGCCGTCTTGATAGCCAGCAAAGCCCGTTGAGTACGCGGCCGAGTCGGTCGCAGTCCGCCAGTTTGCCTGGCAATATCGCTCGCTAACAGCTCTAACGCTACGTCATCATCAATTTGCGACAGAAAATACCGCGAACCGCTATTATGTAGCGCAATCCGCTCAGTTTCGCGTTCAATATCTTTCCGTAAGGCTAGCTGTCTAGCGCGCAACTGCAGTAATTTTACAACTATGCGTCGATTAATAACACTTTTTAGTGCTTTTCTGACACGATTGCGTTGATAAAGACCGCTTGCGTTCGTTGCATCTTCAACCCATTCCAAGCGATGCTGCAGCGCATAATCGTACAATTGCGTCTTGGTAAAAGAAATCAGCGGACGTTTGACTCCTGTGCGCGCTAGCACAGCTAACCCGCGCCATCCCGTACCTCGCTCAATATTGATAGCAATCGTTTCGGCGACATCTTCAGCGTGATGCGCCGTAACCAGCACCGCGCCAAACTTCTGCGCCTGTGTTAGCAAAAAGTCATACCGCTTCTGGCGTGCTAATTCTTCGCTAGCATTTGACCCGAGATCAAGCGACACCGATACAAACGGCAAATTATACTTTTGCGCCAGCGCCGCCACAAACCGCGCATCAGCACGCGAAGCCTCGCCGCGGATTCCATGTTCGACATGCGCTACAATTAGCCGATGCTCTGACCGGCTCAGCATATCCAATAAACACACGCTATCCACACCGCCAGAAACTGCCACTAGGTACATCATATTACTTTTTATTATAATCCATCAAGATGCTAGCGTTAACTGATGCTTATACAGTAATACATTTTATAAATAGCGCGTACTACCAAACGGAATCTTGGTGCGAACTGCCTCGGTATTAAGCGTACTAGCAGCGTGAATAGTCCGAGCGCCGTACCGCTGATTAATCTCGTCAATCGCCCAAGTGGTTTGCTGCTCGCGCGCTAATTCGTCGCCAAACAAACTCAGCTGATCGCTGGTGCTGTTATACAGATTATAACAATGCACGCCTATCTCGCGTATATCGCCAGCCGGCGCCTGGCAGAATAGCTCTTCGGCCACGCGCCACAACGCAGCATCGCTAAACATTGGCAACGGCGCTAAATATTTACGCTGCCAGTAATTACCCGCGCGACCCCAGCGTCCATTATTCGACGATAGCTTTGAGCTGCTACCCACACCCGCCATTCGCACATAAATACCGACGCCGCGCGCCGACTTGCGCTGTGAACGCAATTTTTGTCCAACCGCCTCGACTAAATTGTGCAATCGAGCGGCTATTTGTTGCCGCGGCATATTGCGCTCCTCTAGTACGTATTGGCGGCCGCATGTTTTAACGTCGCTTATCAAATCATCGACTTCCCAGCCATGCAGACGTTGATACCATTTTTCACCATTAACACTATGAAAAGCAGTATGAAGCGCCTCTGGCGACGATTCATACATTTGCAATGGCGTAAAAATACCCACCGCGTTCAGCCGCTGCTCGTTGTGCCGCGCAATTCCCGTTAGATCGCGTAAAGTTAAGCTAGCTAACACCGTTAGTACATTTTGCGCCGTCACGACATCAAGCCCGTCAGGTTTGTGCAAGCTAGCCGCCATCTTGGCCCAAAAACGGTTAGTACCGATACCGATATTACAACGCATATACGAGCCTACTTCGGTGCGCAATCGCTGCTTTATCTCTTTGCCGATGGCTTCTAAACCGCGCGACCGCATCGATTCGGGCGCTACTGCAAAATCAATTATACCTTCATCAATGCTTTTCATTACCACCGACGGACTGTAGCTGTTCATAATTCGTAGCAGCTGCCGATATACCCAGCGATACTTCGGCGGGTCGCTGTCGAGCGCTACTAGCTCGGGACACAGGCGTTTAGCCTGGCGATATTTCATACCAGCCCTAACACCGTAAGCTTTCGCTTCATAGCTCACAGTGATAACCGAAGTATTCTCGACCAAACGATTAACTACCGCCACTGGCCGCCCGCGCAACAGCGGCCGCGACTGCTGTTCAATGGTCGCAAAACAACTATTGAGATCTATATGCATGACCAGTGGCAATGCTTGATTATGCTCCAAATTTAAGCCATCCGCAGAAAACTGCTTTTGTTGGTCAGCCGGTTCAATCATGCTCCGCCTCGCGCGTCAATCGCCAAGTCAACCGCTCGCTATCAAATTCCAGCCGATAATCAGCTTGCCCGTCCGTCACATCAAAAATATGTATCGTTCGCCGCCCTTTAGCTACTGGATGCCGCAAACCTAGCTCGCTTACTTCAACCTCACGCCCATTCGGACGTCTAAACCGCCGCGGTACGCACAATTCTAAACCGCTGCCAAACGTCGCAATAACTTCTACTCGTTCATTCAATTCTAGCTCATCGTTCACGGCAAAATTATAGCACAGAATAGCAAACCGCCCTTGACACAGAAGGGCGGCTCACTAGAGAAGTACGGGAAATATTTCTCAAAGCGTATTATCCGCCAGCTTCATTAAATTATCCTTAAAAAGCCTAGCTTGCCACCGATTACTGTTATCTGCTATAATCTACAGTGCTTTACTCTTGCGGCACTGTAGCTCAGTTGGTTAGAGCGTAGGACTCATAAGCCTAAGGTCACTGGTTCGATCCCAGTCAGTGCTACCAAAGAAAACTCCCCGCCTTTGCTGCGGGGATTTTTCTTTGCGCTTAAACCGCCGCTAAAACGCAAAATCTTCAACTTCCAGCAGATCATTACGGCGATTAATAAATTCTCGCAGTTCTACCGTTGTACGCGGCCGATTCCAGGTAGCATTCTCGTTATGTAATGAGTTATTTGATTCGGTGACTTCCATTTTTATTTTTCCTTTTTGTATAAGTTAATTACTTATACTTTTAGTATAACACAAACTTGCCAAAAAAGCAATAGCTTTTTACAAAATCTTTTGACTTCGCCAGACCGCTTATGGTATAAATAAGATAAGGATTATCAAGACAAACATGAATACTCTCATCGCTGTTAGCATCATCGCCCTGGCAGGACTTATCCACGCTAGCTTTCAGTTAAGCGTTAGTATGGCTACATCTCTATCGGGGCATGCCTTAGGACGCAAGCTGGCCGCTCGGCGCACGTTACGGCTGCTATTTAGCTTTGTAGCTGGCGCCTTCACTATGACACTTTTATGTGTTAGTTTCGCTAGCTATGCTATCGGTGTATTCGCGCCGCACAGTAATCTGTTGTGGATCACTTTGACTGCTGGTCTGATGATCGTTGGCTTGGCAGTTATCCTTTTTTACTATCGTAAAACCGAAGGTACCGAATTGTGGATTTCACGCAGTTTTGCCCGATTCTTGCGTAAACGCACCGCCAAAGCCAGCCTTGCTGCCGAAGCGTTTAGTCTAGGATTGACTAGCGTTGTTGCAGAACTACTATTTACTATCGTGCCAATCATTACCGCAGCCTGCGCCATCATCGGGCTGCCGCCGATTTGGCAAATCGTTGGCGCAGCAGGTTATACGCTAGCTGCTTCGCTCGGGCTGCTCATCGTCGCCCTATTGATTGGCAGCGGACGCCAACTGAGCCGCATCCAGCGCTGGCGCGAACAAAACAAATACTTTTTACAATTCGCTGCCGGGCTGGGTTTGATTATCCTTGGTTTTTATATATACGTTAATACTGTTTCCGACTTAATCATTCAGGTGAACGCTGTATGAAAGTTACCGTTTTCAAACGGGGCAAACGCCCGCCAGAAGATTTCGATGCCAAAAAGCTGCGCGCTAGCCTGTACGCCGCCTGCCTTAGTGCTAAAAGCCCCGAGGGGCTAGCTCGCAATTTAGCCGATCAAGCTGCTCGCGAGGTCGAAGCTTGGAGCGGCCAAAAATCAGATATCACCACCACCGATATTCGCGCGCAAGCTGGACGATTTCTAGAACATAATCATCCTGACGCAGCATATTTATATAAACACCACAAAAAAATGATGTAGGAGACATGAATGGCGAAGAGACACAATAAATTTGATTACGATTTAATAGTTATCGGTAGCGGAGCTGGCGGATCAGCCGCTGCCACTATCGCCGCTCGCAATGGCGCGCGCGTAGCGATTATCGAGGAAGACACCTTTGGCGGCGATTCGCCTAACTGGAGCGATGTACCAACCAACGCCTTATTACACGTCGCGCACCTCTATGATCAAGCACGCCACGGCGCCAAGTTCGGCTTACGCTCTAATACGCTTGGCTACAATTATCCGAGTATTCGCGCCTGGAAAGACCTCGCCGTTAAGCGAACTGGGGCTGCCGGTAATCGCAAATTCTACGAAAACCAAGGCATTACTACCTATACTGGACATGCCCACTTTCTGTCGCCCAATGAAATTTCCGTTCGACGCAAACACATCAGCGCCGAAAGATTCTTGGTCGCTACGGGTTCGCACTGGGTAGCTCCAGAAGTACCAGGATTAGACGAAATCCCATTTTTGACAGCGCGCACCATCTTAGAGTCGATGCGTCCACCGAAGAGCCTTTACATCATAGGTGCTGGCAGCGTTGGCGTCGAGATTGCGCAGCTGATGGCTACTTTCGGTACTAGGGTTTATTTGACTGATATCGCTGCCCGCATTTTACCAAAAGAAGACGAAGAAGTTGGCGAGCTGCTAGAAGCCTACCTCAAGAAGCATAAAGGCATTACGTCATTAACACAAACACGGACAGTCGCAGCGGTCAAAGACGGACTCGGCTACCGCGTATCATTCCTGCGCGGCGGTGTCGAAAAGTCGGTACGCGTCGAGGATATTTTGGTGGCGACTGGCCGTCGGCCAAACCTTGATTTAGGACTAGAGAACGCCAGCGTCCAATACGACCCAACCGGCATCCATGTTAACGAATATTTACAGACAAGTGCTCGCCACATTTATGCAGCTGGGGATATTATCGGCAACTCTGAGCACACGCATACTGCACTGCTAGAATCGCGGATTGCTGCTCATAACCTTTTTTCAAAGAATCAAATCGCGCCAGATTATACTGCTACGCCGCGGACAACTTTCACCTTTCCGGAGGTATCTTCTGTCGGCCTGACCGAAGACGATTGTATCAAACGCGACCTCAAAATCAACAAAGCCATGGCACCGCTATCAATCATCGGCCGCTCAAATACCAGCGATTTCCGTGACGGCTTCGTCAAATTAGTATGCGATAAAAAGGGTGTCGTAGTAGGCGGCACTATTGTCGCACCGGATGCTAGCGATAGCATCCACGAAATCGCCCTAGCTGTGCGGCACGGCCTAACCGCCAAAGACTTGGCAGACACGCCGCACGTTTTCTTGAGCTGGAGTGAAGCTATTCGGGTCGCTGCTAGCAAATTAGCTTAAACCAGTCAGTTAACCAAGAAAAAAGCTCAACCAAAAGTTGAGCTTTTTTCTTGGTAGCGGGGGCTGGATTTGAACCAGCGACCTCTTGGTTATGAGCCAAGCGAGCTGACCAGGCTGCTCCACCCCGCGATACGGGTACTATTATAGCAAACTACGTATCACTTCTGCAAGCGCGAAGCAGCAGTTTTGCCAGTCAGAAAATCAATCCATTGCTGGAAGTTTGACTTGTGCATGGCAGGCGTATTGCCGCGTGGAGCTGTTTTAACATACGATGAGTTATCGTCTTGGCCGTCAAGAGATTTCACTGCAGCGCTATTCTCTGGCAGTATTAGCTGCTTCTCGCCAGGATCTGCCAGACCTAACTTACTGCGCGCTTCTAACTCTTTATATTCATCGCTCTTATAATAATTTTGTTCGTATTTCAGCGTCTCTACTTCTAGCTGCGCCAGCCGTAATTGTTGTTTTTTTTCGTCGAGTGCTCGTTGGGCGCTAAAATTCGTCTGGATCGTCGACATTGTACCCATCACCCAACTAACCGCAATGATAATCGCCAACAACAGCACCAATCCGTTAAAGTTCGCATAATTGAACCAGATATAATGCAGTTGTTGGCGTAATCTTTCAACAAGTTTCATCTATCAACTATTATAAACCATGAGCGGTAATCGAGATAGCGAGATAAAACGACTCTTACTGGCGACGACGGATGATAGCGTATACGCCGGCAGCGCCACCTAGCACCAGCACGCTAGCGCCGATAATATAACCGTATAGGCTATCACCAGTTTCAGATAAGCGTCCGCCGTTAGCGGCAGCCTTGCCATTCTTTGCTGGAGCTCCAGGTTGATTGCCACCATTAGCTGGCGTAGTATTCTCTGACCGCTCATAAATTATAACCGGATCGTCGATAACACCGTTAGCAGTTTTATCCATGTCGCCAAAGCCGCCATCGGTAATTGAGTATTCAACAATAGTGCGTTTGCCATCGACTGATGTTTTGAGTGTGACTTTCTCGGTAATATCGGTAGCATTAGCGCCATTAATACTGTACTTGATTACTTTTAGGCGATTAACTTTGTAGATACGCGATAATTCGAGAGTAATTTTGGTAGTATACCCAACCGCTGGCTGCGCATGTCCGTCACAGTTGATCGTAAACTTGGCCGAGCCCTGCATCTGATAGCCAGTCGGAATATTTTTCGGCTGCCCTACCGCAGCAGCGTTTTTGATGTTGTAACATTTATCTCCTGAGGTAGACAGCGTAATATTGGTATTGTTTGCTTGGCGAATTGTTTGCTTGTTGACAAAGGTTTGGACAACAATCGCATCTAGGCGCGCCTGAAGGTTTGTCTTAACGGCTTGATCCTGTACTTTATCGACTAGTGTTCGCGCATGCGCTATAGACTGAGCAGTTTTCTGGCTTTCAGCATCGGCAACAGCTGCCTGGGCGGCCGCCTGGACGTCAGCTTCTTTCTTCTGAGCGGCAGTAACTGCCGAATTGAGCTGCTGTATCGCGGAACTAATATCAGCTGGCGTCGAGCTAGCAGCGGCCTCAACGTTCTTGGCATGCTGCAAAGCAGATTTGACTGCAGGATCGTTTCGGATATACACTGGCTGCGCTTCCGCCCGAGTAATCACGTCGCGCAAAGTAGTCTTGTCTGGCCGCAAGGCATCGAGAGCTGCTTGCAACTCCGACGCCGCCGCTTGCAGTCGCATTACTGATACTGAAGCATCATTGTAGACTTGTTTAGCTTGCTTAATTTTAGCCTTTAGCGCATTGACAGTGTCAGCACTCATACCAGTCGTATCGACAGTCTCAGCTTTAGTAATAAGTGTGCCAAGCGTTTGTTTAGCATTGCTGAGCTGCTGCGATACAGCGTCAAGACGCACCTGCAGAGCAGACTTAACCGACGCGTCTTGGACAGCATCAACGAGAGTTTGAGCCGCCGTTATCGACTGTGTCGTTTTAGCACCTTCTGCTGCCGCAACCGCATTGGCAGCAGCTGTTTGAGCATCAGTTTCTTTCTTTTTAGCAGCATTAATTGCCGACTTCAAATTATTGACAGCTGTGTTAACTTCTGCTGGCGTTGGATTAGCCGCAGCATAAACATTCTTAGCATGTTGCAGAGCAGTTTTAACCGCTGAATCGTTCTTGATATAAACTGGCTCTTGGTCAGCATCCGCTATAGCTTTGGCTAGCGCTGTCTTATCGGTTTTGAGGTTATCAAGAGCTGATTGCAATTTGGTTTTGGCTTCAGTAAGCTGCGCCACAGTTGACTCTTGGTCGTTATTGACTGCTTTAGCTGCAGCAATCGCGGTATTCAAAGCAGCAACAGTCTCGGCCGCTAGACCATCCGTCGGCGTGTTCTTCGCCTTGTCAATCAATTTCGATAAGGCTGTCCGCGCATCGGTAATTTCCTGTTTGACGGCGTTGAGCTCATCTTGCATCGCTGATTTCTTGGCTGTGTCCTGAACGTGCGCTAAAAGTGCCTCTGCAGCGCGAATATCAGCAGGCGACTTACTGTTTTTTGCCTTATCAACCGCTATCCGTGCGGCCGCTTGAGCTGCCGTTTCTTTGGCTATTGCGGCGTCAAGTGCTTGCTTGAGGTCGTTTGTCGCTTGACTAATTTCGGCAGGTGTCGGATTTGGTTTAGCAACAACGTTTTTCGCAGCTGACAGCGCACTGGCTACCGCCGCATCTGCCTTGATATAATCTGCAGAGTTATTCGCGCGATCTATTTGCGCTTGGAGCTGAGCTTTATCAGCTTTTGGCAGCGTTGCAGACACTGTTAGCTGACCGTTGAATTGGGCGGTAGCAGCGCCAACTGTAACATTCTTGGTCCAAGTTGCTGACAACTCATGAGTATTATTATCATAAATTGGCGAGACAATTTTGACACGACCAGCCCCATCATTAGCCAAATCAGCGCTGTTGGTTATAGCAACAGCCGTACCCGATACATCTTTGAGCGGCGATGCAAACGGAGTTGTACTCGTACTCATACGGACACGCTGATTAGAAACGTCAAGCTTAGTTAATTTAGTTAAGCGGCCCGCAAACGACATATCGCTAATATTACTGCGGTCTGCTTGCAGCGACGTTAATTGCGTCATCGCGCCAATACTATTCAGATCGTTATCAGTTAACGAGGTTGACGATACTTGGAGAGTCGTTACTTTAGTAAGTTGCTTTAGAACTTCGCTATGCACTAACTGCGGCGTACCATTATCAGCACCAGACAACTGCAATGCCGTCAAGGTGCCCGCACTCTTGGCAAAATCAGAAATATCAAACGCTGTCGATTTACTATCTACACTTACTCGTGTCAAATGTGTCAGATTAGCTAGCGGCTTGGTCGAAGCAATCGGATTGCCAGACGCTAAAAGTACGCTTAAGTTAGCCAAATGCGCCAACGGTTCGATCGACGCGACTTTGTTATTTGTCATTGTCAACTTGGTCAATTTTGCTAACGATGACAAAGGCGCCAAATCAGCAACTTCGTTATTGTCAATATTCAGCTCTTGCAAATTAGTTGCCTTCTCGAGACCTGTTAGATTTTTGACTTTGACACCGCCGTCTACGGTAAGTTGCGTCAACTGAGCTAGCTCGTCCACTGTGATATCCTGAGTGCTCGGACGATTGCTATCAAGCGTTTTATTGATAGCTGCCTTGAGGCCAGCATCAGGAATATTGACAGTTACTGGAGGTGTCGGCGGAGTCTGCCCGCCCGTCGCATCCATCAGCACATTAACCAAAGCACCAGCATTTACCGGCACGCCAGCTTTAACAGTTTTGCCTGTTGGGTCAATCGCTTGCGCTACGTCGCTCGATAACGGTTTACCCTTGTTGATGGCTGGGCTACCTGGTTTGAGATTGTAATTGCTCTTTTTGTAGTCGTTATTATTTGCTGCTTCTTTCACGAAATACGGATTATTTGCTCGCGAGCCAAAAGTATCAAGCGAATGCGCATCGCGGCCGTCAATCGAGTTCGACAATTTTGGATTATTCGCGATATCAGAAGCTCTGCTTATAACTGTATCGGTCTTTGAAGGAATCTGTTTGAAATCCCACACCGACAAATTTATATCGTCTGACTCGTTACGGTAATATACATTATAATCAAATCCTTTGAGCATATCGTTGGCATCGACATACGGTCTATTTTGATCGTTCTGAGATCCTTCAACACGCAGTGAATACGCGCGCTGATAATTACTGCCAGAAAGATCCTCTGTTCGAGCTAACGGCCGCGAAGATATAATGTTGTTATACAATTCAACGCCCGAAGTATTCCAATCCAGACCCAGTCCCTGCGACCAGCTTTCGTTAGCTACACAGGACCCGCCTTTCCAATAATTGCATCCGTCAACACGACTGTCTTCAAATATGTATATTGGCCGATAAGTGCGAGATATGGTATTGTTATACACCTTAACATCATCGCTGCCGGCTACACGAATACCCGTACCGGAACTTTCAATTATATTAGAGGCAATTATACCATTACCAGAAACCTCATACATGATAGCAAGCGGAGAATTAGTAAAGAAGTTGCCAACGATTTTCGTTTCTGCACAACCCTCGTCGCACCAAAAGCCAATCATACCTTCGTTATTGGCGTTGGCAGCAGTAGAATACGCTTTAGTGTCGCGAGAATAATCAACAATATTATTGCGGAATGTGAAATTTCGCGTATGCGTAACTTTGATATCAGCCATCGTACAATAAGCTCCGCAGCCAATCGTCAAGAAACCTTCCGCGTTGTTGCCATATAATTCACCGTTAGTAAATACTGTGTTGTGAGATTTGTTAGCCCCAACTCCCGAGCCGCCATTATCTATCGCCTTTACGCTGCGCGCCGTCGACGACTCTGCCTTGTTAAAGAACAGGCCTTGGCTTGCACTTTGGGTGACAATCATATCTTGAACTAGCGAGCCAGATCCATTAATACTCACCGCAGTTGGACCCGAATAAACCCCTCTGTCAGCGGCAGGATCGTAAGGATCCTTAAAACCCCAAACCTGAACAGGCGAATACTGAGCAACGTTAATGCCTTTCACGGAAACGTTTTTGCCAGTACTAGTGAAAGCTCGCGCCCGCTCTGATATCTCGGTTACGCCGCTAGCTGGATTCTTGCCAATATAATAAGATATCGCATCTTGCTGGCCAATATTATAGCCGTCTGCATTATTGTTAGGAGTTTTGAGCGTAGTAGGAGTGTTGTCTTCGACATAAAAAGTATTGCTACCAGGCGTTACCTCTGCTTTGGTTTTAACCTGCTTTAGCGGCTCATCGTTAATGAAAACCTGTTCTGGGTAGGCCGCGACACCTTCAACGCTTGGATTCGCATTTGTGGTACAAACATGACAGAAGTTGTGATAATTCCCAGTTGTTTTCCATATGCCATTTTCACTAGTCCATGAATTTACGACATCGCTACCCTTTAGCCAAACTTCTGCCCCCGGCGCCGCTTGAATAGTCACATTATCGCCAGAGATGAAAAAATGCGGTTCACGATAAATACCCGACTTCGCGACTACTGTGCCGCCATTACTAATAGAGCTGAGAGCTTTCTTGAATGTAGCGTACGGCGAACCCTCGGAACCATTACCTGAGGTGTCGTTGCCATTCGGCGCTACCCACGCGACATTACTCGTTGGAACGGTGTAATTGGTTTTAATAAAAGAGTACTTTTTGTTGAGCTGCGACGCCTGAGCTCGCGGCAAATTCACCAGCACCAAACTTAATGCCACAATGAATACGGTTATTCCAACGCCAATACGGCGATATTTATATTTGATATTTTTCCTGTGTATTTTCATACTCCTACCTCACTTGGGTTATATACTTGACATAGTAACATAAGCAAATCGAGCCAGTCAATAAACAATCTGTACGTCGTAATGATTTTACGCTATAATATCAGCAATGGGGGCGTAGCTCAGGGGTTAGAGCAGCGGGCTCATAACCTGTTGGTCGTTGGTTCGATCCCAACCGCCCCCACCACCATAATCAACCACAGAGATCAAAAAACCTCCCTTAGGGTAATCGGGAGGTAATTTTGTGCACCTGTTTGTTTACATATCTAGAGTAGCAAACTTACTATCTAAACGCAAGCATTTTACCACCACAAAAACCCTCAGCTGACAAGCCGAGGGTTTTAAAAAACAGCAAAATTTATTTCTTCTTAGAAACCGTCAGAAAGCCATTGCGCGGGTTTTCTTTAACGACGCGATCCTCTGGCAAATCGCATGGTTCGCCTTTTTCGTTTTTCTCTACCTTAGTGAAAAAATAGATAGTTTGCGGCTTACCGCCGCGAAGTGTAACTTCAGTTTTGTGTAGATAATAAGTGACGCCCTTTGAATTCGTGTGCTTGTAAGCCATTGTTTTATACCTCCTATTAGTATTGGTTTACATCTGTTAGCTTATCGTAACCTGCATTGAGTGTCAACACTTTGCACCCCTAGCCGTACCAGTCAAGCAGCTCGATATTTATAGCGCAATAATAGGTGTAATATTACAAGGCTAATCAAACGCAGTACTATAACTACCAAAATCACTACCGCCAAAACTATTGACCAGCCAGCAAAATCAGGCGTCCAAAGCGGCGACGTATATTCGTGACGGTATAGTTCGGTGTTGGGCAATTCTGGGTCTTTGAGTTTGTCAGAGGTGGGATATTTTGATAATTCGTTAACAAAGCATTGGATATAAGCCATCGACCAACCGCTATATTGCGGATGGCAAACTGCTTCAGCCTGAGCATGAACTCTTGCGTTCTCAGACGACGCCGCCGAAGCTCTCTTGATAGCCGCTTGCGAGTCGCGCTCATACTGATGCTGCAGATAAATCACGCCGCTGCTGGCATTCATATGCGTGGTTGAGTAACGCTGCAAATCTTGCAGACGATTAAATATTTGTGTTTCGTTGCCTGATTTGTCAGCTGTCGCCACAGCACTGCGGCGCTGTATCATGCCAACATTATTAATACGCAAAAAAGTTGCCGCTACAAAACACACCAGCACAAACAAAATCAACAGCTGCCAGGTCTTGACTCGCTCAAGACGCCGAAGATTTCGCCTCGCCGCGCGTTTATCGGCCATTATTCCCGCCCTTCATTACTTAATAGTATACCACGAGCAGCTTGATTGCGTTATAGTAGAAGTATGAATATTTATTTCTCTGGCATTGGCGGCGTCGCTATCGGACCGTTAGCTGAATTAGCTCATGACGCCGGGCATAGCGTACAAGGCTCGGACGCGCACTCGAGTCTAGAAACTAGCGAATTAATGCAGCGCGGCATTGTCGTCACTAATGACCAGTCTGGCGATTACCTAGAATACTGCCATAAGCAGCGCCGTATCGACTGGCTCGTTTACACCGCCGCCTTGCCCGCTGACCACCCAGAACTAGTGAGAGCGCAAAAATTAGGCATTTACACAGCCAAGCGCGACGAGCTGCTGCGCTACATTATGAGCGAAAAGAACCTCAAGATGATCGCTATTGCTGGCACTCATGGCAAAACAACAACTACCGGTATGATGATTTGGGTGCTGCGCCAACTCGGCGTCCCAATCAGTTATTCAATTGGCACCACTATCAGTTTTGGGCCGAGCGGGCACTACGCGCCGAACAGCGAGTATTTCATATATGAGTGCGATGAATTCGATCGCAACTTCTTGCATTTCAGCCCATACCTTTCGCTGATTACTTCTATTGATTACGATCATCCAGATACATACCCAACTCAAGCCGCTTATACCAGAGCTTTCCAACAATTTCTCGGACAAAGCGAACTATCTATTCTCTGGAAGAAGGACACTCTTACTGGTTTAGAACCAGTTAATAAATCTTGGGTACTCAAAGACGAGGAAGTTAAAAGTTTTCGCATTCCAGGCTGGCATAATCGAGCCAACGCCACGCTGGTTGCCAAAGCCTGCGAGCGGCTAAAGCTGGGTAATCCTGATATCGTAAAGGTTGCCGTCGAGAATTTTCCTGGTACGCAGCGGCGATTTGAACGCTTGGCGCCTGGACTGTACTCTGATTATGGCCACCATCCAGCCGAAATATATGCCACGCTGCAAATGGCGCATGAGATATCCCGCGAAGTAACACTCGTCTACCAGCCACACCAAAATGTCCGCCAGCACGAAATTCAATCAATGTACACAAATGAAGTTTTTCGCTACGCTGACAGCGTATATTGGCTGCCGACATATTTGACGCGCGAGAATCCGGATTTACCGATACTAACGCCTGCAGACTTAACTAAAAACCTCACCCGCCCCGAAGTACATATTGCCAGCCTCAACGATGATTTGTGGAAGTCTATCATGCTTGACCGCGAGTTAGGTAAACTAGTCCTCTGTATGGGTGCTGGCACCATTGACGAGTGGCTGCGGCAGCATCTGAAGATTTAGAGTTTTACCGATTATCGCCGCTGCCATGCAGCTGGCCGCGCTGCTGGCGGCTGGCTAGCTTTTCGTTATTAAGCCGCGCCACCTCTTCCAAGCTAGAGCCGAGCAAATGCGCCGCCGAGTTAACATACCACAGCACATCACCTAATTCTTTGATAATTTCCGCGCGATCATCGGCAGTTAGTCTGCCCTGCTTGTCGCGGATTAGCTTTTTGAACTTTTCCATCACCTCGCCCGACTCGCCAGCCAAACCTAGTATTTGCGCCATCAAATCAGCGCTGATATCACCGTATGCGTGATCGCTCGTTAGCGTTGAAATGGCTTTTTGCGAATAATCTTGAAAATTCATGTTCCTCTCCTGTTTGTATGTATTATAACAATAATTACTAGCCGCTAGCTATTTGGCGTGAACCTGATTATTCGTTTTCGCGAGGGTTTGGCTTGTATCTAACTAAAAGCTTAGCTAATTTTCTCGCTTTTTGTCGAAGTTCTGGATCTTGCCAGTACCTTTCAATATAATCGCCGACAGCTTCTCCTGCAACACAACCCGGAGTTTTTCCCTCCACTTTCGCTGCTGTTGTCAATTTATCAAACAAATCATTTGACATACGCACTGAAACAGTACGTCCATCTTCACCCACTGGCGGACCCGAATACCATTTAGTAGGCCCTTCTATATCTCCTGTAATTCCATAACCTTCCGGTGCTTTTCTGATAGCCATAAAATTCTCCTTTCGTTACCAGCAAATCATATCGTACCGCTGCTACCGATTCTAGACAAAATGGTTGATTTTTTATGACAATTTTATAATTTATGCTATATTACAGATATGGATTTTTCGATTATTGGCTTGTCTATTCGTGACAAACGCGTATATGAGGCGCTGCTGGCAATTCCTAATAGTTCGCTGCGAGCCATCGCAGAAACAACGAATATTAACCGCGGCAGCGTCTATGAATCTATCAAAAGCCTGCGCGCCGCCGGACTTGTCAACAGCGTCACTCAGGGCAAGCAGCTGCGCTACCGCGCCGAAGATCCAGCTGTCTTGGCAGAAATTTTACACGAGAAGCAGCAAGCTCTGCAGGTAGCCGGCCAGCAGCTTGATCAATACATTGTCCGCCTGCGAACCGCAAACAAAATCGCCGAAACCCGGCATATGGCGGCATTTTACGAGGGCGACGAAGGCTTGGCAAATATTTTGCGCGATATATTAAGCACATGCCGCCTGCAAAAGATTAACTTGTACCGCGTAATTTCTTCGCCGCGTGTCAGCCGCTATCTATACAACAACTTTCCGAATTTTAGCCGCGAACGCGCCAAACGAAATCTACGAGTACGCGTCTTGCGCTACGCCAAGCCCCTGCGCATAACGACAGGCTTAGCGGACAGCCGCTACTTAGCCGGGCCAAAACTAGATGACGGCTGCTACACAATATTGTATGCCAGTAAAATGGCTATTATTACTCTGGACAAATATAACTCTATGCACGGAGTAATCATCGACAACGCCAGCCTGGCCTCAGTGCAAACGCGCCTATTTGACATTGCTTGGCAGGGTGCTAGCGAGGGTTAACCCGCTTCCACTGGCACGATAACACAACATCAACGCGTAGCCTTCACAAAATTAATCGCCTTGCCCTCGTTCAGCCATCGCTGCTCGTATGTCGTCATGATTTTATACTCGTCGTCCAGAGATGATTCGTGCAGGTCGAAGCTCAGTTCTGCAATTTGCCATTTTTCTGCCACCAATTGCTCCAAGCTCCAGCAGAAAAAGTCGCGGTCGTCATGCTTGAAAAGCAGCTCGCCGCCAGGCTGCAATAATTGCGCGTAACGGCGCAAAAAATACGGATGCGTCAACCGCCGCCTGGCAGCGCGCTTTTTCGGAAACGGGTCGGGAAAAGTCACCCAAATATTTTCTAACGATTTTGGAGGAATTAACTCCCCAATTTGATCAGCCCGCGCACGCACAAAAAATATATTTTTCATGCCTTTTTCTAGCGCCGTGTAAGCGCCTTTTTGCAAACGGTCAGCCTTAACGTCAATCGCCGCAAACAGCTTATCTGGGTAACGCGCTGCTAATTCGACGCTGAACAAACCAGTACCAGCGCCAATCTCTAACCCGAAAATACCCGGCTGGCGCTGCTGGTAAAAATCGCGCCATTCGTCAAACTCAAAGCAATTCTCGGCGTTATGAAACTTGGCAAATTTGTATTTTTTGCGCTTGCGAACAATAACAAAATCGTCAGGATTGAGCAGTTCGCTCACTAGTTTGAAGCCTCTCCGCTTGGTGCTGTTCCCGATGAACGTTCATTAAAGACTTGAATTGAACTATCTGATAATGCCTCGCCACCAAAACTGGTCGATGCAGCCGCACGTTTGGCGTGTTTGTCGTATACATTTTTAAAATCTTTGATAGTTTTTTGATCAATCTCCCCTTGCGCCGAGAAACCTTTTTCAGTTTCTTCGCTAGCGCCAGCTTGCTTCTGCACAGAGCTAAAACCTGGGCGGCTCAAATCGACTTGTGCTGCACCGCTGGTATTATACATCTCTAAAGCTACCGCCACCATGACGAGCGATATTACAATTACACAGACCAGCATAGCCGCAAAGCCGCACCGCTGACAAATATGATCAGCCCGCTTTTTCAGGCGAGCACGAGCGTGAAGTCTAGTCATTACTACCTCCTTGACTACTCAAACCCGCTTTTGACAAATCTAATTTGTCGATTTGTGAGCTATATTGCTTAATTAGCTTTTCGAGTTCGACTACTGCTTTTCGTACATCACCGCGATAATAACGCGCTCGTTCAATATCCATATAAAAGTCTGCTGGCTTATCTTGGCAATCCGTCTGGGCTATATGCGACATTATCTGCTCGTAACGCTGATAAAAGTTGCGAAATTGTCCGATTTGATGGTCGAAATCGACGGTTGTCTTGGTTAAGTCGATGCCGTTGAGCTTATTGAGAGCAATACGGCTATTCATCGGCGCCATCAGTTTGGTAGAAATTGCATCATATTCGCGGCCGAGGTTAATGCGTACCAAAGCGTCGTTAGCACGAATACGCTCCAAAACAGTTTTAGTCGTCGCACAATTACTGCGCACCAAATTAAGCTGCCGCTCAGTCAATAGAGTCATGGTTGGACCTTCGGCGCTGACCGTTGGAGCACAAGCGACATAGACTAACGCACACAATATAATAAGGCTTCTTTTCATTACGTATTATTATGGCGAAATATTCCCAGACGGTCAAGTCTACGTATTAGGCTGCTAATCTATAACCTGCAAGTCACCTACACCAGCCCGACGCTAATTTACATCTTTGATACTAAAACCAAACTTACTGGCGACAAGCGCAATATCCGGTTTACCAAACTCGTCTGCTAGCGCCTGAAATTTGGCTTGTTTATCGCTGCCAAATTTTTGCACCAGATTATAATACCATTCAAACGTGCAAAAATATGGCGGCTCTTTGGGCGGTTTGCTTTTGGAATGAAATTTGTCGGCGTACATTAGCAGTCGCTCCTCGGGCGTGTTAGCGGTATAGTCGGCTGGCGGAATGGACAAGTTTTGGTTAATTACATCCTGCTTGGTCAAGCCTACGCCAGTATGGTGCGAAGCAAACCGCCAAATTTGTTCAGGAAAGCCTTCATTTCGCAGAATCTGCTCACCAATCACGCCGTGGCGAACGCCGTCAACAAATTTGCCGTTTTCCAGAACATCGTACGCACCGATATCATGAAGCATGCAGGCAACATGCAGTAAATCACTGTCGACTCGCGAGTTCGGCTTAGCGTCTAAAAGTTGCGCCGCAATTGCGTCAACCGCTTGGCAATGAATGTAAATCAGCGCAAAATCAGTATCAGTTTTGGCGTATTTTTTGTGCAAGTTTTTTATTTGAGCTTCAGTTGGTAGTTTTGTTTTACTCATATACTTATTTCGCAGACTAGTCTATTTATCAAATTTTAATTCCGCAAGTTTCTCGATGTCTATACCGATATTCCGGTATAAATCAGAAGTGCTTTTCGTTATCAAATCGCTCTCAGCAAAGCCAAGCAGCGCTGCCGTTTTTACCACTTCCATTACGCTGTTCGCTTCTATTTCGACATATGGCTTTAACTTCGGCCAGCGGTCGATGACAACCTGAACACCGTCGAGGTCGTATTCTTGGCGTTTGTTTTCTTGATAACCGCGCGGTTTAATGCCAATTTTTGCTAATATTTCCAGCATCGTTTCCATATCAGACACTTCAACTTCCCACTCATGAGTACCATCAATAGTGTCGGCAGTTATTTCTTTGACGGTCAAAGTCGCCTGTCTCCCATCAGAACGCAACCGCACCCAGCGATCTGGCACCGCTGGCATCGTATCAAATACGTAACGGCAAAAATTGTAATTACCGACTTCCTTAGCGCCGAGACTTGTCAACTTTTCTATGATATCGGCGGGATCGACATCATATATTTTTGCTTCGTATTCTATGTTTGACACGAAAATCCTTTTAAATCCTCACATCGCCGTCTAAACTAACATAATTCTTAGCGCCGCTGCGGTACATGGCGGAAGGTTTATTTTTGGCGTCAAACTCATATTTCATCAGTTCGCCAAAATAGCTAAAATGATTACCCTTCGCAATTTTTAAGGTGGCGTCATCGACTATTTCCAGCTCTTCAGCCATGTTGAATGGCTGCCAATCATTAGACCATAAACCCCTCAATCCTTTTTCTGTATCAACAACTTCATATACGCCGTAATCGTTAACGAACCGCGCTTCAAACTTTCGACGTTTTTTATCAGAAACGTCACCAAATTGATCAATAATTCCTAATATCGAATTTGCGACTATTCCTGGCGCTGTATCATACGCGTTCGCCAGCACCGAAACAGTTATTCCGTCGTCTATCCGCGACCAGGTACGGCCGACAAATCCTGGATAACCGCCGCTATGACCGACGAGCCGCTTACCATCTTTAGCTTTTGCGATATCAACACCCAATCCGTAACTTCCTGCGTTTGCTTCGTCGGCGACTTGCCATGATGGGCGCTGCATTTCCCGTTTGGAAGCATCGCTCAACAGTTTGCCTGAGCCGATTTGCAGAGCAGCAAAGAATTTCGCCAAATCATGTGCCGTTGAGCAAAATCCCGTGGCTGGCTGCAATACACCAGTTGTGACGTGTTGAAACGGACGGCGCTGCTGCTGCAAATCAAACCTACTATAGCCAGTAGCCATACGAAGTTCTGGCGAATATTCCGTGGTGGTTTGTTTCAAATCAAGTGGCGCGATAATGTTTTCCGTCACAAAATCAGCGTACGATTTGCCGCTAGCTTGCTCAATCACCAAACCCAGCAAGCCAAAACCAAAATTAGAATACTTGAATTCGGAATTTGGTTCGAACACCAGTTGTGACTTCATGATTTGCTGCTTGAATTCATTTTCATCTGGAAATTCTCCTTGAAACTGCCAAAAGCCCGACGCCTGGCCATCACGAATTACGCCCGCCGAATGGCTCAGTAACTGACGCAAGGTTACGTCATGCCAACGCTGGTCGCTATGCTGCGCCAGCCACGGTAGATGCGTCGTAGCTGAATCATCGATGCGCAACTTGCCGCGCTCTTGTAGCTGCATTACGGCCGTAGCAGTAAATGTTTTTGATTGCGAAGCAACGTGAAAAAGATGATCGGTCATTAGTGTTTCATTGTGTTCTATATTTGCCAGACCGTAGGCTTTATTGAAAACCACCTCGCCGTCTTTGGCTATCGCCACCGTAAATCCCGGCCAGCGCGCCCACTGGCTGCGCAGCATTAGCCATGAGTCAATAAATTTCAGTGTTCGTTTGGGAATTGATTTCATCATAGCCTGCTTGTACCTCCTAAGATATTACGTTTCTTACGGCCACCACTTCAGCACAAAATCCCGGTAGCCTGGCGCAATTTTGTCAGTAGCTTCGACTTCTGTTCGCGTCAGCCAAACTATACGTTCCTCGCCGCCATCACACGCTCGGTCCGGTATTTCGATGTTACCGTCAACCATGGCCGTGTAGCCAAGAATAATTTTATGGTCTTTGACGGCACTACCTCGCGGATAGCGCATATAGAAATCAGCTGGCGTCGCATAGATGGTGATACCCAGCTCCTCGCGCAGCTCTCGCTCTAGCGCCACGTCAGGCGTTTCGCCAGCGTCAATATGTCCGCCCGGCAAGCCAAAGCCATCATCGTGCGGATAATACATCAGTAGCACACGCTTGCCGTCGCTGCTATACAGCGCTACTTTTACGCTAACTTCGTGTCGATCGTACATTGCGCTCATAATCCCAATTCCTTTAGCTGCGCTGGATCAACCGTTGATGGCGAATCCATCATCACGTCGACGCCCGAACCGTTCTTTGGAAAGGCTAAAGTCTCGCGAACGTTAGTTTCGTCAATGAGTTCCATGAGAATTCGGTCGACGCCAAAGGCACAGCCAGCGTGTGGCGGCGCACCGTATTTGAAGGCATTGAGCATGGCGCCAAATTTTTCTTCGACGTAGCTTTCGCTAAAGCCAAGTAGATCAAACACTTTGTATAGCACCGCTGGGTTGTGGTTGCGCACGCCGCCAGAACAAATTTCGTAACCGTTCATCACCATGTCGAATTGGTCGGCGACAATTGCCAATTTATCAGCATCAGTGGCAGCAGCTTCCAAGGCTTGCAAGCCACCTTTTGGCATGCTGAACGGATTGTGGCCAAAGTCAAGCTTCTTGCCGCGGTCATCCCACTCGTAGAATGGAAAGTCGATAATCCAAGCCAAGGCTACCTCATCCGATTTTTTCAGGTTGAAGTGAGCAGCAAATTCGTTTCGCAGACGACCAAGTACGGCGTTAACGACTGGACGAGTGTCGGCGCCGAAGAAGACAACATCACCGTCTTCAGGTTTCATTGTATCTATAAGTAGCTTATGTTCTTTATCTGACAAGAACTTTGCTACTGGCGAAATCACATCATAGCCATAAAAGTTACTACCAACAAGCGGGATCGTATCACCCTGCTCCTCGTCTGTATTTTTGATTGTCATGTACTTAATATAGGCTAAGCCACCCGCACCCTCGCTTTTGGCAATGTCTGTGAATTGGTCGATTTGCTTACGGCTGAGACTGGCGCCGTTCTTGACGCAAATCGCCTTGATGCACTCGGCGTTTTTGAACACGCCAAATTCGGTATTGGCGAATACGTCGGTTAGCTCAATCAGCTCCATGCCAAAACGCAAGTCTGGCTTGTCCGAGCCGTAGGTCTCCATGGCGTCGCGGTAGGAAATACGCGGAATTGGACTGCCATCACCAACAGGCAGGTCGCTCAAATCCAGCAATTCCTTGCCCGCAAACTCAGTCGCTAGCTGCCGCATCAACGGCTCAACTTCCTGGCGAACCTCCTCGCCATCCTCAACGAAGCTCATCTCCAGATCCAGCTGGTAAAACTCACCGTACAGTCGATCGGCCCGCGGATCTTCATCGCGGAAACACGCTGCCAGCTGATAATATCGCGGCACGCCACCAACCATCAGCAGCTGCTTGAACTGTTGCGGCGCTTGCGGCAAAGCGTAAAACTTGCCTTCTTGCAGACGGCTAGGGATCAGGAAATCACGCGCACCCTCGGGGCTGGAATTTGCCAAAATCGGCGTCTGAATCTCAATGAAATCATGGTCGTCCATGTACTGATGCATCCGTCGGTACATTTCAGCACGTTTTTTCAGCATCTGTTGCATCTTCGGGCGGCGCAGGTCGAGGTAACGATACTTAAAACGCAGGTCCTCGCCCGCTTGGTTTTCCTCGGCAAAGGGCTGGATTGGCAAGGTCTCGGCTCGGTTAAGTAACGTCAACCTCTCGACCACCAATTCAACTGCGCCAGTCGGAATTTTATCGTTCTTTAGCCCAACCGCGCGCTCGCGCACCATGCCTTCGGCGCGAATGACAAATTCATCGCGCAACTCATCAGCAAGCGAAAATGCTTCCGGATTATCAGAATTAAAAACTAGCTGCAACAAACTGGTGTGATCACGCAAATCAACAAAAATTAGCCCGCCATGATCGCGGCGCGAGTGCACCCAGCCGCTAACTGAAATTTTTTCGCCGGCAAGTTGCGCCGCCTGTATATTAAAAGTTCGCTTCATATCTCTGTTATTATACTCGATTTGACCATCCTTTACCAATCTGCGCTGCATTGATAGCTTTTCTAAATAAAATGCGCTACAATTAGCATAAGAATTATGAGGATCCTAAATAATACTCTGGTCAAGATTCTGACGCGTAATAATATTGCGACCGAAGAAACTCTCAAACCGCTAATGGAAGAGGCAGAGCGTTCTTCGCGGCCGCTGCAAGATATTGTATTAGATTCAAAGCTTGTATCTGAAACCGACTTGACAAAGCTTTTCGCGCAATACGCCGATATACCTTACATTGAGGTCGATCCACGTAATATTCCGAGCGAGGTACTGAATCGCATCCCAGAGCGTATCGCCCGCCAATACAATGCAGTTGTTTTTCAGATTGATGAAGATGGCACTATGCACTTGGCGATGGATGATCCAGATGATGTGCTGGCTACTAATTTTATCGAGAAAGAGATCGGCAGCAATACTAAAATTTATATCGCACCGCATTCTAATATCTTGCAATGTTTAGAAAATTATCGCGGCGATGTCAATCAAGAGCTCAATGAAGTCATTGACGTGCAGCGCGAAGATGACGGCTCGGATCAGAAAGTCTCCGAAGCTGATGTTGCCGAGGATTCGCCAATCGCCCAAACCGTTAATTTGCTGTTAGAATATGCTATCCGTTCTCAGGCCTCAGATATTCACATTGAGCCGCGTGAGAATTTCGTGCAAGTACGCTACCGCATCGACGGCGTCCTCAAAGAAGTCAATCAATTACCGCGCAACGTGCTAAATGCACTGGTCAGCCGTATTAAGATTCTATCCAACCTCAAGATTGACGAGCGTCGCGTGCCGCAAGACGGCCGCTTCAAAATTAAAGTCGCTGGCAAACAATACGCCTTGCGCGTTAGCACTCTGCCAATTACCGACGGCGAGAAAGTTGTCATGCGAATTCTCGACGAGTCCAACCAAGCAATCACGTTGCAACAACTTGGTTATTGGGGCAGATCGCTAGCCATCATAAATAACGCTATTGCCGAACCAAACGGCATGATTCTAGTAACCGGACCAACTGGTAGCGGCAAATCAACTTCCTTATTTTCAGTACTATCTATGCTAAACACGCCGGAGGTTAATATCTCAACTATCGAGGATCCAGTCGAATACAAGATCCCCGGCGTCAACCAAACCCAAACCAACGCCAAAGCTGGTATGACTTTCGCCTCGGGGCTGCGAGCACTGCTGCGCCAAGATCCGAACATCATCATGGTCGGCGAGATCCGCGACGGCGAGACCGCCAATCTAGGCGTGCAGGCGGCATTGACTGGGCACTTGGTATTTTCAACCTTGCATACCAACAATGCGGCGACTTGTCTACCACGTTTATTGGATATGGGTATCGAGCCATTCTTGATCGCTTCAACAGTCAAGGCGGTCGTCGGTCAGCGCTTAGTACGACGACTGTGCATGAACTGCCGCGAACAATACGTACCGACGCCAGACGAAATCAACGAAATAGTCTCGCTGTTCAATCTACGTCCAGACCAAACGTTTGCACATATTCATGATCTAGAATTACAAGCCATCGAGCAAAAAGTCGGCGGCGACACACCAGCTGGCACCGACGAAACTACTATTCGCACCCTCTGGCGAGCGCATCCAGGCGGCTGCGACGAGTGCGGACACGTCGGCTTCAAGGGGCGCGTCGGTATTTACGAAGTGTTGGGTATGTCGCGCGAAATTCAAAAAATGATAACTTCCGACGCCACTAGCAACCAGATTCAAGATCAAGCAATCAAGGAGGGAATGATTACAATGCAATCTGATGGATTAGTTAAAACATTACGCGGCAACACTACGCTCGACGAAGTGCTGCGTGTTACGAGGGAATCCTAATGGCATCTTTCTCCTATGTCGCAACTAATAAGTCTGGCGATGTCATCCAAGGCAACATCGAGGCTAGCGATCGGCCTGGGGCTTTATCTGCCCTAACCAAGCAAGGTTTGTCACCGCTCAGTATTGACTCGCTTGAAAAGAAAGGACTAGCCAGTATTAGTTTTGGCGGCGGCAAGAAAAAAGTTAAAACCGACGACATCGTGATGTTCACCCGCCAGATGAGCGCCATGGTTAGTGCTGGCGTGCCGTTGCTGCGAGCACTTTCTTCGCAACATGATCACACTGATAGTCCAGCCCTCAAAGCAGTCCTTGGCGACATCATTAAGGATGTTCAATCTGGTATGCAGCTAGCCGATGCCCTAGGCAAACATCCAGCTACTTTTAACGATGTTTATGTCAATATGGTGCGCGCTGGCGAAGCTGGCGGTATTCTCGACGATATCCTTAGGCGCCTAGCTATTCAGCAAGAAAAAAGCGCTGGCATCCGCAAAAAAATTAAAGGAGCGATGACTTACCCGCTAGTTTTGCTGGTTATCACAATTGTTGCTTTCCTGGTTTTAATGGTGTTTGTCATCCCGCAAATCGGCGAAATGATTAAAGGGTTTGGTGGCGAGGATGCCGAACTACCAGCTTTGACTCAAGTGATGCTGTCAATTAGCGGCTTTTTGACGACTAAAGGATACTTGCTGATACCAGTACTAATCGCTATCGTTTACTTCTTGCGGCGCTGGCTGAATACTACAGCTGGCAAACACACTTTTCACCGTCTCGTCCTCAAGATACCAGCTATTAGTAGCATCATTCAGAAAGTAGCCGTCGCCCGCTTTGCTCGTACGTTTTCGGCTCTCATGGGGTCTGGCGCGGCCGTCCTAGAATCGCTTGAAGTCACCTCGCACTCAGTCGGCAATGTTGTTTACGAGGAAGCTCTACTAAAAGCCGCCAAGGAAGTCGAAAACGGCAAAAACTTATCGACAATCATCGAAAAAACCGGATTGTTTCCGCCAATCGTCTCGCAGATGCTAGCCGTCGGCGAAGAAACTGGCCAAACCGACGTCGTACTAGTCAAGGTGGCTGACTTTTACGAAGAAGAAGTCGATGTCGCCATCGATAGTATCGGCTCAATTATTGAACCGGTAATGATCGTGCTGATGGGCGGCATGGTGGGGCTAATTGCCGCTAGCGTTATGATGCCAATTGCCGGCTTATCAACGAGTATTAAACAATAAAACTTATGCTATACTATATATAGAAAAGGGCATCCATGGTAAAACTATTTTTCAAAGACAAACCGATCATCGGACTCGACATCAATTATACTGGCGTCAAAGTCATGGCCATCAACCAGAAACACGCTGACGTTCGCGGCTACGGCTCAGTCGATCTTGACCCGGTTAAGACACAGGAGGCACTCGACACCGACGATCACGAGTATCTGCGCGAGCACATAGCCAATATGTTTCGAGATCGCATTATCGGCTCTCTGCCTTCTAACCACGTAGTAATTGGCTTGCCAACGAGCCGCACTTATTCGCGCACCTTTACTCTACCAGCAAGCGAAGAAAAGCATATTGCCAGCGCTGCCCAGCTAGAAGTCGAACGCTATATACCAGTACCGTCAGACTCGTTATACACTGACTACGAAATTATTAAGCGCACCAAAGAGACCCTGATGGTTGTCGTCTCGGCCGCACCGCGCGCGCTGGTTGATGCAGTTACGCAAGTTGCCAAGGAAGTCGATCTGCGTCCAGTTGCCGTTGAACCGAGCATGAATGCGGTCGCCCGCATCCTGACTAAAACCGAGGAAGGCAATCGTACCACGCTAGTTATCGACGTCGGCGCCACCAGTACCGATATTGCCGTCCTGGAAGATTCAGCGATTCTCATTACCGGTTCGGCTAATGTCGGCGGCAATAACTTCACTCTAGATATCGCTAGTAAAATGCAAGTGTCGCTAGAAAAAGCTCACCAGTATAAAGTCCTCAACGGCCTCGGGCAAAGCGATGATCATGACAAAATTGAAGCCGCCCTCAAACCAAGCCTCGGTCGTATCGTCGGAGAAGCCAAAAAGGTCATCCGTTACTACAGCGAACGTATTTCGGAGGATAAAAAAATCGAGCAAATTCTTATCGTTGGCGGTGGAGCTAACATGCCAGGTATCGGCGAATACTTTACTAACGCTTTCATTTTGCCGGCCCGCGTCGCTAGCCCGTGGCAAGATCTTGATTTCGGGTCGCTTGAGAAACCGCACCGCCAGTTTCGTCCGCGTTATATCACCGTCGCTGGTCTGGCTAGCGTACGGCCATCGGAGGTAAAAAAATGATCAACCTACTTTCACCCGAAGAACGCAAGCAAATTAAGGCCGCCCGGGCTAACTCAATTTTGATGCGTTATGTTGTCATGTCGCTGATAGTTGTTGTGATCATCGTAGTTGAATTAATCAGCTCGTATTTTATGCTAGTATTCAACCAGTCTGCCAGTAGAGAAACCATAAATGACAATCAAAGTAAATCTTCAGCCTTCAGCTCGGTCAAGAGCGATGCCGAAAAGTATCGTTCTAACCTGCGGGTAGCAAAATACATTCTTGACACTCAAGCGCCATATACTGATATTCTAAATGCGATTGCCAAAAGGTTACCAAACGGCGCCTCGCTCACTGGCATATCAATCGACCCGACGACTTTTGGAACTGCTTCTGTGCAAATTCAAACCCACGTCAGTTCGTACGCACAAGCCATTGAAGTCAAAAATAGCTTGCAAGAGACGTCTATCAACAAAGTTAAAGTTTTTGACAGTGTTAGCCTATCAAACGCTACGCACGAAATTGGCGACAATACATTTCAGGCAAATTACACTGTAATCTATTCAAAGAAGGTACTGCCATGAAATTCGTTCTAAAACCAACTACATTCCGCATTTTGCTTATCGTGAGCCTACTAGTTATTGCGGCGGCGGGCGCAGGCAGTTTCGTCTTCGGACACCAAGAGATTGTAAAATATGCAGAGGAAACCCGCAAACTCAATACCGAAGCGCAGGCCTCTAGCAACGAATTACAAGCCCTTTCAAGCCTCAAATCAAAACTAGACAACAGCAAAAGCGACGTAAAGCGCGCCGAACAAATCGTTTCGACCAGCAAGAAATATCATTATCAAGATCAAATTGTCAGCGACATCGAAAATCACGCAAATAGCGCTGGTATTAAAATCGCTTCAATCGATTTTTCAGCAAATGAAAGCAAATCCAGCAGCTCATCAAGCTCATCGTCGTCTAGCACCGCCAAGAACACTAAAAAACCGGCGCCAGACGGCTTCAAATCGGTTACTGCTACCGTTAACTTGAGTAATCCGGTATCTTATGAGCAAGCGTACATTTTCTTGCGCTCTTTAGAACAAGGGCTTTTCCGGATGCAAATTTCTAACCTAGCCTTAGCCAAGGACGACAACAATGGCATCACAGTTAGCGCACTAACTCTGGAGGTATATACAAAATAATGGAAGTCTCAGACGCATTTCGCATTCTTGGCGCAAAGACAGCTAAATTCTTTGGCCGGTATCACTTTTTATTGTTTTTCATATTAGCTGCCGGCGGATTGTCAGTTGCTACCATCCTACTCTACCAAACACTCACTACGCCAGCAGAAGAACCGCAAGCTAGCACCTCCGCTAGTTTTGATGATACTACCATCAAACGCATCCGCAAGCTAAAATCAGCTGGCAATGCACCGAGCACGCCGCCACCAGCCAACGATAGGACAAACCCGTTTTAGTCTATGATTTTGCTCGGTTCAGCGGTACTCAATGCAGAAATATTCAGTATTCAAACTGGCGGCAAGGTAGCGCGCACAACCCGCGCAATCATTAATCCCGCCAATCTGCAAATTATCGCCTTCGAAGTGTCAGGGCCGCTAATTCAGCAACACCCCGCGCTGATGTTGCTTAGCGATGTCCGCGAACTGAGCAATATGGGCTTCATTGTCGACGACATCGACCAATTCATAGCTCCGACCGACGTTGTGCGCGTCAACGACGTCTACCAGCTAAAGTTTGATATCATCGGCAAACTAGTACTTGACGAAAAACGCCATAAACTTGGTAAAGTCATCGACTTCACAATAGATACCACGCAGTTTCTCATTATGCAGCTGTCGGTCAAGCGGCCGCTACTGCGTAGTTTCAATGATACTGAGATTTTGGTACATCGCAGCCAGATTATCGAGATCAATAACGATTCAATTGTCGTTCATTCCCAAGCTAAAGCCCCCGAGCCAGAACTCCATGAAGTAGTCGGTAGCTATATCAATCCGTTCCGCAAACCAAAGCAGGCTCGACAGAATTCAGATATTGATTAGTAATCTTCTCGGTACAAAGCGGTTTTGATATCATCAAAGCTAAATCCCTGGCGCGCTAGATATTGCATGAACTTTTGCTCATCAGAGTAACGCCGGCGTTTTTTAGCAATAACTTTAGCCAGCTCGTCGATATCATTACGCGACGAATCTGCGATTACCGAATCAATGATTGTCTGTGCTATACCTTTTGCCGCCAATTCGCTACACAATTTTCGCATAGATACGCCTTTAATCTGATGTCGATTTTCAACCCACCAGTTAGCAAATTTCTGATCGTCAATGTAACCGCGCGCTTGCAACTTCGCAAAAACACGCTCCGCCACAGTTTTAGCGACACCTGGCTTTTCCGCTAACTTACCAGTTTTTCTATTTTTATATTTACGAGCCAATGTTTTACGGTAAAGATAATCGCGCACTTCACTGCTACTGCGCGGCCGCATCAATACATATTCAAGAGTGCGAGCATACAGCTTGCCGAATTCGCTTTCCTGCTTGAGGCTAGCTAACTCCTCTTTCGATAAAACCTGTCCAGCCTTAATTCCAAGATCAACAACCTGCGAAATATCCAGGCTAAGATTATATTTGCCATCAATATACACATTGACGCGATCCAAATCGCGGACTTGCGGCGAAAGCGCCGTCACAGTATATCGTTCTTGCTGCTGAGCCATATCATTATTATAGCTGAAAAAGCGGCCATTTACCGACTAGCAAGCTACTATAGTTCGCATAAATTATCATGGTATTCAAAGATACTACGCCACTAAACTTAGCTCGGATATACTTCTAGCGGACTGTTTTCTTTTTACTTCTAATCTTTCGGTTCTGGTTCAGCGACCTTTTCGCGAACTTTAGCGTCAATCTCAGCCAGGACTTCTGGATTTTCTTTCAAGTATTTTTTAGTAGCTTCGCGACCTTGGCCGATTGTTGCATCATTATACTTATAAAACGCTCCAGATTTGCTCAAGATTCCGTACTGAACGCCCAGATCGACAACATCACCCGTTTTGCTGATACCTTCGTTATACATGATATCAAACTCAGCCATACGGAACGGCGGCGCAATCTTGTTCTTGACGATTTTGACGCGCGTGCGATTACCGCGAATTTCATCACCGTCCTTGATCTGTCCAATCCGGCGAATATCTGCTCGCACCGATGCGTAAAACTTAAGCGCATTACCGCCAGTAGTCGTCTCGGGGTTACCGAACATCACACCGATTTTCATGCGGATTTGATTGATGAAGATTACTGTAGCCTTCGACTTGTTAATAATACCGGTTAGTTTGCGTAGTGCTTGGCTCATTAATCGTGCTTGCAAACCCATGTGTGAATCACCCATGTCACCGTCGATTTCAGCTTGCGGCACCAATGCTGCCACCGAGTCAACCACTATCAAATCAACAGCATTTGAGCGCACAAGTGTCTCGACAATTTCCAACGCTTGCTCGCCGTTGTCGGGCTGCGATACTAGCAAATTATCAGTGTCAACGCCAAGCCGTTTAGCATATGCTGGATCAAGTGCATGCTCAGCATCAATAAAAGCTGCCGTCCCGCCTTGTTTTTGCATTTCGGCGATAGCATGCAGCGTCAAGGTTGTCTTACCGCTCGACTCTGGACCATAAATCTCGATAATTCGACCTTTCGGATAACCGCCGCCCAGCGCCAAATCTAAGCTCAGACTACCGCTTGGCAATAGCTCGACGTCAACTTTTTTAGCCTCTCCTAGCTTCATGATTGAGCCGTCGCCAAACTGCTTGGTAATCTGCTCCATCGCCAAACCCAACGCCTTTAACTTGCCGTCGTCAGCCGCTGGCTTATCTGCAGATGTTTTTGGTTCGCTTTTCTTCGCCATATCTCCCCTTTCTTGCTGATATCTTTAATTATACATGAGCGACGCAGTTTTTGGTATAATGGTAAGTATGAAACAAAACGGCTTCACAGTTATTGAACTTTTACTGGTGATAGTTTTACTTGGAGTTGGCAGCTGGCTATTTTTTAATGAAAAAGCAACTATCGATGCCACTGCTCGCGACAATCAGCGTAAAGTCGCTATCAACGCGATGTATTACGGATTGGAAGAGTATTTCTACGCTAAAAACGGCTATTATCCGGCTTCGATTGACAGCAAAACGCTGCGCACCGTCGACCCTGCTCTTTTCACTGATCCGAAAGGCAAAAAACTTGGCAACAGCGGCAGCAACTACGTCTACGAATCAACAGGCTGCAATAACGAAAATCGATGTACTGGCTACACGCTGCGCAGTTCAATGGAACGTGAAGATACTTACACCAAGACTAATCGCGATCACAAGAAATAATCAGCTAGTCATCATTCGTGACTGGGCGGCCATTCTTGAACGCCTCAACGGCATTATTAAGAACCGCTACTTGGTTTTTTGGATCAGCAACATAGCTAAAGCGATAGGTTGTTTCGTCGCCCTCGGTACTTAACCGAATCGATCCGTAATTAAATAAAGTTTGTAGAATACCTTTTTGCGAATAGCTAGAGTCCTCGATATTCATCAGACTAACTGTTTGTTCGCGTTTTGAAAACAAGCTTATTTGAATTTCTTGAATAACACTTTCGTTGGTCAAGAAAAAGCGATTTTGCATATATACCCAAATCGCTATATACAAACCGATACCGAATAAAATAATCACCATCAAGCAAATCAAAATAACCTGCGGATACATTGATTGCGCCAAGCCAATCGGCTTAGCAATATCAGGGTAGCAAAACATGAAAACTGACACCAAAATAATTGCAAGAATCATCGCAAATGTCGGCCCCCAAATACCAATGCTGTGTCGCGGAATCATTTGAATGACATACTCATGCTCGCTGAGATTAAGCCACGGGTAGAGGCGGCATGATTCCTCGTGCTTGCGGCGGGTCTCTTCGGAAATATGAACCGGAATCGGCTCGGTTGAGCGCGCTACATGCACAACCTGCTTGCCAGAGTCGGTGACTGATACTGGGTTGGTTTGCACAGCCGATTCTGTACCAGTAGCCTGCTCTTGCTGCTGTTGCTGTGGAGCTGTGTATAACGGACGTCCTTCAGCGTCGTAAGCGACTGGTCTGCGGCTATCGTCATCGTCCATGATACCTCCTCGTTTATACTACTTGTAGTATACTATAAATTCCCTGCATTGCCGAGATGCCGCTTCGCCTTAATCGTTACCCGGCGGCCGCGCGGCGTGCGCTCAATGAAGCCAATTTGCAGTAAATACGGCTCATAAAAGTCCTCAATCGTTGTTGCTTCGTCGCCAGTCAGGGCGGCAATGGTGGTTAGACCCACCGGATTGTCACCATAATTTTCCAGGATTGATTGTAGTAAATTACGGTCGGCTGGGTCTAATCCCAACTCATCCACTTCCAGCATTTCCAAAGCACTCATTGTCGTTTTCACATCAATTATGCCATCACCATTGACGTCGGCATAGTCGCGCACGCGCTTGAGCAGGCGATTGGCGATGCGCGGCGTCAGGCGGGCCCGCGTCGATAGTAAATCCGCTGCTTCGCGCCGAATCGACGACTCCAGAATGGCTGCACTCCGCGTCACAATCTTAGCAATATCCTCTGGCTCGTAAAATTCCAAGCGGTAAATATGCCCAAACCGATCGCGCAGCGGTGCCGCCAGACTACCCGTCCGCGTCGTCGCACCGATGACCGTAAACCGCGGCAGATCCAGCCGGATTGACCGAGCTGCCGGCCCTTTGCCGATGACGATATCCAGCTTGAAATCTTCCATGGCCGAATACAAAATCTCCTCCACCGCCCGACCGAGTCGATGGATCTCATCGATAAACAAAATATCGCCGTCCGCCAAATTCGTCAAGATTGATGCCAAATCACCCGCCTTTTCAATGGCTGGGCCGCTGGTGATGCGTAAATTCGTACCCATCTCATTGGCGATGACCGTCGCCATGGTCGTCTTACCCAGCCCCGGCGGGCCGTACAGCAACACATGATCTAGCGGCTCGCTGCGCTTTTTCGCCGCGTCAATTGCCAAACGTAAATTACGCTTCAATCGTTCCTGACCAACATATTCATTAAAACTCTGCGGGCGCAAGCTAACTTCAATCCGCTGCTCCTCGGCGTCATCATCGTGCGGACTGGTATCGACTATTCTTTGAATTGCCATAGATTAAGCCGTTTTATCCCTTCAACGCTTCCGTCACCCGCTGCGCCGTCGGCAGATTAGTGTCAACATTTTCCAGCGCTTTGGTAGCGTCCGCTAAGGTGTAGCCCAGCGCCATCAGCGCTTCTAAAGCTTCGTCAGAAGTATTCAATTCAGCTTGGACCGGAGTGTCCGCTCGACCGTAATGCGCTGGCAAGCCAACCTTATCGCTCAGATCAACCACCACCCGCTCGGCAGTTTTTTTGCCAATACCAGCAGCTTTTTGCACAAAAGCACTGTCAGCGTTGGCAATAGCGTTGCGCACCTGTTCCGCATCGCCCAGGCTGAGAATCGCTAGCGCCGCCTTCGGGCCGACACTCTGAACGGTAATCAGCATTTCAAACAGCTTTTTTGCCGCCAAACTAGAAAAACCGAATAGTTCTTCCGCCTGCTCGCGCACATGGTGGTAGGTATAAAACTTGACGTCTTGATTCAGTACCGCCGCCTCAAAATCGCCAGCCGCCACACTGACTTCGTAGCCAACGCCGTGAACGTCAACCACGACGCTGCCAGCGCCAAACTTTTCAGCGATCACACCAGAAAGATGAGCTATCATAATCAGCTATGGCGACGTAGTGTTACCGCCAGGATTATTACTATTATTGCCGCCATTATTGCTACCGCCAGAATCGCCTGAGCTGCCGCCACTATTATCGTTTCCGCCAGCAGCCGCACAATTGCTAGTATCTTTACTGTAGTTCACGCCGTCGATTTTACTTTTATCGACCATAACCACTGAGCCTGTCTTGAGGTCGCAGGCTGCCACTTTAGCATTTGTGCTTTTACAGTTAGCAGTGTCTTTCGAGTATTTTGTCGAGTTAAAGCTAGCTTCGTCAATAGTTTCAACCTTGCCGATAGAGAGGTTGCAAACGGTAATCGTCGGCGCCTTACAATTAGCAGTGTCTTTTGAATATTTCGTCGAGTCAAACTTGTCCTCATCGATAGTTTCAATCTTGCCGGTAGAGAGGTTGCAAACAGATACTTTAGTTGGCTCAGAATTACACGATTCAGTCGGCAAAGCGCCGCTCATAAAGTATTCATTATAAGTATTAGCACCGGCTTTCGCCGCCAAGCCGCCCTTGTCCTTACAGACAGCGCGCTGAACGATACCGCTCGGCAGAGTGAATTTAACATCTGGCTTGCCTGACAATAGCGACGTCATCGTACTCTTCCAAATCGGCCCAGCCATGTCGCTACCACCGCTAATCATAGCAGAGTTATCATTATTGCCAACCCAAACACCAACAACATATTGCGGATTATAGCCAATCGTCCAAGCATCGCGGTTGTCGTTGGTAGTACCAGTTTTAACAGCAACAGTATGATTACCGTTAACCGTAATTGACGAACCAAAGATGCGTGCGCGAGTTATCCTGTCGCTAAGAATATCTGAGATTAGGTAAGCCCCCTGAGCGCTAATAACTTGCTTAGACTTGCCCTCGTGTTTGTAGATTGTTTTAGCGTATTTATCGTCAATCTGAGTAATTTTAGTAATATCATGTTGCTTACCGCTATTAGCGAAAGCAGTATAAGCATGCACCATATCCTGCAAAGATGCCTCGGCCGAACCAAGCGCCAACGATAAGCCGTGATCGCCCTTCTTGATAGAGGAAATGCCCATACTGTTAGCAGCTGTTACTGAACGAGAAATGCCGTATTTTTGCATAACTTCAACACTCGGGATATTCAATGACCAGTTGAGAGCCTGGCGCACCGTAGCACTACCGCCGCGGCTAGCTTCATTTTTATCGGCATCGCGCGGCACATAGCCGCCAAAATCCTTAACTTTATCTTGCAAAATAGTCGCTGGTGTAATCACGCCGTCTGCCAATGCTGCTGCGTAATAAATCGGCTTGAAGCTAGAACCTGGCTGGCGCCTAGTCGTCACCATGTTAACCTTGCCCCATTTTTCATTATTATAATCGGCGCTACCAACCAAAGCTCGAACTTCACCAGTCGTTGGATCAACGACAACTCCGCTGGCATTAGAGCCGCCCATTCGGTTAATATGCCTCATTTGCTTGTTAATGTTGTCTTTGAGGGTATTCTGTATATCAATATCTAGCGTCGTTGTGACTTGATAGCCAGAACGCATAACTTTTTCGTAACCGTCTTTTTCGTAGCCGCCTTTTTTAGAGCTATATTTATCGCTGAGCTCAGCCACCACCATTTCAGCAAAATGCGGCGCCACGCTATCATTCTGCGTTGAAGGCGGCGCGTAAGCCAATTGCTGGGCTAAGGCCTCTGTTTTTTGCGCTTCGGTGACGTAGCCTTCTTTTACCATTCGACTGAGTACTGTTTTTTGCCGTTCTTTAGCATATTCAGCACTGCCGCTAATCGGCGAGTAGCTGCTCGGTGCCGGCAATACGCCAACCAGCATAGCGCTTTCTGCCAGAGTTAGTTCTTTCGGTGTTTTATTGAAATAAGTCTTAGCCGCATCCTCTATACCAAAAGCGTTTTCACCAAAATAGACCGAATTGAGATACATGTCGAGAATCTCGTCTTTGGAATAGTTTTGCTCGACAGCAATCGACATGAAGAACTCTTGATATTTACGCATCAAACTATGCTCGTCGCTTAGCAATGTATTCTTAACCAATTGCTGAGTGATAGTCGAGCCGCCGCCATGCCGTGTCACTGCCGCCCTGGCAATGCTGAAAAGATTAAATCCTCCGTGTTTATAAAAATCTTTATCTTCGCTCGCCAGCAAAGCATTCTTCATATGATCCGATATCTGATCAAGCTTCACGATATTGCGTTTCTCAGCCCGACCAATACTATAAAAAGTCTTACCATTTCTGTCTTTTAGAACGATTCCGGTATTATTACGGTTCATCAAACGTTCAACGTCGCGGATATCATTAGCCAGCATGATGTATGTTACCACTGGTATGATAATCATAATTGCTAGAATAGGACCGCCAACAACGGCAACCTTCTGCTTGCGCGACAATCCTTGCCACCAAGCGACAAGTTTACCGAACTTACCCGTCGGCTGGCGATGAACTTTACGAACTGGAGATTTCTTACGACCTATGTTAGCGTAGCGCGATAAACGCGGCGGTTGCTTTTGTATATGCATCACCTACCATTATATCACCTTACGCTTCAATACGGCTCATAAACGCATGCGTTAAAGCTGCCGCCAATGCATCAGCGCAATCATCAGGCTTCGGTACCTCTTGTAGCCCTAGCTGAATACGCACCATTTCTTGAATTTGCGGCTTTTTGGCGGCACCGTAACCAGTGATTGATTTTTTGATTTCATTCGGCGTGTATTCGTGAATTGGCAATTTCGCTTGGCGACCTGTCAATATTGCTACGCCGCGCGCCTCGGCAACACTGATTGCTGTCGTAATATTCTTAGTAAAAAACAGTTTCTCAACCGACATAACATCCGGCTGCGTCTCTTTAATAATATCGGTTAAACCCGAGTAGATCTCTTCAAGGCGATCTGGCAATGGCGTGTGTGCTGGCGTAGTGATCACTCCAGCCGTAACCAGCCTCATTCTACCGCCGTTGACATCAATTACGCCAAATCCGAGAATACCTGTACCAGGGTCAATTCCGATAATTCGCATGCTGGTATGGATCACTTCCTGCCAAATAGAATAGCTTTTCTCAAGCCGCGCTTAATTTCAACGCGCCATTCCCAGACACCATAACTAACACCCGCCAAGGCCAGTCCGCCAATTGTCCACCACACTGCTGGATTAGTTTGCTGGACTGTTACTGGCTGCACTGGATAAGCCGCTAATGTATTACTAGCTTTCTTGATTTTGCGGCAGCGTCCAGTTGAAGGATTGCGCTCCCAGCCTGCTTTGCACGGTTTGGGTAAATCGTCAACAGAAGCAATCTTCTTGCAGCGGCCAGTTTCTAGGTTACGGAATTGGCCCTCTTTACACGGTTTCAGAACCGCTGCAGCCGCCTTGGCAATTGAACGACAACGCCCGGTCTCCTCGCTGCGATATTGACCTTCTTTGCAAGGTTTCAAGACAACGGTTTTTTTCTTGTTCTGAACAATATTGCGGCAGCGGCCAGTCTCTTCGCTGCGATATTGGTCATCGCGGCATGGTTTCAATATTTTTATTTTTGGTTTAGCCGACAACGCTTTCAGGCTACCCTTACCATAATTAAGTTTAGGCGTAAAATCATTACCCTCGCTACCTGGACTCGGCGTCGCCCAGCGCCAAGTCGCAGTTTTAGCATCATACGCCCAAGATCGCCCTTTGTTACTAACACTATCGGCTTTCTCATACGGTATCACGCCGTTCTTATAGGTAGTTAACCCGTTGGCATCTTGCAACCACACTGTTCCGGATGCCTTGTCAAGATGCAGCGTCTTCCCCGATATAACAAAGATTTTACCCGGCAGAACTGCGCCTGATAGCTTCGAAAGGCTATCAGTAGAATCTGATTCCGCTTGGTTGCCGCTACGCAAGCGGTATAGCGATAAGTCTATTGGGCTTTGACCAACATTTTTAACCTTCACATAGCTATGACAAGCAAGGTTCGGATCAGCCGTAGTACAATCTGCTGGATTCGGTAAAATTTCTAGAATCTGTAAAGTTGGCGTCAGCGGCAAACGGTACAAATCACTTGATATCATATTGCCAGTCGCTCGTTTACGAAAATCAGTTTTAAAGACGCCAGTTCGATAAGACTTACTCCAGCCTTTACGCTCCCAAATATCATTTTGATATTTACCGAGATCGGCGTTGTTAATTCGAACCGCCTCAACCAGCTGGCCAGCTTGATAAACATTTATCTCTTTGTCATACAAAGCATCGCTATTTGGAGTTGGACAGCCCGCTAAAGGCAATGCTTCATCCGCATGCGACAAGTTCGAGCTGTACAGCGTTAAATAACTCTTCGGCCGCAGATAATCTCGCAATTTAGCATTACAAACAAAATCAGCTTCCGCTGTTGCGTAACGTAGTTCTAGCGATACCTGTCCTAGATCGAAAAATTTATCACTAGTATTGTAAAGTTCTATCGCCGCATAGCCGTATTTTGGATCAGTTTTAAACGCCGAGACTACAACATCATTTTTTGCTAACACCGGTGACGGCAATGTCGTTATTTTATCTACAGTTTCGTTGGCATTAGTAGGGTTTAACGGGACCGACGGCGGGATTTCAGCAGACTTGGCAGCGGTTTTGTTTTCAGCAGTCTGCCGCGGGAGTGTCTTCCCATCGTTCGCAGCTGGCAGTGAATTAGAATTTTCTTTATTAATTAGCGGCTCGTTAGACTTACCGAGTTTTTCCTCTTGTTTAGCGGTTGGTAAATTCTCGCTATTGTTTTCGCTCGCAACGCTTAGCGTGTTATCCGGCGAAACAGCCGCCGTCGATACAGCATCTGCCGCTGCCAACCCCGAAAATACTGGCTGAAGAGTTATAGTTGCTATCAAAATGACGAGTTTTAGACATCGCATCAGGCCTCCTAGCAATTATAAATACCATGTATACTTATAATCTACATGAAGGTAAGCTTAAAAGTCAACTAATCGTTAATATCAGCAGTAATATCGGCATTCGTATAGACGTTTACTACATCATCAAGATCGTCGAGCGCGTCAATAATTTTTATTACTTTGCGAGCGGTTTCAGCATCGCTGATAGGCACGTCATTTTTGGCAATGTATTGCAACTCGGCTTCCTCGATGGTCATACCTGCATCGAGCAACGCCTTACGAACGCTCGCTAAATCTTTCATGCCAGTATAGACAATTAGTTTACCATCAGCCTCAACAGCATCTTCGGCGCCTGCGTCAAGTACTTGCAACAATGCTTCTTCGCCGCTTGCTGCCACCCGAATAACCCCTTTGCGGTCAAATTGAAACATCACGCTGCCAGCATCAGCCATTGAACCGCCGTTTTTAGTTAAAGCCAATTTCACCTCTGGCAAAGTTCGATTACGGTTATCAGTGGCTGTTTCAATGATAATCCCTACGCCGCCAGGGCCATAGCCCTCGTAAGTAATTTCCTCTAGCGTCGCTAAATTTTTGTCGGCAACCCGGTCGATCGCTCGCTGGATATTGGCAGCCGGCATATTTGCTGCCTTAGCTTTTTCGATAGCCATCGCTAGACTAGAGTTCATTGTGGGGTCAGTGCCAGCCCGCGCTGCGATAGCGATCTGGTTGCCAATTTTAGTGAAAATCGCACCGCGTTTAGCATCAACAACAGCTTTTTGACGATGTGTTGTCGCCCATTTACTATGTCCTGACATGACTACTCCTCGTTAGTTTATTGATAAATGCTTACTCATATAATAGCAAATGAGCCCTGTTATGTCACTATTGAAGCGTCGCGCAGTCGATAGCCGCTACGCCATTTCATGAACCACACTGCCGCAATTATCAAACCGTACCATAGCGCCGCTATCCACCACGGTACTTGCAGTTCAACTGCAGCCCAAGATTGCTCGGCGCACCAATTCACTACTGCAATCATCGCATCAAGCATCATCTGCGCTGGCCAGCCAACGATGTGCGCTATCGCTGGAACAATCAATCCGCTAACGCCACCTATTGATGTTAGCAGCATCGCCAACGGTATAAACGGACCAACCAGGATATTCGCCAACAACGAAATTATACTCAACTGCCCAAAGGCCGCCATAATAATCGGTGCAGTTACCAGCTGTGCCGCTAACGTTTCTAACAAAATTTGAATGATAGCTGGAACTTTATCAGCCGAGAAGAAATAAGCCGTCATCACTGGCGCCACAATAATTACGCCAGCAAACGCCGCAAAACTCAGCATCCAGCCCATGTCGCCCCAAGCATAACTCGAATTACACAATACCGTTATTGCCGATACTAGCCCCAGCAAAACAACTGGATGAAATTTTCGACCAACATACCATGCTAATAAACTTAATCCGGTAACAAGCCCGGCGCGCACCATGCTCGGGCTAGCGCCAGTCATAGCGATAAAACCCAGCACCAAACTACAGCTAACTAGTGTCGCTAAATATTTTGATATTTTTGCGAATAGCCGCCGCGCCAAACGTACCAGAATTGTTAAATTGTAGCCGCTCGCTACAATGATATGCGTCAGACCAGCAATCTTCAAAGCCTCTAGTAGATCATCTGGCAGCATACTTTTCTTGCCTAATAAAAAGCCAATCCCTAGGCTAGCTCCTGGATCATCAACCGCTTTATGTACGCCATCAGCAAAATTATCGCGCAGCTCTAGTGCTGGATCGCCGCCAGCTGTTCGCTTGACACTGTCAAGCTTCGGCCTTGCTAATACCGCCGCGAAATTGCCAAAACCCGGCTTCAATACACCGCGCAAAACAAGTTCGTCACCGCGTTTAATTGCTGGATTACCGCGCAGCGACAACCAAATTTGGCCAGGTAAAAACGTATTGCCCATTTTGATATAAGTTATTTGCAGTCTCGTGCTACCAGCTACGTTATCTGCGTCATCCCGCACTATGCCGGTTAATTGCACCGACTGACCATACAGCGGTTTATATAACTGTAATTGCACTTGATCGCTAGAGCCGCGAGCCAGTCCAACCAACAGCCCTGCGCCTAGCGTTAAAATTAACAAAATCCGCCGCCGCTGCCAAAAAGCTAAACTAATCAGCGGGATGGACGCAATAATTAACCACCAGCTAGCCCCGTTCCACCATTGCGCCAATACCACGCCACTAACTAGCCCGTAGCATAAAGCAGCAATATGCCACATTGGATGAAGCCGCTCGCCCAACCATCTCATATTTCGATAGTAGCATAGCTTGACACGACTCGCCGCAAACTGTATAGTAAGATTTACTCGGGCCCATAGCTCAGCTGGTTAGAGCACCTGCCTTTTAAGCAGGGTGTCGTGAGTTCAAGCCTCACTGGGCCCTCCATTTTAAAAACAAGAAGACCTTTTCAGTGTGAAGGTCTTTTATTTTTTAACTGTCTTTATTCTTTACTCTTCTTTTTTGATTCGTTGCGCCGCACATGAGTTTGCAACACATCAATTATCGACAGCACCAGGCACACAGTCACGATAATGGCATAAGACGCATTAATACGGCTGACGATTTGCTTGCCGAACTCATCAACCACTAGCGCATTTTCTAGCGGCTCAAACATTAATACCACAGCTAACACTGCAAATACCACTGACCCGCCAATTCGCTGAAATTTGTTACTAGCCGCCGGCCCGCTGAATAATAATATCAGTGAAGGCGCTAGAGTTAATATCACCGCTACTACATCTACTAACGGCGGACGGATAATGACAATGCCGAGATTAGCAACGTATGGCGTTGCCTCGCTACTCCACAAATCAGCCAAGATTGAACCAGCTGCTAGCGCTAGCGTCAGTACGCCGAATCGCCGGCGCGTCATATATGCCAACAAAAACAACACGCCAAAGACTATTGCTAGAACGATAGTAAAAGTCATGCTTTTATTTTATCATGTCGTCTATGTACGACGGCAAGTTAAAAGCCCGTGCCTCACGAGAAAATACCGCGTTTTTTAGAGGCTTCGAATTGCTCTAACAGTTCACGCTGCTTTTTAGACAGTTTAGTCGGTGTATCGACAATAATGCTAACGATATGGGCGCCGCGCCGTTCGCTGCGCGGGTATGGCACGCCATGGCCAGACAATTTAAAATCAGTACCCGACTGCGTACCGGCCGGTACCTTCATGGTAATTATGCCGTCGACTGTCTCAACGTCAATTTCAGTACCGAGTGCCGCATCAACCATACCGATATGTTCTTGGCTAAGAATCAAATCGCCCTCGCGGGTAAACTTCTTATGCGCTTTAACGCGAATATTGATGTATAAATCACCACGGTCGCCGTCGGCAATCGCTTCACCGCGCTCGCGCAAACGAATTGTCGAACCGTCATCAATACCTGCTGGAATTTTGACAGTGATTTTCTGCTCGCGCCGCTGCACGCCAGAGCCGTGGCAAACTGTGCATTCTTTCTCGGGTATTTTACCGCGGCCTTTACAGGTTTCGCAAACTACCGCTTGTTGGATCGGGCCAAACATAGTGTTCATTGTGCGGACACGCTGGCCAGCCCCTTGGCAATCTGGACAAGTTTTCATCTCGAAACCCGGCTCGACGGTCGTACCGTGACAATGCTCACACTCGTCATTAATCATTAACGCAATCTCGACATCTTTACCAAACACCGCTTCTTCGAAAGTCAAAGTAACACGCGTTTCAACGTCGCGCCCACGCGGCCGGCTATTGCGGCGCGATTGCCCGGACGGCCCGCCAAAAAACTGACTGAAAATATCGCCCAAGCCTTCGCCAAAATCGAAATTAATATTTTGACCTTGGCCGAAACCGCCAAAACCTTCAAAAGGATTACCGCTGTAACCAGCACCGCCGCCAGAACCGCCTACGCCAGCATGACCGAACTGGTCGTAACGTTGGCGTTTTTGCTTGTCTTTGAGAACTTCGTAAGCTTCGTTAATCTCTTTGAATTTCTCTTCGCTGCCGCCTTCTTTGTCGGGGTGATATTTAACAGCCAGCTTACGAAAAGCTTTCTTGACTTCGTCTTCAGAGGCGTTTTTGCTGATACCTAGTACTTCATAATAGTCGCGCTTTGCCATATTGCTATAGTATAGCGCGTTAGCACTCGAAGTGCAAGAGTGCTAAAATTACTAACTTATTTGACGTCAGTAGCCGATGGACTCTTATTATTTTTGTTCGGATTACGCGCCGCTAGCACGCGCAAATCGTCAACTACATCAAATTCATCAAGGATTTTACGGCCGAGCAACGCCTCTAATGCATCCTCGAGCGTTAGAATGCCCGCTGTCTCGCGATAATCATTAACAACAATAAACATATGATGCCGCGTCTTGATAAAGGCCGACAAGGCGCGCTCCAGCTTCTGGTTTTGGTTGATAAAGTAAATCTTCTTGTCCATCGCCGTTTCAACGCGGCTAGTTTTCTTACCGTTATCAAGCGTCAGTAAGCTACGAATATGCAGAATACCAACAATATGGTCAATATCACCGTCAGTCACCGGGAAGCGGCTATGACCAGTCTTATGCAGTTCATCAAGCAGCAACGGCCCAATCACATCTTCCTTAGCTACTGTATTCATTACGCCGCGCGGCGTCATTACCTCTTCGACGGTTTTTTCATGAAAATGCAGGGCATTATTGATTAATTTTTTCTCTTCAAGCGACAATATTCCCGATGATTCGCGTATCAAATGCTCAAGTTCTTCCCGCGAGCTAAGAATATTCGGCTCATTCTGCACGTTAACACTGCGCAAAACTTGCCCCAAGCGCGGATGCCGCTCGACGAAAGTCAGCAATCTCGGCTCTATCCGCCGGTAATATCCATCAACCATCTGCACCAACCAGTCAAAATGAGCAATTCTACTATATACTAAAGATGTCATCACGCTAATGGCCACGCCGATAAAAAAACCAAACGCCGATACTGCCGATAATACCGCCAGAACCAGTAGTAGAGCTTCGGTTGCTTTACGCAGCGATACAATATCATCAAGCAGTAGTATTCGTCGTAATTCGTCAGCCGCTGTGGTGTCGCCCTTACGACGGCGGCGTTCTAGCTCGTACATTGATAGCTTTGTTCGGCGCGGCGAAATTGACGTCACTGCTATCAACGCTAAGGTAATCATCACAAACAAAATCGCTAAGAATAACCGCATACATATATTGTACCGCAAGCCCGCTTGATTGGCGAGCTCATAAGCAGTATAATAGCCTCTAGTAATAAGCGGAGGAAATATGACCAAAAAGGCATGGATTATTTTTGCGGCGATGTGCGTAGGATTGATTGGCGGCTTGATTTTTTTACAGCAGCGCAATCAAATTGATGTTTCAAGCGTCGATACTACGAAGGTGCAGCCAGCATCGAGCGAAAGCGGCAATATTAGCGAGCATGTTTATGGTAACGCCAACAGCAAAGTACTATTAGTTGAATATGCCGATTTTCAATGTCCAGGCTGCAATTCATCTTACCCGGTCACAAAAAAAGTCACTGAAAAGTACAAAGACAAGATCGGGTTTATCTTCCGCAATTATCCGCTAACTAGCGCTCACCCGAACGCGCTGGCCGCGGCGGCTGCCGCCGAATCAGCTGGACTGCAAGGTAAGTACTGGGAAATGCACAACTCGCTTTTCGAAAATCGAGCTAGCTGGGTAGAGTTGTCTGGGTCTACGCGCACTGATGCTTTCGTGAAACTAGCTTCAGACATTAAAGACCTGAACGTGGACAAATTCAAAACCGATCTCGAGAACCCAGCAATCCGTAAAAAAATTGACTACGATATGGCACTCGGCAAAAAAGATAGCGTGAGCGGTACTCCAGCTATGCTCATCAATGGCAAGGACGTAGGTAATCAAAAAGTACTCAACGGCAAGCTAGTCAGCGGCACGAATAGTGACAATGACGCTAATTATGTCTGGGCTAATGCTGATAATTTTGAAAAGTTCGTTATCCAGCCAGCAATGAAATCTGCCGGAATCAGCTACTAGCTGTTATTCATATTGGTATTTGGTGGACCTGCTTGTTGATTCTTGTTTGATGAGCTAGGCGACTCCTGAGGTGCGGTAGCGTTATTTGTGCTAGAACCAGCCTGCTGCGGCACTAGTGAATTGCCTCCAGGCGCACCATTCATTGCATTGCTTTGCGATGATTTATTGACTTGCATACCACCAACAAAACCTAATCCGCCAGCGAACAACACAATTGCTATGACGGCCAAAATCATAGTTGGCATCATAGACGAGCATTGCGCCACTGGCCGTATTGATGGCGCACCACTAGAAGACATTTCAAAACCATCTTCAATTTTAGTTGGCATTTATTCATCTCCTTTTGTTAATTAATATTGATTAAAATATAACTAGGAGCTATTAAAGACGCCTTAAAAAATTATTTTTTCTTGTTGTATGCAGGAAGAATGACCGTAAAAGTCGAACCAACATTCTGTTCGCTATCGACGTTAATTCGTCCGCCATGCGCCTTAATAATCCGCTCGGCAATTGACAAGCCTAAGCCGTATCCAGCAGTAGTACGCGACTCTTCGGCTCTATAAAACCGCGTGAAAATTTGCGACTTTACTTCGTCGCTCATGCCAATACCAGCATCCGCTACAGCAACGCTGACGTGCTTACCCTTTTTGCTGCTAGAAATAATAATGGTACCGCCTTTGTTGCTATATTTAATAGCATTGTCTAGCAAAATTGTGAAAAGCTGTTCTAAACTTTGTCGATCGCCAAGCAGCAAAAAATTTTTAGTTTTATCATCGATAGCAATATCTTTTGCCAGCGCCTGATTTACTACTAGGTTCATCGCCCGAGCAATCACCGATTGCAAACCGACCTTGCCTTTCTGAATTTCCAGCTTGTCTTCTTTGAGCAACCCTAACATTGAGTTGGTTAATTTTTGTAAACGTTTAACATCATCAACATTGTCGGTGATAACTTGCTTAGCCTGTTTGAGAGTCAATTTCGGATTCATTGATGCCACCTCATTAGCTGCCAGTAGTGCGGTCAACGGCGTGCGTAATTCGTGACTAGCATCGCTGACAAAACGCGATTGCGCCGCCATATTATCCTCGATTGGCTGCAGCGTATGCTGAGCCAGTAGATAGCTGATTAGTCCGCCTATCAAAAACACCGTCAAATTTGCCAACAGCAAGTTTAGGCGAATCGCCGCCATCGCTTCATCTTCAAGCGTATCAAGATAGCTATGAATTGAAATAACCGCGCCCGGTTCGTTGGAACGAACTGTAGCCAGCGCCTGCTGATCGTTTGATGGACGACGATGAAATTCTTGACTTGATAATCCATAAATTATCAAACTAAAGGCGATCGACATAGACATGATGATCGCCAAATAGGTCCCCGCTAAGCGAACAACGGCACGTTGACCAACATTTTTCATGCTTTTCTAATCTCGTCCTTAACGATGTATCCAAACCCTCGTACCGTTTGGATAATCGGATCAGCGCCTGGAAAAGGCTTATCAATTTTGTTGCGTAAATAGTTAATAAAAACTTCAACGTTATTCGGCAAAATATCGGCATCAAAGTCCCAAACGTGCGTCATGATGTTTTGCTTGCTGAGAATTTGATTCTTGTTGCGCAGCAAATATTCAAGAATGGCAAATTCTTTGTTAGATAGTTTGATATATTTACCAGCCCGTTTAGCAGTGTGATTAGCGACATCAAGTTCAAGATCACGCACTGTCAAAATGTTATCAAGTACATCCTGCGGCCGCCTCAGCAACGCCCGAACACGAGCGCCGAGAACCTCGAAGCTAAACGGCTTCGGCAAATAGTCGTCGGCACCGCTATCCAAGCCTTCCACAATATCTTTATTCTGATCTTTGGCTGTCAACATCAAGATTGGCGTTTTATTACCGTCAGCGCGCAGCTTTTTGGCGACTTCAAAACCATTCATGATCGGCATCATCACGTCGAGAATGATGAGATCGTAATCATCAGCCCGCGCTGCATTGTAGCCATCCTCGCCATCATACTCGATATCAACCGCGTAGCCGTCCATTTCGAGCCCTTGCTTGATCGACTTGGCAATTCTCTTCTCATCGTCAACAACCAAAATCTTCATAATTTTATTATAACCTTTCTTTTGTTTAATGGTTTAGTAATTTAAGGACATTTCTGGCCACAAGTAGTGAGTCGTCTGCTTGCCGCGGCGGCTCATCGAAATCCACCAATCGCCAGCGGTCGTTTTAATTTTGATTAAACCTTTGTTTTTGAGGCGACTCAGCTGTGTCATCAATTTCGGACGGCTCATTTGCAAGCTTTCGGTTAGTCCTGTCAGGTCTTCCTCGCCACTCTCGCTAATCTGCTGCAAAACAAGCGCTTCATCAGTTGTCAAATTCAAATTCTTGGTCATATTCACTCCTTTGCTTAGGTTTGTAATGACAGTATGCGCGGTTGAGCTTAAAGTATTCTTAAGCAGCCGCCGAAAGATCATAAACTGTATATTGCGTACCGCCGTAATCGACTTTACTACCAGTACTTTTCACCCATAATAAGATTTCGGAGTTACCACCTGGTCCACCCATACCGCTGGGGCCGCCAGATTTCCCTTGTCTGCTGTTTACTACGTAATAGCGAACTTTACCTTGTTTAACAAGCTGTTTGAATTGCGATAGCGTCAACGTCGAGTCACTACCATTGAAGCCGCCGATGGCCATGACTGGCTGGCCGCTTGATAATTGAATCGGCGCCGATTCGTTAGCGCTATTAACTGCCGCCAGCCATGTCGTGCCATGACGGTTTTCTAGCAAAAACGAGACGAGCGTCGATTCAGCTCGCGCCAACTCATTATTCGTATTGCTCATAGCTGAAGCGCCTGGACCAGCCGTTGGAATACTGCCGCTATGCGCTGTTGCCACCGTACTGACGCTAAAAGCAATCGGCGCCGCCATACCAGCAGTAATTGCTAAGTCAAGAATAATCTGTTTAAGCCGTTTCGTCTGTGATAACGGCAGCAGCGTCAAAATAGTTGCTACACCACCGGCAATCATCACTAGCCACATCAGCCAAGGCCAATAGTTGCTATAGCCGAGCATAATAATGCTAAGAATTGTCGTTAGCGCGATACTCAGCGGCAGTATCCAGGCTACTTTGGTGCGACGTGTGTAAGCTTGCCATATATATGGCGCCCCGATACCAACTAGCGCTGCCACCGCTGGCGCCATCGCTACCACATAATACGGATGAATAGTGCCGCTAGTCATACTAAATATCACAATGTGAATCAGCAGCCAGCCCAGCCACAACAACACGCCAACCCGCTCCTTGTTGTGGCGCGGCGCGCGGCGCAACAGCCAAATCACTAGACCACCGCCAATCAGTGCTACTAGTATCAGCCAAGCAATATTCGGCCCAAAGCTCTCATTAAATATACGCAGCACGCCAGTCTCGCTGCCAAAACCAACACCGCCAGGACCGTTGCCAGGACCACCCGCACCAAAACTGCCGCCCATCATACCAATCGGCGGTGTCATTGCTTACGCTGCTGGCGAAGCGGTTTGACTAGTAGCCTGCGCACCCATTTGCATCATACCGCCTGGCCGGCTTCCAGGACCGCCACCATCACCCAACAGCCTTCCAAACCGTTATAACCGAATATCAAACTCCATATGCTATTGTCGCTCGTGCTGCCAACCCAAGGTCTGCTTGCTGCTGGCGTCAGCCACACCAAAATACTCCACCAAAACGTCGATACGATTGTCACTATGCCAGCTACGCTGAGATGCCACATTCTGGTAGTGAATTTTGGGCGTGCAAAGCTAATGTAAATGATTGTCATTATCGGCAACAAAAGCAAACCTTGTAACATTTTAGCATTAAAAGCAAACCCGGTAAATAGTCCGGCTAGGCTCAGCCATAGCACTGGCCGTTTACCTTCAAAAGATCGCAAGAATGTGTAAGCGCTAGCTGTCAAAAAGAGCGTCAAAAAGCTATCCGGATTATTGAAACGAAACATTAGTGCTGCCGCCGGCGTCATCGCCATTACGATTCCAGCAATCAAACCAGCACGCGCACCGTACCATCGTTTAACCGTTAGGTAAACCAGCGCCACCGTAGCGATACCTGCCAGCGCGTGCGGCAACAGCATGCTCCACGACGAAAAACCAAATATCCGGCCGAACAATCCCATAATCATCATGCTAATTGGTGGCTTGTCGACGCTAACGAAATTCGCTGCGTCTAAGCTGCCAAATAGCCATGCCGTCCAGTTAATACTTGCCGTTTGCGCAGCTGCCGCATAATAACTATTAGCCATGCCATTAATGGTCAAATGTCACAGATAAAATATCGCCGTGAAAAGCAATAAACCGCCAAACGCTGCCATCTCACCGAAACTCGACTGACCATATTCTTGGCGTACTCGCGACAAGCCCTTAATATTCTCTGTTGCTGTTTTAACAACATCAACCAGTCTTCATAGTAGCGCGAATAATTCGATTGTAGCAGCGCGAAATAAACTCTCGCTTGAAGCCGCGCGTCGTTCGCGATTGTTTCATTAACCGCGAACCGGTCAATAGTCCGGCATCGCCGGTAATCAGCGACGTAATCATCGGTTTAAAACTGTCAAGATTCGTCGACAAATCAATTATCCATATAGGCTAGGTCCGCCTTACTACTTGTCCAGGCCTGCTTAAGAGCGCGGCCGCGGCCTTTTTCTGGCAATTGCAGCAAGCGGATCTCTGAATATCTCTCGGCTAGCCAGCGAGCAATTACCGCTGTGCCATCGGTGCTGCCATTATCGGCAATAATTATACGCCATTTATAAGGCAGATTTCTGGCAAGATATATATGCAGTTTGGTAACCGACCGCTCAAGCACATGAGCTTCGTTAAGAACTGGCAATACGATATCGACCGTCAATGTCCGCGGATTGAGCGGTCGCAAAATTTGGTCGTCGACTGCCGGAGCCGCCGACGCCAAGAGTTGAGTGATTGTAGCTGCTTTCATGAGCGCCACTGTATCGACGCGTCATGAAAAGTTGCTTAAAGTTTTAATCGTTATAATCAAACGTATTGTTGCGGCCGGGCGCCAGCAAATCCACCGGGCCATAAACCCTGACAGAAACCGGGCCGTACATGTAGCGGCAGCGCATAGACTCCGTGAAACCGCGATGACTGCACGTCTCGTCTATCTGGCTTTTTACATTAACCACGAGTTTGTCGCCGTCGCGACGCAATTTTACTTCCGGTACTTTGGAATATTGCGTGTCGTGATATTTTACTTCCAACCGAGTCTTTTCAGCATAGCCGCCGTATTCCATCGCAACATATTCACCGTTACCATCAACTACTATACTTTTAGCGCCGGCAGCAGCTTCCGAGGCGTCAACAGTTTTAACTTTTAGAGTTTTCTCGTAATCGTAAGTTAGATTCGAATAAGTATTAGCGCTGAAAATCGCCACACCCGACAAACAAACCGCGCCAGCCATCAACAGACCCAGCATCGCTATAATCGCCGGACGTTTCAGCTTCCAAGTGAAGACGCTCCAGGTAGCCAGCAACGTCAAGGTGAACAAAACTGCGCCGCCCAAAACCAAGCAGCATAGCAATCCCCACGCCCAGCTTTGCGCGGTAAATCCGTTCAACGCTGCCACTGCGCCAAAGCCAAACACGCCGCCGACCAGCAGCGCCACCAGCAGTCCAAACGCTATCAGCGCCAGTATAATTCCCAGCAAAAAGCGGAAAATCTTGGCAGCGGTGCTTGCTGTCTGCTTTTCAGTGCTATCATCAACTGACAAGCGTTTGAGCGCGTCCAGTGTTACCGGCTCGCCGCGCATCCGCAGCTTGTCCGAAGCCGTCCGCGCTTCAGGAATCGACAACCACATCACGATGTAAATCAGTACCGCCGTGCCAAACGTTATAAACGGCGAAAAGATAGCGATCAAGCGTATCCACAACGGATTAACGCCAAAATAAGCTGCTACGCCAGCACACACGCCGCCGATCAAACCATGTTCAGTATCGCGCATTAGCTGCTTAGACGAATTGCCCAATACCTCGTCATCTACGTCAGCATCAATCTCCGCATTGTCGCTACCGTCCGAAAAATCGCGCGGCTCGCCCATCTGTTTCTGAATCGCCAGAACATCATCGTTACCGATTACGCCGTCTTTTGCCACGCCGCGCTCCGCTAAAAGTTCCACCATTCGCGCTTCAATTTCTTGCATGGCTTCCGGCTCGGCATGCATGTTTTTCTGAATTAAATTAAGATATTTCTCCAATGATTTTTTGGCGTCAATCTCCGCGCTAAACGGCGTTTTCGCCAAATGGATTCTGGTTATTTCTTTCATCGCTTTGCTCCTTTCTCGAGATTTTTCAGCGAAGTGTTCAACATTTTAATACGATCTTTTAGTTCATCCACCAGCTGCGCGCCAGTGTCGGTAAGCGAATAATATTTGCGTGGCGGCCCCTGCTCGCTCTCTTGCCATTCATGCTTGAGATAGCCATATTTCTGCAAGCGGCTGAGCAGCGGATAAATTGTCCCCTCAACCACCATCAGCTCCGACTCGCTCAATTGCTTCACGATGTCGCCGGTATACTGCGGATGTTTGGCGCAGACTAACAGTACGCAGTACACCAGAAAGCCTTTGCGCAGCTGAATCGCTAAGCTTTCCGCGTAAGCACTAGCGTCCATGTTTTATCCCTCCTGGTACAGTTGACTTCTCGACGCGACCGTCTTTGATGATAATTTGATGATCGCATTTTTTCGCCAAATCAGCGTCGTGTGTCACCACGATCAACGTCACGCCCTTTTGCTTATTATAATCAAACAACAATTCTTCTACTTTGGCGCCCGTTTCACTATCCAAGTTGCCAGTCGGTTCGTCGGCAAAGATAATTTGCGGATCACCAACAATTGCCCGAGCGATCGCCAAACGCTGTTTCTGCCCACCCGACAAATCTTTAGCGCGGTTCTTGCGTTTGTCATACAGGTCCACCGCCTTAAGCGCCGCGTTGATTTTATGTGCTCGTTTTTTCCGCGGCACCCGCGCAATTTCCAGCGGCAAACTAACGTTATCAATCACACTCTCATTGCCCTGGACAAAGAAACTCTGGAAAATAAAGCCGATTTTCTTAGCACGAAACTCATCGACATACTTTGGCTTCAGCTGTAAAATGTCTTGCCCGTCAATAATTACTTGACCTTTCTGCGGCTTATCCAATCCTGAAATGGCATGCATCAATGTCGATTTTCCTGAGCCAGACTTTCCTAAAATAGCCACGCTAGCTCCTGTTGGAATAGTTAAGCTGACATTTTTCAGCGCCATGAATTGGTTTTTCTTTTTACCGTAAATCTTCGTCACATTTTTCAGTTCAATCATGATATTTCTCCTATTCCGTCCTTAATGCCTCAATTGGGTCTAATTTTGTTGCTTTGCGGCTTGGCAGCCAGCCAGAAATTACCGCCATCACCACCAGTCCAATCACTAGTAGCCCGATTTGCAGCGGATCAATTACTAGCAAATTAGTCCCGGCACCTAATTTTAAGAAGCTGGCAATCACCGGGTTCAGCAGCGTCACCAAGCTTGCCAGCCCAACGCCAATCAAGCCGCCCAGCAAACCAACCCACGCCGCTTCGTAGCGGAATAATTTACCGATATCGCGGCCGCTCATTCCCAGCGCCTTCATCAGCCCGATTTGGCTGGTTCGCTCCAGCACCGAAATATACATAGTGTTAATAATCCCGAACACGCTTGCCAGCAGCGCCAAACCGCCAAATCCCGCCAGCGCCGCTTGCGCCGCATTGACCATGGTGAGTAGTGTCTTGCGCACATCCTGAATCGAATAGGCGCTGTAGTCTTTGCTAATTTCATCCTTCACCGCATCGATATTTTTTTCATCATCAACCGACACCAGTGCCGTCGAATATTCGTTCGGCTGGCTTTTGTCGTGGCTAAATTCGTAAATTTCTTTAGCGTCAGCTGTCGAGATTCGCAATGTCGGCTGATAATACAAAATCGTATCCGACTCTTTGTCAACCGCAGTAATTTTCAGCGACATCTCCTTAGCAACCTCGCCGCTCTGCTCCGCACTACGCAAACCCAACGTAATCGTCTGTCCAATCGCCGACTGCGCGTCCTTGAAGCCCAGTTGCTTGACATAAGTCTCCGGGATGATAATCTCGCCCAGCTTTGGCATGAAATCATCCAGCTTGCCAGCCGCCAATTCTGCCCGCGTTTTATCAGCTTTCACCGCTACATCCAACGCAAACTTTTTGCCGTTTGCTGAACTCTGCGCATAGGCCACGCCAGCAGTTGAATAAGCCGGCGTTACCGTTTGTACGTGCGGAGTCTTTCGCAGCTTAGCCAGGTCAGCATCGCTCATCGAATACTTACTACGCATAGCTGCTGCCTGCTTCTCCTCTTGTTCTTTTTCTGTTTTTCCCGACGCGCCGTACTCTGGTAATTTTTCTTCCTTATTGTTCGATTCAATTTTTTTGCGAACCATAATCACTTTTTTATCGCCAGCCGCATCAACCATACTATTGGTGTATAACCGACCACCTTCGCCAGCCATCAGCGCCAGACCAATCGTAAACGCCCCGACCGAAATCGCCAGCGCCGTCAAAATCGTCCGACCTTTCGATTGGCGGAGATTGCGCCCCGCCCGCTTGATGATATCAACTCTTCTCATGCTATGCTCCTTGTATTTTCATTATACATAGTACTATGTTATACAAGGTACTATAAAAAGTCAAGCTATTTTAAGAAAAACAGTACTAAAGGATGTGAATAATTGCCAGGCTAGACTCGGTTCTCGACGTATATTGCCGATTGTTCGCCAGCCACTTATCGACCGCTCGCGCCGCGCCTGGCAAAGCTTCATTAGCATAGTCATCGACGATGATGATCGCCTTTTCATGGAATTTGCCGCCGCACACGCGGAATGAATCGGCAATTGACTCATAAAAATCGCCGTCAAAAAATGCAAATATAATATCTTCCGGTACGTCGTCAAGAGAAACATCAGCGAACCAGCCTTTGTGGATAATCGGCAATTTCAAGCCAGCCTTTTTGAAGTTTTGAACGAAGGTTTTACGCGGCGCCAGCAATTTGCCCGCCTTGAACTGCTCGCCCGCAGCGCTGGCGTCTGCTTGGGTTTTTTCTGGCAAGCCCATAAACGAATCGTAAACGTGAAACTCACCAGCAAAATCATAGGCGTCCAGCAGCCGCCGAATAAACAAACTAGTCGTGCCGACGTAACAACCAAACTCGACGATGTTTCCTGCCGCGCCGTTTTGCAGCACCTTTTCCAATTCTCGTAGCAAGACGCCGAGTTCTTTGGCGTCAACTTGGTCAGAAATGATGGGATATTTGGCGAGGAGGTGGTCGGTAATCATTATTAAATTATATCGCAATTATTGGATTGATATCGTTCGCTATTGTTTCCCCATACCATATTGTCTGAAAATATTTACATACTTTTGCATAAACTCTTCTTTGCGATCCGCATTATACTGCATAATAAACCGCGGATGCTCCAACGGCACGATAGCATCAAAGAAATGATGCTTATTATTTATATTGGTCAAAAACTTAAAATTCTCACCGCTGCCGATGCAAAAGCAAACGGTTGTATCAATATTAAAATCGATCTGGCACCTCAGCGAATCTACGATAAAAGGATGTAAACATTTTTTTAGAGCTGCATTTTCATAATAATTGCAATTTACCCAATTACCTTTCAAATTTATCTTTTCAATACCTAGCGGACACACAAAACTCATGTAAAATCGTTTATAAAAATTCTGGCGCTCGCCGTATTCTTCCATCACTTCATACAAGAAGCTTGACGAGCGTTTATTCGCTCCAAAAGCATCTAGAGAAATCCCGGTGTCTTTTTGTAAATGATTAACGTCTTCAAACGGTACACCAATAAGCGCTGTCCCGCGCCGTGCTGGTGAGCTGCCCAAAATCATAAATCGCCGCTTATTATCATGATAGTACTGACGATAAAACCGATGCGTTATTTGTGCTATTCGCTGCCAATCGTCGTTAGTAAACCGATTGATTAGACGATATCTTTCTGGCAAATTTATGTCAATATTTTTCAGACTGTCGTAAAATTTTAGTATTTTTTGAGCAGTGGTTTTAGGTTTCATGCGGATTCTTATCGTAAATGATGTACATTAGTAAAGCGTATAAAAATTGCTTATTTCACTGTAAAATTCAGCGAGCCTCCGACAGCCCGGTAATAGCAATGATGATGGTACTAACAGCGAGGCTTCCAACCAAAAATTCAAGCGGGACGTCGGGTTTCAGGTAAGCAAAAATTGCCGTGCCAATCCACATCACGGCGATGATTCCCGCGGCATACGGATAGCGAACTTGCATCACCCATTGTTGTAATTGCTTCATGATAATTCTCCTTTTTGTAGCAACATGGCGTAGGCGGCTCTGTCACGCTCCGCAACCTTGCTCATCCAGTCCATCACTATTTCTTGCGCCAGCTCAATACTCATCGGCGACGAACGCGCCGCCTCGCTGATTCCATAGATATTAGCGTGAACCTCGGCCAATTCCAGGGCGTCGTGGACAATCCGCCAATAATGTGTCCTTCGATATTCATCGCCGCACGCCAACCTCGCTGCTGCTAGATAATGATACAAACCGCGCTGCAACATGATATCAACGCTATCTAACCTGACAGCAAAACGATTACCAGCGTTAATTTCATTGAGGAATAATTGGGTTATTTGCCGATTGGCAGCAAACGTGCTGGTTGTCGATTGAAGCAGCGTGTTCGCATATTCATAAATAGTGCGTGTCAAGCTGCGATCTTTGGCGATCACATCCAGTGCTTGATACAGCGTATGGTCATAAAACGCCAACATTGCCAGTGCCAATAAACCCATGTCAGCTCGATCTTCATACAACGCGCGATACTGCACGATCATGTGATAAAACGAGGCGCGATGCCGCGGTGCTGCCACCGCCAAACCAAAGTCGATCAACGCAACTTTATTGTCTCTCAGCAAATAAATATTACCTGGATGCGGATCGGCCATAATGATATCTGCTTGTAAAATTGCGATTAAAAACTCACTGCCGACCGTCACTAATTGCTGCTGCATGTCAGAGCCAAGCTGGTCTTTGACAAACTGGTAGGTATCGCTACCCGCTTGCGCCCGTTCTACCACCTCGGTTAGCGGCAACCCTTCTATATAGTCCTGAACTAATATCCGCCGCGTTGAGTAATCAGCCAGCGTCTCTGGCACGACAACGTTGTCGGTACGCTTGGCAAAATATTCACGAATTGCCTGGGCTGTAATTAGCTCGCGCTGATAATCGGTTTCACGCTTGGTGGTTTTGATAAACTCATCGGCAATCTCAACCAACGGAAAAATATCGTTCTTTAGCATAAACTGCCCCGCCCAACAGCAAAAACGCAGCGCCACAAAGTCAAAATTCAGATAGCGCACCACACTGGGGCGAAGGATCTTGATAATATACCGGCTACCTGGACGGTCAACTACGCGGCAGTGATAAACCTGAGCGAACGAGCCCGTGGCAAACGGCTCGTTTCCGTCAATGAGTATTTGGCTAGCCTTGCCGCCCAACTCTTGCCGCAAAACCTCGGCAACGTCAATTGGCTCAACTGCCACATCATCAAAAGCATCCAGCCGATATCCAGACGCGGCATACACCTGAGCCATTAGTTCAGTCGACGCCAAATGCTGCAAAAACTTGACATACACGCCGCCTAATCTTTGACACTCGTCTGATAAAACTTTGAGCCATATTTGATCGCTGCGCCAAGCTCGCCACACCCGAAACAATGCCCGAACCACAAATAATAAGCGCACTTACCTAGCCCTCCGGAACCCAATGAAGTACAACACCAGCGTCAAAACTAACACGCAAATATACAAAAATAAGGGATCAATGCTCGTATTTACCAACAGCAGCATAGCCAGCCAAATCGCTACTATACTCACGAAAACAAAAGCATATCTCACATGTTTATTTTAGCATACAGCCCAGTAGCTCTCCAGAGGTTGTTCGGTAAACCAGCTATTGATAAAATCTGATTTAGAACTGTTTTGCTTCAGTAAGTTACTGTGTTTAAGGTTTCGTATTTTACCGCGTCTCGCACCTGACGACACTGGCATGGTAAAATTAAATTATGAAGATATCTAGCCCTGCGTTCGCCGAAAACGCTAAAATACCAAAAGTTTACTCCAAGCTCGGCGGTAACCAACGCCCGCCACTCGAGATCAGCGACGTGCCGGCAGACACCAAAAGCCTGGCGATCGTTTGCCACGACCCTGACGCGCCTGGGCGCGATGGATTTTATCATTGGACGGTTTGGAATTTACCAAGCAAAACCACTGAAATAACTGGCGAGTCACTACCCGCGGATGCCGTCGAGGGGATTACCGGTTGGGGTCGCCCAGGCTGGGGCGGGCCGCAACCACCGTTTGGCACGCACCGCTATCAATTTTATGTGTACGCGCTGAACACGACACTAGATCTGCCAGACAGCACCAAGCCCAAAGAACTCATCGCCGCCCTCACACCGCACATCATCGACCAAGCGGTGTTGACTGGAAAATTTGGCGTGTTGGATGTTTTGCGGCGAGGCTAAAGATAGCTCTCTGACTTACATCCGCGAAATATCAGCACGAAGCTGGTTAACTACTTCGGCGCGTTCAGCGACATTGCGGTCGTAAGCGTAAACTATATAACCTTCCTTGTTGCTGCCGATTTTTGCAACCGTGCCATAAAACGGCGCGCAAATTTGCGAATGTCCAACCTGGTTTTCTGAATGTATCTCGCCATCCACGTAATATTTAGCTTTTCCCGCGCCATTAGCATAAATTATCAAACATTCATTTTCCAACGCTCGCGCCAGACAAAGCGTATCTATCATCATTTTTGAAGCCTTGATTTCAGCGTGCGCCAGTTTACTACCTCCAGTTGACCAATACGATGGAATGCAAATAATTTCCGCACCCTGCTTAATCATTGAACGAAATAACTCCGGAAAGGCTAAGTCCCAACAGATTGCCAAACCAATTTTACCAATCGGCGTATCAACAACCATGGCTTCATTTCCTGGCATCAAATATTGACGTTCAGGAATCCATAAATGATTTTTCCGGTACCGAAGTTGTATTTCTCCCGACGGATCAATCAATAGCGCTGTATTGTAGTACTTGTCGCCATCTTTACAAATAAACGAACCAGCAGCCAGATAAAGTTGCTTTTCACGCGCTATCTGACGCAAACGCGTAACTTCGCCAGACGATTCGCTCAAGGCGTATTCTAAATTATACGGAATCGGCCCAGTCAGTACGTCTTCTGGCAAAACCACTAGGTCGACTGGCTGTTGATTGCATAACTCGCCAACAAGCTTTTCTATTTTTGCCAAATTGCGTCCAGTATTCAGCGGCGCAATTTCCATTTGCACAGCAGCAACAGTAATTATTCTTTTCATGATTACAGTGTAGAATTTATATTTTTATAATCAACACCCAACCAATCACTCAGCAAACTGACTATTATACAGCTCGGCGTAAAATCCATTTTTCTTCAGCAGTTCGTCATGCTTGCCTTGCTCGATAATGTTACCGTCGCGGACGACCAAGATCAAATCAGCATCGCGGATGGTACTCAGGCGATGGGCGATGACAAAGCTAGTTTTGCCCTGCATCAACTTGTCCATGGCTTTTTGGATGAGTACTTCGGTGCGAGTGTCGACCGAGCTGGTAGCTTCGTCCAAAATCAGCATCGGCGTGCGCGCCAGCATTGCCCTGGCGATCGTCAATAGCTGCTTTTCGCCCTGTGAAATGTTCGTTGCTTCTTCGCCTAGCACCATATCGTAGCCGCCCGGCAGCGACCGCACGAAGTGATCGACATGTGCTTCTTTGGCGGTGGCAACCATCTCTTCTTCGCTAGCTGTTGGATTGCCGTAGAGCAAATTCTGGCGAATCGTGCCATTAAACAACCAGGTGTCCTGCAACACCATGCCAAACATTTGCCGCACATCGCTGCGCTTCATTTGGCGAATATCCACGCCGTCAATTTTGATCGCGCCGCTGCTAATTTCATAAAACCGCATCAGCAAATTAACCAATGTTGTTTTGCCCGCGCCCGTCGGACCGACAATCGCCACACGCTGGCCTGGCTTGATGTGCGCCGATAGGCCTTTGATGATGGTTTGGTCGGGTTGGTAGCCAAAGACCACATTGTCAAATTCGACTTCGCCCTTGACGTGAGCCAATTTCACCAAATCTTTGCCCTCAGCCTTTTCCTCCGGCTCATCCAAAAATTCAAACACGCGCTCGGCGGCAGCGGCGGTCGATTGCAACACATTGGCAATGTTGGCAACTTGCACCAGTGGCTGATTGAATTGATCAATGTATTGGATGAACGCCTGAATGTCACCGATTTTCAGCCGGCCGTTAATCGCCAGCCAACCGCCCAAAATCGCCATCACGACGTAGCCAATGTTACCGATGAAGTTCATGATTGGATAAATCAGCCCCGACAAAAAATGGGCCTTCCAAGCGCTTTCCTGCAGCTGATTGTTAATCCGCGAAAACTTAGCCAGCGACTTTTTCTGGCCGTTGAATACGCGCATTACTTGATGGCCGCCGTACATTTCCTCGATGTGGCCATTCAGTTCCCCCAGCTGCGTCTGTTGGCGGAGGAACTGTTTTTGCGAACTTTTAGCGATCAGCGTCACTACGCCGCCAGCCAGCGGCAGCACCAAGAGCGCCACCAGCGACATTTGCCAGCTGATGGAAAACATCATCACCAAAATCCCCAGCACCATCACCGTCGAGGAGACGATTTGCGACAGACTTTGATTGAGTGTCTGGCTGATGGTATCGACATCGTTGGTGACGCGGCTAAGCACTTCGCCGTAAGTTTGCTTGTCAAAATAACTCAGAGGCAGGCGGTTAATTTTCTCGGACAATTGCCGGCGCATCCTGAAGGTGACCGTTTGCGTCACTTGGGTCATCAGCCAGGTTTGAATGTAGCGGAAAATGGCACTGAGCATATACAAACCAATCAGCAGACTAACGACTCGCCAAATTGCCTCAAAGTGAAATTCTGGGCGCTGGCTAAGATCCAGCTTTTTAATGGTATCAAGTTGGTTGGACGGAATTTGGCTTTCAATTTCTGACTTGTTCGGTAGCCGCTTCAGAACATCAGCACCGGTCGTGCCAGCTGGCAACGAAGCACCATTTGGCAGCTTACTGGTGATGGTTTCATACGCCTTCATGCTGACATAATCTTCGACGATTTGGTTGGTGGCGCCACCCAAAATCTTCGGGCTGGCAATCGCAAACATTGTACTACCAACCGCGAAAATCGCCACCATGAGCATTTGCCAGCGAAACTCTGCCAAATATTTGGCCAGCTTCTTGACCGTACCTTTGAAATCTTTGGCTTTTTCGCCGGCGCCCATACCGCCGCCCATTGGACCGCCCATCTTCACTGGCTGGCGTTTTTTCATGCTTTGCTGAGCCATTACGCCGCTCCCTTCGCAGTCGTCGCCGACATTTTCTGCAAGTCGTCTTCCGAGAGCTGCGAAGCGGCAATTTCTTGATAGACTTCGCAATCTTTCATCAATTCCTGGTGCGTGCCTTGACCGACAATCTTGCCCTCATCCAGCACAATGATTTTGTCAGCGTTCATGATGGTATTGATGCGCTGACCAACGATGAGCACAGTTTTATGTTTGGTTTCTTTGGCGAGCGCTGAACGTAATTTGGCGTCAGTTTTGAAATCCAGCGCCGAAAACGAATCGTCAAAAATGTAGACATTCGGCTCAACAGCGATCGCCCGAGCAATCGACAAACGCTGCCGCTGACCGCCGGAAACATTGCTGCCGCCTTGAGCAATGTCATTTTTGTAACCGTTTTTTAGCTCGCTGATGAACTCGGCGGCTTGAGCGATTTTAGCGGATTTTTCTACCAATTCTTGGCTGGCTTTGGCGTTGCCATACTTGATATTGCTGGCAATCGTCCCGCTAAACAACACGCCTTTTTGCGGCACGTAGCCGATTTGATTGTACAAATCCTCCAATTTCAAATTCCTGATATCCACGCCATCTAGCAAAATCTGCCCCGCCGACACATCGTAAAAGCGCGGAATCAAATTGATCAACGTCGATTTGCCAGACCCAGTACTACCAATAAACGCTGTGGTTTGCCCTGGTTCGGCGGTGAAATTGACACTGGACAGCACCGGCAGATCAGCGTCTGGATAGGTAAAAGTGACATCTTTAAATTCGATTTTACCCGTAGCGTTATGCGGCAATTGCTGCGGCGACGGCGGATCAACAATTGACGGTAGCGTGTCGAGCACCTCGCCCACCCGCTTTACCGACACAGCCGCCCGCGGCACCATGATGAATACCATCGACAGCAGCAGGAACGAAATGATCACCTGCATGGCGTATTCCAAAAACGCCATCATATTACCAATTTGCAGATTACCGCTGCTGATCAAATGCGCGCCGAACCAGACAATCGCCACGCTGGAAAAGTTCATCACCAGCGTCATGATCGGGTCAAGCAGCATCATCAGCCGATTGACAAATAAGTTCATCTTATTCAGCTCGGTGTTGGCTTGCTGGAACTTTTTCTGCTCAATTTTTTCGTTGTGAAAGGCGCGGATAACTTTTAAGCCGACTAGGTTTTCGCGCGTCACCAAATTTAGCTTATCCACCAGCGTTTGCAATTTCTTAAACCGAGGCACGGCAATGACAAACAACACAGCAATGACCACCAGCAACACTGACACTGCCAGCGCAATGATCCAGCTCAAATCTGGCGCATTGTGGATGGCTTTTTGCAAACCGCCGACCGCCATGATTGGTGCCAGTAGAGCCATGCGCAATAGTAGAATTGACGTCATCTGAATTTGCTGAATATCGTTGGTCGAGCGGGTAATTAGCGAGGCGGTCGAAAATTTGTTAAAGTCCGCCAGCGCGAAACTTTCGACTCTCTCGAATAGTTCCATTCGTAATTTTTGCGCCACACCAGTGGCAATCCGGGAGGCTAAAAATCCGATGACAATTGAACACAATCCGCCCGCCGCCGTCACCAAAATCATCGCTAGTCCGTTGTGCCAAATTGCCGGCATATCTTGCTTGATGATGCCGTTATTGACAATTTCCGACATCTTGTCAGGCAGCCACAAATTCGCCATCACCATGGCGTAGGTAAAACCGACCAAGATGATGAACATCAGCCAATAGCCGCTAAAAATTCGTAAAATATGTTTCACAGACCCCCTTACTGCCGCAATTCTAGAGATTAACCGTGTATAATCGGTAAATTCACACTGTGTAATATTCTAGGTTATAAATTGCTCTTTGTCAAGTTTGTCAAGAAAGCCCACCGCATAACGGTGGACTCTACGCTGTCTGATATACAACGAATAGGTTTAGTACATGCCCATGCCGCCGCCCATATTTGGCATAGCAGCACCTGGCGTTTCTTTCTCTGGCAGATCAACAACCAATGCGCCCATTGTCATTGCCGTACCGGCAATTGAGGCAGCATTCTGCAAGGCCTCCTTGGTAACGCGTACTGGGTCAACTACGCCTGCCGACTTTAGATCAAGCAATTCATTCGGGCGGTTGACATTGATGCCTTGGCCAGCCTTGGCTTTTTTGACCTGCGGCAGCCACTCGTCAGCATTTAGACCAGAGTTGCTCAGCAAGATTCGGAATGGCTGTTCAAGTGCATGAATTAACAAATCTTCGCCTGCTAATACCGAAGCATCTTTGCTATTAGAATGCTTATAACCACAGGCTAGGTTCACTAGCGTTACACCGCCGCCTGGCACAATACCTTCGGCTAGCGCTGCTTTGACAGCAGCCACAGCGTCATCGACACGATATTTCTTTTCTTCGATTTCAGTCTCGGTCGCACCGCCAACTTTAATCACCGCCACTTCGCCAGTCAAAGCTGCATGGCGCTTTTGCAAATTCTTCTTGGTGTAGTCGCTAGTGGCATTGTCGATTTCCAGCTCAATCTGATCGACGCGAGCACTAACCGCTGCCTTTGACCCTTCGCCTTCGACAATAGTTGTCAAATCCTTGGTGGCGATCACTTTGCGGGCCGAGCCAATTACGTCGCTACCGACATTATCAAATGTCATGCCAGTGTCTTCGGTGATAACTTTGGCGCCAACCAACGCTGCGATATCATACAGCACATCTTTGTCGCTCGGAGCTTTGATAGCCAAGGTATTGAAAGCACCTTTAAGCCGGTTTAGCACCAACAAACTCAGCGCTTCGCCATCAACATCATCGGCGATCAGTACCAAATCTTTCTTGCCGCTTTGAGCAATCATTTCGAGCAACGGCACAAATTCTTGCGCTGAAGAGACTTTCTTATCAGTCACCACAATTGCTGGTTTGTCGTAAACTGCTTCCATGCGCTTAGCGTCGGTCACCATGTACGGGCTAACGAAGCCGCGTTGTACCGTGAAGCCTTCGACTACTTCGCTTTCAAGCTCTAAGCCGCGTCCTTCTTCGACTGTCACCACGCCGTTCGGGCCAATTTTTTCCATGACGTCAGCGATTAATTTGCCAATCGCCTCATCGCCTGCGGAGATTGTCGCCACTTCGGCAATCCGTTTTTTGTCGCCGCGGATATCGTCGGCGAGTTTACCGAGCTCTTTGATAATCTCGCTAGCAGCACGTTCTAAACCTTTGCGTAGTAGCATCGGATTGTGACCAGCTGCAATTAGCTTATTAGCTTCGTTTAAAATATGATAAGTTAAAACCGTCACTGTCGTAGTGCCGTCGCCAGCTACATCATTCATCTTGTTAGCAGCTTGTTTGATAAGTTCGGCGCCAACTTTGAAGCCAAGCGTCTCGTCATCAGCTTCGTCGATATCAATACTTTTCGCAACCGTCACGCCATCGTGCGTCACGCTCGGGCCGCCGTAACTTTTGCCGATAACTACGTTGCGGCCTTTTGGCCCCATCGTTGTTTTCACAGCGTTATACAAAATTTTGGCGCCAGCCAATACGCGAGCACGCGCATCTTCATCGTAAAAAACTTTTTTTGCCATATTTCCTCCTATTCAATTGTAGCGAGGATATCCTCGTCTTTGATAATTAAATATTCTTCCTTATCAAGCTTGATAGTCGTCGCTGCGTAGTTTTTGTAGACAACCCGTGCGCCGTCAGCCACATCTTTGACTGCCGAGCCAACAGCCACTACCTTAGCAGCTTCTGATTTTTCTTGCGCTGATTCTGGCAAAAAAATGCCGCTAGCTGTTTTTTCCGACTTCTTCTCTTTAACAGCCACGACATAATGCGTCATTGGCTTGATTGGTGAACTCATGATTATATCCTCCTTTTCTAATCTATTTTAGCACTCTTGACCGCAGAGTGCTAGACCCAAGTATAAGAAAGTTAGCGAAAAACGTCAACCGCATTATCAAAATATAAAAATAGCCCGAGCTAAAACTCGCGCTATTTTGCTGTACTTATAGAGATTAGCTAGCTCTCGATAATAGTGCCAACCTGCCCGGCCAAGGCTTGTTCGGCGCTACCCAGGCTAGCGATAATCGCTCGGCGACCTGGCTTTTCGACAAATTTCAAGGCCGCTTGCACTTTGGGCAGCATACTACCCGGCGCGAACTGATTTTCGTCAATGTAGCGCTGCATCTCTTGGAGATTAGTGCGTCCAATTGTGCGCGCGGTCGGTTTACCATAATCAACCATCGCGCCATCAACTGCCGTCAGTATCACCAGTGCCTCAGCATCAATCGCATCAGCCACCACTGCCGCTGTGAAATCCTTATCAATTACTGCCTCGACCCCCTCTAAGCCATCACTGACAGTTTCAACAACCGGCACGCCGCCACCGCCACCCGTGATAACCGTCACGCCAGCATCAATCATCGCTTTGACCGTATATTCTTCGACAATCCGCTGCGGCTTCGGCGACGGTACCACGCGCCGCCAACCGCGCCCAGCGTCTTCTTTGAATGTGAAGTTACGACCGTTAGCAGCCTGCCGAGCTTCTGTCTCCGTCTGATAAAATACGCCAATTGGCTTCGTAGGATTGCTAAAAGCCGGATCGTTAGCGTCAACCACTACTTGCGTAACAACTGTCGAAGCGACGCTTTTCATTTGTCGGCGCGAGAATTCGTCAATCAACGCTTGTTGTAACCAAAAACCGATCGCCCCTTGGCTCATCGCTACACACGTATCAAGCGGAAAAGTCGGTACTTCTGGCGTGTTAATTGCTTCTTCGTGCAAAACAATATTACCAACTTGCGGTCCGTTGCCGTGAACGATTACCAGCTGATAGCCAGCCAAAATCAACGGTACTAGCTGACGAGCTGTCTCGTCGGCGACGTCTTGCTGGGCGTGAGCCGAAGCCTCGCCTTGCTTTTGCAAAGCATTGCCGCCAAGTGCAACTACAATCTTACCCGGCATGTTGTCAAAACCTCAACGACATGCAAGTTAAGCTGCCGGTAATTTTCTCAAACTCGCTAGTATTGATCAGAATCACTTCGTAACCGCAATCGCGAATCTTTTGCTCAATTTTCGGGAAGCCTTCTGGCACGATTACCTTGCCATTTATCCACAAACTATTCACTGCATAGTATTCATCGTCATCAACGACCAGCTTATTAAAGTTGGCAAAAGCTGGATGATTTTCGTAAGCTTTAGCGACAATTAAGTTGTTATTATCTAAGTAGACCACATCGTCTTTCAGGTGTAGAATACCTGTCACTGGCACTGTTTCAGCGGTCATACCATGCTTCTCGAGAATTGCCGTGATTTGGTCGGCTGCCGCTTGATTGGTGCGGCCACTCAACCCGATGTAATAGTGGTCGCCTACCATCATGATATCACCTGGATCAGTTGTGCCTGGCTCGACAACTTGTTCAATGTCGTCATAGTAGCGTGCCAATGCTTCGCGTAAATCCGGCAGACTAGCTTCGCCACGACGACTCTCAGCACCAGGACGCGACAAAATTGCTACACCGCGCGGCGTACACAACGCATTATCCTCGATAAAAACACTGTCTGGATAATCTTCGTTGGCCTCTAGAACCGTCACTTCCAAACCGCATTCGCGCAAAATCTCGACATAGCGATCATGCTGCTGCAATGCTAAATCATAGTCTGGCTTGCCCATTTCTGGCGTTTGGCTGATACCATCAATCAAACTATGTGACGGACGGCGAACAATGGCATACTTAAACATTTTTTCTCCTTCATTTGGTAAAACGGGCGCGCTGTATTTCAGGCGCGCCCATTTTATTTATTATCATTGACCGATTAAATCGGCGATTTTAATACCTAACGTATCATCCAGCGCACCAGTCAGTAGTTGCTGTACTGCGTAGGCAAATAACGCAATCACGACAACCGCCAAAAGCAGTTCGTATAGCGTGAAAATCTTCTTGCGATTCTTGATCTGCATCAAGACGTAGACCAACATACCTGGTGCGTACAAGAACACTGTTATGAGCAGATATTGCATACCAGCCGCATACACTAGCCACACTGCGTAAACACTAGCCATCACACCCACAAAGATATTAAAGGCGCGGTACTTAACGGTTTTCTTCTCTTGCAGAGAAACTTTCAATTGATAAAACGCCGTCAGAGCATACGGGATCAAGATAGCCGAAGTGGCAATCGAAATACCAATATTATAGGCTGAGCCTTCAGTTCCAGGGATTGTCAGCAGGAATATCTGTACCAGGATGTTAGTAACCAACAGCGACACTACTGGCGCGCCAACTTTATTTTCTTTGGCGAATATCGACGGGAAAGTCTTATTCTTAGCCGCCTGATACGGTAGTTCGGCAGCAAACATCGTCCAAGCTAGCCAACCGCCCAAAACTGCGATCATCAAGCCGATATTAACCAGCCAAGCGCCCCACGGGCCAACCAAGCGTTCCAACAACATCGACATTGCCGGACTATCTAGTGCAGCCAAATCTTTCTGGGTCGCTACACCAAAAGCCAGCACCGTCATCAGCACATAAATCGAAAGCACGCCAGCAAAACCGATCAACGTTGCCTTGATGATATCGCTACGCTTCTTGGCGTGACCTGAAAATACAACTGCACCCTCGATACCGATAAACACCCAGACGGTAACCAGCATCATATTCTTGACCTGCTCAATCACAGCGCCCATATCAAAGTTGTTGCCGGCTAAGCCCCAAAGGTCTTGGTTAAACAAGCCAACCTTGAACGACAAGAATATCGCTAGCAAAAAGATCGCAAGCGGGATTAATTTCGCCGCCGTCACCAAAGCATTAATGAAGCTTGCCGTTTTGACACCTTTAAGGATTAATAAATGAACGCTCCACAGCAGTACCGACATACCAACCACTGACGCCCAGTTTTGGCCTTTACCAAACAAGTCTGGAAAGAAATAACCAAGCGCCGAGAAAACGGCTACTGCATAAGCAATATTACCAATCCAAGCAGAAATCCAGTAACCCCACGCCGAATTAAAGCCAACATACTTGCCAAAGCCAGCCTCAGCGTAGCTATACACGCCAGCATTAAGTTTCGGCTTTTTGATAGTCAGGTTGCGGAAACTGAGAATCAGGAATATCATTCCAACGCCCGTAATCAGCCACGCAATAATCGTCGCCAGCGGACCAGCCGCCTCAGCCGTACCTTGAACAAGGTTAAAGATACCTGCACCGATCATACTGCCGACCACTAAGCCAGTCAGCGACCAGAGTCCTAACCCGTCCTTTTTTCTTGCTAATTGTTTGATTGCCATTTTGTTCGAGCCTCCTTCAACTCGGATTTATAGCGTCAATGCCATCACAGCCTTGATAGTGTGCATGCGGTTTTCAGCCTCGTCAAAGACAACGCTGTGCTCGCCGCTAAAGACCTCGTCAGTGACCTCCATCGAGTCAAGACCGAATTGATCGTGAATCTTCTGGCCAGTCTCGGTATTAAGGTCATGGAATGATGGCAAACAATGCAAGAATTTGACGTTCGGGTTATGCGTCTCGGCTAACATTTGTGCATTGACCTGGTACGGCTTGAGAAGGGCAATTCGCTCAGCGAACTTGTCTTCCTCACCCATTGATACCCAGACATCAGTGTAAATAGCGTCAGCCCCTTCTAGTGCTTCGGCACGGTTATCAGTGATCGTAATCTTTGCGCCAGTTTCCATAGCAATTGAACGTGCTAGGCTAACTAGATCGCCCGACGGATGCAGCTGTCGCGGCGCCAAAATACGGAAGTCAACACCCATTTTGGCCGCACCAATCAGCAAGCTATTTGCCATATTATTGCGTCCGTCGCCAACGAAGACCAGCTTAGCGCCGTTGAGCTTGCCGACATGCTCCTCAATAGTCATGAAGTCTGCCAGAATCTGCGTCGGATGGAAAGTATCCGTCAAACCATTCCAGACTGGTACGCCAGCATATTTGGCTAACGCTTCGACATTGGAATGCTTAAAGCCGCGGAATTCAATACCGTCAAACATGCGGCCCAGTACCTTAGCAGTATCTTCAACTGACTCTTTTCTGCCTAGCTGAATATCGTCTTTACCGAGAAATTCTGGTGCCACACCCAAATCGTTAGCAGCCACTGTAAAGGCGCAGCGGGTTCGCGTCGATGTCTTTTCAAAGAGCAAAGCCACTTGTTTGCCCTCGTGAATACGGTGTGCTTTACCCGCTTTCTTTTGTTGTTTGAGGTCGTGTGCTGTATCAAGCATCAGCCGAATATCGCTTGGCGAGAAGTCTTTCAAAGTCAAGAAAGAGCGACCCTTCAAACTGGTAGGCAACTTAGCCACCGCCGTAGTAGTTGAATCTGTAGTTACTGGCACCACTTTGCGCACGTGCTCCTCTTGAATCATTGGTACCGCCAAGGTGGCTGCCAGCGAACGCTCCGCCGAAGTAACTCTATCAGTAACTTGCTCGTTATCCAGGTCTTCGCGCACCAGCGGCATACTCATACAGCGCGGGCCGCCGCGGCCGCGACCGAGTTCTGAACCGCTGACCTCAATAACTTCGACGCCAGCCTCGCGCAATTTAGCATTAGTGACATAATTACGGTCGTAAGTCACCACCACGCCCGGCGCAATCGCCAAAGTATTCGAACCGTCGTTCCATTGCTCGCGAGCTGCTGCAATCTCATCGCCGCCACCGCATTCAATCAGGTTAATCTTTGGCAAATGCAGCGCTTCGCACAACGCTTTTTCAAGATCATGCTGCTTGGTGATCTTCGGATAAGCTTGCCCTTCAACTTTTTCGAGGATAAACAGATTCATCTTGCCTTCAAAGTCACGAATCTCCGGATGGATCGTGAACTTATCGTAATCGATCATAGTGAAGACTGTATCTAGGTGCATGAATGCGTGGCTCTTCGGAATCTCGAGAGCGATAATTTTCTTGAAGTTAGAATCAGCGAACAACTCAGTTGCCATTTTCTCGATTGCCTCGGCGGTAGTGCGCTCGCTGATACCGATGGCCATGGCTTCGCTGTTCAACACCAGCTCGTCGCCGCCCTCCATCGAGAACTTCTCGTCGCGATTATACCAAACTGGAATATCGTGGCCGGCAAAGCGCGGATGATGATCGATGATATAGCGCATGAACAGCGACTCGCGGCGGCGGGCCGGCCAATGCATCTTATTGATGGTCAAGCCGTTGCCAATCGTAGCAGCTGGATCGCGCGTGAAGTACAAATTCGGCATTGGATCTAGGTAAAATGGATAATGGTCTTGCTCAACCATATCGTGCAGCTGCTGGTGATGCTCTGGCGGTAGAGAAATCTCGTCTTTGCGCACACCGGCCATAATTTTGCGCACCATCTTGTTGGTCGGCATCGACAATAGGTAATCGCGCAGACTTTGAGTCACTCGACGCGAATCTTGTTTGGAAGCTGCTAGCATTTCGTCGACAAATTCTGCTTTCAAATTATCGCTGTTTAATGCCTCTGTTACCAATTCGTCCAAATACAGCACTTCGACGCCATGGTCGCGCAGAACGTTGGCAAATTCATCATGCTCTTCTTGCGCCACCTTCAGGTGCGGAATATCGTCGAACAATAAGTCCTTGAGATAATCAGGGGTAAGGTTCTCGAGCTCCTCGCCCGGCCGGTGCAACAGTACGGTCTTTAGTACACCTATTTCAGAATTGATTTGCAATGGTTTTTGATTCACGCCCACCTCCGCTATGATCTAAATGATTCATTGTTTATTTACTTATATAGTTTTCATTATATAGATTTATGCCGCTTATGCAAGCCTTTTCTCGACCGAATCAAGTGGTTGGTGCCGTCCAATATTGCTGAATGATAGATTGTACCTGCGTTGGCTGATTTATTACAGCTTGCTCCCAAGTCATGCCAGTGTCTTTTTGGAAAGAAGACATGGCTTGAATGAGACTATCGACCTGAGTATGCGTAATAACACTGCCGTTAGCCGACTTGAAAGTCTCAATTTTGTAATTATCGCTGCTATACCACGAACTAACCGTAATAGCGTCAAGCGAGCCTGGCATGCGGAGGCGGAGGTCGTTATTCACACGCTCAAAAACAACGCTAATTGGTTCATATTCTAGGCGAACTTTGTCAGCTTCGCCATCAATATCCATAATGTAATCTTCCCCGTCTCCCTTGTTGAAGATATAGGTATCATTGCCAGTGCCACCATAAAGAGAGTCGCTACCTTGTCCGCCAATGAGAGTATCGTTACCATCATCGCCCTCAAGGTAATCAACGCCAGAACCACCATCAAGAACGTCATTGCCTCCACCACCGTAAAGATCGTCTCTACCAGTACCGCCATAAAGAAAATCGTCACCTAAATAGCCATACATATTGTCATTACCTTCACCACCGTAGAGAGTGTCGTTGCCAGCATCACCGTTTAAATGATCATCGCCAGCATCGCCATAGACAAAATCATCAGCCGCAGTCCCATAAAGCGAATCTGATTTGTCGCTTCCGATAATAGCATCTCTGTTAGCAGAATAAACTATTCTGGCTAGCTCTGGTGATTTGGCGGCAAAATGATTGCAAAAATGCAATAAATTCGTATCATTGCTCAAACCAGACCCATAAACAACCCGCAAAAAGTCAGCCAACAATTGTTTTCCAAAAACACTATCGTTATCGATAGCCTTATCTATGTCATTAATAACATCAGCAAACTCAATTACAGCTCCGGATTCTCCAATTTTGTAATTAACCCTACTGACAATGTCCTTCAAATAAGTGGCGCTGGCCATTGCAGCGTATAATCTATCGACCAACTTATAATAAGCTTTTTGCAGCAGCGACGCTGCGTTCGCATTAGGGTTCGCGCCATTAGTCCCAGCAAAATTCATGCCCATAAATTTTTCGAGAACTGCCAGCTGTCTAGCGTCAACAAGTCCACCGCGACCTTTAGGGTCTAGCTTGTCAGCACCCACCCATTTATAAACAATATTTGTAAACAACTCATCGCGAGCGGCAGCGTCTTTAGTCTCCAAAAATTCCAACACCATCTTTTTTAGCTGCCCGCTCTCATCTTTCGCCATAGCTATACGCAGCGAAGAAACATTACCCGCGCCTTGTAAATCAGGCAATACTGCGATATCGTCTGGTATGGTAACCGAGTCACCAAACGTATCAAGAGAACTCACGGTGTCTCTATTCAATAAATATTCTCCAATTTGCCCGTCGCTACCGTCAGTTTTCACAAAACTACCCAAACGGCGTTGAATATTGCCCATAGCATCAGCTGCGCCCGTAACCGTCGAATTGAGGTTAATAGCTTTGATACCAACATCGGCTAGTGATTTCATCTCTTCGGCTTGCGATACACCATCTCTGTTCAAATCCTGCCACACCTTCAACTTGAGATAAACAATATCACTGGCGTCTATTTTGCCGTCCTTATTATCATCAAATTCACGCAGCGCCTCAAACCCGCTCGTCGCGCGAGTACCATTAGACAACAATGTTTGATCACCAAATAACTCCTGTCCATTAGTTATCTTGCCGTCACCATCGCGGTCCAACACCAGCAAACCATCATTGGCATCAATCCAAGCCGTCCTCTCGGCAAAGCCGTTGCTATCCAGGTCAAAATATACGTCTGATTGATCCAAGTTTGTAGTCGCTAAGCCGTCGCCGTTCAAATCTAGAATTAGCGGATCAACGCGTGCCGCAACCGTTGCGGAGCTGAACAGGTCGAAAATACCCTTCAAGTCACCAGAGAATACGCTCCGCAAAAAGCTATAACTATTCCAAATACCGTCTGCTAGCAAATTACCAGCGGTATTAAAGAACTTACATACACCATCAGCACCGTGATACACCAAGCCGCCATACACATAAAACACAAATGCACCACCTTCAAGCGCTATTTTAGTACCACGCGTTAAATAGCCCATGTAAGAGATCCCGTAATCAGGCTGATTTGTAGTTGGCATCATTTTTCCGTCATCTGTCAACATATCAGACATCCCGTGATTCGCAGTAGGCACCATATTCTTGGCAATCTTCCCCATAGCGTTCAAACCATCAATAAATATTTTCAATGTTACTCCACCTCCGATAAACGGCATAAACGGACCACCCAACGCAACCATAGCTTGCATTTTATACATCGCTACAAGATCACTAGTCGTAGTGCTGTTAAGCTTAGAACGTACAATCTTGTTACTACCTATTCTTGCATCACTCCACAAATTACCAATAAAATCACTCTCATTAGCATAATTTATAGACTTATCTTTGTAGTATTTGTAATCTATCTTTTGTCCAGTCACGCTCTCGATCAAATTAGCTACACCAGGTGCATTAAAAGTTGTAGATTTATGCCCTGTTTTGTATGTCATATATTGAGCCAAGGCTCCACCAAGAGAGTGGCCTGTAAATGTACATCCTGAATTCGAATGAGATGATAGCACTCTATTAACAAACTGCTCAGCCTCGGTGAATTGGGCAGGTAGCCCTGTGGAAACACCGAAAGCTATTTGAGCATCAGCGTTAGCGATATCTTTGGCTGTATCCATATATGTTTTAGGGTTTGAAGGATCGAAATCGGTGCCTTTGAAACTGAATACTATCTCACCCGTTTCAGGGTTCTGAAAGGCAGCGGCACGAAAGCCGGAAGAGGTGGAGACGGAGTCAAGGTATTTCCAAGAGCGGAGAGAACTGGCTTTCGATCTCAGAGAGGAATATTCTGGATGCGAGATATCCACATCTTTGTGCGGGGTAGATATAATGCTGTCGATAGATTCGCCCTTCTTGTCTCCAGAGAAATCAACATACGATAATTTACTTAGTGCTATATATTTTTCTAGATCTAATGACGACATAAAAACTTACCTCTCCTAAAACTTATTAATTATTACGTTTCAAAAAACATCTAACAACTACTGCCTTATCCTGTACATTGATAATTTCTCTACCCGAGAGATTACAAGTAATTTCACTCTTTTTATTACGACTATTTATAGAATAAATTATAGAGCGAAAACCAATCCTCTGGCTATTAAGATAATTTATGATATGTTGAACAGCCAAAATATCTTCGTCTGTAACACTATCACCAACTCTAGATATTTTAATGTTATAACTTACATCAGTGCCATTATTTGCAACTATTTCTTTGTATGAAGGTAATGGTGCACGTATAGAATCTAGTATATTCTGCTCTGCACTCACTATAACAGAAACATTGATATCATGATCATGATCATCACGCACATCAGTCAGTTGCTTTTTTACGTTGGCCAACTCGGATCTAGACCATACAGAACTTGGATAATAGTCAGATAAACCATATTGTGTTTCTTTTACTATAAACTTCAGATTGCTGTCAGATTTAGGATATGCCTCAGCTGATAGTACACCATCTACACCAAAACCGCCTCCTGAATATTCAGGGTATTCTACAATAAATTCTTGTCCATACTTATGCTTAAGGTGATTACTTATTTGTATCTGTTTAAGAATTTTGTATCCAAATACAGACCAAAGATATAAGAGCATTGCTGCAACTAACACGACTACAAATACATATTGTATTTTTTTGTACCGTATCATTTTTACTTCTTTTGGCATAAATCCCTCAAAAATAAGTTAATGGTTTTGTTTTATCTTAAGAATAATCATAACACGACATAGTATAATTGGCTAAAATAATAGTTTTAGAAAAATCAAAATCGGTACCTTTGAAGCTGAAAACTATCTCACCCGTTTCAGGATTCTGAAAGGCAGCGGCACGAAAGCCGGAAGAGGTAGAAGTAAAGTCTATAAGTTTATAATCAGAAAGTGATGTGTGTAGTTCAATAGACGTACTGGAATCGCTATCTGAAATTATATTTTGATCTTTCTTTCCCAACATATCTCTAAGAGTTGTATTTTTATTAGTATTTGTATATTTCCCATAAGCGGCAGTGCTTAATGCTATGTACTGTTCTGGTGTTAGAGACATAGTAATTATTCCTTCCCATTCATTTTAGTGAAACATGCTTCTATATTCTGATTACCACCCGCTTGATAGCCGCCGTAGTATTGACATACATAGCTACTGTTGGCCATTTTGGAATTTATAACATATCTAACGCTATAGTTAAGACTATTTTTTGAACGTGCATAATCTATAATTTTATTAAGCTGTTTTTTATCTTTATCCGTTACCTGCTCGCCTGAGAACAACACAACTACGCCATATGTAACATCATTTCCATTAGCCGATACCACAGAGTCCAAAGGCAGCGCTCCTCTTAGCCCGTCTCTCAGTCTACGCTCCAATCCGATGTCTATATACTGTCTTACAGGATGTATGCTGCTATTATTCAGATATGCCCTCAATTTAGGCTCCTCGTAAGCATTCCATACTACATTTAAATACGTGTCATGATACACACCTGGAGGGTCTTCCCATACCCTAAATTTCCTTGATTGATTGGCTTCCTCATAAGCATCAGCTGTCAAATCACCTTCTACACCCAGACCACTGCCTTCTTTTCTGAGATTCTTTAATATAAACTCTTTCCCATACTTGTCTTTAAGATACTTATTCATCTTCACCTGTTTCATTACACCAGAAACCATGATGGTACATGCGGCAACAAAAAGAAGAATAACTATGACCACGCCAGCATACACTATCAATCTATGCTTTTTATTTCTCGTAATCCATTTGACACTTCTGCTGTTAGCAGTCACGAGTCCTCCATTTGTGTTAGCTAATTAACTTTTATTCTAAATTAAACTTAAGCTACATACAAGTGGCAAATTAGTTTACTTGTAGAGCTCTTGAAACTAACCGCTATCTCGCCAGAAAGAAATGGAAAGGCGACAGCGCGGAGGCTGGAGGGGGTAGAGATAAAATCGAGGAGTTTCCAGGAGCAAAGAGGATGAGAAAAACCTTTGAGGGCGGAGAGCTGAAGACCTGATAGACCAAAATCTCAGAAGCTATTCAGCTGATTAATAGATCCGACCACTGAGCTAATACCCCATACTGCCCCATTCATGTAAACTATTTCTTGGTAGGTCTCAGAGTCTCCTAGGTTATACCCACAACGCTGTAGTTCATATTCACCTCTATATATCTTTCTACTGCATAGGTCTGGTTTGCCGATAGACCTCTCTACTATGTCTCTAGCTGTGCCAATCTTGACATCTTTCATATTCTGATAAAATTCGTCCTTAGTTGACCATGGTCTGTTATTGATCTTGGAGTGGGTCTCATGATAAAACTCATCCTTAGTACTGTCAACATCGGAGCTAGTATTAAGCCGAGGGGCGTGCTGCTGTAGGTATAGAATTGTTGCAGCTCCAACGGCAAAACATATGACCACGCAAACTAGTGCGATTGCCACGGGCTTTATCAACTTTTTGTCTTTGGAAAGACGGCCGTTGCTTGTCATAAGCTTATTCTATTATTTTATACTAGATGATTCAATATACTCGCATACCTGGGAATAGTTGGATTGGTCTGGGCTATAAAGACATCTAGAGCGCTCTTGGTATTTTCTAAATAGTGGGAATAATTCTTACGGATGGGATACAGAAAGCGTCACCAGTCTGGCAACCTTACAGCGATCGTATCAAATTACCACAAACACAAAAGATTAACCTATAATAAAGCCATGAAATATAAAAATCGCCGCAACAACTTACATATCGGCGAGGCGTTTTACCTGGATGCCGAGAGTAAAGAAATAATCGCTTCTGGATACGGTCAATTTGATACCACAACCTCCGAGCTAACTGCATCAATGACATTTCTGGCGTCTGGAAAATTTGACAAAGTACTGATTATTATCAAATCCAGAAACGACTATATCGCGCCGTTCGCCTTTTATAATAAAACCCTAATCCGAGGCGCGCCAGAAAATATCGCGTACAATATTCGTGCCTATTTGCACTGGCAATCGACTGAAGCGGATAGCTTAACTATGCCTCTGCGCAAATATTCGAGCGCTCATATCACCACGCTCGCTCAACACGCGCCAGACAACTTAGGTTTTCAATCGCACGCTGCTGGCATGTCCAGCCAGCTTATCAAACGCGCCGTCTCGACGAAGTTGGATTCTTCCATTCACTGCGGTGTACGCGCGTCAATTTTCGCCGGATACGCCACAAAAATTAATTCCAGCCAAGTCCGTGATGAACCGCCCATCCAGCTCGAATCGCAGTTGCGATACAGCTTCACCTGCCAAAAATACTCTTTTTCGTTTAATAATTTAGGCAACATCCTACTAGCTTTTCAGCTATATTGGATTAGCTTTTTCGACTCGATAGATTGCACAATTGATTCGATACGACTTGGCGATGATGTTTATTTATATTTAACCAATCCTCATTTATATGCCCTGTCAACCAGTTTGCCGTCCTATCGCTCAATCCCGTGCATCCAGTCACAGATGTACGCTGATAAGTTAGCTAAGATGGTTTACTTTTTTCTGAATCCTGGTCATCATAAAAAACTTGGTTCGTCGAGCAAAATTGGACTGGCGTTCTCACGGCTGATTGATTACCGCTTTCGTAACAGCTCCAACGCTGCACATATGAACATTACCAGCCTAATTTTCGCGTTACAAAGTTTCGCCGAAGCGGTTGCCGAACGTGAAATTCGCCGGCAAAATCGTATCACCAAACAGCAGACTCTTCATGACATCCAAAAAGTTTTAGCAGCGATTAAATCAATTGGGCCTGAGTTAGCGGACGATGTCCGCGATTTTTATTTGCGCCCAGAAAAAGATATTTATAAGTTAATTGCTCGCCCGACATTTATGCAGTCACTGCAAATCGCCCTGGCTAAGTTTGATATTATATTGCCGACTACCAACCGATGTTAAAATCAATCGACAACGCCCGCCGGCAGATTGTTCACAGCGAAGGATACAGTGTTGAGTTTTTACTCAATCTACTAACTTATACCATCGTCCAGATGGAGTCAGACAATAAGCTTTCGCGTCCAGGCGGCATCATCCGTAAAGATAGCGACGTTGATAAATTATATCAGCTACTGCGTCTCATGACGGTGCGTTATTTTTATAGTACGTCAGAAATATAAATAAGTTGCGTTATACAGGCGCCCGCCAAATATTATTTCACCTCACCTTCAAACTCTCATCAGCCTTGGTCATCAGCGGGTCGAGGAAGAATTCAATGATGCGGCGCTGGCCGGTGGTGATTTCGGCGGAGACGCTCATGCCTGGCAGCAATTTGAGTTGATTTTGCTTGGAGCTTTTCTCGTCATTCAATTTAATTTTAGCTTTATAAATGAGACTTTTCTTGTCATCCTGAATAGCATCAGGGCTAATATTTTCAACCGTCCCCTCCAGGTAGCCATAACGCTGGAATGGATAAGTAGCGACTTTAACGACCACGCGCTGGCCAGGTTTAACAAAGCCGACATCTTGATTGTCCAGCGCCGCATCAACATAGAGCGGCACTTTTTCTGGCACAATTTGCGCCAGCTGCTGCCCAGCATTCACCACGCCGCCAATCGTTTTCACCGTCAGCGATAGTACCGTACCATCAACAGGCGCAGTGATGGTGGTTTGCGCTAAAATTTGTTTGGCTTTGACCAGATTATTCTCCAGTTCAATAATTCTTTTTTCCGACGCTATAATTTGATTATTAAAGGCGCTGTTGGTTTCGGCATTTTGGGTTTGCGATTGATTTTGCGCCTGAGTGAGCGCCGACTGCGATTGCAGCAGTTGCTGATTCTGACCAAGCACGGCACTATCAGCGCTAGTGATTCGCTGATCAATATTGCTCAGTTCATTCTGCAGGCGCAGCTTATCGACAGGATTGGCGTTTGGTAATTGTCTTTCAATCTCGGCCTTGCGATTTTTAAGATTTTGCGCGTTGGTTTCCAGCTGGTTTTTCGCTTGCTGATTAAATTGTAATTGTTGCTGGTAGTTAGAAATCGTACCATTTACAGCTTGCTGCCTGGTCGCAGAAAGTGCGGTTTGCGAGCCGGCAAATTGCCGCAACATAGCTTTAGTCTCATCTGGTAAATCTGCGTTGTTGATAATTTCATCAGTGTTGCCGCCAACAGCTAGCCGCCGCAAAATATCGCGCTCGACTCGTGCCGTGTTCAGACTTTGATTGACAGTAGCAACATCTTTTTCGGCAGTGGTTTTATCAAGCGCCAGCAAAGTTTCGCCTTTTTTGACACGCTGACCTTCATGCACGTTAATGCTTGTCACCACGCCAGAGACTGCCGGCTGGATAACCTTGGTACTGCCTTCGGTGGAGATTTTACCGTTAGCTACTGCTACAATATCAATCCTGCCAAAATATGACCACGCCAATGCTACGACCAACAACAATGCAACTAGCCAAACCACCAACGCACCCAGCGGCGCGGCTGGCGTTTCAACAATTTCCTCCGCCGCTGGCAAAAATTCATACTGCAGTCGGTCGCGTTTTAGCCAGCTCATGCTTCGTCTCCTGATTGTTGCTTATGCAGGTACGCGTACAAACCATTCTTTTTCAGCAGCACCGCCGGCGTACCATATTCAACCAATTGGCCGCGATCGATCGCCATGATTTTATCGACCGACTTGAGTGTTGACAAACGATGCGCGATAATAATGACCGTTCGACCAGCCGTAATCTGCTTGAGATTTCGCTGAATAATATTTTCCGACTCATAATCAAGCGCTGATGTTGCTTCGTCAAAAATGAGGATTTTAGGATTATGTAGCAGCGCCCGAGCGATAGCGATGCGCTGCTTTTGTCCGCCGCTCAGGCCCTCGCCTTTTTCGCCAACCATCGTATCGTAACTATTTGGCAATTCGGTGATAAACTCATGGGCGCCAGCAATTTTTGCCACCCTCACTATGTCATCCATGCTGCTACTCGGCACATGCACCGCGATATTATCACGCACGCTGGCATTAAACAAAAAGTTTTCTTGCAAGACCACGCCGATTTGCCGGCGCAACCAGCTCGGGTCAGTAGTGGCAATATCGACGCCATCAATCAAAATCTTGCCTGATTCTGGCACGTATAGCCGCTGCAATAATTTGGAAATCGTACTTTTGCCCGAACCGCTGCGCCCAACCACGCCAACCACCGTGCCGGGGCGAATACCAAATGACACGTCACGGATAACTTCCGGACTGTCTGGCGCATAACGAAAACGCACATGCTCGAACCGCACATCACCAGTGATGCTCGGCAAGCGCGATTTGCTCGGATCAAGCGTCGGTTCAGGCTTAGTGTTAAAAATATCGCCCAACCGCTTCATCGAAATACCCGTTTGCTGAAAATCCTGCCACGATTGCACCAACCGCAGCACCGGCCCGCTCACCCGACCGCTCAGCATTCGAAAAGCAATCAGCCCGCCGATAGTCAAACTGCCCGCCATCACCATGTGCGCACCGACCCACAAAATAGCGATGTCAAAAATCTTTTGGATGAGCTGGCCAAGCGCGCCAGCATTGCCTGACAGTAAATTAGTTTTATAACTAGCGCGAACATAATTACTCAGCCGGCCCTCCCAATTTTTCTGCAGCTGCGGCTCCAGCGCAAACGATTTGATAGTCTGCGCACCAGTGATCGACTCGACCAAATACGATTGGGATTCGGCGCCCGTATTAAACTTTTCATCCAAACGCTGGCGAAGCAGCGGCGTGATGATACCAGACAATATCGCAAACACCGGCAGACTGCCCAGCACCACCCACGTCAATGTTGTGCTATAAAACAACATGACAATGATATAAACAAACATAAAACTAATGTCGATCAGCGCCGTCATCGGCGTACCAGTCAAAAAAGACCGAATTCGCTCCAGCTCCAGCACCCGCGCCGTGGTATCGCCGACTCTCCGGGTTTCAAAATACCTTAGCGGCAAAGCAAATAAGTGCCGAAACAGCCGTGAACTCAAAATTACGTCAATCCGGCTAGTGGTGTGCGTGAAAATATAATTGCGAGCAATCCCCAGCATCCCTTCAAATAACGCGATAATTACCAGCCCGCCAACGATTACGTCAAGCGTCGATACGCTATGATGCGCGAGAGCCTTATCGATAACAACCTGCGTCAGAATCGGCGTAAAAATTCCGATAATCTGCACCACCAGCGCCGCCAGCAAGACTTGCAGCAATGGCTTTTTATATTTGATAATCGTCGGAATAAACCACTTGAGGTTGAATTTTCTGTCCGCCTCTTTCCAAAAGCGTTGCGTAAACAATATCACGCGGCCAGTCCATTTGTCCTGAAAGTCCTCAGCCGACATCACCTGCGGCGGCCCGCCATTTGGCGGTAGAATGAGGAATTTACTGTTGATGTTTCTACCAGAACCTTTAATTTTGCGGCGACTGTCATTCTTAGTATCAGCAAGTTGCGCCGCCATACTATCCTCGGCAATTTGCGCCAACACCGCAAACTTTTCATCCTTCATACCAACGATCAGCGGTAGTGGCAATTTCGCTAATTGCTTAGAATTAACCGTAGCCGCCCGCGCCTTCAATTTGAGTGAGCTCGCAGCCCTTAGCATATCCGCTTCACTCATGCCCACACGCGGATCAATCGCTAACGCGTGAGCAATCTGCTCTGGGTCGGCAGGAATACCATGAAACTGAGCGATGGCCGTGAAACAATACAGACCAGGATCTAGCCTACCGCCAGACTTCTTATTTGCCAAATCATCATGTAATTTTTCACGATTCTTTGATGCAGATTTAACACTAGCACGCTTTTTAACCGGCGCTGCCTGGCTATCTTTATCTAGTCTTTCTCGCTTACTAACCACTCTCTCCTCTGATTATTGACTATATCAGAGGAAATTATCGACTCAAAGCTTAAACAATTACATCTCGCTCTTAGCAAAACATATCAAACCAGCCACAATGCACGGTATCCCAACACAAAGGAAGGCCAGCGACATAAAGTTAAACATGGCATTGCCGCCAAAACTACTGTCTGGGCCAACCATTATCTGCGATACCGCGAAAGCAATTGCGATAGCTATAGCTAATGGGATGCTAAAAAGGCCAAAACCAATTCGCTGCAGCCGCAAGCCGCGCTCTTGCTGTTTATGTTGTGTTTTTGACAACGAAGATGCTGGAAGAGGTTCCCAATATAACCGATCCGGAAGTCGTAGCAATCGCCACAAATATAACAAGCCAACAGCAGCCACAACAAACAACCCCAAAAGTACCCAAGGCGATGTAAGCAATTTCGCAATATAAACAATATCGTATGCATGCAATAATGCAGCAGCCGCTGCTAATGTATTAAAAATCACGGCAAATACAGGCAAAAGTAATATCACGCTCAGCGCAGTAATACGCTGACGGTAGCGATCCACGCGCCGGTATTGTTTCAAAATGACAATGCCTTCTACAAACAATAAAGCAATAAATGATAGATAAGCTACAAACAAAGGCGGCACAAAAAACAACGGAACAACAAGAAATGGGTTTGCTAGCAAACCAACCATCGCTGCGCCAAACAGCAACATGCCAACTGCTTGGCTAACTATGATGGCTTCATTTTTAACGTTTCGTTCTGGCAGATGCTTATTAGGCTTTTCGTGTTCAGCAGATGATACTTTTGAATTTGCCATAGTTATTTTATTTTAGCATGTATTGTTAACCTTATGCTATTTATCAGCATCAAAGAACTGGCGCGCTCGTTCAGTCTTCGGGTGGTCCATTACTTGTTTAGGCGGACCGTCTTCAATGATGTCGCCTTTGTCAAGGAAAATCATCCGTGTGCCAACTTCACGGGCAAAGCTCATTTCATGCGTGACAATCACCATGGTCATGCCCTGCTTAGCCAAATCGCGCATCACATCAAGCACCTCGCCAATCATTTCTGGGTCAAGCGCGCTAGTCGGCTCATCAAACAACATAACTTCTGGCTCCATAGCGAGCGCCCGAGCGATAGCCACTCGCTGCCGCTGGCCGCCCGACAGATGCTGCGGATATTCGTTGGCTTTGTTAGCTAAACCAACCTGCTCAAGTAGTTCTTTAGCTCGCCGATTCGCTTTACGATCCGATACTTTGCGTAGTTTCTTAGGCGCTAATTTGATATTATCTAGCACTGTCATATTAGGGAATAGATTAAATTGCTGAAACACCATACCGATACGCTGGCGGATTTTATTGATATTAACGTGCGGTTGAGTGATATCAACGTCATCAACAAAAACCGATCCGTAAGTGGGTTTTTCAAGTAAATTCAGACATCGCAGCAGCGTCGATTTACCCGAGCCGCTCGACCCGACAATCACTAATACTTCACCGTCCTCGATCGTCAAATCAATCCCGCGCAGCACATGGTTGGATCCAAAATATTTGCGCAGGTTACGCGTCCTGATCATCAGCTTGCACTCCCTTCTCGAAACGCCGCATCACTTTCGTAAAGATAACCGTCAACGCTAAATACATAACCGCCGCCGCAAACAACGACTGGAATGCTGTCGCTGTCAACGAGCGGATATCGTCAGCGCCACGCATAATATCACCCAAGCCAATCCAGCCGACTACCGACGTTTCCTTAAGCATAGCAATGCACTCGCTAATCAACGCTGGCAGCGAATTTTTCATCGCTTGCGGCAAAATCACATAGCGCATCGCCTGCGGATAGCTCAAACCTAGCGAACGCGCTGCTTCTAGCTGTCCATTATCAATACTCTCTATGCCGCCGCGAATGATTTCCGCCACATAAGCGCCACTATTGATACCAAAGGCGATTGCCGCCACGAAAATCTTCGGCATGAAACGATACGATCCAAATACTACATAATACATAATAAGCAGCTGCACCAACAGTGGTGTACCACGAATGATTTCAACGTACAAACGTCCAAGACCAGCTACCGGATTCCACCTAGCCAAACGCTTCAGCTGCGGAAAGCGCCCTAGCCAACTAAACGGACGGATTTTTGACACCCGCATCAACGCGATAATTATGCCGATAATTACGCCTAATGCCACCGATAACACTGTCAAAACCAATGTTACTTCTAGTCCGTGCCATAGATAAACCCAGCGCCCGTCACCAAAAATCACTTCGCCAAAATTCATGGTGCCTGCTCCTTCGCCGTGCCAAAGTATTTCTGCAACAACGCTTGGTAACGACCGTCGGCTTTCATATTGGCAATCGTTTTGTTGGCATGCTCGGCCAGTTCGGTATTGCCTTTTTTGAAAGCGATCGCGTAGCTTTCACTACTCAGCGGCGTGTTGATAATTTTGAGCGAAGGAAACCCAGAGACGTACTGCTTAGCCGGCGCATCGTCAATCACCGCTGCGTCAACTTTGCCAGCCGCTAATTCTTGCAAAGCATTCGGCGCTGCCGGGAATTGCACGACTTGCGCTCCCTTAATTTTAGAAGCTGCCTGGTCGCCCGTCGTACCGAGCTGCACAGCAATTTTTTTGTGTTCTAATTGATACTTATTGGCTATCTTGCTATTTTTGGGTACAATTATTCGCTGCGACGCCTGGTAGTAAGGATCCGAAAACAGCGCGTTTTTCTCACGCTCCGAAGTCACCGACATACCGGCCACCGCTATATCGATTTGCCCGCTCTCAAGCGCCGGCAACAAGCCATCAAACGACATATCCTCGATTTTTAGCTCTTTGCCCATGTCTTTGGCAATAGCTTGCGCCAATTCGACATCAAAGCCAACCACCTGGCCGCCATCTTTATACTCAAAAGGTTTAAATGTCGCGTTTGTACCCATGACCAGCACGTCGGTGTCGTTGGAGATGCTGCTGTCGCGCTGCAGTATATCATACAGCATCCAGCTAATCATCGCTAAAAAGGCCGCTACAAACAGGCAAGTCGCCATTTTTCGCAGTGCTTTTGCCCTCTTCATAACTTATAGTATACGCGCATCAAACTAAAAGCGTAAGAGTTTTATCGAATTTTATAAGAAAAAGCGTCCCAGCCGCCAACTGGAACGCTTTTCGATAGATTATCCTCGGGCCGATACAAACACACTACTCGGTTTGGTTAGCCTCCGACCGCGTCAACTTATCGACCATCGGCAAAATCAAGTAGATACCGATGATGGCCGTCAGTAGCCCAAGACCAACGATGACAAAGTAGGTTGGTGTTAACACCGGCTTCAGCGTCGTCGAGAACATTTTCGTAAATACCGCGCCCGTCCAAACACCAATACCGCAAGATAGCACCGAAGTCATTAGCAGCGGCGCCACCGACTCAACCATCACCAAGCGTTTCAGTTGAATGAGACGCATACCGCCCAGCCGCAAAGTGTACAGCGAGCGCCGACGCTCCATCAGCCCGCCAATCGTCGAAACGATCAAGCTCGCCACCGCCACGAACAGCGTCACGCCGATACCAACATAAGCCAAATCAGCTAACTCGCGAATTGACGGATTGATATGCGGCTGTTTGGCCCATCTTCCGCTAACCACGAAGTTAAAATCGTACTTATTGGCATTGGTCGCTATCAATGTCCGCAATTTATCAATGTCGTTTTCGTGCTTGACCGTTACCAAATATTCTTTGCCGCCGTCAGTAGCGATTTGTTTATCAACCAGCTTAACGTTTTTAACAACCGGCTCTTCAAAGTTCAACAGCGCGAATTGATCTGGACTAGCATCACTCGGACAAACATGCTCAGTATATTTCGCCAAATCGCGGCAGCGAATAGCATCGCCTTTTTCTTGTGGATAAATCACTGCCAGCGAGCTAATATACGGCTGTTGAGCTAGCTTTTGCGCCATGTCATCAGGCAGCGAATGGCTAGATATCATTGCTGCTCCAGCCTTCAGCTGCGAATAGCCATTATCCTTAACTGTTTGAGCGTTCAAGCCCTCAATACCGCTGGTCGCCGTCAAGTAAAAACTGCCAGCAAACAGCGCCAACACCACGCCGCTAACACTGCGAAAAACTGTTTGCGAGTGCACCGCCGTACGCTTGCCAGCAATCAACGCCGAAGCATTATTCGACCAGCGCGCCAACAACAGCGCAATCTTATTAGTCAGCCAGCTACCTGCCAAAATCAGCCCGAACATAATCAGCAGCAGCGCCGACGTCATTAGTATTAACGGCAAAGCTGACTCCTTATTATCATTCAACCAGTCCATGCCCAGTTTGGAAGACATCCAGGCGAAAATCGTGATACCAATCGCTGGCACGAACACTCGCCACATCCGCAATTTTTTAACTTTTTCAACCGACCGCGACACGCCCAGCGGCGAAATTTGCGCCCGCCGCATTCGCCGCCAATTGACAAACATCGTCAGTCCCAGCGTCAGAACAATAATTAATATATATTGCGCGATACTCAATTTCAGGTCGCTTGGCCACATACCTTCGCCGTTCATTTTGAAATTAAGCAGCGGCGCTTGCCATAGCCAAAATATCGTCAAGCCAATCAGCACACCGACCGTCGACGCCAAAAACGACTCCAGCATCAGCACTCGCGCTACCTGTTTTTTAGTAGCGCCAATCAGCCGCAGCGCCGCATAGCGTTTTTCGCGCTGAGCAGCACCTAATTGCGTCGCTACCGACACGAAAATTACCACTGGGAATAGCAAGATTGTCGCGCCGACACCCAGAATCATCACGGAAAAAGGATCAAAGGATACCGTCTTTTTACCTTCTTTGTCCGTCTTGTAAATATCCGCAAACGCTGATGGCTGCTGACGTGATTTTGCCAAAGTATCAGCTTGCGCCACCTCCCGGCTATCAATACCGCGAACCATCATCAGCGTATCTGGCGTCTCGACATACTCGTCAGGAATTAGGCCCAAATACTTAGTGTTCTTGCCAAACCGCGCCAAAATATTATCCTCAGGATAATCAGCAACTAACTCTGCTAGCGCTCTCGACAGATAATATTCGCCCGGACGCGGCGTTTTCATCTTGGCAAACTGCGGCGACTTGTCCGTGCCGTACATCGAGTAAACACTGATCGATTGATCGCGCCACTTCGACGTATTGCCTGGCTGCCATGCCATAGCCTTCAATGGATCGACGCCTTTGATTGGTTTTTGTGAATCCGTATTATTACTTGCATCAGCGGCGATACTGCCAATGACTACGCGGTTTGAGCGGCCCAACAGTCCGTTAGTACCAGCCACGAAATAGCACACCAGCATAATCCCTAGCGCTACTGCTGCCGCTGTCAGACCTAAACGCACTACTGACTGGCGGCCAGATTTTTTGAGTAACATCCAGCTAACACTCATTTGGTAGTCCTCGCACTAGCTTTGTTAAGATTTGGCTGGGTATTCTGCGCCATATTCACCGCTGCATCCGCACCGGAAATTTGCCCATCGCGCACGATAATTTCCCGGTCGGCATAGGCGGCAATCGTCGGCTCGTGTGTCACCATGATAACTGTCGTGCTGTACTCTTTGGCGGTTTTGATGAATAGCTCCATAACTCTCTCTGAATTCAGACTGTCCAGCGAACCAGTCGGCTCATCAGCAAACAGCACTTTTGGCTCAATCACCATCGCCCGGGCAATCGCTACCCGCTGCATTTGTCCGCCCGACAACTCGCCTAGCATACTGTCGGCTTTATTGCCTAGTTCAACCTTATTCAGCCATGTTTTCGCCTGCTGATAGGCTTCTTTACGCTTGACGCCGTTGAGTAGCAGCGGCAGCGCCACATTGTCCAACGCCGTTAGCTCCGGCACCAGCTGTCCAAACTGAAAGACAAAACCAAAGCTGGTGCGCCGTAAAATACTGCGCTGATCATCGCTCAGTTTGTCGATCCGCCGTCCGTCGAAATCAATCTCGCCGCTATCAACGCTGGTAATCGCCGCCAAGCTATGCAGTAGCGTCGACTTGCCAGAGCCCGACGGACCCATAATCGCCAGCACTTCGCCCGCCTCAACATCCAAGCTGACGCCGCGCAGCGCGTGCGTTTGCCCGAACGACTTCTTAATATTTTTAGCACTAATTATTGGTTTGCTCATGCAAAATTTCCTCCTTTAGCCGCGTTAAACGCGAAATAGTTAATTCAATCCAGCGCAAATCCGCCTCCAAATGATACAAAGCATGGTCGATCAGCAGCATGTCCGACAAGCTACTATCGCGCCGCTGCGCTGTCAGCTCGCGCATCCGCTGAATATGCGCTTGCCGTTGGTTATCCAAATACGGTGACGCATCGCCATCTTTCAAAATCGCCAATACCGCCTTTATATACATCGTCGCTTGCAGCTGCGGCGACGGCGCCTCTGGTGATTCCAGCCATGCCTGCAAATCTTGCTTGCCCTCATCGGTAATTTCATACCGAACCCGGTCTGGTCCGCCCGATTCACTAGTGTCAGTAATTTCTTTGACTTTGTTGTCGCGTTTGAGCCGCGCCAACGTTGAATATATCTGACCGGTTAAAATTGGCTTGTCCTTACCAAAATAGCCGTCGTATTTTTTCTTCAACTCATAGCCATAATTTGACTCTTCCGCTAAAAAACCTAACAGTGTATATTGAACGCTCATGCTCTTACTATACACCCAGTGTTTAGTTATTGCAAGAGTTTTATACACTCAGTGTATAGTTTATAATTTTAACCGTTACTCTTACTTCTCTGTATCAGATTTTCTGAAAAATAAACAAGTGTTCATGCATTATTAGTAAGAAGTTACTTTCTTGCGATTTCTTAACCCAGAATCCAGTAGCCTTACAATTAAACTGGCGTTTTATTATATCTTCCTTCAGTTGAAAACCTACTCTTAAAAATCTATCCATAACTTTATACGCCATAGGTTGATACATCTTGTTGCGGCGCGTATCTCCAATTAGAATTGCACAAAATTTACCGGGCTTTAAAATACGATATAGTTCAGCAGCTACCTTTTCCATCTCATCAGTAAACTCATCGATATCATGAATATTTGATAAATCTTCGTTAATTTCTCCACCGCTATATTTTATAATATCAGCATACGGCGGATGAGTAAGTATAAAGTCTATACTTTCGTCTTCGGCTTTACTTAAATCTCGGGCGTCGCGTTTAACAATCTTTTGCCACGCATCATTTTCCACTTCAAAATCTAACGATATTTTTGTTCGCTCCAGCGCCTTATCGTTTACATCAGAACATATAATGTGACGATTGAGAATTTTTGCCTCAATGGCAGTTGTCCCGCCGCCAATCATTGGATCGAGCAAAATATCGCCTTCGCTGGAGTATCGCAATATCAAGTTTCTTACAACTTCTGGAGACCAGTTACCTCGCCAATCAGATTTATGCGTCGCCCAGTTACCACGGCGCGGAAACGCCCAAACAGTCGTACATTCTAGCTCAAAGTTGTCCGGATGAAGTTTTCTTATTTTTCTAGGCTTCATACTTTGGCAAGTCTAACTCTGACACTACATTATTATTTGTATAATTCTTTTTGAAATAAAAGGCGCGCTTACGGACACGAACAATCCCTCCCTTTCCATCTGGCGCATTTGTTAAGTCTTGATTATTCTTACCTTTAGTCTTCGGCTCAATATATGTACCCATTGAACAAGACAATTTATCAGCGTCGCCATTAACTATATAAAACTGGATAGACTCCCAATCTTCCTGAAATATTCTCATCTTTTCATTATCTGGGACATCAATAAACCAATCTAAAATAATGTAGTTGTCCTGAGACATGTTCTTTTTCGTAATCGGACTACGCGGTACTCCATAAGCTACCCAGAATATCGTTTGGATTTTACCTCGAATTTCCGCATTTTCCCAAGTTTCCTTAGCAACTTTCATAAAATTAATCATTTTAATCTGGGTTGGTTCTTTAACTTTTAGGTTGTGTAACTGAATTGGTAAAACTTTTATCTCGATACCCAACTCCTCTAGGTCAGCCTTTGGAGATGAATTATTCTTCAGTCCCAACATGTTTTCGACGATTAAGCCGGATGCACCCTTCTTGTAATGATTATGTTTTGAGCCAGCAACATTCGCATAAATTTCGCCAATAGTCCTACCCTTATTAGCCTCAACTATATCTATATACGGTTGTAACTTTTTCAATTTTATACTTGATAGCATAATTTAAGCCTGATAATTTGTTATTAATACCTCATTTATTTTACCGCGTTTTGATCCTTTTGAATTTATAGCACGTCCAGCAATTATCTTGTTTATACTAACCCCCTCTAATTCAGAATACAATTCATTAATAAATGGCGTGTCCGAATTTGAGAGCATAACAAAACATCTGCGTTCATGCAGTTTAACAAAGGTGTCGCGAAGTTCTATCTGTTCCTTCCCGAAAAAACCCTTAGCAGTATAGGCGGTAAACGAAGATGTTGGATTAAGCGGGTAATACGGAGGATCAAAGTAAATAAAATCGCCAATCTTCGCTAATTTTAGAACATCTTTATAATCTCGATGAGTAATAGTAATTCCCTGCAGAGCTTCTGAGACTTTACGCAAATTATTCTCATCACAAATAAGCGGATTTTTATATCGACCAAATGGAACATTAAACTGGCCGTTCTTATTTACTCGGTACATACCATTAAAACCAGTTCGATTAAGAAAAATAAAGCGCGACGCTACATCTATATCGGATAATTCATTAATGTCTTGAGCGCGAACTCCTAGGTAATATTCTTTGTTATAGATATGTTTTTTTAACGACTTGATTAAACCATCAACGTTGTCTTTTATGACATTGTAAGTCATTACCAATTCTCTGTTAGTATCTGATAACTCTGCATGTTTTGGCAATAGATCAAAAAATACTGCACCGCCGCCAACAAATGGTTCAAAATATGTATTTGATTCTGGATTAAAACACTCGGGTGGATATAGATTTAATTCGCGAAATTGTTTAAGCAGCTGCCGCTTGCCTCCGACCCATTTTACAAACGGTTTTGGCTTATCTTCAACAATTTTCCTAATATCATCAAGGGTACTATTTTTTTGTGATAGCTGAAACAAACGACGAGCATAAATCAAATTTATATCAAGAGCACTAGCAATGCTTTTCACTGTCAAGCCACCCGTTTCCATAACCCCCTCCAATCGCAATTTTATATATACAATAATACCATTTCACATCTCAACATTAAAGCCGACTCAATCCAATTCTCCAAATTTTAGCGTATAATAAGAATCATATGGAGCGTATTCGACAGCAAAAAGAAACTGTCAAAACTGCCGCTGCTGGTATCGGTGCGCTATTGAAATTGCCGCGCTACAGAGTGCTGGCGGCGGGGTTTTCTTTGCTATTTGCCACTGTTATTTTCTTTGCGATTAACGGCAATTTTTATGGACCGTTGTTTTTGTCGCGATTACCAATTGTCGATAAATTCGCTATTGCTGGTAACATGCTCGCCGAACTATTCAAGCAAGGTTTCACCACGCCAAACGGCGCGCTGCTGCTAATCGTCTCTATTCTACAAGGCTTATCGCTTTCAGTTGTAATATTTACAGCACGACGTAACAAACGCAACGAACAAGATGTAGCCCGCCAACTCAGCGTCAGCGGTATTGCCTCGATTGCTGCCGCTATAGGCCTCGGCTGTGTACCGTGCGGCACCTCGTTAATCTTGCCAATTGTTACTCTGTTTTTCTCGGGCGCAGCGGCTGCTACCGCCGCCAATGTCGCTGGTACTATCGTACTAATCTTAGCACTTGTACTTAGCCTAGCGTCGCTTTACAAATCTGGACAAATCGCATTCGTTTATGCACAATTAGCCAAACAGGAGGAAAAATCATGAGTCATCAACAAGAACGCGGCATTGCCCCAATCTGGATTGTTTTATCAATCATTGTCGTCGGTATCGTCTCTTTATTTATCTACGGTATCGTCAACCGGCCGCCGAACCAGCATATCGGCAATAACAAGCCGTGGAACGAACACATGTCGCAAGGTTCGGCAGATGCGAAAAACGTATTTATCGATTACACCGATTATTTCTGCTCATTCTGCGCCCAAGTCGAAGACGCTACCAGCAACGATTCCTTCAAAAACGACTATATCAAATCTGGCAAATTGCGCTACGAACACCGAATCGTCACTTTGCTAAAGGATAAAGTACCAAACACCGAACAAGGCGCTAAAGCCGCCTTCTGCGCTGCCGACCAAGATAAATATTGGCAATACACTCATGACATCGTGCCGCGCATCAAAACGGACTACTTCGACAAAGGCATCGGTGTCAAAAACGTCGCTGTGCCAAAGGAAATCCCGCTGCTGCCGCTCAGCTACTTTGAAACATCCGCCAAGAATGTCGGCCTGGACACCGCCAAGTTCGCCGACTGCATGAAAGGCGACTCCCACCAGCAAGAAATCAACGGCAACACGCAAAAAGCCTTATCGCTCGGCGTCAACGGTTTGCCGTACATGATCATCAACGACTACCAGACCAGCGGCTTTGCCGGCGGCGAGAGCGGACTGAAGGCGATCTTGAAGGCTGGCGGCGTTAATTAATGCTAAAATTTCTCAATTCATTTTCAGCGCCGCTGATTGGATCTTTGAGTTTCTGGCCTTTTTTATGCATCCTCTTGACCATACCATTCATCATTTCACGGCTGATCATGCGCCGGCGTGTAACGTGGTCGTATGTATTCTTTTCCTACGGCTCAATTCTCTATTTCACAGGGCTAATCTTTTTTACGCTATCGCCAGTACCAAAAGACCCGATTGTGTTTTGTCAAACATATCACATCCAGCCGCAACTTGTCCCCTTCAACTGGGTTAACGACGTCGTTCAGCCTAACAAAGATACCCTATATATCACATTGCAATTAGTTATGAATATCGTTTTCTTTGTGCCGCTGGGCATTTTTATGAAAGCATATTTTCACAAGCATTGGAAATTTGCGCTGCTAAGTGGCTTTCTTTTATCGATGCTACTAGAAGTGACGCAGCTAACTGGCGTGTTCGGTTTATATCCTTGTAGTTATCGGCTGTTTGATGTTAATGATTTAATAACCAATACCTTTGGCTGCTTACTCGGATTTATGTTGACATGGCTAATCGGTTATAAAGTTCCCAGCGTCAAACTCAGCGACGAAAACTACGCCGCGCCCAATCGCCGCAATAAATTCTTAGCTAGCTGCATCAACATAGCCCTTATTATCTTCGCCTCAGTGGTTACGCGGTCGCTAGTTTATCCGTTTTTCATAGACACCATACAACCTGGTAGATTCTATCTTTCAGAGCTAGGGGTCTGGATTCTTGTCCAGTTGTTTATCATACCAAGGATCGCTAAAGGCTGGACAATTGGGAGTTATCTGGTCGGCATCAAACCGAAACGCCAGCGCAAAAGCGATAAACAACAGCCAAAAGACGACGCTAATCCAGAAAATTAACCTTTCAGCTGCCGCATAAATCCGCGCAGCTGCGACGATGTCCGTTCAATCCTTTCGCTCGTCCAGTATTTATCCGGCGTGATATTATCGTCGCCCGTCGATTCCTCTTTGTAGCGGCCGATAATCTTGCCGTTCTTGACAATCGAGACATCCGGTACAAATATCCGCGGTTTGCCGTTATCGTCTTTATCCAAATACGGCTCTAGTTTCTTGACCAATTTTTGGTAAACTTCGTTGTTGCTAGCGCGAGCATCGCGAATATTCAAATAGTATATTTTATCAACGCCTTCAGCCCGAGCTGCCCGGTCAACGTGTTCGCTCAAATGCTGGCACCACGGACACTGCGGGAAGCCCAAGAAAACCACGCCGCTACCGCTATCAAAAATATCAAGGATTTCTTTATCGCTAGCATAAACGAAGCGATTATTCGCCGCCACTCGCGGATATTCTGACTTGAATTTGGCGGCATCGGACACGTTAGTAGACGGATTTTTCGGTTGCTCGGCAGTATACTGGCGGTTATACCACAGTCCAGCCGCGGCTCCGCACAAGATGATTACCACAGAAACAACCGCAATGAATTTTTTGTTCATACCAACCCTCTTTTTCATAATGTAGTATCCTTCTTATAATTTTTCTTAGCTTCCAACCAGCGGCGATTTTGCTCGGCTTTGTCTTCGATCTCAAAAATCTCAACCGGATATTTTTCGGCTTGCTTGGCAATTTTTGCAGCAATCGCTTCGGGGATATTGATATCAAAGCGCGCGGCAAATTGGATAGCATAAATAATGATATCGGCCAGTTCGCTCGCCATGTCGTCTTTGGTGCCGATATGTTTATCACTCCACTGGAAATATTCTAATAATTCATTAGCTTCCAGCGACAACGATATCGCCAAACCGCGCGAATCATTCGTCTTATCCCACTTCCGCGCGCGAATATGATCCATCACTAGTCCTTGCACTTCTTCAAATGTCATAATTCCCCCTTCTGGTGTAGCTTCACTATATAATTTCATTATACTACAGTACTCTTAACGACGGAGATAGACGTATTTAACAATAGATAATTAATTTATCTTTCGAATTAAACACCGTAAGAACATATAATGTCACATTTTTGCCTAAAATTCATTGACATTTTATTCAAGTACTGATATATATATATTAGCTTTTGCTCAAGCTACAGTCTTAGGGCAAGAGTCGCCCTTTAGCTTGAGTGAAAGAGAACAGAAAGGAGGATGGTCATGAACACCATCCTTGCTATCACCCTTGTCTCCATTTACATCCTCGCGCCCATGGCGACCGCTCTGGCGGTCGCCATGAGAAACACTATTGGCATGATCGCAGGGGTCATCGCCATTGTTGTTTTCAGCGTTTCGTTCTGGATGACTTTCGAGCCATACGCCACCTCCAACACAACCGTTTTTGCATTTGCCGCTATGTGGCAAGTGTTCGGTAGTGTGGGTGTAATCTGTAAGGTGGCGGATGAGCTTGACATAATCTGACACCACTCGCGGGCTTAACGCCCGCTGAACTACTCGCTGAACGTCTCCCCGATTGAGATATCTTTCTTGATATTTCCCGGGTTGAGACCCGGTTCGGTTTGAGATGTTCGGCGGGCTAGTTCACTGGAATTATTTACCACGTTTTACAACATACTTTTTATTTGCTGGATAATCGCTTCGACATCCAGCCCATGCTTTTTCCACAATTCAGCTACCGGACCGCTTTCGCCGAATTGGTCGTTGACACCAATCCGCAGAACCTTAACTGGCAATGTCTGGCTGAGAATTTCCGCCACGGCGCTGCCAAAATCGCCGGGGTAATTACTGCGCTCATGATAGTTCATCCAACTGCGTATTGCGCCGATTAAACCGCGGAGCGTTGGCATACGGCGTGTTTAGCCACGTCTCAACAATGCCTTTCCAAGCAGATTCATCATATTCCAAGATTCGCGCCGGCAAACACAGCACATTCGAGTCGTTATCATTACGCGTCATCTTTGCCTCAAAAGCATCCCAAATCGCACTGGCACGGATTCCCTTGAAACGGTTAGCCGCCATATACATGCCTTGACTGCCGTCGCAAATCAAAATTGCTCGTGGGTCTTTACTGTCATCGCCGATCACTTTCAGCGCTGCCGCCTGGGCAAATTGCGGAAAATCATCGTCTGGATTCAATTCCACACCGCCGACATCTTGCACATCATAACCGTTTTCTGCCAAATATGCAAAAACTTTTTCTTTCAAAAAAGCCATAATGGTCTGAACCGAGATAGATTTTCATGATTTCAGTATAAGCGATTTCGGAGGTTTTTGAGAGGGAAAGTTGGAGATTTCTCCAGAGGTGGAGCGTAATTACTTGACAGAAAGTACGTACACTACCAAAAACCTTTGCAACCAAAAAGCAGGCCTCGTAGACTGTAGTTAAACTACTAATTACAGAAAGGAGGGCCTGCTATGGCCTATACTCCAAGTCTCCCGAGCGAAAAGAGAAAGGCTTTTGCCTTTATCTTTTTTGAGGAGACGCCGGAGTATACCTTAAGTATTCTACCAATCCTAACCTGCCAAAAGCTAGAGCAATTGCTATGCGGCTGCTGGTTGTAGACCAGCTGCCTGTAACGGTTGTCGCCAGAAAGTGCGGTGTACATCGCAGCACTGTTTGGCGTTGGAAACAGAAATGGAATAAGTTCAATAAGCATGTTCGCCTAGAGAATGTAAATCGTCCTTCGCGGCTAGTCTCTAGTCCAAGCGGCATTTCTAGTTTTCGGCTGGCTGCTTGCCGTTGGCTTATACCCACTGAGTCATCCTGGCCGCACATTAGTCCGGCTGCCATTCCTGAGAAGATTGTCCGGCTTGTATTACATACGCGAGATAGACTGAAACGTTGCGCTGAGGTAGTTTGGTACCATCTGGCAAAAATTGGCGTGAAAGCAGCGGACGGGACATTGCAGCTAGTTCAAATCAGTCTCTCCAGCGTTCGCCGTATTCTCAAGCGCCACCACCGCTTAGATGGTGCCAGAAAACCCAGAGTAAAGAGAGATAACTCAAAACGGCCATTGCCAATCCGTCCTGGCGAGCTTGTCCAAACCGACACTATTCACCACGTTGATCCGTATTCTAGAAAGAGACTGTATTACTACACAGTGATAGATCTCTACAGCCGGCTAGCTTACACCGAACTACATACAGTATTGCGTCCAGGCTTAGCTGCGGCAGTTGTCTTGAGGGCGCAGGAGAAATGGCGTAGCTATGGCTTTACAACAATCTCTTTAGTACAGTGCGACAACGGGCCGGAGTTTGGAAGATACTTCGCGCAAGAGTTAGAACGAGCTGGCATACAGCTGCGCCACAGCCGCCTCGGCAGGCCGAACGATAACGCTCACGTAGAACGGTTTAACCGTACTTTGCAAGAGGAATGTATCGGGCACTATTGGCATAGAAGCGTACTGCTTCCGCGCCAGCGAGAGAAGCTCTCTCGCTACATTGACTTCTACAACAACAAGCGCATACACTTAGGCATACAGATGCGAACACCTGCGGAGATGTTGCAGAGGTGGTGAGGTGATACGAATTCATTGACATTTTATTCTATTAGTGATATATATATTAGCTTTTGCTCAAAGTTTCGGATAAAGGGCGGAAGTCGCCCTTTAGCTTTGAGTAAGCTCTCTCTCGGAAAGGGAAGTCCTGATGTACAGAAAATCATCTGCGGCGGACATCGCAATCGTGAGCGCCGTCTGGCTGGTCAATACCGCGGTCGCCGCGGTGGCGATCGTGATGCTCTCCGCGATTCTGCGCGGAGCGGGTGCGACGTGGATGCCAGAGATTTCTTTCTGGCAGGCAATCCTGTTGCGCTTGATCTTCAAGTCCCTCCTTTGGGACGCGCTCAAGGTGACACCCAGAGACTGAAGACTCACAAGGGCTCTGCCCGCCGAAAATAGCTCGCCGAATGCGTTCAATCTGATTGAGACAGTTACTTGTTTCTCGGATTGAAAGATCCGCATTCAGCTTGAGCTCGTTCGGCGGGCTATTTTCATTGATATTATGTTATTCCCACCTAAACAACTTAATCGCGGCGATGTAGATAACGAGAGTCCAGGCGGCGACGGCGCCGATTTGCGGCAAGACTTCGATGAGGCTAGCCTGCTCGGTCATAATCAGACGGAAACCATCCACAACCGGCGTCATTGGGATAAATTGCGTTACGCCGCGCAACCATTCTGGAAAGAGGAATGCCGGAAAGAATGCTCCAGACAGAAACATCATCGGGAAAGAAATCAAATTAGACAGAGGAGCTGATTGATTTTCGTTCTTCGCCCAACCGCCGATTAATAATCCTAAACCCACCATCATCATCGCCGAAATCACCGACATCAATGAGAACAGTAGCCAATCGCCGCGCATATTAAAATGGAACAGCAGCATGCCGACAACAATCATCATCGTCAAACTGAGCAGCGAAATAATCGTGTAGTGAATCGCCATAGAAATAATCAGCTGCCCCGAGGTGAATGGCGCTGCACGCAGCCGTCGGTAGGAGCCGCGCTGTTTTTCGGCTGGCATTTGATTGGCCAGACCAAAGATGCCCATACTCATCAAGCTAAACGCCAGCAGCCCGGTAAAGGTATAATCAAACGACTTCAGCTGCTCGTCGCCAACAGCTTTGCCAGCGGCTTTCAACGGCGCTTCTGGCTGGCCCATGTGCATATTAATTTTATTGGCAATCTGGTTCATCACTGCTGTTAAGGCGCTACCAGTTTGCTCGGAACCTTTGGCGTATAGCACGTTAATTGTACCAGTCGGGCGAGCATCTCTGCCTTCTCCCTTTACTTTGCCAAAATCGCTGGGCAGTTCAATGATACCGTTCAACTCCGAACGCTTGAGCTTCTCGCGCGCTTCATTCATGTCCTTGACATCTTTGATTTTAAGAATTGAGTCTTTGACATTGTCTTTGGCGCCCTTGACGAAACCTTTGGCAAATTCCGTCTGCGAATTATTGATAATCGCGATGTCAAAGCTGGTCGATTGATTATTAAAAATCGAACCGAACACCAACAAGAAGATGAGCGGAAACAGGAAGGTAAAGAACAGCGACATTTTATCGCGAATGAAACGTTTTTGCTGGGCGCGCACTTGCCCAAATACACCAGTCCAATATTTTTTCATACTAATCCCGAATCGCCTTTCCTGTTAAGTCAATAAATACGTCTTCTAAATTGGCCTGCTCGACAACTTGCTTTTTCTTGAAACCGCGCGCCAGTAGTTGCTGGATCAGATTATGTGGCGTATCAATAGTGATGATTTTGCCATTATCCATAATCGCCAAGCGGTCGCACAGCAACTCAGCCTCGTCCATGTAATGCGTGGTCAGCACGATAGTAATACCTTCATCGCGAATCTCTTTGATCAAATCCCACAGATTACGGCGAGCCTGCGGATCAAGGCCAGTGGTCGGCTCGTCAAGGAATAGAACCGTCGGGTTATTGACCAACGTCGAGGCAATAGCGAAACGCTGCTTCTGCCCACCCGAGAGCTGCTCGACGTAGCTTTTGGCCTTGTCGGTCAATTGCACCTTGGCCAGCAGCGCGTCAGCGTCGACCGTTTGTCCATACAGGCTAGCGAACATTTTCAGCTGTTCGCGCAGGGTTAGCTTGTCATAAAACATCGTCGATTGCAGCTGGATACCAATGATGTTTTTAATGTGCTTCGGCTGCTTAGCAACATCTATTCCGTCGATAGTCGCCGTGCCGCCATCAATCGGCCGGAGCGCCTCCAGCATCTCTAGCGTCGTCGTTTTGCCAGCACCGTTGGGGCCGAGGATACCGAAGATCTCGCCTTTCTTGACCTCAAACGACACGCTGTCGACGACATTCTTGCCATCGTAAGTCTTGACGAGTTGGTCAACTGTTATGATTGGTTCGGGTTGAGCCATATAAATTCCTTTCTACTCCCTAGCAGAGAAACATCGCGTACGGTGATCGCTCGCTTTTGAGATTATTATAGCACAAAAAACCCTATTTCACCGGTGCGGTTTTGAATAACGCCCATGCTGCTAGCATAGAGTAATTAACAATCTGACCGTTAGAAATCATCTGCTCAAGTTTGTTAATTTCTAACCAATTGCTAGAGATAAATTCGGTATCATCTGGCTGGAGCGAATAATTATCTCGAAAAGCGCCGCGCGCACAGACAACGTACAGCTTGGCACTAGTACGGCGATTGTCGGCATAAAACCAGCCAATTTGCTGAAAATCTTCCGCCAAAATATTAGATTCTTCCGCCAATTCGCGCTGGGCAGCTTGCTCGGGAGTCTCGCCTTCTTCAATTTTACCGCCAGGAAATTGATACAATATATCATCAACCGGATACGAATATTCCCGCTGAATAAGCACTTTGCTGCCGTTTTGGCAAATGATAATCACACCGCCTTTACCCTGGTATACTTGCCGCAAATATAACGACCTTTTGCCATCTGGCAATTCTACCTTATCCTCTGCCAATACTATCCGCGGATGCATAAAAACCACCCGCGACGACAAATGGCGCCATTTCTGCGGTTTGCTGTGTCTATTCATCTTTATAAAACTCTGTTAAATGATTTGACTTGATATTTGAAAGGTATGCTTCACATCTTATCCATTGCTTAAACATAACATTTGCCTCAATTACATTTTAACAGTCAAACAACTTTCGCGATATAATTATTACATGAAGCACCAGCAGGCGGCGGCACCCAAATTTTTCTCAAGGAAACGATGTATTATCTTAAGCGTAATTACACTGTTGCTTACTACATCGGGCGCAGTCATTGCTCAGCCGAAAATTGCCGATAAGCTGTCGTCTCTTATTAATTCCACGCATCTCGACAGGTCGCCTGGCGAAGCGGCTTTTCCAGATATTGATACGGCAAATTTAAGCCCAACTCGCCAAAAAATTATCAGCCTAGCAAAGACTGAATTCAAGGCGCAATCCGCTGGCGCCAAGTTCAGCCAAGGCGCAGAAGAGGCGTGGTGCGCTAATTTTGTGAGCTGGATCATGTATCAAGCGGGCGCGCCGCTGAAAAATCCGCATACTGGCGGCTGGCGCATCCCAGGGACGTTTACCTTGCGCGAGTATTACGAAGCAGCCGGCCGGTTCAAGCCTGCTAATTCCGGCTACCAACCGCTTCCTGGCGACGCGGCAATTTACCGCAATTCGCCAGTGTTCGGCGACCATGCTAACATCGTCTTGAAAAATGATAACGGCGTGCTAACCACTGTCGGCGGCAACGAAGCAAACCGCATCCGCGTGTTCGTCAATCATGACAAGCAATATGACGGACTGCTGGGATACGGCGTACCAACAGATAACTAACTTTTCCAGTCAGCGCTGCTTTCTTAAACTAAAACGTAGTCAGCTTATCGTTTCCGCAAAAAGAATCCGCCCAGCGCGCAGGCCGCCACGATGCTAACCACAGTGATTTTCCAAAACATCAGCGGATCATTATCACCAGGCACCGGCACGTTCATGCCAAACAACCCAGCAATCATCGTTGGGATAGTCAGCGCCACGGTGATTACCGTCAGCAAGCGAATTGTCTCATTCAGGCGGGTATCCATCACTGCCCGGTAGCTGTCGCGGACGTTAGTAATAGTACGTAGCAAGCTCTTACAACGGGCAATTACCTGCTCCAAATCGATCGACAAATCCTCAACATCCTCTTTATCATCAGCCCGCAGACGCAGGCCGCTGGTCGCTAGCAGTTTCTCGACCGCCCAGTTCATCGGGATGAGTGCGTCCAGGTAGTCGTTCAGCTTGCGCTCGTATTCCGCCAGCGTAGCAATATCTTTAACCCGCAGCGTATGAATATTATCAGTCGCCGCCCGCATCTGACGATTAATCGCTGCCACCCGCCGCTGATATTGCCTGGATATCGCGTCAATCATGTCAACCAACAACTCAACCGGCCGGTCGGTGCGCGAACGCGCTTGGTCGATAAACGGCTGCCACAACCTGCCCAAGCTGTCGCGCGACAATGTCACGGCATAGTCCTTATTCAAGCAAAACAAAATCGGCGTAGTAAAATCGTTAAAATCATCATCGGTATCTGGCAACCGGGCGATTAGATACGTCCAATCGTCGTCGATCTCCAGGCGCGGCACTTCATGCGGATCAAGCGCATCGCTCAGCAAATCATTATCAAGCCCCAATGCCAGCAGCTCGGCCAGCTCGTCCTCGCTCGGCCGCTCGCAGCGCACCCACGAACCCGCCTGCAGGCGTTCTAGCGGCTTGATTTGCTGATTTTTAGCACTTGAATGAAGATATTGCAGCATTCTCTTTTTATACTATAATTTACTGATATTTTCAATGATTTTGGCGTCTAGACAGGTAGAGAAAGGTCTCAGAGACAGCCCAGCACCCCTAACATATTACAAATGTTATACTATATCTATGCCTGCCAAAAAATCACCAAGGAAGCCACTAGCGAAAACACCGGCGAACAAAGCCGATAAGCCTAAATCAGCTAGCAACAAAGCAGCCAAAACTAAACATACCCGCCGCATAGCAAAAACAAAAACCAAGCCCGCCAAATGGCGAAACCTGCTGATAGCGATATTGTTATTGACGGCAATGGCAGCGGTTTTATCGGGGCTGATTTACGCATATTTTAACCAGCTGTCGCCGCGCCGCCCGACTGCTTTGTCTGACGAGCAATATTATTTCACCGATTCGCGCTACTCCGGCATTCGTTCTAAATTCGTAACGCGCCAGACTAACCGCGAGAAAGTTTCGATTGAATATCCGCTGACGAAAAACAATAAGATTAACAAGACCGTCGCGCAGGCAATTGACCGCGCTGACAGCGATTTCCGCTATGCCGCCACCAATATTCTGA
>CAJPON010000004.1 GCA_905372275.1 Candidatus Saccharimonadota bacterium
TAAAGTTGCCCAGATTTTTTCTGAGATACCGCTCGGGATACTACCGATTCGCTGTACCAACTAAATTCAACTTTATTGCGATAACCATATGCAACATTGTCGCAATAAATGTCAATCGCCGCTGGTAATGCAACATTATGCAGCGCGAACGCGTCTTCGATCAACTGTGCTTTGTATGTTTGTTCGACTTCCAGTGGTATGATTTGCCACGGGCTGGTCGAAAGGTAACTATCCGGGTTGCGCGGTTGGATGCGGTCGGGGCTTGGTAAGATCACTTCCTCGACGATTGCCTCGACGAAGTGCGACTTCTTTTTGGTAATGCGAACGGTGACGGTCTCACCAGGCAGTCCGCCCCATACGAAACATTTGCGCCCGTCGGCCAACGTCCCTAGTGTTTGTCCACCACCAACGATTTTGTCAAGGTGAATAGTCTCGAGTGACTGTCTTTTCATCATACTTATTATAACAAAATGAAAGATGCCGTTTGGTAGAAATCACGAAGACTGTCTCCACAGTAATGACACTCATCTTTCCAACAACCAAAATTATGACGCTAGCAACTTAACAGTGTGGCGAGCGATTTCGACGCCTTCATCTGTCGGTATGACAATTATCGGCTTACTGACTGCCGCTTGCGAGATGCTAGTGAACTCGGCCGGGTTAAGACAAGATTTGTTACGATTGCCGTCAAGTATGAAGTCGAGGCATTCCAAGTGAGCAACGATGCGCCGGCGCAAATTCGCCGAACGTTCCCCTACCGTGCCAGTAAATACCAGCAGGTCGGCGCCGTTCATGGCGACCACCATCGCGCCGATAGCCTTATGTATACTGTGAATCAAAGTCATCAGCGCTAGATGAGCAATATGGTCGCCATTAGCTTCGCGATCAAGAATTTCACGAATATCACTAGTTCCGCTGAGTCCGAGTAGGCCGCCTTTCTCATCAAGATAATGCTCAAATTGATCATCATCGAGACCAAGTTTAGTTTTGAGCGCCATAGCAGCAGTGTAATCAATCGAGCCAGTACGCGTTGCCATAATTACCCCCTCTAGCGCCGAGTAGCCCATGGTGTTGTCGATACTGCGCCCGTGAAAAACTGCACTCACTGACGAGCCGCTACCCAAATGACAGACGACGACCTTTGGTGGTAATTTGCCGCGGTTCCACAGCTCATTAACGGCAGATGAGACCGACAAACCATGATAGCCAAAACGCTTAATCTCGAAGCGATCAGCGTCCTGCAGGTTTATGCCATAGTTCCAGGCGTAGCTCGGCTTGCGAGCGTGAAAAGCACTATCCGAAATTAGCGCTACTGGTACAGTCGGCAGCGACGAGCGCAGAGCTTCTAGCTCTTGCAGCGTACCGGAGACGTGAATCGGGTCAAGCGGCAGAATATCGCGTATATGCTGGACAACGTCATCGTCAACAAGCCTGTCTTTGAGAAAATAGTTGCTCGGCGCAACGATCCGCAAGCCGATCGCGCGAACGTCGCTAGGACTTTCTAGTAAATGTTCGCGGTTAAAAATGCCATACAGATGTGCGGCCGACTGGGAAATGTCAGCAAAACCAAGCGGTACTTGCCGCGTATCGCCGCCAGTACGCAGCGTCGCGATTAATTCGCTGCCACTCTGCTCGATATGTAACGCAGCAACCTCTTTGAGCTTGTCGTCGACCAGCGCGTATTTGCGGCTAGCGCTGCCTGGATTTGCGATTAGTAGTAATGACATTCCCCCACCCTTTTCTTTACGTTAATTTGTTTGCCCGTGCCAGGCTTCCTCTTTTGCCTCGTCTAATCCGCGTGCTACTGGCCACACCCAGGCGTCAATTTCTGGCAAGTCAACGCCGTTAGCTTTTATGTAAGCAGTATTCTCGTCAATCTTACCTTGGTAAATCGAAGCTAAGTGCTCGGCCTCTTCAAACGGAACGACGCCATTGCGGCCCAGCTGGCGGAATGCAGCAATCGCCAAATCATAGCGGCTGGTTTCATTGCGAACATGCATATCAAACGGCGTGGTCGTCGACCCAATCTCTTTGTAGCCGCGAATATCAAAGCGCGTCGAATCAACAGCATAGTTAAAGAGAATCGATTTGACTGTCTGCGGATAGCCATGGAAATTGAAGATAACTGGCTTGTCGTCAGTAAACACCTTGTCAAAGAACTTTTGGTCGGCAACGCGACGCAACGTACCAAAGCCAACAGTAGTCAGACTCGAAACGTTAACGCAGCGAATTTTAGCGTTCGGGCAATGCGTTTTGACAATATCAATAGCTGCCATAGTTTCTTTGGTCGGATAATCGCCGCAAGCGGCCATAACTAGATCAGGATGTTCATCGCTAGCAAAATCCCAAACCATCAGACCAGCATCGACCTGTTGGCGAGCGAGTTCTGGCGACAGCCAGCGCGGCTCGAGAGTTTTGCCGGCCACCAGCGCGTTAATCTGGCGAACGCTTGACAGCATATGCTCTAAGCAAACTAGCGTGACATTACCGTCCGACGGGAAGTAAACATCACTGAAGTTACTCTGGCGACGTAAAATATCGTCGATAAAGCCAGGGTTCTGGTGACTAAAACCATTATGATCTTGGCGCCAACCGCTCGAGGTCAGTATATAGTTAATACTAGGTATAGTGCCGCGCCACTCGACGTTACGGCTTTGAGTAAGAAACTTAGCATACTGATCGACCATACTGCCGACGACTTGCAGAAATGCTTCATAACTAGCGAACATAGCGTGGCGACCCGTTAGTACGTAGCCTTGCATTAAGCCTTGCATGTTGTGTTCGGACAACATTTCCATGACTCGGCCATCACGCGACAGATCCTTATCCCACTCCATGATTGGCCATTGCCAACTGCGGCTAGTAGCCTGGAATATCTCGTCAAGCTTGTTGGAATAAGTTTCGTCTGGGCTCATGAAACGGAAGTTCTTACTCTCGGCGTTGAGACGAAAGACCTCGGTCAAGTAAGCGCCAGCTCGGCGCATACTACTAGAGCCAATAGTGCCAGGGATTTCGGCGTCTTCAGTAAACTGCTCGACGTCTGGCAGCACCAGCGGCCGATAAACAGTTGCGCCGCCACGAGCATGCGGCGACATACCCAAGCGCTTCTCTAGCTGTTCGGGCAAGATATCCTTGACAAAATCACCAAAACCTGTCGTTTCGTTGAATAGCTCGTCAAACTTATAACTCTTGAGCCATTTATTCAAGATTGTGAGCTGCTCGGGGTCGGATTTCGCTTCGCTAAGCACTGTCTGGTGTGCTAGGCAGTTACCTTCGATTTTGTTACCCTCGACAAATTTCGGCCCAGTCCAGCCCTTTAGCGTGCGCATGATAATCATCGGCATGCGCGGCGCTTCTGTATTCGTACTAGCACGAATCTCGGCAACCAAATTGTGCGCCCACTCAAGCGCGTTTGCCATTTCGTCGTGCGGATCGACGCCGTCTTTTGTAGCGTCAACAATGCGCGGCTCATAACCGTAGCCGCTAAAGAGCGTCATCAGTTCGTAATTACTCATTCGGCCAAAAACAGTCGGCGCCGAAATCTTATAACCGTTGAGGTGAAGGATCGGCAAAACCACGCCATCTTTGCGCGGGTTAAGCAACTTATTGAGATGCCAAGCGCCAGCCGTCGGCCCGGTCTCGGCTTCGCCGTCACCAACCAAACAAGCTACCGTCAAATCAGGATTATCCATCGCCGCACCGTAGCTAGTGCTGAGCGCGTAACCAAGCTCACCGCCCTCAAGGATCACGCCCGGCGTCTCGGGATTAGAATGGCTCGGAAAACCGTACGGCCAGCTAAATTCGCGGCATAGTTTGCGAATACCATCCAGGTTAGTCTCCATCGATGGATCAAAATTAGCAAGCGTACCTTCCAAAAACAGATTAGCTTGCAGTGCCGGGAAGCCATGCCCTGGCCCCAGTACAAACATCATGTCCTTATTATGTTTCTTGGCCGAATAGCTGAGATGCGCATAAGCAAAGTTAATACCTGGCCCGCTTCCCCAGTGTCCGAGAATCCGCGATTTGATATCGTCAAAAGTTAATTCCTTTTTCAGCAGATGATTTTCTGCCAAAAATATTTGCCCCACCGTCAGATAGTCTGCCGCACGCAAATATTGCTTTATCGAGTGTTTTTCGTGTGCATTCATAACTTTATATTATAAAGGTTATGGTAAATATTGCCAACTGATTAGCCGCTTTTTCGTGGTAAAATCACATTATGAGACGCCAAGTCGCCACCCATTCGCAGCATTTTTTGCGTAATCCGCGCTTGATTGCCGAGCTGATAGGCCACAGCAACATACGCCGCGGCGATTTGGTAATAGATATCGGCGCTGGCAGCGGCGCCATTACGGCAGTGTTAGCACGCCGATGCCGGCAAGTTTTAGCATACGAAAACGAACCAGGCGCTCTCAACAAACTACAGCAAAATATGCGCCGGCACAAAAACGTCAAAGTAATAGCGCAAGATTTTCTGCGAGCGAAATTACCAGATGAACCATACAAAGTTTTTGCTAATATTCCCTTTCACTTGAGCGCCGACATAGTACGCAAATTGACTAGCAACAACGAAATGCACGCACCGCGATCAATTTACCTGATCGTCCAAAAACAATTCGCGCAAAAAATAGTACCGAGCGACCGGCACTTTACTTCTCAATTAGGCGCGCAATTAGCTCCGTGGTGGCAGACGCGAATCCGCCGCCCGCTGCGCCGCACAAATTTCACGCCGCCGCCAGCAGTCGATACCGTGCTGCTAGAGTTGAAACCGCGACCCGAGCCGCTCTTGCCTACATTAGAACGCGACGAGTACCAAAGTTTCGTCGCAAAATGCTACGCCTCGCAAAAAGCCTTCGCTGCCGTACCGCGCGCCAAAGCCAGCATCAACCCTGAACGCAAACCGTCAGAATTGACCCCCGAGGAATGGGTGCGGCTGTATTCTATGTCGTAATTTCCATATCGTTGATGAGCGTGGTATAATACTTGTTGCACGCTCGTTTATTAGTGGGTCGTCGCCAAGTGGTAAGGCACTGGGTTTTGGTCCCAGCATTCGCAGGTTCGAATCCTGCCGACCCAGCCAAATTATGCAAACGAAAATATCATAAACCGCTCAGATCTGGATAACCTAAGCGGTTTATTTTTATGAATCGTATCGACATTTAGCAAATTCATAGTTTGCTTTGTTTTATTGACGTCACCCCTAAATACCATTAGTATAATAGATATGCGAAAAGTGTCTCTGCCGAGCATATTGCGGTACAAGAAATCTTACTTGCGGCATGATATCATAACGGCGTTATTGATAGCCGTCGTGAATGTTCCCAATGCGTTGGCTTTTTCGGTAATCGTCGGACTGCCGCCCGAGACTGGCTTATATACGACAATTATTGGTGCGCTAGTATTTGGGTTGTTGGGATACTCGCATCGATTGGTGGTTGGCGCAGATTCAGCGACGGCCATTCTGCTGGCATCAGGTGCAGCGCTAGTGGCGCAAACAAGTACGCCAGAATATGTTAATACAATCGCAGCGATGACGTTGCTATCAGGCGTCCTACTACTATTGCTGGGGCTATTCAAATTTGGCTTTTTGGCAGATCTGGTATCGCGACCAGTGATGATTGGCTTTATGGCAGGCGTAGGAGTACAACTAATTGTTACACAGATACCAGCTCTACTAGGCTTGAAAGCATCAGGCGGTTTCTGGAGTCATTTAGCGTCAATTACCGCGCAAGCTGGTTCAATCAATTGGATGACCGCTACGCTAGCACTCTTGGTGCTAGGTGTAGTGTTGTTTTGGCGATCATCGCGAATACCGAGCGAGCTAATCGGTATTGCTATGGCCGTAATATTTGCAATAGTATTTCATGTCGATGCGTACGGCGTAGAGTTTTTAGGTTCGCTGCCAAGCAACATACCAAACTTAATAGTGCCCACAGTGTCGCTCGAGATGCTAAATACAATTATGCCAACCGTATTATCAATTGTGCTCGTAGTACTAGTCCAGAGTTCTATGACAGCGCGTTCCATTGGTAGCGAGCACGACGATAAAATCCAGACCAACCAAGATACGGCAGCCCTTGGAATAGCTAATATTGCTTCAGCTCTATTCCACGGCTATACCGTTAGTGCCTCGCCGCCGCGCAGCCAGTTAGCCGACTCGCTGGGTATGCGTTCGCAATTGAGCGGTATTGTTGCCAGCTTAGCAATGATGACGCTGATCATTTTTGGCGGTACTTTGTTACACTACGTGCCGCTAGCAGCACTAGCAGCGATAGTCTGTACGGCAGGTTTACGCTTAATCCGTTTTCGTGAATTGCACTATTTGTGGGCTGTCCATCATGAGGAGTTTATGATCGCGCTAGTTGCTTTAGCTTGTACGGTACTATTCGGTGTACAGTTAGGTATTTTGGTAGCGGTAGCAGCCTCGCTGATGGAGCGATTGCGTCGGCAGTACCACCCTGATGACGCTGTGCTACTGCGCGATGGCGAGCTGTCATCATGGGCGGCTGATCGGGTAAAAGATAAGATAAGCTCTTTGCCAAAAGATACATTAGTTTATGCATTCGGCGAATCGCTTTTTTTCGAGAATATTAATTATTTCGCCGAACGGTTACGGCGAGCTATTCATCGCGCTAAACATCCAGTAACATATGTGGTGATTGACGCTGGAGCGATTGACGATATCGACTATACAGCGGTTGAAGCGCTCAAACATTTGTACCGCGAGCTTGGCGAAGATGGTATCGCGATTGCTTTTGCGCACGTGTCACCGGGATTGCGCAGCCAGTTTGATATCTATGGCATTACCGATATAATTGGCAGCCGCAACATTTACACAACATTGTCTCTGGCATTGGCGCATCAGAAACAGGCTTCGGCAATTGAAATGATCAGAGACCTTAAAATCGCTAGCGATTCGTATATCGTGGTCGGCGGTGCCGTGCTTGATATGATGCATTTGCGCGATACACCTAATGTTGATTTAGTAGTATCGCGCGAAGTTTATAACCGTTTCGCGAGTAAGAAACATTGGCGTGAGGTGACACTAACTAGCGGCAAGCGAATTTTGGTACATGAACAATACAATCTGCTAAAAAGTTGGATGGGTAATTCCTTGACAGCATTACAGCGAGATATGCAAACCATCGATGGGATACCCGTGGTCTCGACCGACCGGCTGATTGCTGCCAAACGAAAGATGGCTCGTCGTAAAGATTTAGCTGATTTAGAGCTATTGCGTGGACATATCAAGCGCCGGAATTAATTAGCAAACTTTTTATTTTTCTTGAGCGGCCGTTTAAGACGCTTGGTAATTCGCTGAAGATTCGGTCGCTTACCAAAGAACTTTCGCCCTACCCATTTATGCAGTTCAATCAAGACGATAGGTATAATGATAGCAGAGACAGTCACTAAGAGAAGATGCATGTTGTCTACTGGCGTAATATGCAGCAACCGTCCAAGCGGCGTAGCCAGGGCGGCAATCTGCAGCGTGACAGCGATGATTAGTCCAACAATGAAAGGTGCGTTCCGCTTGCGCAGACGACCGATCAATGATTCGTAATCACTGCGCGCCTCGATGGCGCTAGCCCACTGTGCGGTTACCAGCGAGCAAAAAGCAATCGTCCGAGCATAGTCAGCACCAAAGCGTTGATTGAAATAAATATAGAATCCCAGCGTCATTGATGACATAATTATGGCAATCAACAATATTCGCGAAGTCATAAATTTACTGAGTAGCGGCGCGTTAGCGCGTTTTGGCTTCTCTAGCATATTCCGAGGCTCGCCCGGCTCCAGTCCAATCGGAATTACCATGGCGCTATCAGTGACTAAATTAACCCATAAAATCTGCACAGGCGCCAGCGGCAGCGGTAAACCGGAAATCAACGCGCTCAGCGATACGATAACTTCGCCGAGATTAGTAGCCAACAGATACGTTACCATGCGCTTAATATTGGCGTAAACAGTCCTGCCTTCGTGAATAGCCGAAACAATTGAGCGAAAATTATTATCAAGCAAGATAATATCGCCTGCATCTTTGGCAATTTGTGCCCCTGCCCCCATAGCGACACCAACATGAGAATTAGTCAGCGCCGGAATGTCATTGACACCGTCGCCAGTCATGGCAGTGATATTATCACGCTTGAGTACTTCAAGGATGCGATGCTTATGCTCGGGCAAAACGCGCGCGCAAACACGGATAGTACGCAACCTTTCAGCTAGTTCGTCGTCAGATAATGTAATAATCTGCCGGCTATCAAATACTTGGTTGCGATGCTCGACTAAGCCAAGTTGCTTACCGATATGATAAGCTGTCTCGAAGTGGTCGCCGGTGACCATGCGTACGCTGATGCCAGCGGCTTGCGCGCGAGCAATGGCGCCTTTGGCTTCTGGCCGCAGTGTATCTGCCACACCTACAAAACCATCAAAAACCAGCGGCGTATTATCTGGAATGTTTTCAAGCGAATCAATTGGTTTACTGAGCGACGCATGCGCTAGCGCAATTACCCGGAAACCAAGTCCAGTCAGATGATGCAATTCAACTAAAGCTTTCTCGCGTTCGCCTTCGGTGATATCGCAATGGTCAACGATTTTCTCTGGCGCACCTTTGACAGCTAGAGCATACTTAGCGCCATCATGTCGCAAATTGCCGCTCATTGCCATTGAATGCTCAAATGTAAATTCCCGCAAAGGCTGGCCGAGTTTGGGAGCCGCTTCGGACGAGTTAATGAACGAAGCGAAAGCTTTATCAAGCGGATCAGCAGTTTTTCTCTGGCCTAGCAGCGTGCTAGCAGCGAGTGTCTGCAAAACGCGTTTTTCGTTGTGGCGCGGGTGCCAAATTTCTTGAACCGATAATTTATTGCGCGTTAGCGTACCGGTTTTGTCGGTAGCGATAGTCGTGATGGCACCGATTGACTCGATTGAGCCCATAGTTCGTACCAATGCTTTACGGCGAGCCATGCGTCGCATCGCTAGCACTAAAATGACCGATATAGCAATCGGTAAGTTCTCGGGCACCGCACTAACACTGAGAGCAATCACAAAGCGCAACGCTTCGCTCCACTCAACACCGCGAGCTAGCGCCAACCAAAAAGCAAATAAAGCAATGCCCAAGATAACAGCCACTATACGCGTGATAAGCCTATCAATTTTTTGCTGTACAGGATTGACATTATGGTCACCAGACGATAAATCGCTCAAACGACCAAACTCGGTATCGTTAGCAGTAGCGGTTACTATCGCCATGGCAGTACCGCCAACGACAAATGAGCCTTGGAAGACCATGTTGGATTGTTCGTAAATTTCGCGGTCGCTCGGCAGGACGGCACAAGTTTTTTCAATCGGTAGCGATTCGCCAGTTAATTGCGATTCGTCAACACGAAAAGAGCGCGCCTCTAGCATGCGGGCGTCAGCAGGAATTTTATCGCCTTCATCAAGGATTATCACGTCGCCTGGGACTAACAGTGTCGCAGCGATCATCTCACGCCGCCCTTTTCGCAATACCTCGACTTCAGCCACAGACTGTTTTTGCAGCGATCGCAAAATCCGCTCAGTCGAAAACCGTTGCACATAATAAATAATCGCGTTCACCGCCATGATAAAAATAATCAACCCAGCATCAAAATACGACTTGTGCCACAAACTAACAATTGCCGCCACTATCAGCACTGTCATAAAAACCGACTTGAACGGCTCAACAATTTTACGCCAAAGCGGGTCAGACTTAACTTTGATCGTGTTTAAGCCGTAGTGACGTAACCGCTCATCGCTCTCGATATCGGATAAGCCTTTGGTGGTTGATTCAAGTTCAACTAGTGTTTCTTTAATGGTTTTACCGTAAAAAGCCATAAGCACATTATAGCAAATTTTAGTTTTTAACAATAAAGCGCTATACTGAAAATATGAAGGTTAAAATCGAGATAGACACTATAACATTCGTACGTTTTTGGCTGGTAGTAATCGGCTTTGGACTAGCAGGCTTATTAATTTGGAATGCTCGTACAGCGTTAGTAATTATTGGAGCGGCAGCATTCTTAGCACTAGCTCTCAATGGGCCAGTCAGCTGGTTGGCTAATAAACTGCCCAACCGTAGCCGAACCCTCAGCACAGCTATCGCTTTTATCGTTATTGTAGCAATGCTAGCGGCAATTCTGTTTTTGGCAGTGCCGCCAATAGTTCAGCAAACAATTAGCTTTTTACAAACTCTGCCCGATACGATACGAACAATGTCGGCGCAATGGAAGGGCTTTGGTTCTATAGTATCGCGTTATCATTTAGAATCGCAGATTGATCAAATGGTTGTTTCAATACAAGGAAATGCAACGTCGTGGCTGGCAAACTTTGGACAGAACTTTCTCAGCGGCGTCGGAACAACAATGTCGCTAATCACCGAGGCCTCGCTAGCGCTAGTTCTAACATTCCTAATGCTAGTCGAAGGACCGCGCTGGTCACAATACTTCTGGGGATTATATAGCAACGACAAGCGAATGCAGCACCATCGGATCATCTTCCGGCGAATGAATGCAGTAATCTCTGGATATGTAAGCGGACAATTGATCGTTTCGGGTTTAGATGGTGCTTTTGCCGGCTTAACAGTATTTATCTTGAGTCAAGTTTTTCCAGCAGTACCAGCAAACATTGCTTTGCCAACGATTGCTATCATGTTTATCTTGTCGCTGATCCCAATGTTCGGCGCAGGAATTGGCGGCATTATCGTCTTTGCCTTACTGGCAATTAATAGCATGCCAGCAGCGATAGCTTTTGGTATTTACTTCATCATTTATCAACAGATTGAGAACAATGTAATTTCGCCAACTATTCAATCCAAGCGTATTGAACTTTCGCCGCTAATGGTTTTGATGGCGGTAACTATAGGACTGTACATGTTCGGTATGGTTGGCGGTATTATCTCGATACCGATAGCTGGCTGTGCCAAAGTGCTTGCAACTGAATATATCAAGGTCGAACGCCGCGAAGAACCAGCTGCCAAACCAACAAAGCTTGCTCGCCTACTCAAGCGTGTTCGCCGCGAAAAAAGTAAACCAGAGGCAGCTAAATCAGAAGCTGAAGCCTAGTAAAGGATTGGCCTAGCCAGCTCACGCCATTCAAAAAGAATCTTCTAAACAATTGAGTCTACTCTGGTTTTTCGTCAGCATACGCCCATAAAGTATCATGTGCAGTATCTTTGACAACTACACCGTATTCATTGAGCAGCTCGTCGCGTAATTCATCGGAATTTACCCAATTCTTGTTATCGCGAGCACGGCGGCGTTCTACCAATAGCCGCTTACATTCATCATCAATATCGGGAGTTGAGTCCAACAGCTCAAGCCCCAATGCCGCATCAACAAACTCCAAAAATTCGATTAATCCAGCTCGATAGATTTTCTGCGGCGGTTTTTTGTCGAGTTCGGTTAGAGCTTTATCGACAATAGCTAGCGCCCGTGGCGTTTCTAAGTTATCGTTTAGCGCTTCTTTGACAGCGCCAATAGCCGCGCTTGGCGAGAAATCATGTCGTAAATCGTTGTTCTCGGTATCGCTATGTAAGCGATCGTGAACTTGATGTCGTAAACAAGCCACGTCGCGCCAATGTTGCAGCCGGTTGTGCGCTGCCTGCAAATTCTCGAATGAAAAATTACCTTCATTAGAATAATGTCCCTGCAAAATAAACATTCGCAAATCCATCGCTGAGAAACCATGCCGCTTTAGATCATCAAGCGTGTAGCCATTACCGAGGGATTTGCTGATTTTGCCGCCATTAATCTTCAGGTGGTTGCAGTGCAGCCAAAAGTTCGCAAACCTTTGGCCAGTTGCCGCTTCGCTCTGGGCGATTTCGTTAGTGTGATGCACCGGGATGTGATCAATTCCGCCAGTATGAATATCGATCGTCTTGCCGAGCAAGCTCATGGCGATAGCCGAGCATTCCAAGTGCCAACCAGGAAAGCCCATGACTGGCCTATTATCTTCTGGTGGCGTATCTAGCAAATCAGCAGGCGTCTCCCACTCCATATCGCGCACTTTGCCTTTCTCGGTAAATTTCCAGAGCGCGAAATCCCACGGTTGACGCTTCTCACTGTTAGCATCGACGCGAACGCCAGCTTTTTGGGCGCTCAAATCAAGTTGCGCAAAGTCGGCGTAACGCGGAAAAGTACTAGTATCAAAATAAATACCGTCACTGGTTTGATAGGTACAGCCGCGCTGTTTAAGAGCCCGCAGCAAAGAAATCTGCTGCGAAATGTAGTCAGTCGCTTTGGCTATATGCGTCGGTGGAATAAGATTGAGCGCTTTCATGCCGTCAAGAAAATGTTGCGTGTAGTATTCAGCGATTTCCCAAGCAGTTTTTCCATCGCGACGAGCGCCCTTTTCAAGCTTATCCTCGCCTTCATCAGCATCACTAACCAAATGTCCAACATCGGTTATATTCATCACGCGATCAACCGTATAGCCGTCAATTTGCAATGTCCGAACTAGCGTATCCCAATAGACGTAGGCTGCCCAGTTACCGACATGTAAATCATCGTAGACAGTCGGTCCGCAAGTATATAAAGTCACCCTATCAGACGATAGCGGAGTAAAATCATCAAGCCGACGCGTCAGAGTGTTGTGGAGTTGTATCATTAATTATATTTTACGTCAAAAATGAGTATTTTTGAAGAGCGCTATTTATTCTAACCATTGCTTAAGTACTACAGCCTGGTTAAACTCCGCGTCCTTAGCGCTATACAATAGCGTAACGGCTGGATGATTAGTCCAGTCATTTCTCGCCTTGATGGCGGCGGGATTTTCATCTAACTCTTTTGTATAACGTTCTGAAAATTCTGTAAATCTTTCTGGGTCATGATTAAACCATTGGCGCAGCTCATCGGTTGGCGCGATTTCTTTTGCCCATTCGTCTAGCGCTGCTCGTTCTTTACTGATACCGCGCGGCCATAATCGGTCAACTAGCACGCGGTAGCCATCGTCCGATTCTGGCGATTCGTAAATTCGTTTAATTTTATAAACTGTCATGACAGCACCTCCTTAACTATCGTTTGTAGAACTGGGATAACGTCCGATTCAAACCAGGGATTACGTTTGCGCCAGCCAATATTGAGCGGCGATGGATGAACCAATGGAAAATAATCTGGCAAATACATATTAAAATCCGCCACAGTTGCTGTCAAATTCTGCTTGGCGCAGCGATCAAGATAATATTTTTGCGCATACGAACCAACCAAAATTGTCAATCGCACATTCGGCATCTGCGCTAGCAAACGCGGATGCCATTTCCTGGCAAAATCCAAGCGCGGCGGCAAATCGCCATGTGTACCTCTGCCTGGATAATAAAAATCTATCGGCATCAACGCAAAGAGATCGGGATTGTAAAACTGCTCGTCCGTTACGTTCAGCCATCGCCGAAGTAAGCGACCGCTAGCATCATTCCACGGCTTTAGCGTCTGCTGGGCAATTCGACCTGGCGCCTGCCCGACCAGTACAATTCGCGAGCTTGACGAAGCAGAATACACAGGCAACCAACCTCTATTAGCAAAATCATCATTCATTGGATCGGCTGCGATCTGATCATACAAAAGTGGTTTAGTATGCGACTTCATATATTATTAATAATAATCTTATCACATTCACTTCGTCAGCTTTAGCCTAATTTCTTTTCTCTACCAGCCGAGCAATTCAGTAAAACGCTTCTGCATACTGACACATTCGCCTAATTCAATGCTCGTCACTGGTATGTAGATACCGCATGAAAGCAATAACTCTCGCACTTCTTCCTGCTTATCGCGAGGAACTTCTATGTGTGAAATATTTGCAACGCCTATTCGTTTATCAGCGCGTACTTCGTAATGACTCATTGGTTTTTCTAGTTTTAATTGCGAATCAAGACTCCTAACGCCAATTAAAATTGGATAATTACCCGAAATATCACTACCCAGACAGAAGACATCCCACACATCGCGTGCCTGCGTATTCACTTTCTTTCCCCAAGTATTATCGCCATTTTCATCATGCGACAATGTACGCCAAGTTTTCCAACGGCGCAACATTTTGACCCCATTGACCGTAAATAGCCGCGCATAAAACAAGCTGTAGTAATACGATGTCCAAGTCAGAGCGTCGCCATAGCGATTTTTCTCTTTCCAACCAAGACCATGCATGTCAGCATATGATCGCGCCACCATCCGACTCCGGCATAATGAAACCGAGTGTACGATATGCCGATCACTGCCGCCAAAAACTGCATACACATCGCGGGATGGCTTGAGCCCAGCAATATCGCAAAAACTTTTCATTACATCAACGATACCGTCCTTACCGTGCTGCCAACGACCAGTACCATGCCAAAGTTGAGTATCTTTCGTTAGTTCTTGATATTCTCTTATCTCAGAATTATCAAATGAAAGTAAATCATTTACATTAATTATTTTCCTTTTAGCGATGGTATCTAAAGCCTTTTCAAAACGAAGCAACTTACTTTTGTAAATAATTAACATTAGGGTATGGTGCGGTAAATATCTTAGCGATCTTCGCACGAAAAGCTTTTGATAATTACTCCGTGATGACATATTAATTAATAGTTTCTCTAGCTTTTTCCAACGCATCAATTAGCGTCTGTTTTGGTTTCATACCGATCAGCTCAGCAACTTCCTCGCCAGCAGCAAAAATCTTCATATTTGGGATGCCCTGAACGCGGTAGTGTATAGCCAGTTCTTTGTTGTCATTACTAGCATCAGTGTCAATTTTAACAATATCAAAATCTGTCTCGTCAGCGATCTGCTGCAATATTGGCACCATCGCTCGGCACGGCGGACACCATGGCGCCCAAAAATCAACCAAGACCGGACGCTTGCTTTTTAGTACTTTTTCTTCAAACTCTTGTTTAGTTGTAATACTAATTAATGCCATAATTCCTCCTTCTATTTTTACATTGTTGACATACTCCAGTAATGACTAAAGGACCGTCGAAACAGCAACCATCAAGCTGGCGCTCGATCTGGCAACGCACTGAATCAGGAACTTTAATATCCTGTAAACTATCGCACTCGCTGCATATGAAATGATCGTGTAATTCCGGTGAAAAGTCGTATCGCAGACAACCCTGTCTTGACGCGGGTGCCAGTCCAATAACGCCATCACCCTGCAGACGTTGCGTAATACGATGCACCGTAGTGTCGCTAACATTTGAATAAGACTCTCTCAACCGGCTAGCAATCTCGGCATTAGTAGCATGCTGCAGCTGGCATAAAATCGATAGTATACTATCAGTATATTTCGTGATTCGTCGACTAACTATTTGAGTCATATTTTTATTGTAAATCATTTACAATAAAAATACAATACTTTTTCACAAAACTTACCACGCTACACTTCTTGGTCATGATTTTCAACAATTAAATTACTGATCAGACCAGGCTATTTTCGCCCGCCACCTAAATTAATTTTACTAGCAAGAACTCTACTAAACTTCAAGCTACAAAATCGCGTCAAAAACACCAAAAACTTATTTGGCCAGCCAACTACGTATACTGCTTTATTGCGCATAATAGCACGATAGCTTCTCGCGGCAACTACTTCTGGTGTATAAACTCTGAGCCTAGTGAACATTGCTGAGTTTATCATTTGAGCGTTTTTCTCAAAATTAGTTGCTACCGGACCTGGGCAAATCGCCGTCACCGACACGCCAGAACTTTTCATTTCTTCATGCAAAGCTTCAGAAAACGAGCGGACAAAAGCTTTCGACGCATAATACATCGCCATGTACGGCCCAGCTTGAAACGAGGCAATCGATGCAATATTAACAATCTTACCCTCACCGCGACGATCCATATCTTTACCAAATAGATATGATAGCTGCATCACGGCCAGCATATTAACGCTAGCGAGCCCTTTCTGGCGCTGCCAATCGACATCAACATAGCGACCAAACGAACCAAACCCGGCATTGTTAATTAAGATATCTATATTAATGCCTTTATATTTAATCTCGTCATAAACTTCTTGAGCGCTATTCTCAGCACTTAAATCTTTAACTACGTAAACCATTTCAATGCCAAACTGGCGTTCTAACTCCTGTTTTTGCTGTTGCAATAGAACTTCGTTACGCGCAACGGCAACGATATTATAGCCATTCTGCGCAAATAGACGAGCAAATTCTCTACCCAAGCCGCTCGTAGTGCCTGTTATTAAAACATACGAAACTGTTCGTTCTTGACTCATAACAAGATTATACCTTATAATTGGTTAATCTATGAACTCGAGCCAAAAGAGTTCCTCTAAATCTCGCGTTTGAATTGCCTTATCAACGATCAAACTGCTCACAATATAAATTGCACAAGAGAGGAGATGCTTTTGAAAAATAAAATTAACGATAAAGAAATTTTACGCCTATTCTGGCAAGTATCTGTACCCTACAGGCGCCGCAGGAATCTAGCGATATTTTTTACAATTACTACGATTGTTATTTCTATTTTTGTCGGTCCGCTTGTTATCGCAGAGCTGCTTAATATTATCCAGCACAACCAGCTGCAAACTGCTAACAATTTATGGACGCTAATTATCCTGTACGGTGTTAGCGAACTGTGTTCAACGGTGATTGGCTGGCGTTTGGTATTGTATCTCACTTGGACGTTCGAGACTGCATTGCAACGCGATTTATACTCGCGATGCTTCAACAAGTTAACTAATCAAACAATGTTTTTCCATGCTAATAAATTTGGCGGTTCGCTCGTCAGCCAGACCAACAAACTAAACGGTGCAGTCGAACGTTTTTGGGATACAATTTTTTGGTCGATTTTGCCGTTAGTTATTTCCTTAGCTGGATCAATAATCATCTTATCGACATTAATTTGGCAGTATGCTTTATTCCTGTTTATCTTTTCAATTATTTTTAGTATTGCCGTCTATTTTGGCTCTAGACCAATGGCCAAATTGAGCGAAAAAGAGGCTAAAGCCAGCAATAAAGTTAGCGGCCAATTAGCCGACATGGTTTCAAATATTCTGGCGGTTAAATCATCTGGCGCTGAATCGCTAGAGCAAAAGCGCTTTTCAAAAACGGTCAGTTCATGGCGCAGCGCTAGCTTGGGCACGATGCGCGGTTTCTTAAAAGTTAGTACCGTTTATTCGACCATCAACACGATTATCAAAATTGGCGCAATTGCTTTTGCGGTATACGCCGCCCAACACAATCTAGTGTCAGTAGCATCAGTTTACTTAATCATAACGTATACAGGCAGCGTGGCGCACGAGTTGTGGAACATGAATGGCATCATGCGCAGTTACAATCGTATTATTGGCGATGCTCACGAGATGGTAGAAATCCTTAAAACACCAACGACGCTAGTTGATCGCAGCGACAAAAAACTAAAAATTAAACGCGGCGGCATTGCCATGGACAACGTAACCTTTACGCACGACGAAGGCCAAGGCGATACCTTGTTTCATGATTTCTCGCTCAATATTCAGCCAGGTGAAAAAATCGGCTTAGTCGGATCAAGCGGGTCTGGCAAAACTACCCTCACCAAATTATTGCTACGATTTGCCGATATTGATTCGGGCAAGATCACAATCGACTCGCAAGATATCGCCGAAGTTACCCAGGCAAGCCTACGCGAACAAATCGCCTACGTGCCACAAGAGCCGCTGTTGTTTCATCGTTCAGTGCGCGAAAATATCGCCTACAGCCGGCCTGACGCGACTGATGCTGAGATTGAAAAAGCTGCCAAGAAAGCTGGCGCTTACGATTTCATCGTCAAATTGCAAGACGGTTTTGACACACTAGTCGGCGAACGCGGCGTCAAACTTTCGGGCGGACAGCGACAGCGTATCGCCATTGCCAGGGCGATTTTGAAAGATGCACCAATCCTGGTTCTTGACGAGGCGACATCAGCATTAGACTCAGAATCAGAAGCGCTAATCCAAAAGTCGCTGGAAACGTTGATGAAAAACCGAACGTCAATTGTCATCGCCCACCGCTTATCGACCATCGCTAAGCTCGATCGTATCATCGTCCTGGAAAACGGACGTATCGTCGAAGACGGTTCGCACGATCAATTGCTTGCCAAAAAACGCGGCGTTTACGCTAAGTTGTGGGCACGGCAATCGGGCGGATTCATCGAGGAGTAATTTCTAGAGTTTACGACTATAGCAGCAATAGAAAAACACCGCCAAATCATGACGGTGTTTTTTGATAATCTAAGACCAAACTATTCCGACGCTTCAGTCTTTTCAGCTTCTCCCGTAACTTCGACTTGTTCGGCGTCAGCGGACTCAGCTTCGCCGGCCGCCGCATCGTTGGCAGCTGCTAGAGCGCTCGGCTCATAGACGTTTGCCACAACCAAATCTTTTACGGTAGTATCGTCGTCAGCCGTGCCTTCGCGGCCGTCGTCGCTATCGACCAGCTCAACACCATCCGGCCCCACGGTCACGCGGTCGCCTTCTTTAACAAGACCATCCGTCGGCGCCTCCAATGCTTCTGGCAGATCCATCGGCAAGGCCTTGACCTTGATCTTTTCAAGCGCTTGTAGCACTACCAAGCCAGCACGCTCCGCCTCAGATTCTCCTGTACCGCTCAAACGAATCGGCACTTCGGCAATTACTGGCTCATCAGCCCGAACTGCATGAAAAGAAATATGACGAAGAGCATTTGACCTAGTCGGATATGATTCAACATCCTTAATCATCGCTATGCGCCGCTCGCTGCCTAGCAACTGGACGGGCGTATGCTTGCCAGCTAACTTATAGACGCGCAGCACTTCGCCAGCTTCAGCCTGAATCGGCACCGCTTCCATACCCGCACCGTAGACCACGCCTGGCGTAATTCCTTGGTGACGTAGCGTCTTAACTTTTTTGCCAAGCACTTCGCGCTTAGTAATCTTCAGAGTAATTTTTTCTCCCATTTCTCTCTTCCTTTCGTTAGATACCTTTCCGGAGGTTTACTATTGCTTCTCTATTATAACATGTTTATGATAATGATTCTAACCAAGCTAGTAATTCACGATATCCCCGATTCGTTTCGACAATAAATTTTTAAACCCAAACCTATTCCATTAGCTGGTGCTAGAAATCTGTGCTATAATCATCTCTAGTATGGAAGCCTTTATTAATTTGATTATTCATCTCGGCGTGCCAATTATCTTATTGGTAGTTTTTGCTGAGTCAGGTTTATTAATCGGCTTCATATTTCCAGGCGACAGCTTGCTATTTACGGCAGCTTACATGGTACAACAGCATATTTTGCCAATTGATATTCATCTATTCGCTATCCTGGTATTTTTGGCAGCCGTGTTAGGCGATAGTGTTGGCTATAGTTTTGGACATAAGGTCGGCCGCAAATTATTTGAAAAAGAGAATTCGCGTCTTTTCAAGAAAAAATATTTAGAGCAAACTGAAAAATTCTACGACAAGCACGGTTCAATTACTATCGTGTTGGCTCGTTTTGCGCCGATTGTCCGAACTTTTGCGCCAATCGTTGCTGGCGCCAGCAAAATGCATTACAGAACATTTTTGGTTTTTAACATTATCGGCGGATTCTTGTGGTCATCACTGTTTGTTTATCTAGGTTATTACGCCGGTGAATTACTTACCAAAGCAGGCGTTAACATCGAGGTTGCTGCTCTTATAATCGTATTCCTCTCTGTCTCGCCGATGATTATTCACGCGCTCAAGAAACCATCAAACCGCGCGGCTCTCAAAAAACAGCTCCAAGTTTTATTCTCAAAAACCAAGACGTCCAAACGGAAAAAATAACGCAAATCCGTACCAAATCTTTCGTCTGAGATTAGGTTTTTAGTCTTTGCAAAGATTATCGTTTATAACAGCTTCTGTAAGTATTTCCCAGTTTGACTTTCTGGATTGTTTGCGACGTCTTCTGGTGTGCCAGCAGCAACCACTCTGCCGCCGCCTTGTCCACCCTCTGGACCCATATCAATAATCCAATCAGCGCATTTAATGACTTCCAGATTATGCTCAATGATTATCATACTGTTGCCACCATCAACTAATTTTTGTAAAATCTCGAGCAATTTGCGCACATCAGCAGTATGCAAGCCAGTCGTTGGCTCGTCGAGTATATAAAGTGTTTTACCAGTTGAACGACGCGATAGCTCTGCTGCCAATTTAATGCGCTGCGCCTCGCCGCCAGAGAACGTCGTCGCTGGTTGCCCAAGCTTAACATAGCCCAAACCAACTTCGTTAATTGTCTCGAGCTTGCGGGAGATTGCTGGAATATTAGTAAAGAACTCGCAGGCTTGCTCGACCGTCATTTCTAGGATATCGCTAATGGTTTTATCTTTATATTTAATCTCTAGCGCTTCGCGGTTGTAACGCTTTCCGTGGCATTCTGGACATTGTATATATACATCCGGTAAGAAATGCATTTCAATCTTTATCACACCGTCGCCTTGACAATTCTCGCAGCGGCCGCCCTTGACATTGAAACTAAAACGCCCCGCTTTGTAACCGCGAATATTAGCCTCGGGAGTATTGGCAAACAATTCGCGAATCTGCGTAAACACACCCGTATAAGTTGCTGGATTAGAACGCGGCGTGCGGCCTATTGCCGACTGATCAATGACGATAGCTTTATCTAATTGCTTGACGCCGTCAATCCTATCATGATCGCCAGGCACAGTCTGCGCTCGATGCAGACGCGCCGTCAATTCATTGGCTACAATGTCATTAACTAGTGTCGATTTGCCGCTACCGCTAACGCCAGTCACTAGTGTCATTACACCCAACGGAAACTCGACATCAATATTTTTGAGGTTATTCTCCTTAGCACCGCGAACGACAAGTTTGCGATCTTTCTCGACCGCACGACGTTTCTTAGGCACCGATATTTTTTCTGCTCCAGATAAATATCGTCCGGTAATACTGGCCGGATTCTGCGCCACCTCGGCTGGCGTGCCGGCAGCTACAATCTCGCCGCCATGCACGCCAGCACCTGGACCTACATCCACCAAAAAATCAGCTGCAGCGATTGTCTCCTCATCATGTTCGACCACCAATACGGTATTGCCGAGGTCGCACAAATGCTTGAGCGTTTTGATTAATCGATCGTTGTCGCGCTGATGCAAGCCGATTGACGGCTCGTCTAACACATATAGCACCCCTTGCAGCCCAGAGCCAATCTGTGTCGCTAGACGAATCCGCTGTGCCTCGCCGCCGCTCAGAGTATTAGCAGCTCGCCCCAGTTCTAGATAATTCAACCCTACGTTATTCATAAATCCCAGACGAGCGTTAATCTCTTTAACCACTAGCTTGACAATCTTCATTTCGTTGTCGTCAAATTTCAGCTGGCTAAAGACGTCTAAGGCGTTCTCGACATCTAAATTACAAATATCCATAATTGACAAGCCGCTAACCGTCACTGCTAAGACTACCGGCTTGAGGCGAGCGCCTTTGCAGGCTGTGCATTTGCGTTCACGCATAAATCGCTCAATATCTTTGCGCATGAAGTCGCTATCGGTTTCGCGGTGACGACGCTCGAGATTTGGAATAATCCCTTCAAAGGTTGAATCGTAGTGCCGGCCATTACCTAGCTCAACACGATATTTTTGCTCGCCCGTACCATACATCAATAATTTCCGCACATCGTCGCTTAGTTCGCGCACTGGTACGTGTAGACTAAAACCATGTTCAGCCGCTACCGCTTCAAGCCGTTTCATATACCAAGCATCAACACTGAAACGATTAAACGGACGAATCGCACCCTCAGCAATCGTCAAGTTTTTGTTAAAAACTAAGCTAGGATCAATCTCCATTCGTGTGCCCAGCCCCGTACATACCGGACAAGCACCTTGCGGCGCGTTAAAACTGAATAACCGCGGCTCCAACTCAGGAATCTCCTCGCCCGGGTGATCCACACAAGCATAGCGCTGGCTATAAGTCAAAATTTCGCCGCTATCAGCATCCAACACTTGGACTATACCGCCAGCCAATTCTAACGATTGTTCGACTGATTGCGATACGCGCGAAATCATGTCTGGACGCATCACCAAACGATCAACGACCAGTTCAATGTCGTGCTTATAGTTTTTTTGTAATTCTGGAAACTCATCTAGTGCATAAATTACGCCGTCCACTCGCGCTCGAGCAAAGCCGCTACGCATATACTGTTCAGGAATATGCTGAAACTCGCCTTTTTTCTGGTTAACAATCGGCGCCAGAATCATTAATTTTGCGCCTTCAGGTAATTTCATGATTTCATCAATAATTGATTGTGCTGTTCGTCGTTGTACCGGCTTGCCGCAGCGCTTACCATCTGGCAAAAGCGCCGGACAATGAGGTACGCCAACACGCGCGAACAACAAGCGTAAATAGTCGTAAATTTCTGTTACCGTGGCAACCGTTGAACGCGGATTACGACTGGTTGATTTTTGATCTATTGAAATTGCTGGGCTCAATCCATCAATTGAGTCAACATCTGGCTTGTCCATGATACCCAGGAATTGCCGCGCATAACTGCTCAAGCTTTCAACATAGCGCCGTTGTCCTTCGGCATAGATAGTATCGAAAACCAGGCTTGATTTACCGCTGCCGCTAAGTCCTGTTACTACCACAAACCTATCGCGTGGAATTTCCAAACTCACGTTTTTTAAGTTATTCTGGCGTGCACCGGTGATCTTGATACTATCTGACATGACTACTTATTTTAGCATTTTTCGGTAAAAAAATCCATTACCGCAAAACATCTGTGCACGTATTACACTTAAAATACCATCCAAATAAACTAAAACTGTATCGCGCTTATCGTTGCACATACTATAGTATATTTGCTATAGTATAGTCAAATGAGAGCATTAATTGAGCTATTCGCTGTCCTCAGCATCAAGATTCGTGTTGTATTGGCGTGCCTTATCGGTGTACCTCTATTTTTGCTGCGCCACGACATTTATGATTCGCTAATGAATTTCGTGCTAGTCGGCGCCATACCTGGCACGCACATATCAGTACCATACTGGGTTATGTTATTACTATACGCAATGATAGTCATAAACATATTCACCTACATAGAAAATACCATCCAACGTCCATTACCTCCAAAAGAATAGCGGCCGGCACAAGAAAGATCTAATCGCTAGCTGGTAATGTAGATTCAGCCCACAATTGCAATTCTTGTAAAATAAACTGCTGCTCGTCAGTCGCTGTTGGCGCTAAACGATGCAAAGCCGTCATAAACCCTGGTAACTGCACCTGCAAGCGCTGAGCCCGCCAGGTTTCCCACTGTGCCAAATCGTCTTCACTGAGCGAACGCGGAAAGTTGCGTGCTTTGTAGTGCAGCAATAGTGGCGCTAAACGTTCGTCCTGAAATTCTGGATGAAAATCAGCCAGCTCGCGTTCATCGGCATTGCGCACCGCTTCGACACGGATACGATCACGGTCGTTCAAAAAGCCATCATACAATTGCGCTTCTGGATCGGGCAGTTTTTTGAAGGCTGGCTTGTTTTCAAAAATAGTCCGTATTTTTTCGGCAAAGTCCGGGTGATTCAGTAAAATATTTTGATGTTTCTGCACTGTCTTTAGATCAAGCGAAATCTTCTGCCAGCCATCGCCTTGTTCTAACACACCCAGCGGCGCTACCGCCGGACAGCGATTGTACTGCAATTCTTTGACTGGCAATTTGACGAAGTTCTCAGCTTGCCGCTCCTCCCACGAAGCAAAGATTTTTGCCGACAATTCCTCCGCGCTCAGCTCAACAAACGGCGTCGGATCATAGCGCAGATCATAGACAACCACGCCGCCGCTTCGACTGGTCGTCAGTGGAAAGGCCACCGTGGTTTTGGCAAATTCTTTATCGTAGCGCCCGCTGGCATAGACAAATGGTTTTTTATCGTCCATATTAACCAGCTGCTGGACTACTTTTTTATCACGCATCTTTAGCAAATAATCATACAGTTGCGGCTGCTTTTGCTTGATCAATTTCGTCACGGCAATCAGCGCCGTCACGTCCGCCAAAGCATCGTGAGCGTTTTCATGTGCTATACCGTTGGCGCTGGTAATTAATTCCAAGCGGTTACTTGGCTCACCTTTGTCATCAAGCGGCCAATTGATTCCTTCCGGCCTAAGCGCCCGCGTCAATCGCACCACATCCAGCAAATCCCAACGCGAGCGGCCATCTTTCCAGCTCCATTCGTACGGATCATGAAAATTGCGCCACAACAAATGGCGGACAAATTCGTCGTCAAATCGAATATTATTAAAACCAACCGCAATGGTGTCTGGCATGAAAATTTCCTCACTCAACATCCGGGCAAACTGCGCCTCGCTGTAGCCCTCCTCGACCGTTTTTTGCGGCGTGATACCGGTCACCATCAACGCATCAGGACTCGGCAGAGTATCATCATTCAGCGTCACCAATAGATTATACGGCTCACCAATCGGTTCGAGATTCATGTCCGTCCGCTGCCCAGCAAACTGCATGATGCGGTCTTGCCGCGGATTTAATCCGCTGGTTTCGAGGTCATAGAAGAAAAATGTCTGTGCCATACCTATAGTATAGCAAAGCTACGAGATGACACCCAAACCTACTGCTCAACCAGCGTAAACGGCGTCGATTCGCCAATCTGCACCAAGCTATCACCAGTAGCACCTTGGCGCATTAGCTCGTGCGCTATACCATAACGACGCATGATATCGCGTAAACGATTGACGCTTTCAAACTGATCAAAATTGGTGCGACGAGCAAATTTTTCTATCTTGCCGCCAAACACGCGGTAGATTTGCTTATCAGCATCGTATGAAACTTCCCAACTGCTCGAGATCGTCTCGTTACCATTAAGCGTGATCGTCTCAAGCTTATCGTTATTCAAATCGTCAGCTTGCTTCTGCTCATTCTCAGCTGCGCGCATTGCTACAACTTGCACCTGCAGAGCTCTCAGTACATCAATTACGCCTTTATGCGATACCGAGGAAATAGCGAAAACCTGCGTATCCTCGCTAGTGACAGCTCTTAAGATGTCAATTTGCATTTGAATGATGTCCTGATCTAATCCTTCGCATTTAGTTAGGGCTACTATCTCGGGACGCGACGCCAGTTCAGTGCTGTACTTTTTGAGTTCGCGGCGAATCGCCAGGTAGCGTTCAGCTACGTCGTTACTATAAGCGTCCACCAAATGGAGCAGTACGGCAGTCCTCTCAACGTGCCGCAAAAAGGCATCACCCAATCCTTTACCATCGCTAGCCCCCTCAATCAACCCTGGAATATCAGCAATTAAAAGCGAACTGTCATCGACATCAGCTACACCGAGATTCGGCGTCAACGTAGTGAACTCATAATCTGCAATTTCAGGGCGAGCATTTGACACCACGCTCAAAAAGGTTGACTTACCAGCATTAGGAAAACCCACCAAACCGACATCAGCCAATAATTTCAATTCTAGTTCTGCCTCGAACGATTCGCCTAGCTCGCCCACCTCTGCCATGCGCGGTGTTTGACGAACACTCGACTTAAAGTGAGCATTACCAAAACCGCCATCGCCACCCTTAGCAATAACAGTTTTTTGGTTTGGTTTAGATAAATCAGCGATGATTTTACCATCACGCTTGACTATGGTGCCAACTGGCACTTTAATAACTAAATCCTTACCAGCGCGGCCTGCCATTTTTTTCTTGGCGCCCGAGACACCATCTTCGGCCTTTAGCTCGGGTTTGTAACGAAATTTTAATAACGTGTTAAGCTGTTCCGTCGCCAAAAACACAACATTACCGCCGCGACCACCATCGCCGCCATCCGGACCGCCTTTATCAACGTAAATCTCGTGGCGAAAACTGACCGCGCCGTCGCCGCCGCGGCCCGCCTGGACTGAAACTTTAGCTGTATCAACAAACATACAGACACATTATACCAAAAACACCCCTGATTTGACAGAGGTGTTAATTAGTTTTGTAAAATACTTAGTGAATATATCTATAGTAACCGCTAGTGGCCTCGCCCCAGGAAATCTGGCCATGACCAACGCGATTGAAACCGCCGCCAAAGCGATAACCGTTCATCTCGCTAATTGTGATTGATACGCCCGGATTAACGCTCTCGACAATCGCCACGTGGCCGTATCCGCCGCCGTTTTGCATTATCGCGCCAGGCGCCGGCGTACCGTTAACTGCCAATCCAGCCGCTGCTGCCGCATAAGCCCAAGTACTAGCATTACCCCAGAAGCTACCGACTGGACGTCCTAGCTGCATTCGGCGTTCGTAAGCATACCAAGTACAGTTCCCCCATGCATATTTGTTACCGGCAGAGATAACCCCATTGTAATTGCTTCCGTAACCGCCCAGGCCCGACCCATACCCATAAGCGCTGCGCCGATTACTAGCCGCAGCACGAGGAGCCACATATCCTGGACGTTCATTTTCTGGCAAAGCACCGCCAGGAACAATAATGTTCCTACCTTCAGTTAGCGAACCAGCGAGTTCCAGGTCATTATACGACACCACATCAGCCTTATTACCGCCATACTTGGCAACAATACTATCAACAGAGTCACCCGCCTTAACGGTATGCTGAACACCATCAACTGGCAGAATTGTTAAAGTAGTATTTGGCTCCAGCGCATCAGACGATAGATTATTGGCCCAAGCTATAGTCTCTTTCTTGAGTCCATATTTGCTGGCTATTGCATCAACCGTATCGCCAGCCTTGGTGGTATAAGTAGTAGCCGCCCGCGAATTAGCTGTCGGCTGGACAATCTGCGGCTTGCTAATTGCATTGCTGGAGGTCTGCGACATTACCGTTTCAATAGTCAGCGTCTGAGAAAGTGTCGCCACGTTAGCGCTAACTGGCATACTGGTGGTGTCCGCTAGTGATGAGGCTATATTCGTAGCAACAACTGGATCGACTGTACTAGCCGAAGTTGCAGCCGCTACAGTATTTTTAGTGCTTGAGGTAGAGGCATTAGCCAGCGGCGTATTATTACTACCTTCCTGAACGCCGACTGGACGTTGTCCGATAGCAATTAGCGTTGCTATGAATAGAAAAACGCCGACATACGATACTACGGAAGTCCAAGAAACACCACCGCGCCTTTTAGTTTTGCTAGAATGAGCCTTTGCGCTCGGTACAAAATTAGTTTTAACTCGATTTGGTTGTGTACTAATAATGGTTCTCCTAGAAAATCATATTATAAGCACGATAGAGCTGGCAATAATTCATAATTGTTCCTGCAAGTCCTCGTGTATACTCTATATTATAGCAAATCACTAGCGTTAATGTCAATACTTTATACGATACTACACAACTTCTGGCAGTATTTGTCAATATTGTTTTTATGTTCCTCATCAGTTTTGGCAAAATATATTAAACCGTCATCGCCAGCTATGAAGAACAAGTTATCGCCAGGCGCCGGATCAGCGACCGCTTTAAGCGATAATTCGCCAGGTGTCGCAATTGGCGTCGGCGGCAGACCAGTATGCTTGCGAGTATTGTACGGAGAATCAATATCCAACTTAGGCTTAACACCAGCTTTGTCTGCAGCATAGATAAAGGTTACATCAGAACCAAGCTGCATGTTTTTCTTGTAGCGAGCTATAAACACCTGCGCAATACCCCGCTGGTATTGATAACAGCGATTTTTACGCTCGACGGTCGGCTTATCTTCGCAGCCCAATTCCCGCTCAACAATCGAAGCCATAGTCAACCCTTGATAAAGCGTCAGACCTTGCGCCTTAAACTTATTAACTAAGTCATTTTTCTGCACAACCTTGTACATGTGATCAAACACTGTCTGTAAAACATCTTTGGCTGTGGCATCACCCGTAAATTGATACGTCTCCCCAAAAACGTAGCCCTCCAAAGACGACCCGCTTGGACGATCAGCAAATAGAGGACTATCGTATTTCGCCTTGAAAGCATTTGAGATCTCATCATCAGAGTAGCCTGCTTGGCGCAAGATATAACGGACGCTCGTTTTATCAACACCATCAGACGACTGCGAAGCCTTATACTTAGAACTCTCTAACGTACCGCCAGGATAGAAGGTAATAGTTTTGAAGTCATGACAACCATTATTCATACGGTTAACAATATCAGCGACCGACTCAGACGGAGCAATCATACAAGTACCAGCTTTGATACTATTCTTATTATTAAGGCGCACATAAACTTCAAAAGCTAATCGGTTGCGAATAAGATTTTTGCTGGCCAGCGTATTGGCAACTGTTGAGACCGAGGAGCCGTCTTCAATAGTAACCGATACCTTATTGCTATCGCTTGAGACTGGTTTTAGCTGCATCTCGTACCACTTAAATAGTGCCGCAAAAACCACTGTCAAAAACACCATGACTGTTATCAAAATAATCATCCAGCGTCGAAGACGACGCTTCTTCTTTGACACTTTCTGGCTCGCAGCGTCATGGTCGGAGTCAAGCGAAATATTAGCCTTTTGCCCCATTGGCTGATTTGGATCAATAGCACGAGGTGCAGGACGCGGAGCTGCGCCAAGCGGCGGTATTTGCCGATTATTATTCGGCCGAGAATTAAATTGTTGGCCATTCTGCCGTTTAAAACCATCCATTATTGCGCCTCCAGATAATCTTGTAAAATAATACTAGCTGCCATAGAATCAATCTCACCCTTACTATACGGACGTTTTTGCGATGCTAAGATATTCTCTGCTTTGACGCTCGTCAACGATTCGTCCTGGAATACAACGTCAGATTCAATTTGGCCAAGACTATCAACGAAATCTTCGACATACCGAGTCTGCGCAGTCGGCTCGCCTCGTTGATTGCGCGGATAACCCACTACCAAAACATCTATTGATTCGTCAATCAGCATCTCGCGGATAATATCGAGTTCCTTGCCGTCGACATCAATCCAGTCGCCTGGTACGGCAATCTTAACATCGCTGCTTGCCGATGCCACGCCAATTCGCCGCTCGCCGACGTCAAGCGCCAAATACTGCTTAGCCATCTATCTGAAACTTTACGCTTATCTTCTTGGTGTCATCTGGAACTCTATAAACCCAAAATGGCGAAAGGTTCACATCTACTGATTTTATGCCTTCAACTGTCTTGACGCGCTCTTGAACCTCGCCGACCGACTGGCCTTTGACGTATTCCTTGATGGCATCTTCGTCGATTTTCGGACCAACTTTACCGTTCGCCGAGACTGTCGCATTAATCGTATCACCCGAAATAGCTATGTTAGTCAGAGAAACTGTTTTACTGCCAGTATCATAAATTTTCTGGTTTGACTTGCCATCAATGCGCTGCTGGCAGTAAGCTTTGAGAAACGTATCAAACTCGCTGCGAGCAATACCAGAAAGCGAGAACTTCATTGTACCAGTAATTGCCGCTTGGCCGTCGTTAGCCTCGCTATCAACAGCAGGCTTATTAATCCCAGCAATATTCGCCGCAAATGACTCATTGATAATCGTATAATCCTTACCAAACTCAGTTTGCAAAGCAGCTTTGTTTTGGTTCTTATCGTCCTCGGTAACGAGTTCGCGCATTGCTTTATTTATATCGCTTTGTTGAACGACGGTAATGGTTTTGTCAGTGCCTCCCGTCGTCGAGCCGCTAATACTTGCTGAAATACCGCTAGGTGCCCCCTTGACTGTACCGCTAGCGCCATTATAGCTGGCGCCGCTGCGTGCGGCAGTAATTTTCACCTTGGCATTACGATAATTACTAAGCGAGATTTTAACGCCTTCATTGGTAACATACTCGGCGCCAGAATCTGTCGTCAAAGTTGTTCCTGCTGGGATTTCTGTACCAAGATTGTCAATGTCGCGCGTCGAAAAGCTTACTATACCAGTCGCTTTTTCGCCGACATCCTTCTTGCCGGTAGCTGTAAATGTTTTAGAAATCGCTTTTTCTCTAGTTTTGGTCGTCAGTTTGACAGTACCATCTTGCAAACTAGTGTTAACAGCAGCGCTTGATTTGATATGAGTGTTAACAGCCACGCTACTAGTTTGCGCAGAAATGACAATCTGTGCTCGCGGCGCAAACACAAACGCCCACACCAAACCGGCGATCAACAAAATAACAGCCGCACCGATAATGAAGAACTTTTTACGAAAAGTATTAAAATCGGGGATTTTCGGACTTTTTTTCGACTTGCTATCCGCCTGGTCAGCAGACTTCTTATCGCCGCCATCCTTGCCTTTAGAAGACGGTAGCTCATCCTCTCCTTCGTCTTCAATTTTGCTAAGTTCATCATTAAGAGACGACTGCTCTTTCTTATCGCCAGGAGCTAGCGTGTTAGGCTTAGCGCCACCGTTCAACGTTTCCGATCCATCAATCACGTCATCGTCACTGTTGACTTCAAGAGCCGGAATCTCAGCTAACTCTGGACGACTCTGCAAATTTTTAGCCACCGGAATACCCGCGCTGCCCGCAAGCGTCGACAAAGCATCATTATTAGTAATAATTACCAGTTTTTTATCGACCCGCTCAGCCGCGCGATGCACCAATTTAAGGTTTACTGCACTCTGAATCGCCCCGATTCGCTTTGGCGGCACCAAAGCAACGATACTCGAATTAGCGGCTTTTATCTTGCCAATAATTGAAGTAACATCGTCTTCTACATCTATATAAATGACATCTTTTTGCATATTATTTCTCTATTAAATTCGCAAAATCCTATTAATTTTACTGCGAACCGACTGAGTGTCGCCTGCTCCTATTATTGTATCATAACCAACACGCAGCAGACCCATCGCCGTAATGAAAGTGTGATCATTGACTTCACCGGTTTTATCCGTAATACCAACAACTTGATCGGGACGAATGCGCTGTACTGTCGGACGCTTAGTAAATGGCAACTCGCTGTACCAATCACGCTTTTCGAGAGCCGCAACTAATTGAGACAAGCTAGCACCGCCACCGCACAACAAAATACGCGGCGGCAGCTGATCGACTGCGTCAAACTCGCTCAATGCTAACTCTACGCCAGCCAACCAAACCTCGAGAGTTTTATCAACGGCAACTGCCACATCTTTTTTGACGGTAGCTTTAATTTTACTGTCCTCGATATTTACTTTGAGTTTTTCTGCCTGATCGTACGGAATTGACAACTCGTCAGCGATAGTTTTAGTAAAACTGCGGCCACCGATGCCAAACATCTTGGTGCCCTCAACACCGCCGTCGTTAACCACCGCAATATCAGTTGTGCCACCACCTACATCTGCTAAAATTGCCGTAAAAGCACTACTACTATCAGTGCCAAGTACGCTACGGCTAACCGCAAACGGCTCAGCAGCGACCGCTAACAACTCCAAATCAAGCTCTTGCGCCACTCGCTCCAAGGCGCCAATATGCACCATCGGCGCAAACGCTGTATAAATTTGCACCGCTACGTCCTTGCCCTGAAAGCCAATCGGATTCGACACTTTATAGCCGTCAATATGAATACTAACCAGCGCTGAGTTGACCAGCTTGACTTCAACCTCGTCATTGCCCGTCTCTAAGGCGATCTGTTTTTGTGCCCGTTTAGCAGCGCGATCTTGAACCTTCTCGATAATAAACTCAACTTCTTGCTCGTCAAGCGGACGGTCGGACTGCGGACGGCGATAACGAATCGTACTAGTTGTACCTTTTACCAGTTCGCCAGCTATACCGATGACAGCATGCTTGGCCTGCAAGCCAGCTTCGTCTTCAGCCTGAGTCAGAGCGTCCTCGCAGTGTTGCACTACGCCAGCAATATCAGCAATCGCGCCCGAATGCATATCTGAAAATTCTTGATGAGCACGTCCAACACCAAGAATCTCAATATCGTCGCCGTTAACGCGAGCTAACAGCGCCTTAACGTTTTCGGTACCGATATCGAGCGCAACGATATAATCATCTTTATCTGCAGAGTCATTCGACCGATCTCCTATTTTGTCAGCAATCTTACTACGCAATTTATCTAGCATAAGTATATTTTATTATACAACACTACATTCATTGGCGACCAGTCTTGACATATTACAGTAGTTATGCTACAATATGCAACATGGACCAATCACCAAGAGTATCAGAGTCTCAACCACAAAATACCGGAGACCGTATATTAGATGCGCTATATTCGTTAGACGCTACAGAGCCAACAATCCAGAGTACAGAAGTCATCAGTCAGCCGTTTGGTACCTACGAAGATGGAGCCCTAACAATGCGCCTTGTTCAAATGGTCGATGTGGCTGCTACCGGTACTAGATTGTCTTTCGTTGCGGGTGCTGGTAGTTCAGAAAAAGGTTCTCTCAGGCTCAGACTGTCTTCTCGTGGAGAATGGGTAACACCCGGTAGAAACATAAAAGTACCTAGCCATCTAGTAGCGACAAGATTAGACATGATTTGGCCTATATCAGCCGATAATTCCTATATACGTGAATTGTCAGATTCCGCAGAAACTACGCCAAGCGACATAGTAAACGCTCTATCCCGTGTAGCTATAAATAGCAATCAATATCGCACAGACAAGACATTTTCGTATATTGAACCCTTAGTCCGTGATATCGAAGGTTCTTCAGTACCAGAAGAAGCATTAATACGCGCTGGCTCTACCAACATCAGCGGCGTTGAGGCAGATTTGGTAGGAACTTATCTAAATAGCAATGCAGAGGAAGCTTTATCGAGCGTACTAGCAAGAGGCAAACTTGAATTACAGATTCCCTATGAATACGATGGTATTGACACAAAAATTCATTACAAAATACTCGTTAACAGCACAGGCGGTACAGATGTTTTATGCTACTTCTTTGATCCGTATACAGGACAAAGAAAAACTTTGCAACCTAAAAACCTAGGTCTGTTAAGTGACGAAGTGGAGTCCACACTAGAATCAATAGTTAATGAGAGTCTTGCTACACAAGGATAGCTTTAATCCGGCGAATTCCCGCCGAGCTAGATTCCTCCTTGGTGATTTTGAAGCGCTTACCGCCTTCAGCCAGGATACCCGTGTGTTCAACGTGCGGGCCGCCGCAAACTTCAAAACTAACGATATTGTCGCCTTCGCCGATGGAATAGACTTTTACTTTATCACCGTAGCGTTCGCCAAAAGCGCCGATTGCACCCATTTTTAGCGCCTCGTCAGTCGGATAAACGGCAAAGCTGACTGGCAAATCAGCGTCAATCCAGGCATTAACTTGATCCTCCACCGCCTGTTTTTCCTCTAGTGTCAATTTATCGTGGTTGAAATCAAAACGCAGGCGCTCAGACGTGATATTGCTGCCATGCTGCTGCAAATCCGGCGCCTTCAGAACTTTGCGCAGTGCCGCCCCCAGCAAGTGCGTCGCCGTATGATATTTCAGATGGATTGGATCGTGACCTTCCAAACCGCCGCTAAATTGTCCTTTGCGCGCTGTCTTGGAACGTTGGCGTTGCTTGGCCATTCGCGCATCAAATTCGGCGCGCCAATTATCAGAAAGCTTGATACCTTGTTTATAGGCCTCTTCGGTACTCAGCTCCACCGGAAAGCCAAACGTATCATATAGCGTAAATAGCTCTTCGCCAGTCAAGCCGTCGTCGATATACTGCTGCATTTGCCTGAGACCTTTACGTAGGGTCTGGCGGAAGGCTTTTTCCTCTTTGACCAACACAGCAATAATCTGCTCGCGATTCTCTTTAACCTCTGGGAAATCCGCTTCATATAAGTCAGCAATTACCGGTACGACCTCCTCGAGGAAATTCTGCTCAATACCCAGGTCAAAACTATAGCGAATCGCCCGGCGTAATAAGCGGCGCATCACGTAGCCCTGCTCCTTATTGCTCGGCACACATCCGTCAACCGCCAAAAATACCGCTGCCCGAAGGTGATCAGCGATCACTCGCATCGATGCGGTGTGCGTAGCGTATTCCTTGCCGCTTAAACTTTCCAACTTTCTAATAATTGGCTGTAGTAGGCTGATCTTAAAAACGTCAGGACTGTCAATTGCTGCCGCGGCAATCCGCTCCAAGCCGCCGCCGAAATCAACATTCTTGCGTTTCAGCGGTTCAAAGCTACCATCGTCCAGCCGGCGATATTGCATGAATACTTGATTGCCAATCTCCATAAACCGGCCGCTATCGCTAGCTGGATGCGCTTGCCCAAAGCTGGCATCATGATGCTGCTCGCCAAAATCATAAAACACCTCGCTATCTGGCCCGCACGGATCGCCGATCGGCGTACTGTCAATACCGCCGCCGCGGCTCCACCAGTTCTCTTTATCGTTGTAGAAGAAAATCCGGCCGCCCTGCATACCCAGCTTATCGCCATTTTCAGCGCTATCCAGCTCGACAATTTTAGCTTCAATGCCTTTTTTAGCAAAAACTTCTTGCCAAATTTGCGCTGCTTCATCGTCGCGCGGAATGTTATTTTTATCATCGCCGATAAAACAGCTAACGTAGATTTTGTGCGGATCTAGCCCAACTATTTCTGTCAAAAAATCGAAAAACCACTCAATCTGCTGGCGTTTGAAATATTCGCCCATACTCCAATTGCCCAGCATCTCAAAGAACGTCGTATGGCGATTATCGCCAACATCCTCGATATCCTGCGCCCGCAAACACGTCTGGCTATCAGCTAATCTCGTACCCTGCGGATGATCCTGGCCCAGCAAATACGGCAGTAGCGGCTGCATGCCCGAGCCGGTAAATAACGTCGTCGGGTCATTGTGTAATATAAGCGGCGCCCGCTCAATAATAGCGTGGCCGTTCCTTTGGCAAAATTCGAGATATTTCTGGCGGATTTCTTGTGTGTTCATAGAGGTAATTATAGCACGAAAACCACCTGATTAGCGACCAACAGCCCGCCATCTCTACGACAAACTAAAGGCCTAAAGGACACAGCTCTTAATATATGTCATAATCTCAGCAAAATTAGCAAAATCATGATGATAGTCTTGTACTTTATCAAATTCTACAAACTCCCTGGCCGACGATTCGTGCGAAGCTACAAAATCATCTATTCGTTTTACATCAGCCAGAAAAAGCAGCTGATATGCCCTATCAGGGTATCTATAGTTATATTTAGAATGAAATAGCTTTTCAATATGCCAAGCACCAATCAATTTTAGAGAATTTAGTTCAACGGATGTTTCCTCATACACCTCGCGCCGCGCACAATCTTCTGGCGTTTCTCCTAATTCCATACGACCACCTGGCAAACCCCAGCCACGCAGTGGCTTGGCCAGAAGTATTTTATTTTCATGAACTGCACAAACCATACACGATGTCACAAGCGAAAAGTCAGGAATAGTTTCACACGGATAAAATTGAGACTTTGTTGATCTGTCTTTATCCCAAAAAACAACTGGAAAGCTATTATCAATTTTCATTTAATATAAATACCTTCGCATATTTTATCAGAACATTTGGCATTCCTTATATATCCGACATTATTCCGCCACCCAAGCACTCTTCACCGCGATAGACCACCGCCGACTGACCAGGCGCCACGGCTCGTTCGGCAGACTCTAGATGTAGTGTGTCGGCACTATATATAGCGTTAATGAGCGCACCGCGGTGGCGCAATCGGACCTGTATTCGCGCACCTTCAGTCAAAGGTTGATTAATCCAGTGAATATCTGTCAGCTTAATCTCGGTTCGCCATATGTGTTCGTCGTTGATATTACGGCTAACGTAAACTTCATTCTTATCCATATTTTTGCCAACCACATAATACGGCAACCCGCCGCCAACATCCAGACCATGTCTTTGACCAAGTGTATAAAAAATTGCGCCGTCATGCCGGCCAAGCACCCGGCCCGACTCTTTGTCAATAATATCGCCCGGGCGCGTCGTAATATACTGGCTAAGAAATTCGCGCATGCCAACATTGCCGACGAAACACACACCCATAGATTCTTTTTTGCGAGCTGTCCATAGGCCGCGATCTTTAGCAATTTGACGCACTTCAGGTTTGGTCAGATTTCCTAATGGGAACATGGTTTTCGCTAATGCTTCAGACGTCACGCGATATAAAAAATAAGTTTGATCTTTGTTGTCGTCGCGAGCACGAAGCAAGCGTGCAGTATCTGCTAAACGTTCAACCCGCGCATAATGACCAGTTGCGATGTAATCCGCTCCCGCCGCCAGCGAAGTTTCTAAAAATAGTTTAAACTTAACTTCTTGATTACACATGATGTCTGGATTCGGCGTTCTACCAGCACGATATTCGTCAAGCATGTAATCAACAACTTTTTGGCGATACTGTGTTTCAAAATCAAATACTTTAAAATCAATTCCTAATTGCACTGCCACCCGCTTGGCATCAGCCAGATCCTCAGCCCACGGACACTGCATACCGGGTAGATCTTGACTCCAGTTTCTCATATAGACGCCAGTAACATCATAATCTTGGTCAAGTAATAATGCTGCCGCGACGCTACTATCGACGCCGCCACTCATACCAACATAAACACGCGGTCTGGTCATTCTGCTGCAACTCCCATAATTTTTACCAGCTCTTGCAACGCCAGCTGCCAGCCTATAACAGTTGTCCACCACATATTCGACCATTGATTATCTGCAACTACTGGATGACTACGTGTTAGTATATTTGGTGCTGCTTTAGTAAATTCAATTGAAACTCGCCGCGAGTGGTAAGCGCTTGTCACCAAAATTACCGATGATATCTGCTTTTGTTTGAGCAGGCTGACGGTTTGCGAGGCATTCTCGGCAGTCGTTTCACTGGTTTCCTCTATCAGAATATCACTAGCTGGTACGCCTGCAACGATAGCCTGTCTCTTCATTGCCCGAGCATTACTCGGGCCAGTTTTATCAGCTGCCGCACCAGAAAAAACTAATTTGTGCGCCCAGTTATTCTTGTACAATCGCACTGCTTCAGCAGTACGAGCGCTGGTATCGCCGCCGCTCACCGCTACGATCGCATCGGCTGCCGCACACTGTTGGCGTGTCGCATCTGGAATATCGCCACAGCCTTGCAAATCGTTCTTTGATAAAAACAAAGTAATACCGATGATTATTGCAGCCGAAACAATGGCCAGCGTAACGATAGCTATTAAAAATCTTTTCAAGCTAACCTGGCCTTTTCTGTATTAATCGCAGCGATAATTTCTCGGGCAGCCGCCGTGCACGTTTCAGCATCCGATAGGCGACCCAGTGTCAGACGCAAACTGCCGTCCGCCACCTCTGGCGCTAAGCCAATCGCTTCTAGCACATGCGAACGCGTCCCGGAATTCGCTGCACAAGCACTGCCAGTCGCTACCAGCACCCCTTTTCGCTCTAGCATAAAAACTAACCGTTCGGCATCAATTCCGGGGAATGATATATGCAAATGACTTGCCAGGCGATGCTTTTGATCGCCAGAAACAATCGCCCATGAAAAAGCTTCTGTCAGCTGATTTTGCAGCTGGTCGCGCAACTGGCGCAAGCGCTTATTCTCAGAATTACGATGTTGCTGCGCTAATTCTAACGCTACTGCAAAACCAATGGTGCCCGCAACATTTTCGGTACCGCTGCGCAAGCCCCGCTCTTGCCCGCCGCCGCGAACTAGCGGCCGCAAGCGTATCATCCGATTACACCAAAGCAAACCAACTTGTTTCGGGCCATAAATCTTACCAGCATTTAGCGTCAGCGCATCAACGCCTAGCCGCGCTACATTGATGTCAATCTGCCCAGCCCCTTGCGAAGCATCAGTGTGCAGATAGATTGGCGTCAGCTCACCCGCTTCAAACCGGCGGCGACGCTCAGTACGGACAACTTCAGCAATGTCGCGTAGCGGTTGAACGGTACCAAGTTCGTGATTAGCGATAGCGATAGTTATTAGCTGCGTATCTGGCCTAATAGCTGCTTGAATATCGCGCGGCGCAATATTACCTTTTTTAGATGGAGCCACCAGTGTTACATTATCAGCAAGCGCTTTCAGTACTGCATCATGCTCAATGGCACTTGATACGATATGCCCGTCAATGCTATTTATCATCAAATTAATAGACTCTGTAGCGCCAGCCGTCACAACCAGCTCGCTAGCCTGTCCGCCAAGACAAACAGCCAAACGATGCTTAGCTTTATTATAAGCGCGCTTGACTTCCACCGCTGGAGCATACGGCGCCGAAGGATTATAAAACATCTCAGAGAAATACGGCTGCATCGCCGCCAAAACGCGCTCGTCTAGAGGCGTGGCAGCAGCATGGTCGAGATAGATTATCGATGATTTCACGCTTTCTATTATACCAATTTTTCGCCGGTCTCGGGATCTCGCTTGTAAACTTGGCGGGCAACTTGCTCATAATACATTTGCGTAGCGATACTAAAATTACGCAATTCATCACCCTCGAGGTATGAATAACGCGGACCAGGTTGAGTTTTTAAGATACCTCGATCGGTTACTTCATATTTGATCGTGTGGGTTTTAAGTTTGTGCTTGGCATCAATCCATTCCTCATGCCACATCCATGTTTTTTCGTCCAGGCAAAAGAATTCGCGGCGATGGCCCTTCGGGATCTCTCCAAAAAGCTCCGAGCCAATTTCACTTTCTAGTGCCAGTAGTTCGCGCTCGCTCAGTTTTTTAAGCGGACGTTTTTTGCGGAGTTTCGGCAAACCGAGCGATAAGTCATCGCCGACAAAAAGTTTGAGAGTTTTTGTGAGCACACGCTTGACCATGATTTATGCAGCTAGACCAAATCCCTCTAGATATTCAGCATAGTCCCCATCATATTTATCTCGTAAACCAATCACGCGTCGACCAGTGTCAGCAATTTGCTGCTCAGAAGTAAGCGGCTTTTTTTCGGGTTTTGGATTGTTCAATTCTTCTATATAGTCAACCTGGGGCGATTCGGTTGTTTGATTGGCCGACTCAGCATATTCGCGCGCTAGCTCGCCTAAGTGCTCTAGCTCAGGACTACGATAAGAATTGCCATTAGCAGTTTGTTCATAATTAAAACGACCGGCATTTTCTACCGGTGCATAAGGTTTTACTTTATTATTAAAACTCTCATTCATAATTAATCCCAAAAACTCGCCGTGCGTTGCGAGTCGTAGCGGCCGCAATCTCCTCAACACCAAGACCGCGAGCTTGCGCATGAAACTCTGCTACCTGCCTCACATACGCTGGTATATTCACTTTACCACGAAATGGCGCTGGCGTCAAGAAAGGTGCGTCAGTTTCAAAAACTAAGCGTTCAAGCGGAATTTGGTTAAACATTTTCTGTTGATTTTTATTTTTAGTAAAAGTACTTATGCCGTTAACACCAACATATAAACCACGATCCAGCCCATGCTGCAAATTTTCCTCAGAGTCGGTAAAGCTATGCAAAATGCCGCGCAAACCTTTGAATTCATCGAAAATCGGCCAAAAATCCGCCCAGACTGCGCCAGCAGCAGCTTTTTCGTCGCGTACATGAAAACTAATCGGCAATTTAAAATCTCGCGCTACCTCAAGCTGCCGCCGCAAAACGCTCTGTTGTATGTCACGCGGACTATTATCATAAAAATAATCCAAACCAATTTCACCAATGCCGACGATTTCATCGCGATTGCCTGCTACCAATTGGCGCAATTCCTCGACGTTATTTGTCGCTGCGTCGTGCGGGTGAATGCCGACAACCGGCCAAGCAAAATCATGCATCCTAGCAAACTCTAGAGCCTGACGCGAGCTGCGCAAATCTGTACCGACACAAATCATCGCTACGCCATTCTTCACCGATTCCTGGTAAGCCTTCTCGCGCGCCGAAGCGTCATAGAACTCGCTATCATGAATATGACAATGCGTATCAACTAAGCGAAGCAACGAATTCATTTGGCTTATTTCTTTTTACTAGATGCCGTTTGCGGATCGGGCGTATGAATATAGATTTTTGGGAAAAGTGGTGCTGCTTTCTCGGGCACAACTCCTGCCGAGAACATCTTGTGAATAGTACTAGCGGTCACTGGCATAAACGGAGTTAGCAAATCAGCAATTTCCTCAAGCGCACCAACAGCGTAAGATAAAATTTCCGATAAATGCTCGGCAGCATCAGTGTCTTTTTGGCGCTTCTTGGCAACTTCCCACGGTTTAACATCATCAATATATTGATTAAGTGCTCGCACCTGTTGCCATGCTTCGTCTATTGCTCGATCAAAATCAAGCGCTTCCATCGCCTGGCGGTATGGCCCCATATCGTGTCCTGGGCGAGGAATCTCGCCAATTACACCCGACTGATAACGCTGAATCATAGCAATAACCCGCTGCACTAAATTACCGAGATCATTACCCAGCTCTCCATTATAAGCCTTCTCAAACTTCTCCCAGGTGAAGTCGCCGTCATCCTTGGTTGGAATATGCCGCGAAAAGTAATAGCGAAAAGCGTCAACACCGTAATCCTTGATAATCTCCATCGGATCGACGACATTACCAACAGTTTTGCTCATCTTAGCACCGCCCACATTAACGAAACCGTGCACTAACAACGTCTTCGGCAGCGGTAGACCAACCCCTAATAGCATCACTGGCCAAATACCGGCATGAAAACGCAGGATATCCTTGCCAATCACTTGCACGTCAGCTGGCCAAAAATCTTTCCACTCCGGCTGATCCGGGTAACCTAGCACCGTGATGTAATTAGCTAAGGCGTCCAACCAGACATACATCACCTGGCTATCGTCTCCTGGTACCGGTACTCCCCAGGTCAGGCTCTTGCGCGGCCGACTAATTGATACGTCGTGCAAACCGTCTTTCATTAATTCCAGAAACTCTTTTTTGCGAAACTCTGGTACAATTTTCATTCGGCCCGACTCGATTGCTTGGCGGACTTTATCAGTATAGGCGCTCGCTTTCAAATAATAATTCTCTTCGCTAACTTGTTGATAAGGCGTTTGGTGGTCAGGACAAACCCCGCCAGTTTCTTGAACTTCTTTATCAGTAAAGAAAGCTTCATGACCCATACAGTACCAGCCGTTGTAAGTACTTTTATAAATCAGCCCCGCTTGGTCCAACTGTTTCCAAATATAGCGCACCGCCCCCATATGATGTGAATCAGACGTACGGACAAAATCAGTATATTCGGCGTGTTCAGCATCCATCAGTATCTTGAAATTTTGATGAGTCTGATCGACATATGCTTGCGGCGTCAGATTTTGTTCGGCAGCCTTAGCAGCAATTTTATTACCATGCTCATCAGTGCCAACCTGAAAGCGCACTTTTTTGCCTTTCTGCTGCTGGTAGCGCGACCAGATATCTGCAAGCAAATAGTCTAGCGCATTACCGATATGCGGCTTGCCATTGACATATGGAATCGCCGTTGTGATATAAAGATTCTTTCCCATTGCTTCTAAGTATATCAGAGGCGACAGAAGTTTACTAGCACATTATCACCCCGCAATACAAGCCTGACCAGCAACAACTGAACCTACACCTTGAACTAATTCTCGTCTTTGATATTTCCTGGTTCGATACCAGTTTCCTGGAAATAGTAGAGAAGTTATCCTTTCACTTTCCCTGCCTATATTACGGACGTTCGCTTACTTCTTGAACAAAACAATACCAGAAGCTACAAAGATAGACGCCGCCAAGACAAACAACACTATATTTGATCCCGTTTCAGCCAGTCTGGCACCAGGCGATTTTGGTGACTCCGGAGACAGCGTAGAGGCAGGCGCAGGGTTCTTCGTCCACTTTGCATACAAGGTCAAGTCATTGTCTGGCATCGTATCGTTCGCAAAGTCCCAAGCCGTCGTAAAAGCAGTATCTGTGTACCAGCCGGCAAAAGTGTAGCCAGAGCGGGTCGGGGCGACCGGCGGTCTGAAAGGATACGTATAGCCTACCATCTTATTTGGAACGGCAGAACCGGATTGCGAATCAAATGTTACTTTATGTTTTGTACACAGCCTGCCATCACTAGTGATTACCCAGCCGTGTCCGCCGTCGACAACAGGCTTCAAGATATTAGCCCGCGCCGAAGCGGCTGCACAAAATTTCAAACCGGCTGCACCAAGCGACATTGGCGATTTTAGATTCTGCGCATCCCAAGCAATTAGCATAGCATCGTAATTCTGGCGCGAAATCGCTGTATGATCAAGCGCGGCCGCCGCACCAGACAACGGTTTTCCTGGCAAAATAACCAACGAATCCAATCGCCAAGCAGCTAGCGACTGATTGAATGAAGTTGCGCCGCTCAAAAAACGAACAAGAAACTGTACTTTCTTCATGTCCCAAGAACCGATCGGCTGGTTGAACGACGCCGCCTTTCGGAACATATCATTTGCAATCACGAGGTTCGACGTATCCCAATTCGTAATAGAATCGCTACCTCCGTTATTAAAAGCGCTGGCGCCATTAAACATACCAGCAGTATCGGTCACCTTTGAAACATCCCAAGAACCTACATTTTGGTTAAATTGGTTTGCATTTTGAAAGACGCCCGACATTTTGGTAATAGTTGACGTATTCCAATTCCAATTAGCAGACTCGCCTTTCAGTGATTTATTTCCAACAAACATCCATGATAAGTCAGTGGCTTGGCTTAAATCTGGCGTATCAGCGGCCTTGACATCCATGTTCTCCGCGCCGGCAAAAGCAGAACGCATATTCTTCCACTTGTTCGTGCCCCATTGATCAATCGAAAGCAGTTTTAACCTATCACCCCTACCATTTACGATAAACCACGGAAAGGCGCCGCCAATGCGTATAGTGTAGATCCCCGGCGTAGCGTAATTACAAGTATAAGAGGCAGTCTGCCCAGATACCTCAGTTACACCGTCATTATTGCAGTCAACAGTATAATTGTACCCTGAACCGCTTGTCGGAATAACAAACTGGGTGTTTGGCGACCCCGGCTTTCTGGTATCGATAGTAAATACGAAGTCCGTGTTGTTGATAGCGTCAGCTGCGGCTTTTGGCGAATAGAGTGTTGGCGCAACAAGTACCGACAAGACACCGAACGCAGCAGCCAACGTTTTTAATGGCAATTTGAACTTCTGTATTTTTGTTGTTTTATCGTGCCTGCTCACTGGTTATTAGTATACTTATGCTTTAGATTTTTAGCAATGAGTTTTACGACGAGATTATTTGACAATAGAAAAATTATATACTATAACAATATTTATGAGAAGGTCGCCCAACTACGCAGCCGAAAGGATTCCTTGTACTATATTCTCGGGAAATAACAGAGAACCTACTTCTGGGGTAATCGACAGAACTCCTAGCAGAGAGCGAGCAAGACTCATGGAGAGGATTGAACAACATTTCATACCAAGCGCTCTAGGGAATACGGCGATGACTTTGGTTGAATTTGGCAATGGCCCGTCCGGCATTACTATCGTCTACGGAACTGGGTTCATGGGAAACCCTACAGCGACAGCAGCACGGCTAGAGATGGCCGAAATAGCCGAGACCTGTCGCGACGAAGAAGGAAATCCAGCTTCAGTCTTGACACTGCCAACCAGTTCTATGAGAGAGAGTGTTGCTCATAAAATTTTAAAAACGAGCAGTTTCTCACCCTTAGCAGAAGAAATAGCGCCAGAGCTAAATAGATACCTAACTTGTTATAGCGACCGGGTAGGTATAGTTGGACATTCGTTTGGCAGCAGACTTGCAGCAAATATACCTAGTGTTCTTGATAATCCTGACAAAACCGAGTTTGTTGCCACAGATGATGCGCCAAGCTGGCAAAAACCGCTAGGCACATTTATTGCAGCAGTGCAATTAGCAGAAACAATTGACCTGTCAAGATATATCAAACATTCACCCGATCCCGAAGCTCAGAAAGCTTGGCAAAAAAACGACGGAGAAAAAATGCCAGCCGTGCCGCTGCTAGTTCAGCTGAGAGATGTTATTGCAATGTCGCGCGGTGGTTTTGTTTATGAAGATCTCAAAAAATCACTCAATAAGCTGCAGCCTGGCACGCCCGTCACCCTTTTTGCGCCGGAATTAAGCCGCATGAATGATAACAGCTCAAAAAATATACGCAAGCTTATAACGTCGCTTAGTCAGAAATTCCCTGGCTTAGATATTCGCGGCGTACTAGTCGAAGATAGTACGCACAACGTATCCGTAGCCAATCCGGCATACTTTGGGCAGATGATAAAATTATCAAGAATTAATCTACAGCCCTGACAGCGCTAAACAGCTATCAAGATTACTTTAATCATATAAATACAGTTACCACTTGCAAGCTATCTTCGTTTAATCAGCTTAATCGCGATAGAACCAACCGCTATAAATGCAACTGCCGCAGAGAAAAATATTCCCGCATCCACACCAGTCTCGGCCAGCTTGGTTGATGAGCTTGAATTGTTTTCCGAAGCACCACTGCTTGTTGCAACAGACTTAGGATTCTCGATCCACTTTGCATATAAAGTCAAATTACTGTCTGGCATGGTATCGATAGCAAAGTTCCAGGCTCTTGCAAAAGTGTTATCCGTATACCACCCAGCAAAGGTGTAACCCTGACGAGTCGGCACAGCTGGCACGGTAATTTTATCAGTAAAAGCAACTTCTTGGTTGGCAATTGCCACTCCGCCCTGGGTATCAAAAACTACAGTATGCTTCGGACACTCCTTTGCATCGCCATTGATAGTCCAGCCATGCCCGCCGTCGGCGACTGGCTTGATTAGATTTTTTCTAGCCGTATCAGCAGTGCAATATTTCAACCCAGCGGCCCCTAGTATAAGCGGCGAGTTAGTTGATTGAATACTCCAAGATATCAAAGTAGCATCATAATTTTTCGTAGACAAGCCGCTATTATTCAACATTCTAGGAGCGCCAGACCAATAGCTGTTGAGCAAACCAGTTGTCGAAACTAACGAATCTAGCCGCCAGCCCGCCAAAGATTGATTAAAAGCGCGAGCACCATTAAACATTTCACTCATCAACTCGGCTTTCGAAACATCCCACGACCCTATCGGTTGATTAAACTTAACTGCATTCTGGAACATTGCATTCATTGCAGTCATTTTGCCAGTGTTCCAGTTTTTAATTGAATCGCTGCCGCCATTATTAAATGCTGTCGCGTTATTAAATAAACCGCCAGCAAAAACAACGTTAGACACATCCCACGACCCGATGTTTTGATTGAAATTTTCAGTATCGCTAAACACTCCACCCATATTAGTGATGGTCGAGGTGCTCCAATTCCAGTTAGCATTCTCACCCTTGAGGGAAGTTTGCCTCTAAAGACAGAGTATATCGAGTCAGTCTGCGACAAATCGGGAGTATCAATCGCCTTTACATCCATATTTGCAGCACCGTAAAACGAAGCCACCAACGATCTCCATTTATTCTTCCCCCACTGATCAATAGAAATCATCTTCAGTTTATCGCCGCCGTTATTGAGATAAAACTCTGGAAACGTACCTCCGATACGAATTGTATATACGCCAGGCGTAGCGTAGCTGCAAGTATAAGATCCGGTCTGAGCGGTTGCTTCGACCGTGCCATCATTATTACAATCGATAGTATAATTATATCCGCCTCCTCTTATCGGAATGACGAACTGGGTATCTGGCGACCCAGGTTTGCGCGTGTCTACAGTAAACACAAAATCTGTGTCATTGATGGCGTCGGCTGCAGCTTTTGGCGGGTAAAACATCGGACCAGAAAACGCTGCTAGCACACCTATTGTCACGGCTAACGCCTTGATGGCCAATCCAAATTCCAGCCTTTTTGTTTTCCAACATCTATTCATTTGGTACCATTATACTTATACTTTATTTTTTTAGCAATATACTAATGCTAATAAAGATAACACACAACTTTGCCATGACGTTTTGGAGCTTATTTAGTAGATTTCATCTCTGCTAGCACTGCGAATCTTCCCCCTGTATCACCAGCTGAATGTGAGAAATAATTTGGATCATCCGCTGTATCAATTGGCGAAATGACAATATTATTAGCCGGAACGTCTGCCTGGACGGCCAACGAACGATTAAATCCTTGCATGTCCAGATAAATTCCGTCAGCCGTTTGACGGCAGAAATTTTGCCAATTGATATCATCTGCATGATTAAAATAATCCATACGATAATTTTTCTGGGTGATGCTCGGCGACATCCAAATTTGTAAATCTTTTGCCTGGCTACCGCGCTCGACAAAATACTGAACGGCCTGAGACATCAACTGCGCAACCGTCGAATGCCGACCTAAATGCGCCAGCATCAGCGCCCGACGCTTTGGATCATAGATGACGGTGGCGATACAGTCCGCCACTGGCAGGAACAATCCTACACCAGCCATTTCGGTATATAGCGCGTCAGCAAAAATCCCCTCGTTGTTGTGCTTAACCGTGTCAGCTTCAGTGACTTCGGCAATATTGTCAAAAGTTTGTGTTTGGTCATAGGAAATTACGTGATAGACAACGTCGTCATACTTAACACCAATCTGATTGCAAAACCGCCGCCGATTATTCACTATCTCAGCTACGTGGCGACCGCGAATACGATTGAGCATGGTGCCGTCGTCTTTCGACGAAACCGCAACCAACAGATCAGGCGGAAAGCAGACGGGCTGATCTGCCGCAATCATCGCGCCCGCCATTCTTTGAGCAGCCGCTGCCAATCGTCAATCGCCAAATCCTCAGCACGGACATCAGGCGAAATTTTAGCCTTTTTCAGCAACTGTTCGGCGCTAGCTTTACTGACGCCCAGTCCGCCGCTCAAGCTGGAACGCAGTTTTTTACGCTTAGCTGAAAAACCGGCTTTGACAACACGGAAAAAATCTTTTTGGTCTTCAGTAGCGACTAGTAGTTCGGTGCGAGTCCTCAATACCACCACCTGCGAATCAACTTTTGGCGGTGGCGTGAAAAATTGCCGCGGCACTTCAATGTCTAGTTCTGCCTGGGCAAATAGCTGCGCGCTAACCGCTAAAATGCTCATTTCGCCAGGCTCCGCCGCGATGCGCTGGGCGACTTCTTTCTGCACCAGCAGCACCGCCAAACTCGGCTTATTTTCTGCCGTCATTAGTTTTTCGACAATTTTGCTGGTGATATAGTATGGCACATTGGCGACTACTTTATAGTCAGCTGGCAACCGATTCAAATCAAATTGCAAGATGTCTTCGTTAATCACTTCCAGATTTTTGCCAGGAAATTGCCCCGGTAACTTGCGCGCCAAATCCCCATCAAACTCCACCGCCACTACGCGCTGAGCTCGCGCCAACAACCGGCTGGTCAATGTGCCAAGTCCCGGCCCAATCTCCAAAACCACGTCATCTTTACTCAGTTCCGCTGCCTCGGCAATCTCCGCCAAGATTTCTGGGTCGCGCAGCCAGTGCTGGCCTAATTCTTTTTTCGGCCCAAGCGCTGACGCCATCTAACGCCCGTCCCCGTTAGTCCAGTCAGTCGCCAAGTCAAACCCATGCGGATGCCGAGCCGCAAAACCGCCGGTATCATACACCTTGCCAGGCCCCATGCTAGTTTCTACCACTGAGCAGCGCGGATAATTACCGTAATTTGCCGCCACCAAAATATAACCATCTTTATCCACCTTGGCACCGTCCGCCCGCACCGTGTAGCCACCGCCGCCGCAAGCACTGATAACAATATTCATCGGTAAATCATAATAAGTCTCGCGGTGTGCCACACCCTTGGAATCAGTAAATATCTGCGCGCCCTTGCCTTTGGTTAGTGGATTTTTCGGCTTGGTACCGATCACTTCAATTTGCTTTTTGGGCTGCTTGATAATTTCGCTAGAAATTTGCTGACGGCTAATTTCATCACCATCGCGCGCTTCAACTTTATAAGTCAATCTGCGCAGCCCTTTAGCTCCCGCCTGCTTTACCTGGCGATAACCAAGAGGCTGGCTGTCGTCGCGTATTTGCTCAACCGGGAAATCAATTTCTTCCTCGGCGGTCACAGTACGCCGAGTTGCCCGCGTAATCCTCATTAGCAAGCTCGACCCATCCAAAGCGACATCCTCTGGCGGCGTAAATCGAACTTTATCCTCGCGATACAAAACAATCCCCGCAGCTTGCGCAATCTGTGTTGGCGTCTGCGCTGCCGTATTGACTCGCATGCGGCGAGCACCTTCGACTATCGTTATCGTCCGCGCCCGATAAATATTTATTTTGAAGCCATTGTTGGTAATCGGTGTATCCAGACCTGGTTCGACAATATCATGCTGTTTATCCAATCTTGCGCCGAATTCTTCTAGCGCTTTCTGCACTGTCGATGCCTTAGTGATTATCGATTGCTCCCAGCCACCGTCGTAAATGGTGATTATATGACTAGATGGTTGTGCTTTAACCGCAGCTGGACTATCTGCCGCCGCAGTATTCGCAAAAAACGATAACATACCAGTACTAGAGATTGCCAAGACCGCACCAAAAACACAACAGCAAATACGTTGATAATATCGATTTAAGCTCATTTTATTCAAAATCACCCACTGTATCTCTTATATTATAACAAATTATGCGTCGAATGTCAATCAGTAACGTCGCAGACAATCAATAACTACCGATATATATCCTGTAATCCCATTTTAATTTTACAAGACGGCCAAGGTTGCCAACCTCTCCTCTTATAAGTCTCCCATGCTTTCTGATCTTGGACATCAGCCGGAGCTTGAGCAGGATTATTGTAGCCTCCGAAATTACCCCATGTACTCTTATCAAATTGATACGCACCATAATAACCGTTACCTGTATCTGATGTATAACTACCCTCGCAGCTACGCAAACGCGCCAAAGCTTCAGCGAAACTGCCATTAAACGTAGCTGAAGTTTTAGCACCAATAATTTCTACTTGCTTAACTGGCTGCTGAATAATGTTGCTATTGATCTCGCGGCGTGACACTTCAACGCCGTTTTGGACGTTGATCTCATACGTAACTGTACGCTTGCCGTTGACCCCTTTGGTTTGAATTTCTTTGTATCCTTTATCGCGATTAATATCCTTGATCTGTTCAGTCTCAAACTGTATATCTTCGTCAACGGTAACTGTCTGCGTGCCGTTACGATACAAGCGAACATTCATGTCTCTAGCTATTTTTGTATCTTTATTCGGGATAATAATATCATTAGCAGACATTTTGATGTGCTTCTCGGCTAGCATTTCGCCGATGGTTTGAGCTTGCGTGTAAGAAGTGGCCTTTTTACCGTAAAAATCAAAGTTAAACGGCACTGCTCTTTTAATAGACAACACTTCTGCTGCGCTATCGCGCATTGGACTATTAGACTGCGACAAGGTTAGAATATCTTCATCGCGTACAGCAATGCCAGCTTGTTTAACTATCTGCTTTCCAGTACGGTACGATGTAATAATTTTAGTGAGCTGAGAGCCATCCTTGACAACCACCGTTCGGGCTCGATAAATATTAACGTTATATGAATTTGCTACCAAGCGCTCATCAATATTTGGCTCGGTCCGATCGTTACGATCTAGTTTGATAGCTGCCTCAGCGAGAGCTTCGCGTAAGGTCTGTTTTTTGGTAATAAATCCTTTACTTTGACCGTCATCATGAACGGTAATGATATGCTCGCCGACCGCTAGGCTATGCTCGTCAGCCCGCGCTTTTGGCATAATTGCCGTATAAACAGACAATCCAGCCAAAGCTAACAGCATAGAGCCGGTGATCAGCCAACGTAATTTCATTCTCGCAATACTTTTCATACGTAGGCGCGCAAACTAGCGCGCAGTTATAATTATAGCAAAAGATTGGTTATTTTGCTACAGCTTCTCGAGGCGAGCATATTCAACGTTGAGCTTTTTGACAGCACCGTTATCGAACTTCACGCTAACTGCCAAGCCGTCAATGTCAATAATCTCGCCATCGCCAAATTGCAGCGAGCGCACTCGATCGCCAATATCATAGTTCATCACCGGCTCGTCAAAATCATTATAAGTTGGACTCGAATCAATAGCGTTAGGTTCAACCGCGAACAATCCCATACCCATATCGTCGAGAAAACGCGACGGCTGATTGTACGATCGCAAGCCGAATTGCGCACGGCTCTGCGCGTACAACAGATATAACTCTTCACGCGCCCGCGTCATACCCACGTAGCACAAGCGCCGCTCCTCCTCGAGATTGCGCGGACCCTCTTCAAGCGCTCGCTCACTCGGAAACAAGCCATCCTCCATACCGACCATGAAAACCACCGGAAATTCCAGTCCTTTAGCGGCATGCAAGGTCATTAATGTGACTTTTTCACCATCACTTTGCTGATCGACGCTGCTCATTAGTGCTGCCTCTTCGAGAAAGTCTGGCAACGTCGCAAACGATTTAGCGTCCGCTATGAGCACGCTCAAATTATCATCACGCTCTTCAGCCTGCGGCGTTCCATCCATGACATAATCTCGATAAGCAATCTTTTCAAGCAGCTTTTCAATAATATCGCTTGGGCTAGTATCAGAAAGAACAAGCGCCTGCAATTCGCGTAGAATCTCGCCCAGACGCAATAATGATTTTTTGGCGCGCGGCGTCAAAACGCTAGTTTGCTCAACGTTTACCAGCGAAGCGATAATATCCATATTGTTATCGTTTTGCCATCGTAAGAATTTCTCTAGACTAGTCGCGCCGATACCGCGCGCTGGCACATTCGCAATTCGACTAAAGCTCATCCGGTCGTTCGGTTGATATAATAAACGCAAATAGGCGATAATATCCTTGATTTCCTTTCGATCATAAAAGCGCACGCCGCCAACCAATTGATATGGAATTCTTTGCTGCATGAAGGCACGTTCAAAAGCAAAGCTCTGCGCATTAGTGCGATACAGTACTGCAAAATCACCGTAGCGGCGAGCACCAATCGAGGCTTGAGCCGCAATACGGCTTGCCACCACGTAAGCTTCCTCGGACTCATCGCGTACTGCCTGAACTTGCACTGGCGCACCATTGCCAGCCGCTGTCCAGAGTTTTTTGTCAGTCCGTTCGACATTCTTGGTAATAACCTTTTGCGCCGCCTCTAGGATAGCACCTGTTGAACGATAATTTTGCTCTAGCTTGATCACCTTTGCGCCCGGGAAGTCCCGTTCAAAATTAAGAATATTCTTGAAATCCGCTCCGCGCCAGCTATAAATCGACTGCCAATCGTCGCCGACCACGCAAATATTACGCGCATCGTTGACTAGATATTTAACGATAGCATACTGCGCAGCGTTAGTATCTTGGTATTCGTCAATAAGGATATGCTTGAAATACTGACGATACTTTTGGCGAATTTCACTGGCATCGCGCAGCAACCGCACCGTCTCGATTAACAAGTCATCGAAATCTAGCGCGCCAGCCTCGCTGCGTAGCTGCTCGTACCTATCATAAATCTTAGCGATATGCTGCTGATTCGGATATTGCGCCGCTGCTGCGTAATCATCTGGCATAAGTAAATCGTTTTTAGCGTTAGAAATTGCCGCACTAACTGAACGTGGTTTGAGTTTATCAGGAGCAATTGACAGCTGTTTCATCGCTTGCTTGATCAATCCTTGACGGTCGGCTTCATCATAAATAATAAAATTCGACGGCACGCCAATCGCCGGCCCATCGCGCCGCAAAATTCGCACGCAAATCCCGTGAAATGTACCCATCCACGGCATGAATTGCCGCGTATTAGGCTGATCGATCAAAGCCGCCAAGCGCTCGCGCATCTCGCGAGCTGCTTTATTAGTAAATGTCACCGCCAGAATTTCGTTCGGCCAGGCTCTTCCGTGTGTCAATAGATAAGCTATACGGTGGGTTAAAGTCTTGGTTTTGCCACTGCCAGCGCCCGCCAAAACCAACAACGGACCGTCTGTATAAGCGACAGCTGCTTTCTGCGCGTCATTAAGACCATCAAATATATCCATCACACTCATTATATCGCGTTAATAGCGAGTCAAGAAGAAATAGCCAGCGCCCGCCAGCGCACCCAAGGCCAAGAATACTATGATCACCAAAAACCATTTCAAGCCTGAATGGCGCGATTGCTTATGTTTTTTGTCGTCCTTGAATTCAGTGTAATATTCAGAAGTATCATAAATAGCACCCGATTCAATTTCGTCGATGGTTTGCTCGCGAGGCGGATCTGGTTCTGTAGCAGCGGACTGTACAGGCGAATCTACCGTCTGATTTGTCAGAGGTTCAGCTAGTTGCTCGGGTTGCTCGCTCGTATTTTCTACATTAGCAACAGAGGATTCGGCAGCAGGAGGATTAGGAGTTTTTTCAACAGGCTTTGGCTTGCCGCCAATCGGCATAAACCGATGTTTTTTAGGAGCTGGCGCGTCTTGTATTCTAGCGTCATCTTCATCGTTTTCGGCTGAAGCGTCCTCAATTGATTGAATGTCGTTAGCTCGCGATTCTGCTTGCGAAAAGCCAATCTCGTTGCTAGCATCTTGCGCGTCTTTCTGTAGCGACTCAACAAGCTCGGCAGACGGTGCAATATCCCTACCGTGTGTACCGCCGATAGAATACGATCTTTTTTCGTTTTTGCTGTCGTCTGCTTCATCATAATCATTTTTGTCTTCAAAACCAGGATTAGACTGTGAAGTTTGAGGCAATGCGCTGCTACCGTGAAAAACTCGCGATTCAGACGATTGGAGTTCGCTAGAAACGTTATTTGTATTTGCTGCTACATTTTCGTTAGAACTAAACTGAGTAGAATTAGCAGCAAGACGCTGAGCGCTCCGCTGGCCAGTTGATTCTAATTGCTGAGACGAGCCGCCAGAAATATTAGATGACACATTACTTAACGACTGTGCTGGCATTGTAGAATAATTAACTTTGCTGGCGGGGTGTTTGTTGACACCTGGCTGCGAACTAACTATGTCCATGAAACGGCCGCGACTCTTAGTCTTCATTTTTTTTGGTAACCCTGATCGGACTGGCACAGCTCCGCCAATTGCCGCTACCTGCGGCGGTATTGCGGCTTGTGGCAATGGCTGGGGAGCTGGCGATGGTACTGAACTATTTAGAGCCGAATTTTGAACAACAGTAGAAGCCTGAGAAGCGACCGACACACCAGCCGAAGCTGAAGCATCATTCGTTGGCAAAGTCTGAACCTGAGCGGTAGACACCCCAACAGCTGGCTGTACTGGAGCTGCAGCCGAAACCGGTACGCTAGCTGTTGATACAGATGAGCTTGGCTGCTTAGCGACGCCAACCGTTGCGGCTGCTGGCGAGGGTGAAGCCGTCATATTCGCAACTGGACCAGGACCAGGAGCTAATTTACTAGGCTCAACTGAAACTGGCGCAGCATTAGAGGAAGGATTTGAAGGCGTAGAGACAGCCAGCGGTGTTGACGCCTCAGTATGTTGGCCGTCCTCTTTTAATAATCCGCTCTTGGACATAGCCTCGGTAATTGAACGATCTAGCTCGTCGAAGTCGAACTCTGTCATGGCTATTTACCCCTCTTTACTGGTAAGGATGGCATATCTTCACATTTTTTGATAATGCCAGCAAAAGCATAGACATCCAAACTTGATTCACCGATAAGCAAACCATTTACACCAGCTGTTTGCAAATACGACATAGCGTTATCAAGATTAACGCTACCGCCGTAAAGCACGCGAACATTCTCGGCAGCAACCTTACCGAAAAGATGCTCAATTTGCCGACGAATATATTTAACAGCGCGTTCAACGTCGCGCGGTGAAGCGAATTTACCAGTACCGATTGACCACACTGGCTCATAAGCTATAACAATCTGGCCAACCTCAACGCTCGTGATATTAGCTAGTCCTCCCACCAACTGATCGCGAATTACATCAGACGTTTCCTTGTTGGCTCGTTCTTGCGCTGTTTCACCAATACACAATACAGGCGTAATATTATTACGCACTGCCGCTTGCACTTTGCTGCGAATATCTTTACTGCGCTCAGCAAAGATATGCCGGCGCTCGCTGTGGCCAATTATGCCATATTGTACGATACCGCGCAGCTGCGACGCTGATACTTCACCAGTGTAAGCACCGCTGTCACGCCAATAAAAGTTCTGCACTGCCAGGTTAAAGTGATGGTGTTGCACCTGCATATTAAGCGGCTGGAGCGCTAACATGGTCGGTGCCAACACTACCTCAGTATTTTTGAGCTTGCCAACCAGCTTGTCGAGTTTATGAACATACAAACTCGCCTCATTGACAGTGAGGTTCATTTTCCAGTTTGCAATAATAAGTTTCTTGCCCACGTTTTATACTTGCTTATGTTTACCCTTGCGTCTAGTTTACTACAGTTATTAACGCTCGTCTAGTTTTTTGCGTGAAAACACCCCGCCAAAAGCGAGGTGTCTCTTAAACTTTACTGCTTTTACTCAACAACACGCACACGTAATGTGTCGGTACCGCCGGCTACACCCGACTGGCGGCCGCTGACAACAACCGCGGTCAATTTGTCGTCGCGCCCGAAAGTGCCCCAATCAAGCAATTCTTTGGCTAATTTTGTACCAACATGCTCGCCCTCTTTACGCACATATGAGCGGGTAGCGTATGATAAAGCTAGCTGTTGAGCCACACGCTTATTCGGCGTTACCGCAGCGATTGGCAGCTCTGGACGACAGGCAGCAATCCGCGCAGCCGTCGCGCCAGATTTAGTTTCGGCGATAATCACATCGGCGTCTACTTGGTTAGCTACTACTACCGCAGCATTAGCAATCGCATTACGGCGGCGGTTCTTCTCGCCATATTCAATCGGCATGTCATTCATCGGCCAGCGCGACTGTGTGTAGCGCACCGTCTTGGCCATCATTTTGACTGCCTCGACAGGATAGCTACCGTTAGCTGTCTCATCAGAGAGCATTACTACATCAGTACCAAGGATTACTGCTGTTGCTACATCGCTAACTTCGGCGCGAGTCGGCTCTGGATTATCGACCATACTGGCTAACATTTGCGTTGCCACTATTGATAGCTTACCGTATTTGCGGCACAAGCGAATTGCTTCGCGCTCAACAATCGGTACAATCTCGGGGCTAGTCTCGACCGCTAAGTCACCGCGCGCAATCATCACGCCGTCAGCAGCCTTGACTATTTCTTTGAGCGACTCCATCTCGATAGCTGCTTTGGTCTCAACTTTCGCGATAATCTGCGCTGTCGAACCGTGGCTTAGCATAATCTGCCGCAAGTTATTAATGTCGTCTGCGCTCTGAATAAAACTGAGGGCTACAAAATCGATATCTTTATCGGCGCCAAACTCTACGTCAGCCAAATCTTTTGGCGTTAAAATATCGCCGCCAAAGTCGGTGTCTGGCAGGTTCAAACCTTTACGGCTCATCAAAAATCCATCGTTCAGAATACGAATCTTGATTGCTGTATCGCTAACCCTCTCAATCATCTCGCCGCGAATCTTGCCGTCGAACAGATAGACTGGTTCACCGACCTTAACCTTGTTAGCTAGATTATATTGAATCGGCAAATTCGTACTACCATCGTGTTCTTGAATTGCATGATCGAGAACGATCTCGTCGCCAGCCTTAACGTCTAAGTGGTTATTCTTTAGAACACCGAGACGAATTTTTGGTCCTTGTAAATCTTGCAAGATTGCCACCGTTCGGCCGACTTCGGCGCTAGCATCACGAATCCATTTGATCTGGTCAAGCCGCTCTTCGTACGATCCATGGCTAAAGTTCAAACGGAAGCCATTTGCGCCAGCTTCAATTAATTGTTTGATTTTCTCTGGTGAATTTGTGGCTGGCCCCAGAGTCGCCAGTATCTTAGTCCTTTTAAATGTATTACTCATAGATAGTTATTATACTCTAATATGTTCTACAAAAATAGTACGCCCAGACTAGGACGTACTTGACAAGTGCAAATTTATATTATATGGTGACCTTACCGGGAATCGAACCCGGATTGCCAGGATGAAAACCTGGTGTCCTAACCGTTAGACGATAAGGCCGCACTTACAGATATCTTAACAGATTGGCCTTATTTGCGCAATAAACAACTGCTAATACCGCGGTGGCAGCTCGGTTGTGGTGTCGGTTGAAATAGAACTGTTTGCGTTAGCTTTATTATAGGCCCACAAGTACGTATCCATCCGCGCGTTGATAATCTCCGCTGGCGTAGTATAACCATTCTCATTGCCAGCCGAACCGTCAGCCCCGTGAGTACGGCGCAGCTGCAAAACACGCGCCGACACTATTCCATTAATCTGTAATGGCTTGTCACAAACCGTCGATTTCAATCCGCTAGTATAATCAGATCGGATCAATGCTGATCGAACACCACTCTCGTCAACTTCGCAGGTAGAGATTACACCGCCCACGCCGGCATTAGTACCCGAAGCAATCAACCAAGCGTCAATATTAGTTACACTATCCTTAACAATAATGTTGCGCGCGTATATCACAGCCTGCGGTAGTTGGCTAGCGCTAGAGAAGCTACCAGTATCATAACGTATATCACCATCTATAACTACCGTCTTGTCGCCAGCATCAATAATAACCGACCTACCCATTCCAATAGTGCCGCCCGACAAATTCACGATTGCTCGCGACGATGACAATTTGTACGAGCCATCTAATCCGTTAAGCGAGATATTCTCGCCCGCCAACGGACGCTGAGCGCCAAAATAACTAGATTTGACAGTATTTTGCGCGCCGATAGTTCCCCATTGCCCATATCTAGCCTTATTATTGGCAAATGTTAGACCATTTAACTCGCTATCTGCCGCTATGCCCAACCGCGATGTCGTACCCATGCCAGAAAGAGCACCTCCTGATGCCGACACAACATTTGACCGGCTATACGAGGAAATTTCTGGCGCAAACATGCCATATTCACCCCAGCTGCCGATCGAATGAGTATTGCCACTCATAGTCAGCGTACGCGCACCGCCAGTATAGATACCCGACTTATACTGTTGGGTGATTAAAGCATTCACGATATTGCTCGACCCGACACGCACATCGCCACCCCAAATTTGTACCATTGGCCTCTTGGAAATACGGTAGCAACGCGGGTACGATACACGACGTTTTGAAGAATCTCCCGTTGTATCCCAGTTATATTTATTAACAGTAGCTACCCGGCAAATTACATCGCCAATCTTGTATCGCGCCGTATCAAGCGCCGATGTATCAATAACTTCAGTCCTGTCAAAAGCACTCTGCTTGTTATTTGTTGGCGTACAATCGCTAATTTTACCAGACAACTGCGGTTGAGCGTTGAGCCAAGAACATGTATTCACGCCTGCGCCATAAGTCGTATCGGCATAGTGCCTGTCTCCGTCATTCTTATTGAATATGCCATTTAGTATACTGCCCAGTTGACCATCCGACATTTCCGCAGCCGATCCAGTGAAGGCAAACGTAAAGACATCGGCATCACTACTACCGCCAGCTTCGCGGCGCCCGCCGGTATTGTATATGGTGCTATCTAACGTTGTCGCATTACCTTGTTCTAGTACGCCAATAGCCGTTGACCCGCCCGCCGAACCAACTCCTGGCACCAAATTAAAGTCAGACGCCACCCTCGCGCAAGCGGGCTCACTTGAAGCCCAGTCTCGACGCACCACCGAATCAGGCCACGTCCACCATATCTGCGTACATATATAAGACCCCGCTCGACTACCGTCGTTAGGCACGCGAATCTTCATACAATCGTCGCCGTCTCGACCACTCCAAGTATTTGTATTATTAGGACTTTGCACTAAGTTATTAAGCGCCGACCGGCATTTATTGTTATAAATATTACTGACCGCTCCGCGTGCAATGAGAACTCTATGTCCATTATTACTACCACCGCAATGGCGCCAATCCTTACCGGCACAGCTAGCGACATCGTGCAGATTATTAAAATACGCTGATTCTATAACCACTTGTACACTAGATGTTGTATGCTGATAATTTGAATATGGAGTATTCCGAAGAGTCGCTATAAATTCGGCTTGTTTTCCAGGAAAAACATCAGGCTTACCTTCTAGATGGCGTTCAGCGTACGGGCGAGAAGTACCAAAAGCGTTAGAATTATTATAATTCGCATAAGTCTTGTTGTCGGAACGATTATAGATATAGCTTTCGCCTTGGACTTTCCAGCCGCTAGGTCGCGGCTTACGGCGTACCCACAGCGAGATATTATCGGTACCGCAGTTAACATGAGAACCGCTATAAGTGTATACTTTATTACCTCTCATGACCGCCAAACAGCTTTTTGCACCAAATGTAACCAGCTCTGACGGGCCGCCAGGTTGCGCGACACCGTTAACGTCAGCTCCTAGATTTAACTGATCCCATTCGCTTTCACCGTTTATCCACTGATATTCAGGACCGCCGCCGCCATAATAGCCCCTATTAAAGAAATAATTGCCGTTGCCGTCTATATGACCTGCTGGATTAGTTACCCAAACAGACCTGCCCTGCCCATTGAAAGTGAACAGAGAGTAAATTCTAATTGGATTACGAAATCGTTGGGTATTCCACGAGCCTCGTATAGTAAAGTATAATGTCGTTGCATTCCAGTCCATCTCGATCGGGTTGGTCGGCGAAGACCCCACCATACTGAAATAGTTCGTATTATGATAAGATGCCCACCAGACAGCGCACGGGTGATTAATATAATCGCCGCAAGGATCGCCGCCCCAAGCTTGCTTCTCCATATCGTTACGTCCAGAATTCCAACCATAAACTGCATACGACGTATCGCTTCTCAGCAAACAAACAATACCTGCTGCTGCCACAATAACAAAACAGCTAAGCCACCACTTCAAGCCACGCAGCAGCTCCTCGTGCATTATTGCTTATTCTCCGGAACTGATTGCTTACTGCGCAGCAAATTTAACTGCTCAACATTAACTGGCACCTTCAGCCTGCCGCTAGCGTATATTCCTTTGTCTGACAGGTTTTTTATTTTGTTATATAACTCGTCCGTCTTCTGGCTATGACCGTTCGCATCTGCGGTCGTATGATAAAAATACAAGGCAACAACACACGTGGCGTCATCAGCGTAGTGATTCTTTTTTTCTATTTCGCCAGCAATCTTCTTCAGATTATCAGGGGAAGATATACTACCATTAAACTTATCAATGATATCATTTCCGCACACATTATAGTAAACCAGCGCGCGCTGTTCTGGCGTTTTTACGCCGCCGTAAAGATATCCCAGTGCTGCCGCAGCGACAACAGCTGCTATAACCGCCAGGCCGCCGCCTATGATAAATCCCATCTTCCTCTTCATAAATAAAAGTATACCATTTATGCTTTGCTGCCGTCTAGAGCTGGCGGCGACTTTAACTCCGCAATCGGTAGCCGAAAGCCAAAAGTACTACCCTTGCCGAGCTCCGATTCGAAAATCATCGTACCGCCATGTCCTTCGACTACTTTCTTCGCCAAGAATAAGCCGATCCCCGTGCCGTCTGGCCGCTGCCGCCGAGCGTTGTCGCCGCGAAAGAACTTAGTGCCAAGTTTTTTCTTGGCAGATGGCGATACGCCCATTCCCTTATCGATTACCCGCAAAACTGCCTGGCCATCTTCAATTGACAATCGGACCTTTACCGTATTAGCGTCTGGTGAATAATAAATAGCGTTATCAATGAAATTCATAATAACTTGGCGAATCTTGGTGTCGTCTAGATACAGCAGCGGAAAGCGCGCTGGCTGGCGATACATGACCTTGACCTTATGCGTATTTGCCACCTGATCTACGTTCGCAACCTCTTCGGCAACCAGCTGCGACAAATTAACCGCTGTACGATTGATAATAAATTTACCAGTCTGCAAACGGCTCACATTCAAAAAATCACTAACCAATCGCACCATCCGCTCGCTGCTGCGAAAAGCCTCTTCTAGCAGCTGCCGCTGCGGCGGTGTAATCTCGCCAGCGTCGCCCTCGAGAACCATACTCAGGTAGCCCTTCACGCTGGTCAGCGGCGTCCGCAGCTGGTGGCTGGCCATACTGACAAACTCATCTTTAGTGGCATCCAGGGCCTGCAATCTTTTGTTGGACTGGCGCAGCTGACTGGTCGCCTCATCGACTTCCTTCTCTAAATTTCCAGCTAAGCAGCGAATCTCCTCTAGGCGAAACATGTTCAAAAGCGCCACCGATAGATTACGCGCCAAAACATCAAACAGCTCAAATTCCTTGCCGCGAATCTCGCAGCCGTCACGCCGCTCGCCAATTACCAGGCAACCAATTTTCTGATCGGCAACGCATAGCGGTAAGATTGCTGCAATACCATATCGAGCATAATCACCAATGTCGCCAGAACCAAGCGTCTGCGAGTCCAACCATGCCGGCACATTACGCTTGCCAGCAATATACGGCTGGTGATATTGATCGCAAAAAGCCACGCCAGCAAAACGTACTTGCAGTACACTAACAAAAGTTTCTAAATAGCTATTTAGCAATGTATCAATGTCTTTGGCATCAACCATTTTGCGCGTCAGAACGTCCACAACTTGCTGCGAACGATACGATGGACGGCGAACTCTACCAAAAAACCGCTTCATTGCTTTTATAGTACACTTTTCTCGACGATAACGCTAGAGCTTACTCGAAAAGTAACCGGGATATGCTATTATAAAAACATGACAACTATCGCTATTATCGAGGACGATCAAGTAATCAACCAAATGTACCGGATGAAGTTCGAGGCGGCTGGATTCGATGTGGTTACTGCCAGCGACGGCGAGACTGGCGTTAAAGTGGTTCAGCATGCTAATCCTGACATTATTTTGCTTGATCTGCAAATGCCGAATATGAACGGCACCGAAGCGCTGCGAAAAATCCGCCAGCAGCCCGCTAATGCTAATACGCCAGTTATCATTCTAACCAACCTAGGCGAAGAAGAGGCACCTGCCGAGCTGCGTAACCTAGGTATTCATAGTTATATCGTCAAGGCTAATCTAACACCTAGCCAAGTTGTCATCCACGCCAAAGAAGCACTGAACGATAAGCGATAGAATTACTATAACTTACCAACTCGCCGCAAGCACGCCTCAATCAGATGATCAAATAATACTGCGTATGTCAACGGACCGACACCGCCCTTTTGCGGTGTAATCGTAATATCGCTGCGCTGGCGAACTGCATCGTCAACATCGCCGACCAACACGCCGCCTTCGCTCGCCGTACCAGCATCCACCACTACTGTTTCTGGCGCGATCATTTCGGAGGTGATCAAGCGCGGCACGCCGGTCGCCGTTACAATTACGTTACATTTTTGCAAACTGTCTGCGGTAGCTGGATTCGCTTTGTCGTAGACCTGCACGTTTAGACCGCGCTGCTGCCACATTTTTTCGAGCGGCGCTCCGACAAGCTTACCGCGGCCCACGATAGCAATTTGCTTATCCGATAGCTCGATATTATACCCAGCCAATAGCCAATCGATTGCCTGCGCAGTAGCGCTCGGATAGATACTACTAACCCCTAAACCATCAACATCTTTCTCTGGCGCGATTAATTGGCACAGCTTTTCGGTCTGCGACACGTCATCAATCGGCAATTGCAAAATTATTCCCTGCACCGCTGGGTCGTTGTTGGCTTGATCAATCGCCGCTGCTATATCAGCTTGCGCGACTGCTTGTACGTCAACGTCAATCAGAATATCTGCTGCGTAACGTGTTTTCATCCGAACATACGTTTGAATCGCTTGGCTAGCGTTTTTGCTCATTATAATAACTAATTTTGGTACCACACCATATTCTTGGCGTAGATTTCGTACTTGACGCGCTTGGCGCTGCTTAATAAAACCTTGCAGTTCCTTGCCGTTTAACTCTTTCATGATATACTGTCCTTTCTATCATCAATAAAAGCTGCCCATTGCCGAATCTTGCGCAAGATGGTTTTGAGCGGTAATTCAATTAACATATCCAACACCATCGACACAATATTAACCTGCGCGTATTTATCACTCATCCACCGGCCAGCGACTACAAACGGCAAATACAGCGTATCGCGTACAAAGGTAAAGCCGTTGCTAGCACTGCGCACAATCTCGAGATCGCGAATCAACCGGCTCAAGCGAAAACCTAGGAAGCTCGCCGCCGAGAAAAATACAAAGAAAATAATAATATGCACTGGTGAAAAACCAATCAACGTCAGCAGCCAAGTCGCCAGCGCGAACACCGCCAGACTCATTACACCGTACATAATCGAAAACATCGAGCTATACATCCGTCCCGCTAATTGCCGCCGCATCAGTACAGTATTATCGCCGCCGTAGAGCATCTGATCGACCCGTTTAATCAGCGCTTCGGTATTTGCGTATCCCGGCACATTCAGCGTTAAGCGCAGCAACACCATGTATATCGGCGGGAAGAACAAATTGATCATCAGTACTAACCACTCAATTTGTCCGTGCGCCCACAGGTCATACGGCACTTCAATAGCGATGCCAATCAAAAACTTAGTAATTACCAAGAAGACCACGCTGCGCATAATAGCCCGGTTAATTCGCGCCATCATGCTAGAATATTCACGGTTCACTTGCCGCTCAAATTCGTCGAGAAATGCCTCGCGTTTTTGCAACAACACCGGGAAATCGTCTTGCGTCTCCATCATATGGCGAATAACACGCAGCGGCGCCCCCTGCCGATCAACCACGCGGCGCAACTCTTCGACCGACGTGCTGCGCAGCATCTTATCAATTTTACGATTAAATTCAACAAAAGCCTCAAGCGATTCAACACTCGTTCCATAACGCACCAATAGCCCTGCGCGCACCGTGGCTACATCGCTCTTCATCAGCGCCTGCTGAATAGCCACATAAAGTGCGGCTCCGTATTCATCAGCCGAAGTCGATTGCAGCGCATCCCGCGGAATTGCTGTCTCGAAATATTCATACGCAAAATCAATAAACGCATGATCGCCAGCGTGATCAACCAATACATTCGCCGCCAATACCGACAGAGTTTCTAACAGCCATGCCGAAGAACGATCCAAATTGATTGAACGATCAGCAATCAGCTTTTCATACGCTTTATAGTGCGCTGTTGCTAGTTTTGAAATCTCTTTGATTTGGCTGCGCGACACGCTATCGTTGGGCAAATATCCCGCAAAAGTCAATTCAACCACCAATTCTTCGCCGCTTTTGCGGACCAACGCCTCATCGCGAACAATAAACGATTGTTTGAAAAACCGCCGGATAGCATTTTGTAGCAGCAAGTGCTCCTCGGTATTTTCAGCGGCGTTGCGCAGCTGCTCGTAAGCCGCCGTCAACATGCCGCCAGCACCAACGACATTAATTTTATCAGCCTGACTAAGTATTTGCTGCCGCTCATCAGACTGCCGCTGTGCACATATAACACCTGCCCGCAAGTGGGCGCCAATTTGATTCAACTCTGGCATTATTCGTATATTATCGTCGATTTTCACAGAATTAGCAAGAGTAAGCGTCATCATTCAACTACCCAACATACCGAAAACTCCTAGCGTTCATATTTACTTTTACCTCTATCTATGCTATAATGAAAAGATAAGGGCCAGTAGCTCAGCTGGTTAGAGCACCTGCCTCTTAAGCAGGGTGTCGAGGGTTCGAGCCCCTCCTGGCCCTCCACGAAACTCCATGTAAAAAACTCATCATTGCGATGAGTTTTTATTATCGGTTAGTTGAATAATGGTACCCCGAGCAGGGTTCGAACCTGCGGCCTTGAGCTTAGAAGTCTCCTGCTCTATCCAGCTGAGCTATCGGGGCACTCTGAAAATGTATCTAGTCGCCCGATTCGCTTAGACAGAAGCTGGATAGAGCTATGCGATTTTTGTCGCTGAGGGCTCACCAGCTGAGCTATCGGGGCAAATACTTTGGTGCGGGTGCGGAGAATCGAACTCCGATCTCGAGTTTGGAAAACTCGCATACTAACCGCTGTACTACACCCGCGCACTATATATTATATCATTACGTTAGTGTATAATAAAAGCATGGGACGTTTATTTGACCGCTTCTCAACTAATAGCACACAGAGTGATGCTATGCACTCAAGCGGATTAACCAATAACAAGCCACAGATTGGCGGCAGGATTGCCAAAAATAGCTTTCAACGGCGCCAAAACACCAACCGGCAATATATCGGCGCATACAAAGATTCTGGAGTCAGACAAGATTATCGCAAAGCCTGGCAAAACCAGCAAATCGCCGCAGCCAGCACCAACGGAACGCAAGCGACTAATAGTAACCAGCCGCAAAGCTCGCGGGTCTCTGATGCAAACTCGCGAAGCGCAGGAACCACGCAAACAAATAAATCGTCGCTCATTACACCTACGACCGAACCGACTGTTCCGTCGCGTACTTTCACCGAGCCGATCAAGCCGTCGCGCGACCCGTTCAACCGATAGTATTTATGATTTAGAGTCAAATAAAACACCCGAGACTAATGAAGAAAACCGGGTGTTTTATTTGGGGCGAAAGATGGGATTCGAACCCACGGCCTCCGGAGCCACAATCCAGCGCTCTAACCAACTGAGCTACTTCCGCCATAATGAATACTACGAAATGTACTAGCAGAATCTTGTCAGTTGGTTAGAGCGAGCGCTATTTTTGATGCTCACGGCTGTCCAACTGAGCTACTTCCGCCGCATTACCCCTTCCCAGGGCATTTATTACTATAGCAGACAGGCGCTTGATTGTCACTATTCCCAAACAGTTTCGATATCTGCACCTAACGAGTTCAGGCGGTTAGCAATATCTTCGTAGCCGCGATTGATATTGTAAACATCGCGCAGTACCGATTTGCCAGGCGCCGCCAGCATCGCTAGCAAAATCACCACGCTCGGACGCAGTGCGGCTGGCGCTGTGATATCAGCCGGCTTCCAGCGAGTCGGGCCAGAGATATAAACCCGGTGCGGGTCGACCATATTCACTTGAGCATTCATTTTAGTTAGCTCAGTAAAGTAGATTGCTCGATTTTCGTAGCTCCAATCGTGGATCAACGTGCGACCCTTGGCAACTGTTGCGCATAAACCCAAAAATGGCAAATTGTCCATGTTGATGCCCGGAAACGGCAGAGCATGAATTTTATCTTTTGGAGCATGCAATTCGGATTTTTTGAGCACGATATCAACTAGACGAGTGCAACCATTGCGCGCCATGTACTCTTCGGAAATATCGTATTGCAGACCCATACCCGCCAAAGTCGCTAGCTCTAGCTCCATAAATTCAATCGGCACGCGCCTGATAGTAATTTCTGAACCAGTCACGACACCAGCCGCCACGAAACTCATCGCTTCAATTGGGTCTTCGCTTGGGAAGTACTCGACGTCACAGTCAATTGATTTTTTGCCAGTAATCTTGAGAACAGTGGTACCGATGCCCTCTATTTTGACACCTAGCTTTTCTAGGAAGAAACAAACATCTTGCACCATATAGTTCGGGCTAGCATTGCGAATAATAGTCGTACCATCATAAAGCGCCGCCGCCATAACGACATTCTCGGTGACCGTATCGCCGCGTTCAGTTAAAATAATCGCCCGGTCGACACGCTGCGGTTTAGCTGTGGCGAGATAGTTGTCATTGGCCGCCTCGACGCTCAAACCAAACGGTACCAGACCCGCCATATGCGGTTCAACCGTCCGCGTGCCTAGGCTACAACCGCCAGCAAACGGTATCTTGAATGTCTCGTATTGGTGCAATAGCGGACCCAAAAACATAATGATACTGCGCGTCCGCTTAGCAGCCTCGACATCCATACTGTCGAGCTGCAAGGCTTTCGGCGGATCAATCTCTAGGTCGTGCTCGCTAATCCAGCGGCATCGCACGCCTATGCTTTCCAGAACCTCAATAATTCGATTAACTTCCTCAATCCGTGCTACCCGGCGCAGCGTCGTTTTGCCTTTGTTGAGTAGACTAGCACATAGCAATCCAACAGCAGCGTTCTTGCTAGTTTTGATTTCAATTTCACCATGCAGCTCCCGGCCGCCGTTGATACGAAAGTTAGTTTTGCCCGAGCTATTAATCCGTACTATTTCGCTTGACAGCACCTCGCCGATACGCGCGATCATCTCGAGACTGATATTCTGCTTGCCGTTCTCGATTCGATTAATTGCCGACTGGCTAGTGCCAAGCTCCTCTGCCAGTTCGTTTTGAGTCATATTACGTGCTTGGCGCGTTTCTTGGATGAGCGCGCCGATATTTTTGAGATACTTCGCCGTTTTCATATCACCATAATATACCTGATATGATATATTGTCAAGAAATTCAATCGCGACCAACTCTATTTCAAAACGTTACAGTAAATGATTATAAGTGCTAAAATATAGATAAGAAAAAGGAGGATAATCATGACAGACATCGCAGTTGCTGATTGCATCGCCGGCGAAGAAGAGCGCCAGCGCGACGGTTTGGAACTAATACCAAGCGAAAATTACGTCAGCAAAAACGTTCGCGAAGCGCTTGGCAGCGTTTTTACCAATAAATACAGCGAAGGATACCCTGGCCGACGCTATTACGGCGGCCAAGAATTCACTGACCGCGTCGAGCAATTAGCTATTGACCGCGCCAAAAAATTATTCCGCGCCGACCACGCCAATGTCCAGCCGCACAGTGGCGCGCCAGCTAATGAAGCAGTCTACAGTGCTTGGTGCCAGCCGGGCGACACCATCTTGGCAATGGACTTGAGCCATGGCGGACACCTGACTCACGGCTCACCTGTCACCCGCAGCGCTCACCTTTATAACTTTATTCCTTACAAAATGAAAAATATCGAAACCGGCGAGATTGATTACGAAGAGATTCGCCGCTTAGCGCATGAGCATCAGCCACGGATTATTTTGGCTGGTTTCAGCGCCTACCCGCGCGAACTGGATTGGGCTAAATTTGCCGAAATCGGCCGCGAAATTAACGGCTGCCTACTAATGGCCGATGTAGCGCATATTGCCGGGCTAATCGCTGGCGGCGCAGCCAAGAATCCGCTTGACTACGGCTTTCATGTTATGACTACTACCACCCACAAGACATTGCGCGGCCCTCGCGGCGGCTTAATACTCAGTATGGGCAAGGTGACTAGCCCGCTCAAAAAACCTGCCAAAACACTCGAAAACATCCCCACGCTGATAGATCGATCGGTATTCCCTGGCATGCAGGGCGGCCCGCATATGAATACTGTAGCTGCTAAGGCGGTAGCTTTCGGCGAGGCGCTGCAGCCCGAGTTCCGCGACTACGCGAAAAATATCGTCGCTAACGCCGCGCAACTAGCCGAGGAGTTGCAAAAACGCGGCTTCCAATTAGTGACTGGCGGCACTAGCAATCACTTGATATTAGCCGATATCAACAAGAGTTTTGGTATCGATGGCAAGACCGCAGAGATTGCTATCGATAAGATCGGTCTGACGCTAAACGCCAACGCCGTACCCGACGACCCGCTACCAATGTTCCGCCCGAGCGGCATTCGCCTGGGCACACCCGCCATCACCACCCGCGGCTGTCAGCCCGACGACATGGCGCAAATCGCTGAGTGGATTAAGCAAGCGATTGACGCCCGCGAAGACGAGGAGAAATTAGGAGTTTTGCGCGAGGAAGTGAGGGAGTTTTGTCGGGCATTACAATTATCATCAGTATAACTTTAAGTCTATTACAGCAGAAACGTCCTAGCACACGCCAGGACGTTTCTATTTTCAACTTAATCTTCTATAGTTATTTAGCAGCCAGAACCAATCTTTCGTTCTTTTGCCTTGGCTTCTGTGTAGTCATAGTAAGTGATTTTTGCGCCAGTGGCGGGAGTACCGCAAGTCGCATAGTTCAAAACGTTCTCCTTACTTGGCTTATTCGCATTAGTAATAGCAGTACTGCTTACTGTCAGCGCGTTGGTATCCACGTGCCAAGGTTTACTAGCATTAGCCGGGTCAACCATCTTACCTTTAGGACTTGACGTGTCGTCTAGGTCGGCAGGTGCTGGATAATTACTCTCATTCGTATAATAAATCTGAACTTTATCAGCCAGCGTCTTCGCACTTGATTCTGCGGTTGTTGTACGTGCCTGGTTCTGAATACCATTATAAGCAATCAGTGAAATCACCGTCAAAATCGCGATGATGACGATCACAATCAAGAGCTCAACAAGGGTGAAACCTCGGTTTTTAAGTTGTTTTGTTGTCACAGTAATGTGCCCCCTATTTATTATGTTAGTTAATTGTAATTTGATAATACTACACCGATAACGAAAGCGCAAGTGGTTTTTTAATAGATGTAGCGGTTCTGTGTCGGACGCAAGAATAATGATTCGGTTGGTGCGCGGGCATCAATATGGGTACCGTCACCAATCTGCCCGGCGTCATTCAGACCCCAGCAATACGAGTGTCCGTTTTCTACCACCGCGCATCCACGGTTAGCGCCAGCAGCCAGATCAATTATCCGCTGCCCTGCCGGAATTCCGCCTGGGCCAACCAATATCTCTATCGGTTTTACCGATCGGTTGTTGGGAAGCGCGCCAGGAGCAAGGTTCGCCCCTAAATGACCGTAGGCATTCGTCCCCCAGCAAAATACCCTGCCGCTGGTCATCAACATACACGAATGCCAAATACCCACTTCGACCTTTTTCACTCTATCTGACGGAGACAAGCCTGCCGGCCGGTCAACCTTAACTGGGGTACTCTTCTTATCAATATAGCCAATGTGTGCCATACCTAGTTGCCCAGCACGGCCGTTACCCCAGCAGTACGCCTCGCCGTTAGCGGCAGCGCATACATGAGTAAATCTGTCTGGCTCGCCGCTTTGAGCCAAATATCCGTCCTGCGATATATTCGTTACATTGGTCAAACCAGAAACTCTCATAGGACTATAGACTGGCTGAGTGGCAGGGCTAGCAGATGTATTATTGCCAATCTGACCAACATTATTCTGGCCCCAGCAATAAGCAAAGCCATTGGCGATAGCGCACATATTCATCGACCGCGTACCACTGGTCGCTAGCGCAGTTGCCGTATAATTATTCGGCAGACCGCCAGAAACACCTGCTCTAACTAAAGTCGGCCATGGGCGCACCTTTGTTTTGTCACCAGCACCAGTCACACCGTGATAACCCTCGCCCCAGCAATATATTTTGCCGCCAGCAATGGCGCACGAAGTATTATATGAACCGCCGATGCTAGTTACTGTTTTACCAGCCAGCGCCCCCTTAACCTCAATAGGAACATTTGAATGTTCTTCGTCGCCGGATCGTCCATTACCAAGCTGACCAGTACCATTGTAGCCCCAGCAATAAACTTTACCTTCAGCCAGAGCGCAACTATGATACTGGGCGGTAAATAAGTCATCAATTCTCTTACCGTAGAGAACTCCTGTTTGTTTAACTACTTTGACTGGTATATCGGAATCGACGCTAAGCGCAGCTTTTGCTGGATTGCCTGGATTATGACCAACAGACCTCCCATTGCCCAACTGGCCATAACGATTCCTGCCCCAGCACCAAATACTATTGGATAGAATACCGCACGTTCGATAAGTACCGCTAGAAGACTTCGTAGCAACCAGACCGGGACGAGTGATAAGTTTTTTGACCGAAACAGTGTATTCTCGCAAAACCGTACCGCCAGAGTCCACAAGCTGCGTCTTGCCAACAGCCGAGACATCCGAATGATGATCATCATGAAAATTAAGGTCGCCAACGGTGAAAATTGTACGGATCGAGCCTTCGCTCATGACGTATTTGTTGGTCGGAATCTTACCATCTTGACCTTTGCAGTCGCTGCTTGGCGTCAGATACAAGCCAGCAGCTCCAGCAACATGACCCCATGTCTGTTTCCAGTTATTCATATCCAAACAAGCATTGGCTGCCGCCGTCCCCGATTCGCCAGCTTCTTGAGCCAGCTTATAATAATACTCCTCGCGAGAATAAATATACGAACGCGTAGTAACGCGATATGCAGCCGCTAGCACCGCCAATATAAATGTTGTCATTATAATCATTACTGCTAGAGAATAGCCCTTATCAAAGCGAATCATTCTTCATTTCCTTTCCGAACAGTTAATGACTGAGATATTTTAGACACTCCCCCCACAGGAGGACTAATTGTTATATCAATTTTAACCTTGTTAGCATTTTCAAACATATGGTCGGAACTGTGAGCAGCATCGTATTGGTTGGCTATTGGCATATCATCCTTAAAATATTGAACATCAAATGCCGAAACGTTGCGAGCAATTGTTTCGTCGCGATAAAGCGATCGCCCTGGCGTTGCACCGCCAGTAAATTCGGATGATTGCGGAGGTATGGATTGTACTGCGATCTTGCGCCAAAATTCGTTATTTTCATCACCGGTACCACATATAGCAGAAGCGTTAACACCAAGGGCTTTATATCTTTCGCTTTTTATATCATCAAATATAACCCTTCGATACAATGTATTGTCCCGCATGAAGTAGACCACCATCTGTCTGTATTTTGGCTGGAGACGTCTTTCTGTACTGCAATTAAACCTTTTTGTTGCAGCATAAACTACCTCGCGAGAGCCTGCCCCGCGCCGCAAATTAGTCGCATATTGTATCAGGAGTAAGGCCCGCCTATTACCACCTCCGCCAAAATATTTCCAAGTTTGCAGAGTAGGCGCAGGAGTACTCACCGCGCCATATCCATACCGATCGATCATATTCATATCACCCCTTCTAGAAGTAGAGGCAATCTCGACTGAAGCCAAAACATCCATTTCGATAGCGTCCATCGTCACGTGCATGTCACGCGTCATTGAAGCAAGCGCATCTGCTGCTATAGCCTGGCGGTAAGATGCTGATATAATACCGCCAAATATTACAACCACTATAAACATAACGGCCGTCGTCACTATTAGCTCCACGATAGTGAATCCAGATTGGTTAGAATGCCGCATATGCAACATGAGTTACCTTCTTACCATTACCATATGTCACTACAGACTCAACGCGAATCGGCATACCCAAACTGCTGACAGTGTCGCCGCAACCATACGGCGCCGATGCCACAACTTTTTGCTTGGTAGTTCCGGGCAACTCACTAATATGCCCTTCTGAGTCAAGCAATACCTGCTGCACAGCGCCTGGCAGCTGACTGGTACACAAAAACCAAGTTGGCGGATCTCCGTTAACATACTTACGCATATTATCGTACGCTAAATAACTAGCCTTTTGATCCTGGCGGTTGATAATCGAGAGTATACTAACCTGGGTATGCATCGTTAATATACCAAGCGATATTATCGAAATAAATAACAGCGTAACTACCACTTCAACAATTGTAAAACCTTCGTCCGTTCTCACCTTGACCATATGCTGTTCACCTGATGAAGCGCATTATCTGATTCGCTATAGTAATATATTCTGAAACCGACGCAGACATCCCTACCCGAAGCGCCGTAAATTTTATCGCAGTCGGATCTCTCTCTGTCTTGAGCACAATACCTATAGAGCATTTTCTGCTCGTCTGTCCAGCCCCAGCTGGCTGGTATCGGGCCAGCCGCTGGGCAGCCCTTGACTAGCCTATTACCAGAACGGGAGGGATCTTGCACAACTGTAGTGTCACTAAAATATTTGCCTATATCAGCTAACAGCGCGTTGCCAGTTGGATATTCATGCCCCCTGGAAGTGGTGTTGTATTTATAATAACGTTCAAGATCTAGAGCCATGGCTTCAGCGCGAGCTCTACGGGTTGCATCGCGACCTTTCGCCGTCAAGCCGTTGAACGTAGTCATAGCAATTATCAGTAGCACACTGATGACGGTAACTGCAATAACCACTTCAACTATAGTAAACCCGCCCTCTTTACGCTTCATGACTTAATTGTAGCGCACAATTTATAAAATGGCTATGCTTTTTCTGAGTTTTTGCCAGGTATCTCTAACGGCTCTTGCTCAATGGTGATACCAAATTTTTGGTAAACGGTGTCAATAATTTTTTGGCGAGCTTGCGCTAGATCTTCATAGCTCTGTGCCGACTCATTGATAAGGACTAGCGCGTTTTTGTCGTGGACGCGCATACCATAATGAAGCGTACCTTTGAGCCCGCATTGATCAATTAGCCAGCCAGTTGGAATTTTGTATGTATCATGCGACATATCATAATGCGGGATATCAGGATACTTCTGCTGCAATTTAGATAATTTATCAGCCGAAACAATAGCGTTCTTGAAGAACGAACCAGTGTTTGGGCGGACTTTCGGGTCTGGCAACTTATCAAAGCGAATCTTCATCACAACTTCGCGTAATGTTTGCGGTGAATAATCGTGAATATTGTGCTCGTCTAAATAACGCTGAATCGCTGCATAAAACGGCGGTTTAGATTGATACCGCGACAAGTTAAACGTTACTGATGTTATAATATAGCACCCCGCCCAACGACCGCGAAAAATACTATGACGATACGCAAAGTCACACTCAGCATTGCTAATAGTTACAAATTGGTTATCGCGCGTATCGTAGGCATTGACCGAGACAATCGTCGAAGCAGCCTCTTGTCCATAAGCGCCAATATTCTGTACAGGCGCCGCACCGACCGTACCGGGAATCGTCGACAAGCATTCCACGCCGCTGAGATTCATCTCGACCGTCCGCCGTACGAAGTCATCCCAAACCTCGCCAGCACCAGCTACAATCGTCACCAAATCGTCAGTTTCGTCAACAACTTCAAAACCTGGGATGCGATTGAGTATAATAAGTCCGTCGAAACCCTCGTCGTGCGCTAACGTATTACTGCCGCCGCCGAGAACGTAGATATCCAGATTGTGCTCATGAGCATAGCGTACTGCTTCGGCGATATCGGCGCGAGTTCTAGCCTCGACAACTTGCCGAGCCACGCCGCCGAGCTGCATAGTTGTAAGCTTTTTGAGAGAGATGTCCTGCTGTATGTTCATAGTTTGATTATACAATATGTGATATAATTGCGATAGGCGCCCGTAGCTCAGCGGATTAGAGTACTTGGCTTCGAACCAAGGGGTCGCAGGTTCGAATCCTGCCGGGCGTACCATTTTTATAGCGTTAATTTACGCCAGAGAATTGTTAGCGTTTTACGCGTATAAACCGTATGGTTGCGATTACGCTGCCAAAATATATGCCCCGTTAGCTCAACTGGATAGAGCGTTGGTTTCCGGTACCAAAGGTTGCAGGTTCGATTCCTGTGCGGGGTACCAAAGATAGCAGCAATGACAGCTGTCTATTTTTTTAATTTGATGATTGATTCGTTATTTGACTTTCCATATCGCCTATGCTTAAATTGAGGTATTGTATTCTGAGGAGAGGAATATGGAAAACCAACAAGCGAACCATAGAAAAATAAAAGTTGTTATCGGGATATTGGCCGCTATACTAGCAGTAGTTTTGTTGTACTGGCTGTTTACCAGTTTGATTAGCATGAATCAGCATAATCAGACAAATCAAGGACCTAGCCGTAGTACTACTTCTCAAGTAGACGACGAAAATAGCAAGCCGCAGCGACCAGATTCGGATTCAGAACCAAGCTCAAACCCGGACGGCAAGAACGAGGCTAGCCAGACCAAGACTGACGAGTCCACGAACAGTTCGCCTAGTGATTCTACCAAGACGGCTGGAAATGGCGTCTCGGTTGTTGGAAATCACAATGCTTATCATTACCGCCAAATAGCGTCGCCGGGCAGGCCGTCAGTTCACAATGCTGCTAACCATAAACCCGCGAATACTCCGTCCACTAAGCCCAGCAATAACAAACCGACTACACCGCCCAATCCGTCCAAGCCGCCTAAGCCAACACCCGAGCCAGCGCAAGCAGCCGTAAAAATCGTCGGCGCCGCAGAAGTCGGTTCGACGCTGATTGCGCAGATAGACGATCCCGACGGATTGAAAGACGGCGGTATACGATATTATCAATGGTTTGCCGACGGCACGGCTATTCCTGGCGCCAGCTATTTCTCGTACAAGTTGACACCAGCCGAAGTGGGTAAAAAAATCACTGTCAAAACAACTCATGCTAACAACAAAAACGTAATGAAAGATTTAATTAGCTCAGCTACGGCAGCTGTTGGCAACGCCGCATCAAATAATAACCATGGTAGCGTCACCATCGACGGAATTAACCGAGTCGGACAAGTATTCACTGCTCACATTACCGATGCCGACGGCGTACCGGAAGGCGGCATTACTTACCGATGGTACGAATTTTACGGCAAATTCTTGGGAACTGGCAAAACTCTCGCGCAAACCAAAGACCACCTGGGTATGCAAGTCATCGTCCAAGCCAGTTACACCGACAAAAAAGGACACAAAGAGAGCGTCACCAGCGGATTTAGCGGCTCGGTAGTTGATGATTTGGGCGGCGGTACTGGCGCGGGAATAATCAGTCCTGCTGCGACTGCGCCAAAAATTACCCTTCATGGGCCAGCCAGCGTCAAAGAAGGAGAGACTGCTGTTTACACGGCAACTTTAGACAAAGCAGCCAGTACCGATGTTAGCGCGGATATCAAAATCACGCACAATACGAGCAGCCCAAACAATCTCAACGTCCGCTGGGACAGCCAGCGAGTGGTTATTAAAGCCGGAGAAACCAGCGCCAAATTCTACGTTGACACCAATGCCGGCACTGGCGGTAAAGGTAAAACTTACACCGTTTCTCTTAGCAACGCTGTCGCTGGCATGGTCAATAAAACAAACACCAGCCCTTCTACTGCAGTCAATGCTCAGTCGGTCTTTATGCTATCATACGTCTATCCGCTCGCTGAGGCTGGTGGCAGCGAGTTCTCTGACTACTGGAAAGCGATTCATGCAGCAGGCAGCAGCAAAATCCCGTATACACTCATCATGGCAGATGGCGGTCCTGACGCCAAGCTCGACCCAGGCTATGTGCGGCTGCTAAAAAAGAACGCCGAGCTTGGTTTCAAGACTGTCGCTTACATTCGCACCGTTCAGCAGACTCGCCCGATTGCCGAAGTTAAAGCCGCAATGGCTAAGTTCATTGAACTTTACGGAGCGGACAAAATTCACGGATTCTACTTCGACGAGATATCATCCAGAAATAACGGCGCAACGGCTTACATGGCAGAATTATACAACTACACGAAAAGCACTTACGGCAACAAGTTGGTTGTCGCCAATCCTGGTACCCATATCACCGACACGATTGCGCCATACGCCGATATTTTCATGACTAACGAAGGCACTGCTGACGAATATATTAATAACTATAAGACCGCTTACTCTGCCTTTGAAAAAGACCCAGCTAATTCCCATCGTATTTTCCATACGATTTATACCGCAAAGGCTAGCGATTACCAAAAAATAATCAATTTATCGCGCCAGCGCAATGCCGGCTGGGTATTTATCACCACCGATAGTACGATACCTGATGGCAGGCCGTACAATGATTTGGCAAAGAATTTCCCTAGCCTCGTTGATAGCGTCAACAATTTAGGCCGCCAGCCGCTTGATCCGAATAGAGCCACGGAACAACCTTTGCTATCCGGCGCGATAATCAGCGGATCATCTGTTACCACAACTATACTTAGCCAATAATCGCATCGGTATGCTACACTATGTTTATGGTTACCAAGGCAAATAAATCTCCCAAGAAGACTCGCAAGCAGCGTGTCAAACACATTACAAAAACAGACACTCACTTCATGGTGCGCCGAAGCTTACTGGTGTATGCGATATTGGTTTTTGTGCTTTTTTGGCTAACAGCTATGAGCGTATATCTAGTCGACAGAATGGTCGTAGAATACACCAACACTGCCCGCTATAACCAAATTCATAGTCTATATAGCAATTTGAAGCTAGATGAATCGTATAGACTGGCGGTTTATAAAAGTAATATTTCAAATGATAAGTCTATCACTACAGAGTATGGACATAATACTTCCGTAAGTAAAACTCGTATGGATTTAACCGAAAAAATTAAAGAATCTGGCTTCTCGCTTATCAATACAAAAGATAAAGACACTATCGTTCAAAGCGATACGTTCAAGGATACTAACGGCCATATTTTATACCTGAGCGTTATACCACAGGCGCTGCATAAAGATTATACATACGGCACCTCCGAGATAGCCAAGCCGTACACGAAGATGACCACTAGTGAATTCGACCATGATCAAACTAGCTACGTCACTATCAAAATAAGCCTTGGCGACTAGTGAGATAATTGCTGGCAAAAATACGAAACGCATACCTTGCATTAGGTAATTTTTCATGTTATAATATAGGTATGGAGACTAAAGGCGGCAAACTAAGTTTTGACGACTGTTCAAGATCGGTTGTACAAGCAATTCGCGATGGATCTTATTCTCTTGCCGCAACGCTAGCGATAATGGCATACGATATAACGTCAGATCCATCCGAAAAGGCTCGGATGGCACGCGACGCGGGTAATGCCTATAGACATTTAGGTAACTACGAGAAAGCTGAAAAATGGCTCACTAAGGCTGTTAATCAACATGAAACTTTAGCTGAACAGGAGCCAAATCGCAGCACGCTGCGCGAACTGGGAGCTAGCGCAGCCATGCTAGCAACCATGCAATTGTCGCGCATAGCAAGCGATGAAACTTTTGATACTCCAAAAAATAATACCGAGACTGTTGAAACTTTTCGTTACGGACTAGAGAAACTCAAGGATTCGCACAAACATGCCGACGGACTAAATCGTATTGATCAATATGATATTAATTTTACCGCTCGAGCCAGCTACGCCGAAACGCTTGCCGGCAATAAAAAGCGAGGCTTGGCACTCGGCGTCAGAGCGGTGCGGCTAGCATTCTGGTCCGAGTCGCCGCGGCTTGATACCACTAATACGTCCCTCAGCAAAAAAGAGTGCTACAAAACCAAAGCACGGGCGCTCGTGCGCGGTATTGGCGCGCTAGCCGTTGGTATTGTTGCACCTATCAATCGCCGCGCCGCTAAAACTCTTGTTAGAAAACTTTCTTAAGCTTGGTTCTGCTGGTTAGGCACATCGCCTTGCAATGGAACTACTTGCGATTCAGATTCTTCAAAAATTCGCCGTACTTGCTCGGCATCAATATTCACCGAATCGCCCGGATTGACCGCCCCCGATAGCATGAGCTTAGCGATAGTATTCTCCACCGCTTTCTGAACGACGCGGCGCATCGGCCGAGCGCCTAGCCGCGGGTCGTATCCTTGCTGAACGAGGAGCTGTTTGGCATCGTCATCAACAGTCACTGATACTTTTTGCGGCAATAGAGTTTTGTTAACGCCAGCCAAAATCAGATCAAGCACTTGCACCAACTCGGCAGGCGTAAACGGACGAAAGAGTACAATTTCGTCGAAGCGATTGAGAAATTCTGGCCGAAACTGGTTCGAACTAATCAATTCGTTAATAAACTGCTGTTCAAACTGCTCAAGCCGATAGCCGCGCTCGATATATTCGCGGATCCTATCAGCGCCAGCGTTACTAGTAGCAATTACGATGGCATCGCGAAAGCTGATCTCACGGTTCTTGGCGTCGCGCAAAATCCCTTCGTCGAGTAATTGCAACAGCGTGGTTAGTACTTCTGGCGCGGCCTTCTCGATCTCGTCGAGCAACACCACACTGAAAGGCTGTTTCATTACTTGCGCGGTCAAGCTCATCGGGTCATCCGCGCCATCAGCAATTAAACGAGCGACATCCTCGGAGCGAACAAACTCATTCAAATCTAAGCGGATTAACTTGCCTTCGCCGCCAAAGTATACGTCGGCCAGTGCTTTTGATAGCTCCGTCTTGCCGACACCAGTCGGCCCCAGAAACAGAAAGGTACCAATCGGCCGATTCTCATTGCGCACGCCCGCGCGAGCGCGGCGCAGAGCGTCACTGACGACATTAACGGCGCGAACTTGATTAACCATTCGTTCATGAATTATGTCCTCCATATGCAGCAGCCGCTCGCGGTCTTCGGTCGTATTAGCTACGCTAACTTTAACGTCCATTGTCCGCTCGATTGCTTGCTGTACAGAATTCATGGTCACGATACCCGACTCGCTGAAACTAGCCGCCGACTCTAGCAATTTAAGCGCCCGACCAGGCATAGCTATATCGTGAATGTAACGCTGGCTCAAGCGATAAGCTTCGTTAATCGCTTGTATCATATAAGTAACTTTGCGGTTGAACTCAATTGCAATCAACTGTTCTTGTAGAACCTTTTTAGTCTCTGCTTCGTTGGTTTCGGCGACATTAATACGGTTAAGCGAGTTAGCTAACGACGGGTTGCGGCGGCTAATTTCGAGATAGCGCTGTTCGTCCATGCTTAAAATTAAGCGTAACCTGCCAGCGTCTAAAATCGGCTGCAAAACATTTGTTAAATCTACTGACCCTACGCCCTCTTCGAAGAATAACTGCGCGTCATCAAGACAAACAATTATATTCTTGGCATTGTAAGCTTCACCTAGAACCTGCATGATTAAGTTTTCAAGCTCGCCGCGTCCTGGCGCTGCCGCAATCAGCGACGCCGAGTCAAGAATGAAGATCTGGCGGAAGCGAAGATTTTCGGGTACATTCGCATCAGCGTCCAAAATTCGTTCCGCGAAAGCATGAATTACTGATGTTTTACCAACACCAGCTTGACCGATAAGAACCGCGTTTTGCCGACCGCCCGTACCAAAAGCTTCCACTAGCTGATCAATCACCTGAACATGCGATGGTATGTCAATCGACAAGGTATTACGGCTAGCGCCAATCTGCTCGCTGATATTTTGCCCGAATCGCTCAAGGTGCGGAATCCAACCAAACGACCAATCGCGCGCCAAACCGCCAGTCCGCCGCCGCTGGCCAAAATGCCGAACAATCTCCATCAAATGCTCTTGCCATAGAATACCGGCATCCAAATCTTCATCGCCCAAATGAGTTTGCGCTATTATTGATTGATAATTCGGAAAGCTCCTCACTAGCGCTGTAGCTAATACGGCACCGCTGATACGGTCTAATTGATTGGCTTGGCGAATGTCGTCAGCTACACTCCACAGTTCGTCAACGGAAATCGTCGAACCCTCAGCGATAGTGGCTAAAAATGACGGCGTCATACCAAGCCGTACCCCCATGAATTGACCGCTTGGCACCTCACCAATTACTTTAGCGATATCTCGCACATTCGGTTCTCGCGACAACCGGCCCAACACGTCGCCAGCTAACAAATCATCAACTGAGCCGCCCCTACCAGCTGGCAGATCGTGAACGTGCCAATTATAAAATTTCACCGCCATATATAATACTGCCGCCAGAGCGCCGCACAGCCAACCTAGAGACAGACGCTCCATAGTTACCAGCATAGTACCCGATATCACTAGTAATAATGCTAACCATGAAAGACTTTTTGCAATCATTGGCGACAGCAACCGCCCAAAGCGCGCTTCGCTGGCTCGCTGAGACCCATACCTAAAAGCACCTAAAGATGCCATGGTATCCACCCCGATATTGCCGCAACAACCATTACCGCTGGCATCGCTGGCACCAATGGCCAAATAGCCAAACGTAGTAGACCAATCAACAGCATCAAGCACAAGGCTGCTACACCTATCAGCAGCGTTATTGTCCTTATAAAGCCGCCAATAATACGCGATACCAAGCGATCAAAAAACGCCCGCAACTGCGCCCCGATTGGTCCGCGCACTTTCCCGGCTGAAATCTGCCGCCACGGCGCAAATAGTGTCTTGAGTAATAATCCCAGCGAAAACGTATCGTATAATCGCTCGATAGACTCCCAAACATCTATTGCTGCCCGCTTCCATCCAACGCTATACCACCACGAAATCATGCCCACAATAAACATATGCTTTTTATTATAATTCAAAAAGCATTTGGACGCTACTATAATGCGCCAAAAACAGGTATAATGAGTTTTATGCGTCAAACTCTCACGACTATGCTGGGGAAGACTGTCAAGAAAGCTGCACAGATTCGCGGCGGTAGCGGCTCAGCCTTACCAGGCTTGGTAATTGAAAAAATCGACTCAGATTTTGTTAGCCGCACATTACAGCAACTACCAATGGGCGTAGCACTAATCAGCGGCACTAATGGCAAAACCACTACCACCAAAATTGTTGTCGAATTACTAGAAAGCCAAGGCCTGAAAGTATTCACCAACCGTACTGGCAGCAACTTCACGCGCGGCGTGGCAGCAGCGCTATTAGGCGAAGTTGATTTGCACGGACGAATTGATGCTGATATTGCCGTGCTTGAACTCGACGAAGCCTATGCTGTTCACTTTGTAAAAGCAATCAAGCCAAACTACTGTTTGCTGCTCAACGTTATGCGCGACCAACTCGACCGCTTCGGCGAAATTGATAATACCGCCAAACTCCTTCACAATGTTGCAATAAACACAACAAAGTGCGTAGTCCTTAACCGCGACGACCCGCGATTAAGTAGTCCTGATTTTGTAAACGATATTAAATCACCGCTGCGAAGTTTTGGCGTTAACCCAAAATATTCGCAGACTTTCCCTTCTGATGATTCTCTACGTAGTAACGAGCAAAATGCGGCTAAATTGTACGCTGACGACACCAGTCTTGAAGAGTTTAAAGACCAGCACGCCGTTATCGGCTTCAACGGCAGCGATCACTCGGTGAATCTAAATCTGCGTGGCATCTACAATCTTCAAAATGCCACCGGTGCTGTTGCTTTAGTGCGCGCAATTCTCGGTAATAATCTAAATGTTGATTCTATGCTCGAAGCGCTATCAGGTATTAAGCCAGCTTTTGGCCGCGGCGAGCAATTAATAATAGATGGACAACCCTGCGAGCTAGTATTGGTCAAAAATCCGGCCGGCTTCCGTTTGGCCCTAGCTTCGTTCAACCCAGCAAACTACGCCACTATGATAGCTATCAACGATGCTTACGCAGATGGCCGCGATATGAGCTGGCTCTGGGATGTCGATTTCGATAGCTTACAACAACAAGGCGTCACTGCTGTATCTGGCGTCCGCGCCTATGACATGGCCCTGCGACTAGAATATGACGAAGTACCTATCGATTTTGTCGATACTGACCTGACGGTTGCGCTGCGCCAGCTCATCACTAAACACACTCGCCAGCCAAAGCGCATTTATTGTAGCTACACCGCAATGTTAGCACTACGACGACTACTAGCCCGCTATACCGACGTGGAGGAAATCCGATGAAAAAGCAACCGCAATCTATCACTATCTTGCAACTTTATCCGCGCGATATGAACATTTACGGCGACTGGGGCAATGTTCTGACTCTCAAGCGGCGGCTAGAATGGCGTGGTTTTGCTACCAAACTAATTGAATACAACGTTGGCGATATTTTTCCAGACGATGTTGATTTAATCGTCGGTGGTGGTGGACAGGACTCCGGACAATTACGAATTAGCGACGACCTGCAAAAGATTACCCCTCAGCTCAAACGATTAGCTGACGATGATTTACCAATGTTAGTTATCTGCGGTTTATACCAACTATTCGGCCGCTCGTTTACTACCAAAGACAGCGACATAATTCCTGGTATCGGTATTCTTGACCTAGAGACAATTGGTGGTGACGAGCGTATTGTTGGTAATATTATCGTCAAAAGTCCAGAGTTCGGTGAAATTATCGGTTACGAGAATCACTCCGGGCTAACTACGCTTGGCCAAAATACCACAGCGCTCGGCGACGTCATCAAGGGTGTAGGCAACAATAATATTGATGGCCGTGAAGGCGCCCGTTATCGTAACGTTATCGGTACCTATTTGCACGGTCCGCTCTTGCCAAAGAATCCGCACATTGCCGATTGGATGGTTTCGCAAGCTATAATCCGTAAATACGGCGTCGTCGTTTTAGACCCGCTTGAAGACAAGTACACTGAACAGGCTCGTAATATCGCCAAAAAACGCCCGCGCTAGCCACTACTTTTAACACTATCCTCATATTGGACCTGCTATACTGGTAGAAGTGACCAAAATGAGCGCTGTAAAAAAACCAAAAATTAATCGTATTGTCAGCCTAGATTTAATGAGAGGCTGGTTTTTGGTGATAATCATACTTGATCATTTGAGTTATTTTCCAAACGGCCTCGTGTTCATCAGCGGCGACAGCAGATTATACGTTACTGCCGCCGAAGGATTCTTTATTATTTCTGGATTAGTATTAGGCATTGTCCGCGGTGCTAAATTAACAGAGCGTTCGTTTAGATACGCTGCTAAATTGATCTGGCGGCGAAGCTTCATGCTATATCTGACCAGTATCATCATTACAATATTATCGATTGCGATCGGCTGGCATTTTGTTGGCAACGACGGCGTCAAGTCGCCTTTGCCTCCGCTAGATAGCAATATCTTTAGTTTATTTTGGAGAATAGTTACTTTGCAAGAATTCTACGGCTGGGCCGATTACTTGCGTCTATATGCGATATTTTTGGCGCTAACACCAGCTGCGCTTTGGCTACTGCGCCGCGGCAAATGGTACATCGTTCTAGCCATCAGTACTCTAGTTTGGCTGCTAACGCCAAAGCCGGTTAACGAATTCACTCAGCCATTTACTTGGCAATTTATTTTTTTCATCGCCTTCACGCTAGGATTTTACTCGCCGCAAATTAAATCATGGTGGAATAGTTTGTCCGCCAAAACGCGGCGCCGTACTAAAACTGTCATCTTTACCGTGTTTATCATCACTTTCATCGCCAATGTTTTTGCCGAGTTTTTCGCGCCAGCCTTAAACGATAATCTTTCGACAGCTATTAATAATTTTCGCCCTATTCTAGCGGCTAGCTTCGATAAGCTAGCTCTGACGCCAGCGCGCGTAGCTATGTCGCTGCTCTGGTTTATTGGGTTTTTTATGATTTTCCAGCGTTTTGAAAAACAAATTAAACGCTATCTCGGCTGGTTACTTATTCCGTTTGGGACTAATTCGCTTTACGTTTATTCAATTCATGCCTTCGTAGTCATGGGAGCGCATCTGATAGTCAATCCGCAATATGGCGCGCCGGCTAGTTATTTTAATTCTTTTGACCGTCTAGCCGAGGTTCCTCAAAACCTCGCGCTATCGATTTTGGTAATTGCAATTATTTACCTAGCAGTGCGAACCAAATTTTTGATGAAGATTATTCCGCGTTAAACTTAGTGATTTTTAGCGGTGATAGATCGATCGTTTCGACCTCGCGATAGTTACCTAGCAGACTAGCTTTCATATCGCTATAGTAGACATTATAGATATTCTTTGCGCGGGTAAATGTTTTTTTCGTGTCGGCAACTTGGCGGCTATTGCCATCTAGCGGAGCATAACCGCCGCCAAGATGTTGGTCGCTACTAGCAAAGTATATCTGGCAATTCGGTAGATAATAATCTAGCTCAATCGCCACATACGGATCGGCCGCTAACACCATATCGTTTTCGCTACATTTAACTATAGAAGCAACAGAGTTGACGTTTGGCTTTTGCATACGTTGAAAGTTATAATTACCAACCTGGCTGAGGTTAGTTGCCCCGACCGCCAGAATTACCAGCAGAACTAACGGTGAAGCTATTCGCCAAACTTCACGATTCTCGCGTTCGGTCGACAGCGCCAGACTAGCTCCCACGAGCATAACTAAGCCAATCGCAACGTGCGCCAGATAACGCTCGACATACATCGGTTTATGCAGAGAAATTACCATCAATAATATTATCGGCACGCTAATATAACTAACTAATAACCACAAAATATCGTTTTTTTTCTTAATATGAAAAGTAATGACAATCGAGCGGACAGATACAAAAATTATCGCCAGCACCAATATTGAGGCAATCACACCCAGTTGCCAAAGCGGCTGGTATATTGTATTAAACGAAACAATACCAACTAACTGCTCGAGATTCATTGGCTGTCCAATTGGCGCGAGCGCACCATTGCCAACCTGCTTCAAAAAAGACGACAGCCACGGGAGAAACAGCAACAGGCTAAATGTATAAGCTCCTATCCAACGACACTCTTTCCATGAAGACTTACGCAGCTTACCAGCATCCATCGCGACTAGCCAGGCTAGATGAGCCAGCCACAAAAGCGCCAAGTAGTATAGCGTGTACATACCGAGTGCCACTAGCACTCCATAGATAAGCCAGTCAGTCCACCGCTTGCTAGAGTGTGCCCGTACCAACATTGCCGTCGCCGCTACGCCGATTAACGACGCCATAGCGTACATGCGAATTTCGAAACCGTAGCGCATTAATAATGGCGCCAGGAGCAACATCGTTAACACATAAATGGCTGCTCGCGCATTAAAATGCTTTTTAATAAAACAACCAGCTACCGCAATTGAGGCTCCATAAAAGATCACGCTTAGCGAGCGCAATGCCAGTTCGCTCCAGCCAAAAACATTCGCCCAAATTTTCAGAATGAGATAATACAGCGGCGGATGAGTATCAAGTGCCGACAGCCGAATAATCTCGCTGGCAGACCGCTTGGCTACCATTATCGAATATGCTTCATCAAACCAAACGCTCTGCCGCAAGCCAATCCATAAACTAAGAGCTGCCGCTACTACTGGCACAGCAATTATCAGCCACCTATAAACCTTGTCATAGTCATTACTATGCTTCCAAAATAATATTTTCATGCTTTGATTATATTACGACTAGGAAAAACTCGCAAAATAATATATAATAGCTTTGCACATCTATCGGGGTGTGGCGCAGTTGATAGCGCGCGCGGTTTGGGACCGTGAGGTCGAAGGTTTGAGTCCTTTCACCCCGACCATTTGAATCATGAACCTGCCAACAAGCGGCAGGTTTTGTTATTATTCTGTTTTGCCCTCCTATACTCCTCATGCTATCATAACTATATGAAAAGCAAACAACACTCGCGCCGCCGCATAGTCGTTAATATTTTTGGCACATTAGGGTATTTGTCAGTATTTTTGCAGTGGACGTGGACGGCAATTATATTACTATATCCGTTATTCCAATCAGAAGCTATACAAAAGATTTTTCTACCAGAACGCCAAGCGCCTCGCCCCGTCGTGAGCCACTCTGGGTGCTATAGCGACGCCGCCCCTTTCATTGCCATCGTCTCTATTGCCATTACAGCTGCAATTATTGTTATGTCAATAATCACGCTGATAGGATTACCAAAGAAAATCGGCAAGACTGGCGCTAAAATCACGCATTCGGCAGCCAACGTGATAGCCGCCAATACCCGCCCGCCAAAACAACAACCAGCAAAAAAATGGAAATTAAACTTGTCGTACAAACTGATAATTTGCATTAAATTAATATTGACGGTTCTGCCGGTCATTCTGCTGCTCTTTGCGCCGACAATTCCTAAACTACCGCACCAAGTTATGACTATTGTCGGCAATTTCTGCTTAGTGATATCAGCTGTTTATTGGCTTATCCAATATACGTTAGCCAAAATCTTACGCGTACCGCATAAAGAAATTTGGTAATTTAAGCCTTCGGCGGAATGATGTCTATCGTACGAGTTTGCTTATCCAGCGGCAATTGATGACCAGTATCAAATTTATAGACGAGCAGTGTGCCAAACGGCATTTCTACTTTGCCAATCTCTTCATCAGGAATCTGGTCGAGATACTTCATCAGCGCGCGAATAGTGTTACCGTGCGAAACGAGCAGTATATTTTCGCCTCTTTGCAGACGCGGCAAGATTTCGTTTTGAAAGTACGGAATTGCCCGCGCATAAACATCTTTGAGTGTCTCGCCACCTGGTACTGGATAATCCCAGCCGCGGCGAATTCCCTGAAATGCCTCACTGCCAATCTCGTCTTTGACTTCCCACTTGTTTTTGCCGGTTAAGTCGCCGTAATCGCGCTCGTTAAGCGGTTTGGCGATAATCCGTTCAAGATCCGCCTGGTCGCCCTTACCGCGCAGAATTCCATCGCAAGTCTGCTGCGTACGTTTGAGCTCGCTAGTATAAGCGGCATCAAAGTGAATATCGCGAATAATTTCACCAAGCTGCTCGGCTTCGCGCATGCCTTTTTCTGTCAAATTGACATCTGTCCAGCCAGTCCACTTACCTAATAAATTCCACTCGCTCTCTGTGTGGCGGCTAATAACTAAAATTCCCTGTTTTTGCACTTCCATAAATTCATTATACCGCGAAAATCGAGTTGTCTGGAATATTTTATCTGCGAGACTTCAAACAGTCTAGTCTTCTGCATTAAATGCTATAATATAACTATGAACGATTTCACAATTCAATCAATCAAAGCAAGACAAATCCTCGACAGCCGCGGCAACCCAACCGTTGAAGCAGACGTTATTTTAAGTAACGGTACGCTTGGCCGTGCTGCTGTACCGAGCGGTGCTAGCACTGGCTCGGCTGAAGCGCTTGAGTTGCGTGACGGTGGCATTGACTGGTCGGGTAAGGCTGTTTACCAAGCAGTCCGCAATGTTAACGAAGTCATTGCACCAGCGCTAGTCGGACACAACGCCAGCGACCAAGCTGCTCTCGACCAAATAATGCTCGACTTAGACGGCACCGATAATAAATCCAAGCTTGGCGCTAACGCCATTCTCAGCGTTAGCCTAGCCGCTGCTAAAGCTGCCGCCAGCGCTAAGAATCAGCCGCTATGGCGCTACGTCGCAGAAATGACCAGCAGCGCACCTGTTCTACCATTACCGATGATGAACGTACTCAATGGCGGTGCTCACGCAGCTTTCGCTACCGATATTCAGGAATTTATGATCATTTGTAAAGGTGCGCAGACTTTTGCATACACACTCAAAATGGGCACCGAGATCTTTCATGCGCTAGCCAAAGTACTAAAAAATTATGATTATCCAACTACTGTCGGCGATGAAGGCGGCTACGCACCGCGCGTCCGCAACGGCAATCGCGAAGCGCTAGCCTTATTATCCGAAGCCATTCAAAACGCCGGCTACGAACTCGGCCGCGACGTTGTCTTTGCGATGGATGCTGCGTCAAGCGAATTCTATCAAGACGGACGCTACGAACTCAAGTGCGAAGGTAAGTCGCTATCAAGCAGTGAAATGGTTGATTGGCTAGAAGCCTTGACAAATGAATTTCCAATTATTTCAATCGAGGATGGTCTAGCCGAAAATGATTGGGACGGCTGGAAGCTGCTACGCGAACGGCTCGGCGACCGCATCCAGCTAGTCGGCGACGATTTGCTTGTCACGAACACCTCGCTGATTGAGCGAGCTATCACTGAACAAACTGCCAACGCACTGCTAGTTAAACCAAATCAAATCGGCTCACTAACCGAGACTATTCAAGCTGTTAAAATGGCGCAAAATGCTGGTTGGCGCACCGTCATGAGCCATCGCTCTGGCGAAACCGAAGACACGACAATCAGCCACTTGGCCGTTGGCCTGGGTTGCGGCCAGATTAAAACTGGATCGCTATCGCGAACCGATCGTGTCGCTAAATATAACGAGTTATTACGTATCGCCGAAGCTGACCAATCATTGACGCTAGCGCAGCCATTTAGCGAATAAATAAAACTGTAGGCTTTACTTCTAACAAAGCGAAAACGCCTTTTCTTTGTCAAGAGGTGTTTTTCATATCAAAATAATTATGTTATACTACTAACGAATAATCGTTTTAGGAGGTTAGTTGCTCTCGATCAAACAAAAAAAGCACCACCGCCCATATGCTATTTTTGCAGTGGCGATATGCCTGATTAGCACTGGCGTGTATTTTATGATGCTGACCTTATCGCCGTCAGTGGCACCTCTGATTTTCACCAAGCCGATTGATATTAAATCGCTGCCAAAAGCCAAAATCGGCGAGAACCGCATTGTTATACCGCGCATCGGCGTCAATATTCACTATGACAAAGGCCGTACCGCACTCGATCGCGGTGCTGAATGGCGGCAACCAAACCATGGCAATCCCAAAGATGGCGGTAATTTCATTATTGCTGCCCACCGCTTCAGTATCCAGCCAACACCGCAGGGTACTGTTGAGAAATCGCCTTTTTATAACATTGATAAGATGAAACTAGGCGATAACATTGTAGTCGATTACGAAGGTGCTCGCTATGCGTACGAAATCACTAAAATATTTGATGTCAAACCAGACCAGACTGAAATCGAAGCTCCGTCCCAAGAAGCAAAATTGACTCTATACAGCTGCGAACTTGGCGGCTCCGACGCTGGCCGCATAGTCATCACAGGCAAACTGCTCGGTCAAGTCGAACAATAAAATACTCTACCAGTTGTCATACATTGTCGTACAGTAGAGTATTTTGATTATAAATTGCAGGCAGATAAAAAGTGGTTATTTGGCGAACTCAACCGCACGCGTTTCACGGATAACATTCACCTTGATAGTTCCAGGATACTGCATAGTTGACTCAATCTTAGTCGCGATATCGCGTGCTAGTTTGATAGCACTAAGATCATCGATTTTCTCTGGCGTGACAATCACGCGAATCTCGCGGCCGGCGCTTATGGCGTACGCTTTCTCGATTCCTTGGAAACTAGTCGCAACATTTTCGAGATCGCGCATGCGCTCAGCGAAATTCTCAGCAGAGATATTACGCGCACCCGGCCGAGCGGCACTGATCGCATCGCAAATACGAACGACGATGGCCTCTGGCGTAGTCGCTTCAATGTCGTCGTGATGAGCCTCAATCGCATGACAGATACCCTCGCTCAGGCCAGCTTTGCGAGCCAGCTCAGCACCGATGTGGTGATGCTTGCCTTCAATTTTGTGGGTAACTGCCTTGCCCATATCATGCAACAACGTCGCTATTTTGGAGGTGCGGACATCAGCGCCAATCTCGCTAGCAATCATACCAGCCATATGCGCCATTTCAGTCGAATGCTTAAGAACATTTTGACCATAGCTAGTTCGAAACTTCAGCTCGCCAAGTAGCTTTAACAAATCGCGCGGGATACCGGTAACGCCAACTTCGCGCGCCGCATCTTCGCCAGCACGCTGGGTTTCCTTGTCGATTTGCTTTTCAGCTTTCGCAAAGACTTCTTCAATACGCCCTGGGTGAATACGTCCGTCTTTCATTAACATCTCGAGACCGAGACGCGCTACCTGGCGGCGAATTGGATCAAAGCTCGATAGAACTACCATGCCTGGCGTATCATCAACCAAAAAGTCCACGCCAGTAACGCGCTGCATCGCTTGAATATTACGGCCTTCTTTGCCGATAATCCGGCCTTTCATGTCGTCGTCTGGCAGTTTAACCGCAGTGACCGTGCGCTCAGCAGTTACCTCGCTAGCCATGCGTTCCATTGTTTCGACGAGGATAGTTTGCGCCCGCTCCTCGGCGTCAGCTTCGACGTCTTGCTGCATTTTGGCAACCAGATTTAGTAGATCACCCTTGATGTCGCGTTCAGTCATCTTCATCAACTTATCAGCGGCATCTTTCTTCTTGAGGCCAGCAATTTTCTCAAGCTTTTCCTGCTGACGCGTACGGATGTCACGGATCTCATTCTTCAACTCTTCAACTTCGTCTTCTTGCTTGCGTAATTTTTCACTGCGTTTATCAAGCTGGTCAAGTTTCTTGTCAAGCGACTCCTCACGGTCCGCCAGACGATTCTCGGTTTTTTGAAGCTCTTTGCGGCGCTCTTTCTCGATTCGCAGCGCTTCATCTTTAGCTTTGAGTACGATATCGCTAGCTTTGCGCTCAGCTTGCGCTATGACCTGCTCAGCCGTATTTTTGCTCTTGGTCTCTTGTTGGCGATCATATACCACTTTACCGCCCACGCCAGCAATAATACCAACAATCGCGGCAATAATTCCCTCAACCATATTTTTCCTTTCTTTCGCGGTAATTAGTCAACACGTCAAGAAAAAACCGCAAAATTATCAAAATTAAACTTATCAATGTCACATTCGTAGACATTACCATTGTACCGCGTTTATAACAAAATAAGCAACTATTTACGCGGTTTGGTGATGCGAGCCTCAGCGCCATATTCAGGCAGAACTATTTCATCATTGCGGCCATTCTGCAGCCGATCCAAGCATTCTTCACGCCAAGCATCGCCGGTAACTCCAACGATCGGAATACGTTGTTCGTGCGCTATCGTATTCAACACCGCCAGACCAATCCTCAAACCAGTGAAACTCCCTGGACCGCGAAATACGCCAATGCCCGAGATATCAGCAAAACTGGCCCCATTCTCTGCTAATCGGTCGCGCAAATAAGCTAGCATGTCGCGCGCGAGATTGCGTTCAGCCGCCCATTCGTAGTCGGTTCGTTTGTCACCATCAATTAGCGTTAATTGCACCGTCATTTCAGCGCTATTCCATAATACAATCATCGCAATTTCTCCACAATTCGACGCGATTTTTCACCGCTGCTCTTCAAAGTTAGCTTACGACTATCATCAGGCTGCACCTGGATGACGATCTGTAATACGTCCGTTGGCAGTACGTTATTTACTACATCGCTCCACTCAATCACAGTAATTGTATGCGAATCGTGAATCGCTTCATCAAGTTCCATTTTCATAATACCAGCATCTGGTAAGCGATAAAAATCATAATGAGCCAACCGCAAGCCGTCCGCAGCCTCGTAATTGCGGCTAATCGTAAACGTCGGACTCTGAACCTCGTCGTCAATCTGCAAGCCGCGCGCCAATCCCTTGGTCAGTGTAGTTTTGCCAGCGCCAATATCGCCGACAAGTTCGAGCGTCTCGCCGCCATGCAATAAGCCGCCAAGCTTCGCGCCAAACTGTACCAAATCATCCGCCGTCTGCAAGCTCACCTCTAATATCATATAATTTATTATACAATACCGGACGGAGTTACTGTGTTAAAATACGTTTATTATGAGTAATTTCTTTTGTAAATACCAATCGCCGCTAGACGAAATTACCATAGCAAGCAATGGCAGCGCTATCACTGGACTGTGGTTCGCTAGGCAAAAACATTTTGGCGCTAAGCTAGGCGAGAATACCGCAAATTCTGATTTACCGATTTTCACCAAGGCAATGCGCTGGCTTGATGCGTATTTCGCTGGCAAAAATCCTGGAGAAATCCCGCCAATACAGCTTGATGGAACGCCTTTTCAGTTGGAAGTCTGGCGTATCTTGCAAACCATACCGTACGGCGAGCGCACTACCTACGGAGAAATTGCTAAAAATATCGCCAAGAAACGCGGTATCGCCAAAATGTCAGCACGAGCCGTCGGCGGAGCAGTCGGGCGCAATCCAATTTCAATTTTCGTACCGTGCCATCGGGTTGTCGGCAGTAATGGTAAACTGACGGGGTATGCTAGCGGAATTGAAAAGAAAATTAAATTGTTGAAGCTAGAAAATATACTTTAATCTAAAAGAAAGACGCTATCTTTTCGGACTTTATACTTACTCATCAAACCTGACCAACAACGTCTCTGTGTATAGATTATTACCTCACTGTCAGAGTCGGGCTCTATTTCTTTGCAACTTTTTTCTGCTTATTTCTCTGTCCTCTAGCTACCACAACCACCACTGCCGTGATAATCGATAGTCCGGCCAAAATAGCCAGCGCATAAGCATAGCCTGACAGCAAGTAAATTAAAGCCAACGTCACGCCGACAGCGCCCCAGATAGTAATCAGCCGCCTGCCGAGCACCAAGCCAATGATAACCATCAGCGAATGCTCGGCCAGGAACAATATTTCCATGGCATTATCACCCGCTAGCGCCAGGACAAGGGTCGATAAGCTGAACACAGCGAGCGCCAGCACCAAATGCGCAATGGTATATATATGAGCATACCCTAGCCAGCGCCACGACATCACCGCCCCTGAAAGAATTGCTGCTGAACACAGGTATGGCACCACTATGTCGTGAACAGGCGCAATTAGCATATGAATAGCAAATAAAATACCGCACAGTACCAAAAGGATGCCCGAATCGAAGTGCAAAATATTCTTCTTCGGCAACCCCTCAGCTATTAGGGCGCTGCCATTGACCGCCCACGTTAGTGTTACTAGCAGCACCGCCTCGGTTGCGACACTGGCTGGCATGGCCATCAGCAGTAAAGTCATCGACCAGCCGATAGCGCTCCAAAATGATGCATAATACCAATAAACTGATAATTTCTTGGTTCGCATAGCCACGGCGACGCCATAAAACACCACAAAGATAACCAGCGAGACGATCGACATAAACTCAAGCTTAACGCCGAGCCATTGTGCAGTTAAGTAGAATAACAACACCAAACTTGGATGTGCCATTGCTGCCATCAACCACCAATATCGCTTGGCATACACTACCATATAAAGTGCCGCGACAGCTGCCAACCAGCCCAAGATTTTGAACGGCAATTCATATGCCGTCGACAAATTTATCATCGGTAATATCACCGCTGGTACCGTAGCAGCCAATAGAGTCATATCGCTAGCGATTGACGCTCGCTTATCCATCGCTAATGACCAATATACTACCCCGAAGCCAACGAGCGCCACCCAAGCAGTGATGGTGAAATTGTCGCTTAGCGGTACGCTCAACCAATGCAAGAACAGCAACACCAAAGCAATTGTCGCCAAGTATGCTCCGCCCAGATAACCATCCCCACGCCGCCGATAAAACGCATAATACAGCAGCGCTACTAATGGCAGCCAAACCGCTGGATGAATAGACGAAAAGACAATCAGGCCAGCCGCTCCAATGGCAGAATATAACAACAATTCGCGGCACTTAACCGCCGCCTCTTTGCGGTAATTGTACAGCCACTCTACTAATAACAGCAATGACAAGCCGTTCAACCACGCCATCAAAATAGCAAGATTTTCGCCAGCCAGCTTGAAATAAGAAGCCAGCAGCAACACTATCGCCAGAAAAGAGGCATGAATACCAACCACTAAACCGTAAGTTTTCTCACGCCACGCAGCGATACCCATGATGATAGCAGCAACCGCCACCGAATCTGACAGATACAGCAAACCTTCTTCCGCTGGATAAGCAGTCAAAAAAGCTAAGGCTATAAACACCGTCATTAACCACCAAGCGGCCGCAGCGCCGTACACTAGTATTGCTTGACTTTTAGTAATATTTGGACGTTTCAAAACTAATAATCGGCAAACAACCGGCAGGAAAGCCATAAGCATAAAGATAGAGTAATGCGCGTGCAGGGCTGTTATGGGGTCGAGGCTAAATAGCCTGACGCCAGCCGGAACTAACAAAATTCCAGACATTACTACCATACCGCCAAAACGGGCGCGGCGCAGCAATGCAAGCGCCATAAAACTCACTGCCGATATCATACTTAGCAGGATAAATATGATCATATCTCTTAGCGGACTTTCGACGCCAGCTATAACCAAAAAAGCAGCCAGCGACGCAACGAAACTAATCCACAGTACTATTTCGTGCTGCTTGTCGGGCTGCTTTTGGATATACATCGACCCAATAGACCAAACCATATTGCCAAGCGCCGCTACCCCCAGCGCTACACCCGTAACCAGCCTGTCGTTATTCGATAAGTACAGCGCAAAACTAACAGTCATCGCCATCAACAGCACGCGCGCCGTCGTTAGTTCATACGTGCGCATCTTTTTTGATTTCTCGACAATAGCCACAGTAAAATAATATATAACGCTGATGAGCAGCAGCATACTGACGTCAAGCGTTCCCATATGCACCGACGAACCGATAGCGAGAAGCAAAGTGGACGGGACGATAAACGGATTAACCAGTGTCAACGGCTCGGTGAATTGGCGCGGAAAACGACTAGAAAAATACGCAGCCAAGGTCATCAGGCATCCGAACAATAGCACCGCAGCATAATACCACACCAACTGAGCATGCATAACAGCCGGCAAGCTGGTGGTCATCGTGAACATCGACAGCAGCGAAATATAGGCAAGCGGTTGGCTATTGAGTCTGACCGTAGCATCAACGCATAAGAAAGTGCCGATGAAGGAGGTGATAAGCCAGCACAATGCCGGATCAATCCCTAAAAGCAGATGCATGCTCCAGCCGCCGATCGGCACAGCAGCCAGCGCCGTACCAATAAACGCCGTTGAGGCTGGCTTTAAGATCGGCAATCTAGCGTACAACACCTGGCCAATGACATAATAGACAAAAATAAACAACCACACCAAACCAAACCTGAGCTGCGCCGAAAGTTCAATCGTTTGCGCCAACAATAATATACCAACGGTTAGCAATAATGATGCCGTATAGAGCGCCACATTGATGGTAGTTTGACGATTTTTCTCTTTATCTTTATTACTGGCTGGAGATAGCCACTTGACAATCTGCGTCTTTTCGTCAGGAATATTTGTATCTTCTTCAATTGGCACAGCATTAGTAGGCAATACTACATCAGGCTCGTTCGATTCGTTGCGAGTTACTACAAAACCAGCAAATTGTGAAGCTGCAGCCTGATTCTCGGTAATAAGTTTGACCTGACCGTCGCTACCTTCAATTTTCGCACGGCCATTCTGTGCATCGCACACGCCGTCCCAGTAACCGCGCCGGTAATCCTCGGATTGACGAGGTAGTCGATTATTACCTCTCTGCGCCACCTTAATTATCACGATGACAATCACTAACAGAAAAATTAATTCCATGCTTAATTCCCCTTATGCTAATTTTAGTATAGCACGGGAGGGCTTTTTCATGGAGAAATTTTCGAAAGAGACACCGAACTATAGTAGCAATAACGTTTTTGCTCGCCTTTCAGAGCCTCGCCTTAGTCTATCGCGCGCCGCCAACTACCGAAATTCCACCGCTCAACTGTATCGTCCAACGAAAAATATAATACCCCAGAGACTCGGGGTATTATATTAATCCATATTAGACTCTACTATTTCTCGTCAACCACCTCGCCTTCGACTGGTTCGTCCTTGTCAGACTTTTTGTCGTCCTTCGACTCATCAGCCTTTTTGTCTTCGGCAGCTTGCTGGTACATTTTGGCACCGATTGGCATGATGGCGTCCTGCAGAGCCTTGGCTGCCGCCTCTAGTTCATCCTTGTCAGCAGCGTCCTTGTGCTTTTCTGCTTCTTTGACCGCTTCGTCAATCGCTTTCTTGTCGTCATCAGAAATCTTATCCTTGAACTCATCCGGCATTTTCTTTGCCTGGTAGATGGCGTTTTCTAACTGGTTTTTAGCGTCAACGGTTTCACGTTTTTTCTTGTCCTCGTCAGCGTGCATTTCAGCTTCTTTTTGGGCTTTTTCGATATCTTCCTTGCTCATGTTGCCTGAGTTTTGGATGGTAATTGATTGCTCCTTGCCAGTGCCTTTGTCCTTGGCAGTAACATTAAGGATACCATTGGCATCGATATTAAACGTCACTTCAATCTGCGGCACGCCGCGCGGTGCTGGCGCGATACCGTCAAGCACAAAGCGTCCCAAGCTCTTATTGTCATTGGCGAATTCACGCTCACCTTGCAAGACGTGAATCTCCACTTGCGGCTGGTTATCCGCTGCCGTCGAGAATACTTCGCTCTTGCTGGTCGGTACGGTGGTATTACGCTCGATCAGCTTGGTCGACACGCCACCCATTGTCTCAATACCAAGAGACAATGGCGTTACGTCCAGCAGCAGCACGTCTTTGACATCGCCGGCCAGCACACCACCCTGAATAGCCGCACCAACTGCCACCACTTCGTCTGGATTAACACCCTGCATTGGGTCTTTACCGAACAGCTTCTTCACCCGCTCAACCACCGCTGGCATCCGAGTCATACCGCCAACCATGACGATTTCATTGACATCAGATTTGGATAATTTAGCGTCTTTGAGTGCTTTTTCGACTGGTACGTCCAACCGATCCAGCAAATCTTTCACCAAATCTTCCAACTTGGCCCGCGTTAGGCTCAGCTCAAAGTGCTTTGGTCCGTCAGCATCAGCGGTGATAAACGGAATGTTAACTTCGTATTCAGTAACTGTCGACAATTCCTTTTTAGCCTTTTCAGCTTCGTCCTTCAGGCGCTGCATGGCTGCATTGTCTTTGCGTAGGTCGATGCCTTCTTTAGACTTAAAGTCGTCCAGGAAATAGTTAACAATGACATTGTCGAAGTCCTCGCCGCCCAGGTGGGTGTCACCATTCGTTGCCTTCACCTCAAACACACCGTCACCGAGCTCCAAGATGGAAACGTCGAAGGTGCCGCCACCAAGGTCAAACACCACGATGGTTTCGTCATTTTTGCCTTTTTCCAGGCCGTACGCCAGAGCAGCAGCCGTTGGCTCATTGATGATGCGCTTAACTTCCAGGCCAGCGATTTTACCAGCGTCTTTGGTCGCCTGGCGCTGCGAATCGTCAAAGTAGGCCGGCACGGTGATAACCGCTTCGGTGACTTTTTCGCCCAGGAAAGCTTCGGCATCAGCTTTGATTTTGCTGAGGATCATAGCTGAAACTTCTTCTGGCGTGTATTCCTTGTCGCCCATCTTGACCGCCACGCCAGTACCTTTTTTGACAATTTGGTACGGCATGATATCCAAGTCTTTTTGGACTTCCTTGTCGTTAAATTTACGGCCAATTAAACGCTTCACCCCGTAAATGGTGTTCTTTGGATTGGTCACGCGCTGACGCTGAGCCACTTGTCCGACCAAGCGTTCGCCCTTTTTATTAATCGCCACCACTGACGGCGTCGTGCGGTTGCCTTCAGCGTTAGCGATAACCTCTGGTTTGCCTGCCAACATGTACGCAAAGGCGCTGTTGGTTGTACCGAGGTCAATTCCGATAATTTTACCCATATGATTCCCCTTTCTTGTTTCGATCACATCTGGTTTTTCTTATATTCATTTTAGCACTCTTTATTCACGAGTGCCAACTATTTCAGTATAAATAATTAGCACTCTGGTGTCAAGAGTGCTAATTTAGATTTTTGCATTACTGTCTATTTTGTAGTAGTCGGCTGGACTGGCGGTACCGCTGGCGTCTTTTTGGCTAGATTAATATATTGCACAACTGAAAGAATATAAACTACCGAACCAATCAAAATCAAACCGTAAGCAATCGTGTAAGTACCGCCAGTATTGCTGGCTAGTATAAACGTTGCATACGTGATAACAGCGCCAATCAGCGGAGCTAATGACGAAAAGGCAACCGATTTACGCGCCGCCAAAAGACTAGGGCTCAACTGCTTACTCCTACTAATAGCAAACCAAATAAACGATCCAACCGCCGTAGCCGCTGTAGCAATTGTCACCAGCAAGAAAAAATATTCCGCATAAGAATTAGATTCACTAGCAGCCTTATTCACCTCTTCGATAGCTGCAGAATATTTTTTGACAGAGTTACGGGTTTGCGCCAAATATTGGTTTACAGCGTTATAGTCTCTTTCGCGCAAAACGACAGCAATCTTGTCAAATAACACCTTAATTTCTCCAGCATACTTTTTAACTTCCGCTGACTTTTTGATGTATTTGACACCTAGTTTAGAGGAGAAATTATGGCTAGCAACATTATTGAATGCCGACGATGCAGCGGCGGTCTGAGCAAGAACCGTACCATCAGCCACAGATTTCTCGTCGTTTATTGCTTTTATAAAATCTACATAAGCCTTGTTCGAGGCAGCGATTATATCAATGTCCGCTTGGTTTGCGTAGCTGGCTGCGCTAGCAAATGAGCCTCCAGCCGATACTACAACAAACATAGCTAAAATTATCTTGAAAATTTTAAGCATGATTAGAATTATATACGCAAATTCGAGTTTTACCAACCGCCACTGGCGCCGCCGCCCGAGAATCCGCCGCCGCCAAAGCTGCCGCCAGACGAGCTGCTGCCTGACGAGCTGCTATCTGAACCTCCAGCAAGCCACCAATACCGCCGACGACTACCATTACTCCCATTACCTTTCAGGATAGCTATTACTATGATAGTAATAAAAATAACGATAAATAACATTGAAATAATTGACTCTCCATCTATATCATTGTCAGATAGATTCCTGCCTTCTGCTGCATCAATAATTCGCTTGACACCCGCCTCAACGCCGCCAGCATAATCGCCGCTGCGAAACTTTGGTGCGATTGTGTTACGGATAATTTGACTAGCTCGCGCATCGGTTAACGAACCTTCCATACCATTGCCGACCTCGATTCGCATTTTACGGTCATTCTTGGCAATAAGCAGTAATACGCCATTACTCTTTTTCTTGTCGCCGACACCCCATTGGCGGGCTACTTTGAGGCTATATTCCTCTAGACTATCATCACTGCCAAGCGTCGGAATCATCAACACGCCAATTTGGAATGATTTTTTCTGGCGCTCAGCATTAATCAGCTGCGCAATGCGGTCAATATCTTCATTTGCCAAACTTTCCGTCTGGTCAATTATAGGACGTTCAAGCGGCGGCGCAGCTGGCACTTCTAGTTTAGCGAAAGCTGTATTATTAAACAGGCAGCCAAATAACACTGCCAATGACAACAATCCAACTAAATTAATAACAGAGCTTCGCCAACGCATATCTAGTTTTCTTGTTTGGTTGAATTTGCTGCGTTGAAATCAACCGACGGAGCTTTATTAGCACCAGCATCCGACTCAAAATATGGTCGCTCCTTGAAACCGAACATGCCCGCTAACAAATTTGTCGGGAAAGATTTAACCTTCGTGTTATATGATTTAGCAGCGTCATTAAAGTCATTGCGCGCCACCGTTATACGATTTTCTGTACCTTCTAACTGCGATTGCAAATCTTTAAAGTTTTCCGTTGCTTTGAGCTGCGGATAATTTTCAGCGACCGCCAACAGCCGGCTAAGCGACGAGCTAACCTCACTTTGAGCCTGCTGGAATTTGGCTATATCATCTGGATTATTAGCATCGACTTTAATTTGCGTAGCTTTAGCGCGCGCCTCGACTACCTTCGTTAATGTCTCTTGCTCGAAATTAGCCGCACCCTTTACGGTGTTCACGAGATTAGGAATTAAATCGCTGCGCCGTTGATATTGCGACTCAACCTTGCTCCATGCTGTATTAACCGACTCGCGGCTAGCCACCATGCTATTATAAGATCCAGCGACTATCATTATTAGCAGCAACACCACGCCGCCGATGACTGCTGGGATTTTCCAATTTTTCATTCCAACCTCCTACTTGCTGATAGCCCTTATTTTATAGACAATTAGCCAAAAGTGCAACAAAAGCGACTGTCGCCGTGAATTCCGCGTCAAAAAGGCAGTTTACTGCGGCAGCTGCCAAATCCGGACCCAGTCAACTTCCATCGGCCAGGTTTTGCCCGTGCCCAATATGACATCCATCGCTGTCTCTGAATCAAATATCGCGAGCGGGTTACTAATTGGCGATGGACCACCGGCTTGCGTCACCGGGTCTTGCCGAGGGTCGTTCGGCGCTAGCTGATCGCGGGTAGCACCCCAATAGTAGCGTATAGTTAATTTACCATCAATATACCACTCAATTTTTTCGGTAGTCCATAAACATCCGTATGTATGCCATTGCGACACATCTAGCCCTGCCTGCGAAGTATAATGTCCTCGGTTGCGTATAATTTTAGTTTGATCCATTGAATCATAATACGCCCATGCCGACCCTAACATCTCGCCCGGCCGCATGATTTCAACCATATCAAGTTCAGCAGACGGTATGGCGTTATTGCGATGCCTGGAATGCGATTGCGCCCAAAATGCCGGCCATGAAGAATTTTCCGGCGGCACATTGCGCACGCCATTAGCGTCAACGCGCATCCGCACTTCGTAATAGCCATGTTCAAACGACTGTCCTGCATACGTATTCGGGTCGCGCGTCATGAAATTACGGTTGTAAGTACTGTGCGTCGGAGCAATCCGCAACACCGAATTATTCACGGAATACTCGTTGGGCTGGGTATCGGGCTTGCCCCACTTGTGCACGCCCGCCGGATACCACTTGAAGCCTGGCGCGCCAGTATTGCCAGTGTCGATAGTACTGATTGAGTCAAAATTATCTTCAAAAGCTAAGCGATTATATTTGCCAGCTGCTGCCGGGACGGTTGGCGACGGAGTCGGTGTAGGTGTAGGCGTAGGAGTTGGTGTCGGATTTGGAGTTGTGTTATTATTTGCCGATGACGCAGAAACCGGTCTCTTGGCATACCCCAGATACTCATAGCCGTCGATCTTTGGTGGCGAATACTCAACACTTTCGCCGTCTTGCACGGTCACCGTGTCGGTTGCGCCGATACTATCAATGATAGCCGAAGCCGCTTGATTGTTAAGCGCCAACCCGCCAACGCTAACCGCTAGTAACAGCAGAGCTCGGCCCTTTTTGCTGCGCAGCAAGAAATAGCCGCCCAGCGCCGCCAGCAAGCCGCCAACAGCAAAATACGCTACCAAAATCCTCGCATCGCTGCCCGTCTCAGCCAAGCGTCCGCCGCCTTGGTATGCCAGCAAGAACTCCGAATTGGCGTCATTAGCGGTCAACGTTATTTTTCCTGAGGCGATGGAATTCTGTTCGGTTTTCGATAGCGAACTTTTGACCACGCTGCGAAGCCGAATGGTTTTTGAACCGGCATGCGCAGCCGGCGGCGCGATAAAATTCACCGCAACAACAGCGGCGATGAATAATCCTACTATTTTCTTTTTCATTGAATCCCTCAACTCTTTTTGTTTTAACGCCTGATGACGCTTATGATTATATAGCTAATGACGATACAATGCAAGCGAAATAAGTACGGGAATGCTGGATTTATTGGCGCGTAACTTTGACCATAGCGTCGCGAGCCACTGCGCCATTCAAGATATAGCCAGCACGCAGTTCCTCAGCTATGACTTCCTTGTCACCCTCGACCGTTTCGTCAAATTGAACCGCTTGGTGAAGTTCGGGATTGAACGGCGTGCCAGGTTTGGCATCGATTTTTTCTAATCCCAAATCCTTCAGCTGCTTGTCGAGTTGCTTCGATAAGCCAGCCACGCCTTTCGCCCACGGATTATCTTTCAGATCCTCCGGCACATTAGCGATCGCCCGCTCAATCGTATCAATCACCGGCAATAATTTCATAATCGCCTTAGTCTGCCCTAGATCCTGAGCCGCCTGCTTTTCTGCTTCCACGCGCTTGCGATAATTCTCGAAATCCGCCCGCGTCCGCTGCAAATCTAGCGTTAACTCGCCCAGCTGCTGCTGCAAATCCTCGGTTCTTTCATCAAGTTTTTTGTGCTGCTTTGTCATTTTTTCCTCCTTATAATATCCCCTCCAGCATGGCGCCCGTCCGGCGTACCAGTTCCATCGTCCGGCGATAGTTTTGCCGCGTCGGACCGATGACGCCAATATAGCTACTGTCGCTAAACGTCGAGCGAAATTTGCTGATAATCAGCGTAGCGCCGCTTGCTTTACCAATCGGGTTTTCGCTACCAATAAATACATTCAGCGGCTGGTTGGGAGCGGCTTCGGCCAGCCATGGTTCGATATTATCAATTAGCCTAGCAATCGCCTGCACGTGATCGCCACCAGCGAACTCCGGCTGAGAAAAAAGCTGCGTCATACCATTCATGTATAGCTGCGCTCCAAACGATGCGAAACCAAAGTTGCCCGTCAGTTCTACCAAGCTATCGACGGCACTGCGAATCGCCCGATCCGACTTATCAACATGCGAATTAACGTGCGCCTCGATCGCTCTCGCACTGCGATCGATACCGCTGGGCAGTTCAGTCATCTGCGCGTCGGTGATGCCATTGACATAAAAGCGATAGCCTTTGTCGGTGGGAATGCGCCCAGCGCTAGTGTGCGGCGCCTCAATAAAACCCATTTCCTCAAGCTTAGCCATTTCGCTGCGAATCGTCGCGCTGGACACACCAAACAACTTGGCTAGCGTCACGCTGCCAACTGGCGCCGCAATCTCGGCATATTGCTCAATGATGGCAGCTAAAATCGCCTGTTGACGTTCGGTCATGAACTAATTATAGCGCACTTTTAGCACTCATGCAAGGCGAGTGCTAACTACTCGCTTTCAATTGCTCTAGCAAATCTCGCGCCGCCAGTCTAGCTTCATCGTCTTTACGGTTATAGACATCTGGCTTTAGAGCGATTGCCCGCACAATCCGAGCCGTCTCATCAATATCATCATTAATGACGAAATGATAATACGGCACTTCAAGCGCATGGGTAATTTCACGAATCGCACTATTGTAACGCTTCGGCCATTCGCGATCAAATTCTTCCTGCGAAGCATAACGTACACTAAGACGACGGCGCCATTCTTGATAATTTGGCGGTAACAAAAATATCGCTACCACGCCTGGCGACAGCTTTTTATATTCGTCGACACCTTGCACATCAATATCAGTAACCGCAATTTTACCAGCATCATGAATATCCTGAATCTGCTTGACGCCAGTACCATAAACTGTACCGTGCACAAATTTCGCCTCGACAAAAGCATGACTTTCCAACAACCTAGCGGCAGTCGCTTCATCAATATAGTTATAATCAATACCTTCACGCTCCCATACACCTTTATTTTGACGCGGCTGGCGAGTCGTATACGACACAATATCAGCAAACTCCGGCGACTGCATTAATCGCTGCTTGGTCGTATCCTTGCCTGCACCCGATATACCAACGAGCAACACAATTTTGGTTTGAATAATGAGCTGGCGAACCGCTTCACTCGGCTGATATTCTCTGATAAGCTTTTCGATCTTTGACATAATATCTGCTTATAATAACTCATCCAGCACCGATTGCCAATCAGGAAATTCGGGAGTGCCAAAATGAATATGCCGGCCGACAAACTCAGCAGCGCCTTTAGTTGTCCGGTCATCAATCAAAATATCACCGCGACTCAGCTGCTTGACCGACGAAAATACGACTTTGCGAAAGAAAATATTTTCCCGGCCATCGCCGCCAAAGTGCTTCTTTACCCACGCCAGCTTATCATCCAGCGCTGTCGGATTTTCCCATGGTGATGACGACAAGATATATAGATCGTACTTTTCTTTCAAAGCATCTACCGCCTCAAGGGCGCCTGGCATCGGATCCATCAGCGCGAAAATGCCCGGGATATTGTCGTATTCGTCCGCAAACTTCTCAAGCATCTCGGGCGAAACCTTCGTAAGAGCAGACTCAAAATCCACCAATACACCGTCCATGTCGATATAAATAATCGGTTTATTATTTTCGTTCATCTTTACCTCTGCCAGTGAAAGATGAGAAATCACGATACGCAGCACTTCCGTCGCCAGCTACATTACCCCTATTTCGGTGAACAAAGCCCTGTTTACGAGCAATTTTCAAGTCGCCAAGTGTAGGGAATGTTGTCACTTCATTCCATTCGTTTGGCAAGCGACGTTTCGTGACAGCAAAGTCGCTGTCAACACCTCTAATAACTACAGCTCTAATTATTTTTATACCCATACGCCTCGCCAATGTTATTCGATGCATACCGTCGACGAGCAATAATCCTTCATGATAATCCTCCTCAATGATAGGTGGGAGCATAACTCCGCCCCCCGCGTTTTCTTCATCAACAATATCAATTCCGCCAGTTTCCATGCACAGTGTATCTTCACCGTACGGCAAGACAAGCTCTCTTAAACCCTCTTGCTTGCGTACACCAGCGTCAATAACATACCGCTGCGTCGGCTGAAAAGTATCAATACGAACATCTTCAATTGAGATATCGCTACCAGCATAGGGTCGTGCGTCCTTATCAGCTAACGTCGGCGCCTGATACAGATTATCAATTAACCACCCTTGAGACTTAAATCCCTCTACTCGCACTAATCTCTCCTTAGCATTATTGTAAATGCCTCGCTAGGAATGTCAACCTTGCCGAAGCGTTTCATACGCTTTTTGCCGCGAGCTTGTTTGGCGAGAAGTTTCTTTTTGCGGCTGACATCGCCGCCGTAGAGGTAGCCGGTGACATCTTTGCGGTAAGCGCCGATGTTTTCGCGGGCGATAAATTTGCCGCCGATTGCCGCCTGTAATGCCACTTCAAAGCTCTGGCGCGGCACCACGTCTTTCAATTTCTTGACGATTTCGCGACCCAAACCTGGTGCCTCCGAGCGGTGGCACATCACGCTCAGCGCATCGACCATTTCGCCCGCTACATAAAAATCCACCCGCACCAAATCTTCCGGCTGGTACCCCGCTAGCTCATAATTAAACGAGCCGTAGCCACTGGTTACCGACTTCAGTTGATCATAAAAATCCGTCAGCAGATTAGCCAGCGGTGCCGTAAAAGAAATCAGCGCCCGCTCGTCGATGTAACTGAGATTTTTCTGCCGACCGCGCTTGGCAACAATCAGCTGAATCACCGCACCGATATAATCTTGCGGCACCACAATTTCGCCGTCAATCCACGGCTCGCGAATTTCTTTGATCTGCGCTGGGTCAGGTAGTTCGCTGGCCGATTTGATATCCAACTCCTCGCCGTTCGTCAAACTAACTTGATAATCCGTACTCGGATTGGTGACGATGAGATCCAAATTATACTCGCGCTCCAGCCGCTCGCGAATGATATCCATGTGTAGCAGCCCCAAAAAGCCAATCCGCACACCATACCCCAACACTGGTGAATTCTCCGGCTCAAACTGCAGCGCTGAATCGCTCAGACTCAGCTTTTCAATAGCCTCTTTCAGATCATTGTAATCTTCGTTGGACACCGGGAAAAACCCCGCGTAGACGAAGGGTTTGACTTCTTTGTAGCCAGGCAGGGGTTGGATAACTTGACTCACTGCTCTATTATATCCTACATTTCACTATTATAAAGTCGTAAGCTTTTGTGTTTGCATATCACGAATGCTTTTCAACATCAGTCTTACGACAATAGCAGCATGCATTTTCGTACTCGCGAAAAAAATCAAACTTCTTCCTCATGATGATATCCTGTAACCTATTATTCAACAGAAACTCTAACTGCTAGGCGATCATACCTGATGAAGCGCTACAATACGCAAATCAACAACATCACTTATGCAGTGCAACAATGAACAACGCCACTTAATTATTTTGTCTGTGTATTCCTCACAAGATCATCTAACCCCTGGCCAAGTTCAATACTGTGAGGATCGTCTGGATCAAAGACTTTTGCGCGCTCAAAGTCGATCGGCCGCATTGATGCGATATGGTATTGATCATTACCGTCCCTGCTGTATTCAATAATAAAGTCTTTCAAGCGCCACGGCTTATCAATCCCGGTGTCGCGCCGTACGGTCTCGGCAATATCTCGCATGCGCGAAAGAGCGTCGGCCATCAACTCTCGCTGATTTGCCTCCGACACAGCATTGTTTGCAAAGAAATCTTTTACCGTTCGTCCGCTATCGCCATTTATCTTTTCCATCACTACAAAGCCTTGTTGTCCGCTTGTAAAGACCCGGGCGATTGGCTTTGGCGCATCAACACCAAGTTTGCGTAGCAATAAAAGTGCCTCAAATTCATCGATTGGCCCCTGCTGCTTTGCCTTCACGACATTTTTCACAATCACCTCGGTGTCGCCGCCAACCGATAGCTCAAAAACCGCCTCACCAGGATACGGATCGTTTGGGTTCGCTATTTTGAGCGATGTCGCAGACTGCAATAGCTCAGCACCAATATCATGGCTCGAGAACAATTCAGCCAGCCGGCCTTTCACCGCCTCGCTATATTCCCCATCGATTCTCATTTCTCGTTGGCCTTCTAGGCGCTTCACCTCGTAACCCAAATTGACTGGCTCCGTGCTTTTTAGCTCGCGAGTATAATAATGCCTGCTCAGAGCTAGCTGTGTCATACGAAAAGCCAGCCGTTCATCAGGTTCGGTCGGTCGGCTATATGGTTCCAGCCTGCCATCTTCGGTGAGATACAAACCCTCTGCCGACTCTTCGTCCTTGACATGGTATTCTATAGTATTTACTATCTGATCTCTTTCTGGCTTGTCACCTTTTAGTCCCAGCACTGTTCTTGGTCGGTCACTTGCACTAAGCAGTCTAATTTGATTGTCACGGTCTGATTCTGACACTCCTAGCACTCTCATAATGTCTTCAGGAATCGTTCCTGTAAATCCAGTATCGTAGTAATGGGCAGCATCTGGATTTTGGATACGAGGATGCAGATATTCATCTTTCACTACATCATCAAGCTCATCGCGGAACCCTCGCGGATACACAAGGTAGGTAGGGAACTCCATGAGCGACCCGCCCGCCGCGTGGCTACTCATACCAAGCCTGCGGCGGCGCGCGTAGAGTTGAGCGCGGCGCGCCACGTACGCATAGACGCCGTCACGACCGAGGAATACTTCTTCAAATTCTTTCTCACCTATTCGCTTAGCGTCCCACTCGGCAAACAATTTATCGTAATATTTAGTATCAACTCTAAGTACCTGATTGAATGCTTTAGCCGCTCTTTCTAGAGCTTCAGGTAGACCATACTCGTCCATTACGGCTATATAATCTGCTACCAGTCTACGATACGCTGGCCAGATATCGCCTAACTTGTCACCACGCTTACCAAACATCTCTTGAGAATATTGGTCTCCGTACTGCGACGCTATATCTGCCCGTAGTTTATCGTAAGCTTGTTGAATTGTCTCTGCAAGTTCTCTATCTTCTTCGGTCTCGGGAGATCGCAAACGTCGATTGGCTTGGATTGCTCTTTCGTGAAACTTCGTCCCTGGTCGAGATGATGTCACGTGTTCCATATCGCCCGCCTCATCAGCATACGGATTATATTTCTCTACGCCCTGCAGATCTGGCTTGAGTTCGGCAATATGCGCACGTAGCTTAGACGCCTCTTCTGAACCAATAAGTCCCTCTAAGTCAAGCTGAGCAACTTTTTGCGCGGTCGAATAGTGATTGGCGCATGCCCACAATACAGTACACTGCGCAGCTGTATCCATGCCGTAATCTGATAAATGCTCGAGGACAGCGTCCGCTACATCAGCGTCTAGTTTTATCTTATCTATACAACCAAGAACTATTTCTGAGGTAGATTCACCAAAGACATGTGCACATTGCAATACTTGTAATTCGTAGCCAGCGTCGATTAGTTTATGGGCGACGCTGGCGTCGAGGCCAGTGAAGTTATCGAGATTTCCGACTACCTCCCCACCATCACCAGCGTCGATTAGTTGGTGAGCAATTTCGCTGTGGTTGAGGCCG
>CAJPON010000005.1 GCA_905372275.1 Candidatus Saccharimonadota bacterium
CGACGAGAGCAGCGACGATACAGCGATGTTGCGAGCGGTGCTGCAATCGGATCATGCTCGTAATATTACGCCAGTATCGGTGTATCGCCAGCCAGATTTTGACGGCACGGAAGATTAACTGTAGTAAAAAGTGTTATAATATGGTCTATGATTGATTGTGTTATTACACTGAAGAAAATAATTGACAAACTATATCAGCAGCAGGTTGATGTACAGTTAACGCGCCCTGACCCGAAGTTTGGCGACTTTGCAACGAACGTGGCGCTGCAGTTAGCAAAACCCTTGGGTAAAAACCCGCGCGAGATTGCCGAGGCGATCGCGGAAGAGCTGCGCGGCCGCCAGGAGTTTAGCGAGGTTAGCGTGGCTGGGCCGGGCTTTATCAATGTGAAATTGAGCGATCAAGCGGTGCTGGAATCGCTGAAGGTGCGGCCAGCGACTAATCGTTCAGGAAAAACGGTTGTCATTGAAACGAATTGCTCAAATCCGTTTAAAGCTATGCATATTGGCCATGCTTTGAATGTGGTTTTGGCAGACACTATGGCGAATTTGCTGGCGGTGGACGGCGCGTCGGTGCACCGGGTGAGTTATCACGGCGATGTTGGTGCGCATGTCGGTAAGAGTATGTGGGCGATTCTTCGCGAAATTGACGGCGATGTCAGCAAATTAGACGCTATTCCGGCTGATAAGCGCAACGAATTTATGAGTCGTACATATGCTGAAGGGGCGCGGGCAGCCAAAGAATCGCCAGAGGCACGGGCAGAAATCGACGAGCTAGCCAAGCAATCGTTTGTGTTGGACGATCCGTTGTATAAGCAGGTGTATGAGATTTGTAAAGCCTGGAGTTTTGATGAAATTGATGCCAATGTGGCGCGGCTGGGCAATGTGCCGATTGAGCGGCGCTACGTCGAGAGCGAGACTGAGGTGCCGGGCAAGGCCTTGATCAAAGCAAAAACCCCAGAGGTCTTTACCAAATCAGATGGTGCATATATCTTCAAAGGTAGCCAATACGGTGCGTTTGATAATGTGTTTATCGGTTCGCACGGCAACGGGCTGTACGGCGCACACGACATGGGGCTAATTCAGCTGAAGCGCCAAGATTATCCAAACCTAGACCTATCGATTACGGTCAACGGCGAAGAGCAGGCGGCGTATTTCCGCGGGGTGATCGCGGCTAGTGAATTGGCCATTCCAGAACTGAAAGGTAAATTGTTTAATTATGCAACTGGCCTGGTCAAGCTAACGACTGGTAAGATGAGTTCGCGTACCGGCGAGGTGATTACCATTGATTGGTTGTTTAACGAGTTCAAGAAAGCTATCACCCAAGCTGGTGGCGAGCCGACCGACGAGGTGGTGGCAGGTGCACTGCGCTATCAATTTTTGAAGGTAAAAATCGGTAGCGACGTGGTATTTGACATCAATGATGCGGTTAGCTTGACGGGTAACACCGGTAGCTACCTACAATATGCACACGCTCGGGCGCGCGGGATTTTGGCAAAATCTGAGCAGGCAGTCACGTTCCCGACGGAATTGTTTGACGAAGATCGGCTGTTAGTCAGAAAATTGAGCGAATACGCTGAGGCAGTTAACCGTGCCACCGAGAGCTTGGAGCCGCATCATATCTGTGCCTACCTGTTTGAGTTGGCACAGGAGTTCAATCGTTACTATGAGAAGAATCAAGTTGTCGGCAGCGACAAAGAAGCGCACCGCGTCGGTTTGGTGGCAGTGTACGCGGATATTTTGAAGGCTGGTTTGACGATTTTGGGAATAACGGCGCCGGAGCGCTTGTAAGGTTGCGGAATAAATACAAAAGCGATTTATTACAAGAAACCAGGTTATAATCAAACAGTTAAAGGAGGCTAAATGCCATCAGAAACAGTCAAAAAAGCCAAAAAATCAGCTTCCAAAAAGCTAGCTGACAAAAAATTGGCGCAAACAATAGTTAAAGACACCCACATGGGCGGTTTCGTTAATTTTATCCGCGAACAGGGTATAGTTGGTCTAGCGGTTGGTCTAGCGATCGGTACGGCAGCTGGCGATACAGTGAAGAAGTTGGTGACAGCGTTTATTGATCCGCTAGTGCAGTTGATTGTCGGCTCGCAAAAAGGCTTGCAGGCGGCATCGTTTACCGTCGAAATTGCTGGTCGCAAAGCTGAATTTCTCTACGGCGCGTTTGTCAGTTCGCTGATTACACTGCTAGCGGTGGCCTTTGTGGTGTATGCAATCGTGCACCTGTTTAAGCTCGATAAATTAGATAAGAAAAAAGATTAATTGGGCTTTGAAAAATATATCCGCCGGATAAATACGGCGGATTTTCATGTAAATAGTTTGTGTCGGGACGCGGCGTGTCATACTTAATAAGCTAGGAAATCAGCGTGCCGACTGGCTGGCCGCTGCTAGCCCGGGCGATATTACCGTCGGTGAGGAGGTCGCAGATGATGACTGGGATATGTTCGTCCATAGCCAGGCCGATGGCAGCTTTGTCCATGACGGTGATATGAGGGTTGGTCAGGGCTTCGTGATAGCTGAGCTGATCAAATTTGGCAGCATCAGGGAATTTGGCAGGATCTTTATCGTATACGCCGTCTACTTTCGTTGTTTTAATTACAACGTCGCACTGCATTTCTAAAGCTAGGTTCAGGGCGGCAGTATCGGTGGTCAGGAATGGCCGGCCAGTGCCGCAGGCAACGATGACCACGCGGCCCTTTTCAATGTGGCTGAGGGCGCGGCGGAAGGTGTATTGGTCGATAAACTGGTTGATTTCGACGGTGGACAGGGCGCGGGTCGGCAAGCTGGCGTCGTTGAAGACATCAGCCAGAGCGATGGCGTTCATTAGGGTAGAGAGCATGCCGATATTATGGGCTGATACAGGTTGAATACCGTGGCCGATGATTTGGTTGCCGCGGACATAATTGCCGCCGCCAACCATGATGACGACTTCGGCGCCAGTTTCTAGCGCTGGTTTGATTTGTCCAGCAATCCAGCGGGCGCGCTTGGGATCAAAGCCGCTGGCGAACTCGCCCTGAAGCTGCTCGCCAGAGAGTTTGAGGAGAATACGTTTGGTCATGGGTTTAGTATAACATGGTGCGTCTAAAAAATAGCACTGGTACAAAGCACGGCTATAGGTTAGCCAGACTAGATGCTAATCTGTTAATAATTATTATAAAATAGTATTGACATATAATAAATAGTGTGCTATTATGCTCAGTGGCTGGACGGAAAGCGGTTTGCTAGACGGCTAGCCCTGGGCAGCGTAGCGCTGCATAACGAGCTTTCGTTGGGAAGCTAGCGCTTTAAAATGGAAGAATCTGGTTCAGTATAACGCAGGTTATCGCCCTGGTCAGACTAGCGGTCTCGAGATGTCGAGGCTGGTAGTCTGGCTGGGTGCGACACCTGGCTGGAATGGCGGCTTTACGTGCGCCTGTAGATGATGTTTCCCGGGACTTCTGGGAAACGCTTTGCAGGAGGGACGCACGCTCACCTGAAGGAGGTGAAATGGCGCTTTACAAACACCCGGTCGCGCTGCTCAACTCGAGTATCGTGACCGCGCCTGGCCGATACGTCCTCGAGGACATTAGTCTCGAGGACGCACGCGGCCTCGTTCAGGGGGAGACAATGTCGTTCGTTGGGCACCAGCCCACGAATGACCTGGTGTCTAGCCTTCTGGGAATTGATGTCCCGTACCATCGGGGGATCTTCTCTCAGGAGGTGGGTCAGATCGCTTTGATTTTCAAGCTTAATGGGCGCATCCCCAACGGGGTGCAGCTCAGTAAGGCTGAAATCGAAAAGATTGGATACAGCTTTAAGAAGCTGATCCGATACGACTGACCATTCTCCTTGATGTCGCTTGCTGAACCGGCAGTAACCCGGGAAATAGCGGATTTAGTAGGCTTCGGCCGAAAAATTTGTTCGCTCTGGAGAGAGCTAAAAACGTTGAGCACGTGTGAAGTGGTTCGCCACCTATAATCACGTATCACTGTTATCTCTTCCCGCTAACTCGGGACCCTATCCATGCAGCACTGGCGAGTTAGCGCCGCGCTGCCTTATCTGGTCTCCCCCGCGCCAGTAAAATGCGGGGGATTAATCCTTGAAAGTTTATTATCTTCGACCGATCCGGCCGGCGGTAACGAGCAGTCAAGGCTCGAGAGACAGGAGTATACTTACGATGAGCCCAAAGAGGCTAAATCCAGAAAGCCGTGTCACGCCAGAATTACTAGGCGATATTAGCGGTCTTCAGCAAGAATTTTCGCGTATAGCGTATAGAAAAGCTAGAGACGCCCACGGATATGAATTGCCAGATTTTACGGTTGGGCAGCCTGCGCGTGTATTGCATGAATATGTAGAAACATGGACGTCTTCTAGGCGTAATGATGATTACGAGCTAGATACTTATACAGCGTGGGATTGGAGACGGTCGGACCATCTTTTGAGTAAAGCGAGTGAAAGGCATCCGGTCCGCCAGACTATTGAACCAGCCGATTGGTACTATAACAGAGATGAAAAAGATGAGGAACATCCTAATCTAGTGGTAGTGTCTGACCAATTGTCGGTGGCGGGTTTAGCGACAATCCTTCGGATGAATCAGCTGTATAGATTGCGGCATGAAGGGCCGCATGGCAGCCGCCGCCGAGTCAATAGCTGGCGCGACGGCGAACTAGAAGAGATGCGGCAGACTATCGGCGAAAAGCTTGGAATAGATATGTCTGCTACAGCAGATTTGAGGCGCGGCAATGTAGTCTTGCCCGATGGCGATGATCGCTGGATGCAAAGGGAGCGGAAAATAACGCATAGCGGTAAACTATATACGCCAAAAACCAGCCGCGAAGTTATTCGCATTAAAGCTTTAGAGTTGAAAGAAAAAGCAATCACTCCCGAAATACAGGAAGAGATTTCGTCGTTGCGTAAAAGTATAGATGGTGTGCTGGATGATGTCCGAGATCCAGAGATGCGCGAGCAAGCTGCTAATATCTTAGCGAGACTTCAAAAAGCAGAGCGCGGCTTTCAATTGCCGGAACAGCGTTCGGCAATCGTTCGATCGGCAAAATCGTTGTCGGAGCAATGGCTCGAAGAAGTATGGCAAGTAGTGCCGCTCTATGGCATGAGCCATTCTGGCGAGCGCGAGACGCGCCACGATTTACCATATACACTCTCGTTTTTTACGCGTACAAATGGTAGGACTGGTAGAAGTATAGCTTACGTGATAGGTGCTGATGGCGAGCTTGTTGAACCTAGCGAATCTGGCTATCGCCGTGATGACTATAAAACGTGGGGCCCGGAAGTTCTTAACGAAGATATGGTTATTCTTACGCATAAGAAAGCTTATACAGCCGATCCGCATGAATTTGGCGTGCGTTACGAGCCGCCGCAGGGTATTACCGAAGAGCAGCTTAATCGAATCGAAGCTATCCAGAAATCTATCGCCGAAGACTGGGATAACGCAATTGGTATGTCTGGTAAGGAATCGCCGTCAATCGGTGATGGCTGGGGCTTTACAGAAGGAGATTTAAACGACGAAGCGCAAGCCAAACGCGACGCAGAGATAAATTCCCAAGATATGAGTAGTTTATTAGCGGATCTGCAGAAAAAATTTAATGGTTAATATAGATTGAAAGACAAGAAACTTATTATGAGTGAAAGAGTGAAGATGCCAACCCCAGGAGATTTATTTGGTGCTCCTAGGCGTCCCGATTCTGAGGTGGCTGCACAAGAATCTAGCGATGGCACAAATCCGGATGATACAGCGGCTAGCGCGGCTGTACTGGATCATACTAGAGACAACGTGCCGGCAGAGAAATTGCAGCGCCTCGGCGCCCTAGACGAAAATGGCGAATTGACAGAAGTTGGCCGCCGGATGGAACAATTTGCCGGCGAAAGCCCTGAGCACGCCCGTATGCTGGCTGAAGCAGAACGTTTACCTGGAGCAGTGCGAATGCAGGTTGCCGCTATAGTAGCCTTGCAGAAAACACCAGCAGACTTGGTTGTGTACGGCAGCAAGAAGAGACCATGCGAGGAACGCTGGAGAAATCTAATAGACCCAAGATACAATGATTCCGACTGGTTGAAACAGTTAGAAGTGTTGGCGTCTATACAAAATATGACGAGGGAAGAGCTGCTCGGACACGATATACGGCCAGGCGTTCCTGGTGAGGTTAATCGCGAATTGCGTCGCTTGAAAAATCAGCAGGGGTTAGCTGAATGCGACTTGACGCTTCCATCTGATGAAGAGCGCAAGCAGATAGTGAAATGTATAATAGCCGGCAGCGCCGATAAATTATGGCGCCAGATGAACATTAGGGATTTGGTATCCAGTTACAAGTGGCGATCTGAGGTTTTTGCTGTAGACACTCGTAGGTTAGTAGATACAGATAAAGGCAGGCTTTATCGCAATAGTGAAGGCGAAGAAAGAAAACGGAGCCAGCGATCGCTGATTAAAATGGGCCAGCTGGTGGTGGCTGATCCAGAGGATATACGTTTTCGACAGAATGGTGAAGAGGCTAAAATACTAGTTCTAAAAGGTATCACCAATGTTGAATTAAGCGACCTGCGGGAGGTTGCTCCGCAGCTGTTTGCCGATGAAGATAGAGGTTTTGTGGTAGGCAGCGACGATAAGCCGGTTAAGCTAGTAGAATCCGTACTGGACAACGGACTACTCCAGCTGGGCGAGCAACGGATTATAGCTAAGCCTAGCGAGGAAATGGCTGATTTCGTCGTAGAACACATTGCAGAAAAGTATAGAACGAGGCTCATGGGCCGTACCAACACCCAGTTACATAGACTTACCATAAAGTCGGGCCAACCGTTCAGAGAATTTAGCGATGAAGATTTGGAAACGCGGATTGCCAAGCATCTCGCGGCAGTCGGTTTGACAGATGAAAACGGCGAACTTCGCAGAATCAGCGAGATTGCTGAAGGAGTTGCTAGCTTTACTGCCGCAGAATCTTGCGGACAAGAGACTGTTGACGATATTAATCGTCTCTACCCTGATTACGTCACGAGCGGCGATGAAAAACTAGAGGTAGAATATCAAAGAAACGAAAAATACACGGGCCCGTATTTCAGCTACAGAACAGTTAATGTCGATAATATTCTTGATATAGATCCAAAAGCTTTCGAGATACCGAGCGGGCAGCAAATTATGTGCCAAAGAGAGAAGAGGGAGTTCATCGGCGACGAGACTTGGACGAGCCTTGTAATTGTTCCGCCAGAGGAGGTGCGTGAAAAAGCTAGCCAAATCCGTGCTGAACAACAAAAACAAGAAGAGGCTGCCAAGCGCGAACGAGCTTTTTACGCAGAGGTGGAGAATCTTGTAGCTTATATGGAATCTTTTGGCAATGAACTTCCAGCCGAGCTTCAAAAACAACGGTTGGCGCTAACAATTGATCTGAGGTATGTTGCCTACGAGGACGAAAACTCTGCTAAAAAGCTAAACGAGTTGATAACCAAAGTAACCTCGTGGTGCGCAGCTTGCGGAGAATATAAGTCGTTATAATCGGAGGCCAAAAGCATGGAACAACGTAAAAGTTTGATTATCAGCGGCCGCAGCCGGCCAGTTGTTGGCTACTTCAGAGATGGACAGCCTGTCGTCGACAGGTTTGACTCAGCACGTTCACATATACATTATCCAGCAGATCCTGTTGAGCGGGCAAATTTTGAAGACGTTTTGCCAGAGGTGATTGCCGAAATACAACCGCAGCCAGATGATAGAAAAATTGTTCACACCAAAGAAACTGAATATACGTTTAGCAACGGACTAGTTTGCATTGATGATAGCAACAGAGGTGGCGTTTTTTATGCAGTAAGAAAAGGTCGTTCAGGCTATTCGCAGCTGATCTCTACAGAAGATGTTGCTGAAGGGGATATTCAGACAACAAGCGATGTAACAGTAGTTACCAAGCTAAGGGGTGTCGGTGGTCACAGTCCTAACAACCTTTTTTGGGAAGTAGCGACCGCTCATACCGGCGGTGCGGGAGGCGGCGAACCGGGTGATCCGTCATTAGTAACTCCCGAACAAAGAGCAGAAGCTGAAAGGTTATGGCTTGATAAAGCGATTATTGTGGATGACAGAGAAGGTGGTATGGACGAGAGACACCCAATATTGCACAGCCGCGAGGAGTATTTAGGATGGCTAGCTGCTCGCTATGCGTGGTTGGATAGTAACCTCCGGCGTCAGCGGCGGTAGTTTTTGGTATGGAGGCAAAGAGGGGATTGACTGTTTCACGCTAGTGCTTAATATTATTATGGTAGTAATTGCAAGAATGTGTTATAATACCGGCGAGGGGCTGGGGCGATGCCGCCGGTCTCTGGCGCACTTTAATACAGACGTAGAATCGAGCCCTCTTTGATGCTGCGAAACGAAGTTTTCGCGGCGCCGAAGAGGGCTCGGTACAGGATCGAGCTCCAAGATCGCCCCGGAATGGGGTAGAGAGGGGTCGGTGATGGCTGAGATTCCTCCCATTGTGGGAGGTTTTTTGGGAGTTTTCCCAACCCAGCATCTTCGGGTGCTGGGTTGGGTTTTCTCACGTCGGGATGGTGCACGTCATCCCGACGTGAGGGTCTTTTTGTCCATGACACCACCCTCGGGTGGTGTCATGGACATTAGGGTGATTTTCCGGGGGGGGACGGGAACCCCCTGGAAAATCATCTACGAGAGCAACACCATCACCGAGGTGATAGTGACCAGCTGTCCGAGGGACGGCTGGCAGCTCGTTGAGTACATCTACACCGGGCTGCCACTCAAGTCCCAGCGGTAGCCCCTTATCCCGCCCCGGCAGGGATTGTCCGGCCGTTTTCGGCTGCAATCTCCGCTGGGGCGGCAGACCCCTCCTCGCGTCAGGAGGGGTATTTCATTAGGTAATCTTATTGACTTTTTATCACGTTTATGCTAAAATAAAAAGATGGAGAGAACAAAACTTACACCCAAGGATATTCAACCAAATATCCATCGGCTGCGTTCGTTAGCAGCACTAGATAAGGGCGAACGCCAAATAATTCCAGAGAGAGACTGCAACGAGGTATATAACTATAAGCTGCCGGCCGAAATTATAGAGCGGGCAAACCTGGGCTTTGACCTGGACGAGCTGCCAGAGTATATAGGCCTCAAAGGAGGCGCGGCGCGTCAGGTGCTCGAGGCGCTAGTTGACGATAGCCGCGAACTGACGCCGCCGCGCGATGTTGACTTGGTAGTTCTCGAAGAAAAACTTGAAGGTAGCGATAGCGATGATGTCGATGGAACCATCTACGATTTGTCGTGCCGTTTCTCGCCACGCGATACGATGCATGGTTACGGGGCGGAGCGGATTGGTTCGGTCAATGAGCATATGGAGGAGTGCGATTTTACGATTAATCAAGTCCTCGTTTGTAAAGGTCCTAACGGCTGGGAGCTGAAAGCGACCACGCAGGCAGTGCTAGATACCGCCGAGCATATTATCCGGCCGACGGTTTATGAGCATAACGAGCATCATCAACTTGGTAACAAATTAGCGCTCAAGGCGGTGCGGCTGCTTTCAGAGATGCAAGTTCGCGGTGTTGATGATGCGCGCATTGAAGGCGTGAGTCTGCCGCACGAGCTGTACGGTGACCCGACGGACGATTATTTCATGCAGGCATTGCAGCTGGATAAAGCGTTGGAATCTGGTGTAGATACCGAGGTAGCCGAGCGTTATGCGGCGAATCTTAAGAGTTTAGATATGATGCCATATGGTATTGAGTATGAGCATGGCGACGCGGTGTCATTGTACGAAGCATTGATAGAAGAGGCAAATTTTAATCCGTCGGAAGGCGCTTATGAATTTGTCCGAATGAGCAGAGAGAGGCGCTTGAGCCTTGGCGGGGTAGCGCGATTCGGCGATGAAGTCGAGGAGTTGCTACAGCAAGTGCCAGACCGCTATGCTAGCGATTATTATGACGCCAAAAAGTAGTATACTAGATGTATGAAAGCAAGTTTCAAGCCGAAAAAGATTCTATGGATGGATTTGGAAATGACCGGGCTAGATCCGGTGTACGATGAGATTTTGGAGGTGGCGGCGATTGCGACGGATTGGGATTTTACGGAAATCGCTACTTATGAAGGCGTGGTGCGGCATGAGCCGGCGAAATTGAAGCGGCTACTTGACCGCAATGCTAGCTTTTGGAATGAACATCTGGAGGCGCGGCGCGGTTTGGAGGAACAAAACACATCGGGTAAGCCGCTGGCCGAGGTGGAACGCGATTTGCTGGCGTTTTGCGACGAGCACTTTGCGGACGAACCGCGGATCTTGCTAGGTGGCAACTCAATCCATCAAGATCGGCGGTTTATTGACGGGTGGTGGCCTGCGTTGTCAAAAAGACTACACTATCGGATGCTGGATGTCAGTGCTTGGAAAGTGGTGTTTGAGGGCAAATATGGCAAGAAATTCGCCAAACCAGAGGACCATCGGGCGCTGGAGGACATCCGCGGCAGCATCATGGAGCTGAAGTATTATTTAAAAAAGGTGAAAGCGTGACAGATAAAATATGGCATGATATCAGCGAGGATTCGCTGGAAGTACGGCAAAGCTTAATTGAAAAATTAAACTTATCGGAGTTGCAGCGGCGAATTCTGATTGAAAACCGCTGGCTGCCGCAAGCGGTCGAAGGCGGCGATTGGCTACTGATTAAGGCGGAAATCCCGAGTATTGAACGCCGCAATGTCCATTGGCAAGGGTTGACGATTTTGCTCAGCAAAAACAAAGTTATCACCTTGCACCGCGACGAATTAGATAGCGAGGTTGCCGAGCGGATTGAAGCGTACCGGCCAGGTGCTCTGTCGTCGTCGCTAATTGCAGCAACGATGATTCAATTTACAGTCGAGCAATATATGCCGATTCTTAATTCAATTGACGACGTAACCGATCAATTAGAAGATACAATGATTCGCGATCCGGGCAAGCATCAGTTGCAGCAGCTTTTTGTGTATAAGCGCCAATTGGCGGATTTGCGCAAAGTGATTTTGCCGCTGATGAATATGCTGAATGGCTTGAGCAACGGCCGGTATAGTATTTTTGATGAAAAGTGCGCAATATATGCGCGCGACAGCTATGATTACGCTTGGCGAGTGCACGAGCTGATCGATACGATGCGCGATCTGCTAACTAGCGCCCTCGATATGTATCTGTCGGTGGTGTCCAACAGAATGAACGATGTGATGAAGCGCTTGACGATTGTAACGACGATATTTATGCCGATGTCGTTTTTGACGGGTCTGGCAGGCATGAATTTTTCGCAGCTGCCGTTTCATAGCGATGTAATGTTTTGGATAACGATAGCGCTGCTGGTCGTTTTGCCGATATTGATGCTGGTATACTTTATACGGAGCAAATGGCTATGACGCACCAGCAGTTTGAAGAGTTTCTACTAAGTCTACCGGGTGCTTGGCTGGATTATCCGTTTGGCGATGAGGTGGCTGTGTACAAAGTCGGCCGCAAATATGCCGGCCAAAGCGGAAAAATGTTTGCGTTGATAGCCGAAAATTCAAAACCGTTACGGATTAGCTTGAAATGCGATCCGCAATTGTCGTTAAAGTTACAACAAAAATATGAGTCGGTCCAGCCAGGCTTTCATCTCAATAAAAAACACTGGATTACGGTGATTTGCAGCGGCCAGCTCAGCGACGAAGAACTTTTTGATCTGGCGCGGTTAAGTTATCGGCTGGTGACGGAATAGCTGCTACTGCTTGGTTGAAGCGAAGTCGTGGTAGGTCTTGAGGATGACATCAAGATTTTTGGTAGATTCGTCGCAGAACGAGCGGATTGATTTGGAGTCGCTAACCTTTTTAAGCTTGTTGAGTTGCGACTTTAAAATGGTTAATTCGTAAGTCATGGCGGTGGCGTAGCTGCTGTCAAGCTTGCCTTTTTGGTAGGAATCGTTGAGCTTTTTCTGCAGGGCTTCTAGGTAGTTTTTTTCGGTACTAGAGGATTTTTTCTGGATTTTGCGCTCTTTGATAATGGTGTCTAGCCTGGTCTGCATGGTCGTCAGGGTGCTGTTGAGCGCAGTGTTGGCCTCGGCAATTTCAGTCTGCGTCAGGCGGCCTTCGTTTTCGTCGACGACTTTGTTCAGCGTATCGGTGCGGTCGCGGATCGGCTGGATCAGACTGTTGGCATCAGATGCGCCAGGGTTGATGATTAGAATCAAAATGATGATGACGCTAGCAATAACAGTGCCAATGAGCGCAAATATAGCAATTCGATTGATGGTGTGCTGTTCTTGCGGAGCGATACGGTTAAGGTAATCAACAGTATTATAATCATCATCCGAGCTGCTGGCGTAAACTGGGAAGGTGCTTAGCGGCTGTGGTCCTGTGTCGTACGATGGCGCGGTTTGGTTAATTTGCGGTAGTTGATCAGACTGATTAGTTGCCAGGCTGGATGTTTGCTGCGGGTATGCCAGCGGCTGCGTCTGGGCGGCTTGGTTATTGTAATACAGATTAGGCGCCGTTTGCTGCTGCGGTGTTTGCTGGCCGTAGACCTGATTGTACGGTGCGGCTGGCTGCTGCGAGTTTTCTGGCGGTAAATTATTAGCAGAACCCTGCGAATACGGTTGTTGCGGATTGGTGTACGGGTCCTGATTCATATCTATATTTAACCACAACCGATAACAGAGGTAAAGAGTGATATACTAAAATGTATGGATGCCAAGGAGGAAATTCGCTCGCGGCTCAATATCGAAGATGTGATTGGCGAATATGTTGAGCTGAAGCGGGCGGGGCGCAGTTATAAGGGGCTAAGTCCGTTTACTGGCGAGAAAACGCCTAGCTTTTTCGTAAGTCCTGAAAAAAATATTTGGCATGATTTCTCGAGCAACAAAGGCGGCGATGTTTTCGCTTTTGTGATGGAGGCTGAGGGGATGGATTTTCGCCAGGCGATGGAATTTTTGGCGCGCAAAGCTGGAGTTGACCTCAGCGAATATCAATCGGCTGGTGCCAAGAAGCGCAGCGCCTACAAAAAGCGGCTGTTGGCAGCCAACGAGCTAGCAGCACGATATTTCCAACAGAGTTTATTGCGTAGCCAGCAGGCGATTGAATATGTTTTTAAGCAGCGAGGATTGTCGCGGCAAACTGTTCAAAGTTTTCAGATTGGTTATGCGCCGGATAGCGGCACGGCGTTGCTAGCGGCGCTCGAAAAAAGAGGTTTTACTAAGCGGGAGATCAACGACGCGGGGCTATTAAACCGCTATGGCAAGGATTTGTTTCGTGGTCGAATGATGATTCCGTTGATGGATCAGGGCGGGCAAGTAATTGGCTTTACTGGGCGGATTATTGGCAATGTGCCGAATGCGCCGAAATATCTGAATACGCCGCAGACTTTACTGTATGATAAAGGTCGTCATATTTTCGCATTGAGCCAAGCCAAAGAGGCGATCCGCAAAAGTGGCTTCGTAGTGATGGTTGAGGGGAACTTGGATGTAGTTAGCAGCCACCAAGCGGGCGTAGCGCAAACAGTAGCGACTGCTGGCACGTCGATGACTGAAAATCATCTCAAAGCGGTCAAACGGCTGACCAGCGATGTTCGACTCTGTTATGATAGCGATAAAGCGGGTGTGGCAGCGACCGAGCGGGCAATTGAGCTGGCCTCGCATGAGGGTGTCGAGCTAACAATTATTTCGTTGCCAGATGGCGCTAAAGATCCAGATGAATTGATCAAATCGAGTGTTCAGGCGTGGCGCGAAGCGGTAATTCGCAGCGAGCCGGCTGTCGAATGGGTGTTGCGCCAGCATGCCGGGCGCTGTGATTTGGATACAGCGGTTGGCCGGCGAACTTTTACTACGGCAGCACTGCGAGTAGTGCGCGGGCTAGCTGACCCCGTCGAGCGCGAATACTATATCAAGCGGATAGCTGCTATGTCGCATACTAGCGAGGAGGCGGTGCGCCAAAAATTAGCTGGTGAGCCAGTCAAGAAACAAACTTTCAAACCCGTTGTTGCAGATGTATCGATTATTAAGAACGAACAGGCGGTGCTAGAGGATAACATTTTGGCTTTGGCGCTTTATGATGCTAGATGCTTGGAAGAATTGCGCCGCGCCAGCCGCCAGCAGTGGAGTAGTGCCGAGCGAGAGCTATTAGCGACGGTATTACTCGAGGAAGATAATCCGCAAAATCGCCCTAAAAAGTTGCAAAAAGCTGATATTTATGTAAAAATGGTATCATTGCGCGCTGAGGAGCGTTATGCAGCATGGAATAGCGGCGATCGCTATGTCGCGATGTGCCAACTGCTGCGGGATAAAGAGGATAAACATAACAAACAAACTCAACAAGAATTATTAGCTAAGTTACGCGATGCTGAAGCTGCTAGCGATGAGGCAGCGGCTAGAGAGTTGCGTGCGGCACTCAATAACATAATCAAGGAGAAAGCTCGTGACAAACGACGACCAAGCGCAGAAGCCATCTGACGACAATATACAAGATCAAGACATCAATGAGCCTGATATCAACGATTTGATGGACGAAGATACTCCTGAAGATGTACTCAATGCTAATCAATATTTCGACGATATTTCGGACGACTCGGTGCGGCTGCATTTGCGCGAGATCGGCAAAATCCCGCTGCTGAGTGCCGAAGAAGAGCTAGAATTAGCAAAACGTGTCAAAGAAGGCGACAAAAAAGCTAAAGATAAAATGGCCGAAGCAAATATGCGGCTGGTAGTGTCGATCGCTAAGCGCTATTCGGGCCGCGGTTTAGACTTCTTGGATTTGATTCAAGAAGGTCACACTGGTTTGCTGCGCGCAGTCGAAAAATTTGATCCAGATAAAGGCTTCAAATTCTCGACTTATGCTACCTGGTGGATTCGCCAAGCGATTACCCGGGCGATTGCCGATCAGGCGCGAACGATTCGTATACCGGTGCACATGGTGGAGACGATTAATAAATTGCTGCGTACGCAGCGGCGGATGACCCAGGAGCTGAACCGCGAACCGACGATTGAGGAGCTAGCTAAAGAGCTAGAGATGGAACCGGAAAAAGTCGAATATGTCATGAAGATCAAGCAGGACATTTCGAGCCTGGACGCTGGCGTTGGCCGCGACGGCGATGACGAAGGCGAGTCGGTGCTGGGCGATTTCATTGAAGATGAGGGTACGATTAGTCCGGAGGAATCGGCCTCGAACCAGCTGTTAAAGGAACAAGTTAAAGATTTGCTAGGCACGCTGAGCGATCGCGAGCAAAAGATTGTCCGGATGCGCTTTGGTCTGGATAATGGCAAGAGCCACACGCTCGAAGAGGTTGGCCAAGAATTTGCGGTAACGCGCGAGCGAATTCGCCAGATTGAAGCTAAAGCGCTAGCAAAATTACGCAAGCATAAAGACGCTAAAAAACTTTATACTTACTTGCAATAGTTTTGATTTTAGGTGTTATACGTTAACGAAACCAGTTGTACTGAGCAGCGAATTAATCTTGGCGTATAACGCAGTGATATCGCTGTCGTTAATTAAATAATAATCAGCGATAGCTATTGGACCACCTTTTTCGATGTCTTCGATCTCTGACCAGTCGCGCTGGTTAGCTTGTTCGGCGGTGAATGGCCGCTCGGGGCGAGTTGCGAGACGGCGGTGGCGCAAATGTTTTGGCGCGACAATGGCTGCAACGATGAGCTCGCCAGGAAACTCGTGTTTGAGGAACTTGTACTCTGTCCAGGAATAGAGCCCGTCGAACAATAAACGATGCTGGCCAGCATCAATTAAGCGGTGTAATTGCTCGGCAGCGCGGCGGATGATAACGTCTTTGCCGTCACGTTCGCGCCACTGTTTGCGAAATTCGGCTTGCGATTCGGGCGTGATTTCAACGCCTCGAGCGCGCATTTCGTCGTACAAAATGCCGCCGCCGTAGATTTTGGGAAAACCTTTGGCGGCTACGAAATTGGTTGCTTCGGTTTTACCGGCGCCAGGCAGCCCGACGAATGCCAAAATCTTGGCTGGTTTTTCTTGTGATGTCATAACCTTAGTATACATGATTATGGCTATATTCGCTTGTAAGTAACGGCCCTTAGATAGCGTATAATATAAATATGGCCAAACGCTTGGTGATTATCGACGGTAAAAGCGTGTTCTATCGCGGTTATTATGCTATGCCTGGGTTGTCGACCGCAGACGGGACACCGACAGGCGGCGTGTATGGTTTCGCGGCACTGAGCTTAGAATTAATTAAGCAGCTCGAGCCTGATTATGTTTGCGTAGCGTGGGATAAACGAGGAACGAATATTCGCCGCCGGTTGGCGATTTATCCTGACTACAAGGCTGGGCGCAAACCAGCGCCGCCAGATTTTTACGCGCAGATTCCGATTTTGCACGAACTGTTGGCAGCCTTTAGTTGGCCGCTGTACGAGTTCGACGATTATGAAGCCGACGATATCATGGCAACGCTAGACAAGCAGGCTGAACAGAACGGCGGCATCGAAACATATTTGATTACTAGCGACTTGGACGCGCTGCAAATTCTCGACCAAAATACGTATCTTTATGCGCTCAAAAAAGGATTAACCAATATCGATAAATTTGACATTCCAGCGTTTGAAAAGCGCTACGGTATTCGGATTGATCAATTTCTCGACTTGAAAAGCTTGAAAGGTGATTCGTCGGATAATATCCCTGGGGTGCCGGGGGTCGGCGAAAAGACAGCCGTCAAATTACTACAGCAATTTGAAACGCTAGACGGTGTTTATGAGAATCTATGGCAGATTAAAGACAGTTTGCGCCGCAAACTAGAAGCTGGTAAAAAATCTGCTTATATGAGTAGGGAATTGGCGCGGCTATTCACCGATGCGCCAGTGAAGCTTGATTTAGAGGCAATGAACGTGCGCGACTTAGACACGGCAAAGTTGCGAGAGTTACTCGAAAAGCTGGAGTTTCGCTCATTGTTGCGAAAATTACCACAACACATGCGCGATAGTTCTTCGGAAGTGACTTCAAATAATATTCTTGCGCCAGCTGTTGAAATATCGGGCGATAAAGTCACCCCGATGTTGGTAATGGCGCCAGAATTACTAGTAATTTGGGATGGTGATACGGTTTGGCTGAGCCATGAAAAAGGCAAGGTCGCCCGCTTGCCGCTGGCTAAAGCAAGCGCTATTTTAGCAGAAGCTTCGATAGTTGGCCACGATACCAAGGAGTTTTTCAAAGCACTTCTCGGTGCTGGCTGCCAGCGGCTACCGGCTGTTAAACACGATACCGCGCAGGGCTCGTTCCTGTTAAATCCTTTGCGCAAATCGCGCGCGTTAGTGGATTTGGCGGGCGTAGAATCTTTGGATGACCCAAGATTGGCGATGACGGCACTTTGGGCAGTTTATGAACAACAAAAGTCGGCGTTTGCTGAGCAGGCTGATCTCCAGCAGGTGGCACAGACGATGGATTTTCCGCTGATTAATGTTTTAGCGCAAATGGAATTTCGAGGCATCAAAATCGATGCCAGCAAACTTGAAAAAATGAATAAATCATTAGCGCAAGAGATTGCAGCGGTTCAGCAGAATATTTATGATATGGTCGGTTACGAATTTAATGTTGCTAGCCCGGCGCAGTTGGCTAGCGCGCTATTTGATAAACTGCTCTTGCCGACAGTCGGTATCAAAAAGGGCAAAACTGGTTATTCAACCAACCAAAAGGAACTCGATAAGCTGCGCGGTCAACATCCAATTATTGAGTTGGTCGAGCGTTTTCGCGAACTGTCGAAATTACAGAATACCTATGTGGCAGCCTTACCAGAGCAAACGGACGCTAACGGCTATATTCACACGACGTTTAACCAAGATGCGACAGCGACTGGGCGGCTGTCGAGCACTAACCCGAATTTGCAGAACATTCCGATTCGTACTGAGTTGGGGCGGCAGATTCGCGATGCTTTTGTGCCAGCGCCTGGCAATGTTTTCGTAAATGCTGATTATTCGCAATTTGAGCTGCGCCTGGCGGCGGTGATGGCTGGCGAAAAACAGATGATTGAAGATTTTAATACCGACGTTGATATTCACGCCAAGACGGCAGCTGAAGTTTATAACGTACCGATTAATGAAGTGACGCCAACGCAGCGCCGCCGCGCTAAAGTGGTGAATTTCGGCGTATTATACGGCATGAGCCAGCATGGTTTGGCGGCTGCTGCTAATATGAGTTACGGCGAGGCGCAGCATTTCATCGACGAATATTATCGTATCCGTCCGCACATCAAAGAATTCATGGAGCGAACAATTCGCCAGGCGCATACCGACGGCTTTGTGCAGACATTGTTTGGCCGCCGCCGGCCGACGCCCGATGTTAGATCGAATAATTTTGCTGTTCGTTCGGCTGCCGAGCGAGCAGCAGCTAATATGCCGATACAAGGTACCGAGGCGGATTTGATGAAGTTGGCGATGCTGGCGGTAGAGAAGCGACTGACGACAATGACAAGCCCAGATTTGCTACCTTCAGAGACCGGCAAATTCGAAAAGAACGAATTCGCCTTGCCGGAAAGGCAAGTCTCTTCAGACAGCAAATCTATATCTACAAACAAAAATACCCCGCTCGGCCAGCAAATCTTGCAGATTCATGATAGCATCATGGTTGAATGTCCGCGCCAAAACGCTGAAATAGTCAGCAAAATGCTGGTAGAGACTATGGAAAATATCTACCCGCAGCTCGGTATTAAGCTTAAAGTCGACGTCAAAATCGGCGATAACTGGGGCGAAGTATAAAAAACTTAAAATTTGCTGAAAATTAGCGAAAACCCGGACAAATATGGACAAATAACTGCAACTGTGGTATAATCTAATTACAGTTAGCTTAAGCAAAAAGGCGGATGTTGTGGTACGGAGTATGTCACCAGAAAATAGCAACCCTAAACTTGAGGCTAGGCCTTTGTCTAGGCAAGAGCGCATAGAGCAGCTAAAACTAGGGGAGTCTCGTCTTCGCGAGCAAGCGGCTGCTGCGGACAAGCTTTATAAAAACCTTGGCGAAGAAAGTGGTTGTGACTTTCGTGTTGGTAGGTTTGTAGACGCAGATAGTACTGTTTGGCAAATCTACAATAATTATGCAAATAAAGAAAATCCTTACGGTTGGCTAGTAATTTGCTGCGGCCCTGATGCCGAAAACGACAGCGGCGATCCAGAGGCGGTAGTGCAAGAAATTACCGAAAACAGCTGCGCAGAAGGGCGGTACATGCCATATGTTATGCCAAAAGGCGTTAAGGCTATTGACACGCTTCACTTTGCTGGTAGACGCAGTATTAATGTTTTTTGGAAAGGTGGTGAAGAGTTGGTAGTAGCAGATAGTCTTGGCAGAGAGCTTTTACCACTTGACGAATTAATCGCTAAAAAGAACGATACAGATAATAAACGACCTGAAGAAATAACAGCTGATAATAACGATGACGATACAAATAAACGCTTTAAAGAAATAACTGGGCCTCTTGAAAAAGAGGGTTTAGGTGCTGCCGCAGAAGAAGATTTAGGTGCTACGGCTGTTTCTACCATGGTACGCGTAGCTGCGTGATAAATGTGTTAAAATACAAACATGTACAGAGGATCCCGACCGAGAATTTTACCGATAATCATTACTATTATCACTGTGGTGGTTGTTATTGCCATTTTGGTAACACTTGTGCGATCATTGCTGAATCCGGATAAAAAGACCGAGCAGCCGCAAACCCCCGAACAATCGTTAGAGAGCAAAATCAAAAATCAAGACCCAATTCGCAGCGTGCGCTGGACGGTGCGCGGTCCGATTGTTGCTGATGAAGAGTTCAAGAGCTACCAGATTACAGTTAGTCCAACATCGCGTAAATATGTTATTTATTCGGGTTATCTGGATAGAGTTTTGGACAAGAAGGAATATGCTAATAATAGTAATGCTTATGAACAGTTTACCTATGCGCTAGTCAAGGTCAACATTCAGGCTTCCGATAACAAATCAAACGATGATATTCGCGGCGTATGCGCTACTAAAGGACTGGCTTACGTATTCGAGACGCGCGATGGCGACAATACCGATACCAATTTGTGGACTTCAACTTGCAAGGACTCGCCTGGTACGCTTAACGCTGATACCCTGAAGCTCCAAGCTCTTTTTGTCAATCAGATTCCAGATTTCAAACCGTCATTTAATAATATTTTCTAACCATGGCGATAAAAGCAGTTATTTTCGATTGTTTTGGCGTACTGTATGGAGGCAGTATTGATACGCTAATAAGAATGGCCGAGCCAGAGGGCAAAGTAATGCTGCGCGACCTCAGTAAGCAGCACGATTACGGTTTCATTAGCGGCAGCGAGTATGAATCGGGAATCGCTGAGTTGTTTGGCTGGACACAGCAGCAGACGCATGATTTCTTGATGCGCAAGCGGATTCGCAACGAGGAATTGATAAACTATATCATAAATTTACGCCAGCAGCACGCTAATTTGAAGATGGCGATGTTGAGTAATGTTGGCGGCGGTACGCTGGAATATCTATTTGCGCCAGGCGAATTAGAAAAAATGTTTGATGTGCGCGTGTTGTCGTATGAGGAAAGCTTGGCCAAACCAAACCCAGAAATTTTCACGCTGACAGCTGACCGCTTAGGTGTCGCCGCTAGCGAATGCGTGATGATTGATGATCGTGTCGAAAATTGCGAAGGCGCCGAGGTAGCGGGGATGATGGCGTTGCAGTACACCGATAACGAGCTGCTTATTAAGCGTTTGAATGCTTTACTGGAGGCGTAAATGCCAGAACTTCCCGAAGTCGAGACAGTTCGCCGCGGTTTGGCGGAGATACTGCCAGGCCGAGTGGTGGCACGAACGGCGGTGTTTGATTCGCCAAAAAGCTTTCCCAATGCGCCGGCTGATGTTGAACAATTTTTATATGGTGCGCGCGTGACGGCGGTGCGGCGGCGGGCAAAGGTGCTGATGATTGATTTGGATACGCGCTATTCGCTGGTGGTACACTTGAAAATGACGGGGCAGTTGGTGTTTCGCAGTTGTCATCCTGCGATGTATCGTCGGAAAAAATCTGGGCGTGCTTGTCACCGGGACCCGGATTGTTTTCCGATGATACTCGAGGATGACAAGGTGCCTAACTTCGCTGGCGGTCACCCAAACGATAGCTTGATTGGCGAGCTGCCGGATCGGTCGACGCGGGTGCAGATTGATTTTACTGATGAGTCGCGGCTGTTTTTTAACGATCAGCGCAAGTTTGGCTGGGTAAAATTGCTGCCGACTGATGAGGTGAAGAACTTGCCGTTCATGCAAAAAGTTGGGCCGGAGCCGCTTGATCCCAATACACGCGCCGAGGATTTCATCCAGCGGATTCGCCGCCGCCAAAATTCGATGATTAAGCCAGCGTTTCTTGACCAGGCGGTGATCGCCGGGGTTGGTAATATTTATGCTGACGAGGCACTGTGGGCGGCGCAGATTCATCCACAGACGCGGGTAAAAAACATCAGCGATCAGCAGCTGAATACATTATTTACCGAGCTGCGGCAAATTTTGCAGCTCAGCATCGATCAAGGCGGCTCAACCGATAAAAATTACGTTGATGCCGAGGGCCGAAAGGGAAATTATCTGACATTTGCTCATGTGTTTCGCCGCGAAGGCCAGGCTTGCCATCGCCATCCCGACCAAGAAATTATCAAGCTAAAAGTTGGCGGCCGCGGCACGCATATTTGTCCGGTCTGCCAGGTGGAAGTCGGATGATTTATTTGATTGTTGGTACGAACGCCTACCGTGCGCAATATGAGCTGCAGCAATTGGTGAAATCGTTAGGCGTTCGGCCCGAAAAAATCGACGCAAGCAGTCTTGATTTGAATAAATTAGCCGATACGGTACGCGGCTTGAGTTTATTTCAAGAACGGCGGCTGATTGTTATTGAACGGCTTTCGGAACGAAAAGACTTGTGGGATAAGCTCGGCGAATGGGCTAGCGATATTGCGGCAGAAACCTACTTGGTATTGATTGAGCCGCGCCCGGATAAGCGTACCAAAACTTTCAAAACCTTGCAAAAAACTGCAAAGCTAATTGAAGCAACACCGCTGACTGATCGCCAGCGTCCAGCGGCCGAAAAGTGGCTGCTAGACTATGCAAGCGAGCACGGGGTAAAGTTGACGAAAACACAGGCTAGCGATATGGTAGCGCGAGCAATTGTCGCCGATGAAAAATCGCGTTCTACCGAAATTGATCAATTACAATTAACTCATGCTGTAGCTGCCTTGAAAAATGCCGTGAAAATTGACGATGCAGCGATTGCAACGGTTTTGCCGCCAGCACGTGAGTTTTCGGTGTTTGATATCATTGAATTGGCAGTGCGCGGCAAGACGGCAAATCTACGGAGCGCGCTTGATGAACTTCGCCGCAGCGACGATGTTTATAAAGTGGCGCCGTTGGTATGGTCGCAGTGGTCGCAGCTGGTGTTATTAGCCAAGGCCGAAGCAGCTGGCGCTAGCGATACGATTGATCTCGGTATGCATCCGTTTGTTGCCAAGAAGTTGCGGCCGCTTGCTCGGCAGTTGTCGCCAAAGGACTTGGCGGAATTGACTGAATTAGCGGCGGAGCGCGATTATCAAATGAAAACCTCATCAGTCGATCCGTGGGCGGCGTTGGAGGATTTTTTGTTTCGGGTGGCTTCGCGGCAAAAATAAACGCCCTGGTTACCGAGAGCGTTTATTTCGATAAGGTTAAACTTAGGCTGTTTTGGCTGCAGTTTTCTTAGGTGCGGTCTTTGCGGCTGGCTTTTTGGCAGGAGCTTTTTTGGCCTCAGCAGCTGGCTTAGCGGCTTTCTTTTCTAGCTTGACGCCAGCAGCTTTAGCGACCTTGGCTAGGGCTGATTTGCGGCGGCTAACGGTTGCCTTTTTGAGCAGGCCTTTCTTGACAGCAGTATCTAGCTCGCTTTGAGCTTTGCTTAGAGTAGCGGCACTCGGGTTGGCCAAAAATTCCTTGGTGGCAGATTTGATATCGCGCTTGATACCGATGTTACGCTGGCGGCGCTTAGCGGTTTGCTTCATTCGCTTAACGGCTGATTTGATGAGTGGCATAAATTCCTTTACCTCTGTTATTGATTTAGTGTATACAATCAGTTTTCAATTATAACTTATACACCTCTGTTTGTAAAGTGGCGCTTGCTTATTTTGTAAATTAGTATTGACTTTGTCGTGATGCTTATGTTATAGTACATAAAGTCTATAGCGAATAAAAACAAATAGGATAAAATATGGCAGACGTGCTAAACCAGATAGTAGAGAAAGTCAAAGAAAGTAATAATATTCTCGTTACGGTTAGCGCCAATCCGTCGGTTGACGAATTGAGCGCTGCTTTGGGTATCACGCTGCTAATCAATAAGTTAAATAAGCATGCGACGGCAGTATTTAGCGGGGCAGTGCCGCCAGCGATTAAATTTCTGCAGCCCGAGAAAACCTTTGAAAGTACGGTTGATAGTTTGCGCGACTTTATCATTGCACTGGATAAGGAAAAAGCCGATCACTTACGTTACAAAATCGTCGATGATATGGTCAAGATTTTTATTACGCCATATCGGACGACGATTAATCAGAAGGATTTGGATTTTAGTCAGGGCGACTATAATGTCGAGATGGTGTTGGCTATTGGCGTCAAAGATGAAGCTGATTTGGATCATGCGCTCGAGAGTCATGGACGAATTTTGCACGACGCGGTGGTGGCTAGCGTGTCGCTTGGCGAATCGACTCAGCTCGGCAGCCTAGAGTGGAGTAATCCCCGAGCTAGTAGCTATAGCGAGGTTCTATGCCGGTTAGCCAATGAATTAAGAGGCGAGAGCCGGCTGATTGACGAGCAGATCGCTACGGCGTTTTTGACTGGTATTGTGGCAGCAACCGATCGTTTCAGCAATGCGCATACTAGCTCGGCGGCGATGACCGTGGCTGCTCAATTGATGGCAGATGGTGCTAACCAGCAGCTGATTGCCACTAAGCTCAAAGAATCGCACGATAAGCCGATTCCAGTGCCTGAAGCAAAAAGTAAGGACGAAGAAAAATCCGTCAAAAAGGATGAGTCTAAAAATTCTGGCGACATTGGCGCATTGTCGATTTCACACGAGCCAGTCGGTGATGTTGACGACGTCAAGAATGCAATTGATAGGCGCCATTCCGACGAAGCTCTGAGGGCTGCCAATGAAGAATTAGAGAAGCGAAGTAGTCGAGATGCCGCCGCTGCCGCCGAAAAGAAATTAGCCGAACAGTTAGCATCAATTCCTGCTGTTGAGCCTGAAGCTGATAGGCGAGATATGCCGTCGGTCGCCGATTTGCAGCGCGATATTGCTGCCAGCTCAGCAGAAGTAGATGAAGCGGCCAAAGAAGATCTAGCTTTGCCGCCAGTTGCTCCATTTGCGCCAGGGCCAGGTCTAGCGATGCCAGTTAGCCCGGGCGAACCGTCGATTGGTGGTACTTTTAACGCGACAACCGAACAGGCTGCCGAGGAAGCTAGAAAAGCTGAAAAAGATATGCATAATCGCGTCATTTTAAGCCACGATCGCGGCGCGGTGGCGTCGCAGCCGCCGTCAATGCAATCGCCATTTAATGCCGTAGCTGATAAGACCGAGGTAGAACCGACAGTTCGCGATGTCTTATCAGAAGCTGCGCCAGTTGACGCGGCGCCCGAGGCAGTTTCTTCGAAAGGGGTAACGGTACAGCCGAGTATACCAGCAATGCCAGCGCCTAGCGTAGAAGTTGCGCCAGCCGCAAATCCTGCTAGTTCAGATCAAGACCAAGCGCGGTCTGCCGTTGATGCAGCTCTGTCGGCAGCATCAGCTGCGCCATCGTCTGGCGCGGTTGACGATTTGCCGCCACTACCGCCATTACCGCCGTTGCCAGATTTTTCATCCTTGCCGCCAGTACCAGCTAATGGCGGGGTCGGAGCTGACACTTTAGAATCTACTCTACCGCCGCCGCCAGCTCCAGCAGTTTCGGCACCAACATCAAATGATCCAGCTCAGTTCAAGATTCCAGGGCAAGCTTAAGTTTGCGGATAGACTTCAGATTGACCCTGAAAAGATTTTAGAATCAATGCTACGGGGTATGCTGATATACTTGAAGTATGAATGACAGGGTTATATTGATTGATAAGCCGCCAGGCATGACTAGCTTCGGGGTGGTGGCGCGAGTTCGCCGCGTGCTTAGCCATCGGGCTGGTAAAAAAGTCAAAGTCGGTCATTGCGGGACGCTTGATCCTTTTGCGACGGGCCTGCTGATTTTGGTTACGGGCAAGGAATGCCGCAACGCGATGCGTTATACCAAGCTTGATAAGGTTTATGAAGCGACGTTCCGGTTGGGGCAGACTAGTACAACTGGCGACCCGGAAGGCGAAATTATGCCGTACGTTGCAAGCGACGAACTACAAGGAGCTGAATCTTTGCCTTTACTCAAACAACCGGATGCAGCAGCAGTTAAGTATGTTCTAGCGCAATTCGTTGGCGATATCAAACAGCGTCCGCCAGCGTTCAGTGCTATCAAAATTAACGGACAGCGGGCTTACAAATTAGCCCGCAGTGGTAAAAAAGTTGATATTCCAGAACGCGCGGTGACGATTTATGCACTGGAATTGCTTGATTACGCTTATCCGCTGCTCAAAGTTCGAGCCCATGTCTCTAGCGGTACCTATATTCGTAGTTTGGCAGTTGACATCGGTGAGGCGCTAAACACGGGCGCTTACTGTCAAGAATTGCGTCGTACGCAGATTGCCGATTGGCAAGTTAGCCAAGCGCAAAAGCTAGCTGATTTTGGCATTGAATCATAAGAAGCATAGAAATTTGCTTATTTAGATACCAAACTTATTAAGGGCTGGATAGACCAGTCTCGTCAGATGACGATTGACGATATTGAGAAAATCTATAGGGTGATAGATATGATAAGGAGTTCGCACAACTTGACTAATTAGCGTATCTCTGCTAAAGTTATTAGCTATGATATCAAAGGATAACAAAGCGAAAGCTATTGCTTTGACTCAGGTCAACGAGAACGATGTCGGCAGCCCGCAAGCGCAGATTTCGATCTTGACGGCTCGTATCAAAGAGGTGACTGAACATCTCAAGTCCAATAAGCACGACCGTATGGCGCGCCGCGGACTGATTCAGATGGTAGGTAAGCGCAAGCGCCTGCTGAAATACCTTGAGAAGACGAACTTTGAGGCCTACAAGGCAACGCTAGAGAAGCTCGGTCTGCGCAAATAAACGTGCAGCCTGGGCCAAAAACCGTCTCGTATCGAGGCGGTTTTTGGTTTGTAAAGGTAGATCGCAGCTACCGTATTGCTAAAATTACTAATCTAAGTAATATTATTGACAAAAAGCATAAGCTATGCTAGTATAAAAAGGTAAGTAAACGGCAAAACAAAAATGATCACAAGAGAACGATTTCCATCTCATGAAGCGCCTGATAACACTCCAGGCAAATCGTTTGATTATGAAAAGTATGGTATTAGTCCAACAGTTGAGTCTAACTCTTTTGATAATGATAGTGGCATGCCGCACGAATGGACGCCAGCTGGCCGGGCCGAGAAAGTCAATGATGCTCGCGATGCAGTAGCGATTGCCTTCGGCGATAAGCCGCCCGCTATGGCGCGCCAAGAGTCTAATACTGGCAGGCAGCTGCTGGTCGGCGAGGCTTATAAAGCCGCTACTGACGGCGGAATAGCGCCGACCAACGAACGTGCTTCTACTCGCCGGGTTTTCATGACTGGCGAGAAAATAACTGGTAAGTTGCCGTCGCATGCTAATGCCGAGAGAGGGCCGCAGAGCGTTGGTGAAATGCTCGATCGGCGCGCTGATTTGTTAGCAAAAGGCGTTCCAGAGGATTTGGTTGATAGTGTCGTCATGAGCGAGCATAACAAGGACAGAGGCGATAATCTAGTTCAATACGCTTCGCGGCCGCCAGTTGAGCACGCAGCATATGAGCAGCCAGTGATCCATGAGGAGCCAAATGAGCTGGTATCGCATGAGACCAGTGCTAGTGCTGTTATGTCTGAGGCAGAAGAGACACCGTTGCCGCCGCGTGTCGAGATTCCGAAAACAGAAACTGATGCCGCCAAGCCGTCTAGCGAACCAGAACCTAAAGCGCCGAAAGAAAACACGCCGCCAGAAACCGTTAGAAACGAAAGTCCAAAGATAGAGGCTACAGAAACTAAACCTGCCACAAGTAATCGCACCGCCGAGAAAAATCCGGCAGAAGATAAGACATCGCCAGTAGAGCAGCCAGATGGCAATCAAAAAAATACGGTAAAATCTGAAGCAGACGTATCGAAGTCAGACGGAAAACAGGCCGCTAGAGAGCAAAGTACGAAACAACCTGACGAGCGCCAAGAAAAAGCCGACAAATGGGCGGGAGACTTCTTGAGAGCTTATAGCGGATTTCTTGACCAAAATGTTAGGGCAGAGTTAGTCGATAGGCTAAAAGCTAAAGGCGGACTAAATGTTGATGCAAAAACTCTTCAAGCAATGTCTAGATTAGCGAAAGAAGCTGGCCCGCGGTCGCCGATATGGCAAGTTATGCCAGGTAGCGGCTCAACTATACGGAGGGCTGCCGATGAAGCTCGCAGCAGGTTGCAGAGTATAGTTGAAAGTCTGTAGTTAGTGTCGTTTTTGTGTACCAAGTTATCGTAATTGTGTATAATGTAAACACAAGTAAGCGAAAGGAGTGCGCAATGGCGTTTGGGCCGATGATGAAATTAACAACCGATAGGGGCTTATCGGTTGAACTGGCGCCGTTTGCGCGCGATAATCTAAACGTGTTTGTCGAGGGTTTTGCGCGCGGTACGGTAACACAGTACTTATCAGCGCACCGAGCGCAGACGATTGAGACCGAGCAAGTCTGGTATGATGAAATGATCAAGAACAAAACTAGCCTAAACTGGGGTATTTGGGTTATAGATGGCGACAAGCGCCAGCTGATCGGCAATACAGCGCTTACTGAAATAACTAAAGATCACGTTCATTATGCGACAAGCGGTATAGTTATCACTGATAAGAAATATTGGGGCCAGGGGATTGCTAGTGCTTGCCACCGGGCACGAACCTGGTATGCTTTCGAAAATCTAGGCCTGCACCGAATTAAGTCGGCGGTTATCCACGGCAACGCGGCGAGTTGGCGGGCGCTTGAGAAGTGCGGCTACGAACTTGTCTATACCGAACGCAATGAAGAGTTCGTGAACGGCAGATTGCGCCACATGGATTGCCTGGAATGCCTCAACCCGGCAGATTGGGCTTGGCGGCAATGGTGGGGCGATGATCGTCCGCCGCGAAAAAGCTTGGAGGCGCGCAAACGGGCGCAAGCGGCAGTTGATTGGGCGCGGCAAAACGTGACGCTAGAGTAGTTGTTGGTGCTGTTCGTCGAAATTATCGACGACGAGAACCGGTTGGTCGCCGTTGATATATCGCGCGATATCCGTGCTTTGCAGAAACTCTGGGTAAAGAACATGCCGCGACGGGTCGATATACTCGCAAAGCGCTAATTCTTGGGCGCCATGCGTTGTTTGGCTAATGTCAATATCAGTAAAGTCATCAGGATTATCGACCGCGAAAAAGAACTCTAATTCCTCTTCGTAGCCAGCCCGCGATGATGGGAATTGCTGGATGAATAGCAATTTGCCAGGTTTGGCAGTTATGCCAGTTTCTTCGCGTAATTCGCGGATTAGACACTCAGCCAGCGACTCGCACGGGTCGAGACCGCCGCCTGGTACGGCGTAATAAGGGGCCGCTTGGTCGCCGCGGCGATGTTTGACGGCGAGTATCTTTCCTTCGCGATAAATAATAGCGCGCACATTAATACGTCGCCCAGTATATAGACTTTCGGTTTGTGGCATTAGGCCTCCTTGTTGATTAAGTTTGAATAGCTTGCGATTAGCTTAATTTAGCAGGGGCTAGCATTAAGATATAATATCAAGGATATTCTTTGGTTGCCAGGAAAAAGTGTCCGGAGCTAATCTTATTATCGCCGCTTAACTTGATAACGACGGTTAGATCTTGTTTATTGCCGCCATTCGAACCTAGAGGATCGGAATGATTGGTCACACCTCTAGCCTCGATCTGAGGCGAGTCATCCCCGAACAATCCATCTGCCTCTACTCGGTAGATCCCATTAAATGAAGCTTCAACTTGAGTAGCAGCGTCTCTAACTGATATTTCCCCTATACCAGCAGACACTCTCGCTGCCAGTTTAACATTTTCTCCGTTCTGGATTGAGTTGGTAATGTCTTCATACGCCTTTTTTGGATTAACCAGATCGTATTGAGTAAGCCATGAGTCTGCTGAGCCGCCTCTTTCTATGGAGCCGGTTTCGCTAGACATGAGTTAATTTCTTCCCTGTGCGTGTTGGATTGCTATTTCGTTCATGCATATCTGCTATCTGCTCGTTTAATTCATCCTTAATTCTATCATATTCATCTTTATCTACAACACCAGAATCGGATAGGTTTTTAAGCATTTCCTTTGAAGGTCCCAGCATTTGCCCGTATGGATCGGCAGGCAAAACCGTATGAATACTTTCGAGGGTTTCGGGCGAAAATGGACAGATAGCTATAGTACCGTCATTATAATACTTAGCGTTTCGATCATTGGTTTTGTTCGCTTTAAATCTTGAAGATTTAATATCTATCGCTGTCTGCTTTCCTTGGCTGTCAGTTATAAGATAATCAATACCTTTCTTGTCTTGTTCGGTAGTCGCACGGATCACTTCAAAGCCCATGTTTTCGAGAGCTAGCTCAGCTAGTAATTCTGTACGTACACCTTTTATGCTTGTTTCCATTTTTTTGCGGTAGTGGGGTTTGTCGGCTATAGGGATAAAATTATTTAGAATCTGCATTATATCAGCTGGCGTGATAGTAGTGCCCCAGCGGTTAAAAATTTCGCGCAGCGAGTCGTTGAATGAAGAATGCACACTAACAATTTTTTCGTGATCTTTAGGAGAAAGTCTCCTATTTGAGTCTCTAGCTGTTTTTTCGGCAGTTACGGCAGCAATCCAGTCGCGATAGGTGCCGTAGAGAATGTAGAACTCTTTTTGCTGGTTAGTTTCAGCAGTTGGGTGTTCAATCTGATTCATCACGCGTAGTAGATTGTGCGCAGCTTGGCCGATACCGCGCCGCGGGCGTTCTGGATCAATCGTATGCGCTTCTCGCCGTAATTCTTTCGCGGTCTCTTGGCTTTTTTGCCAGAACTCTTGGCGGCGTCTTAGCTGAACTACAGGAAGCGTGCTCATTCTTTTATTATAGCATAAAAATGATAAAAAAGCAATAGCATGACGTGATATAGATGAAATAACCTTTGTTGTCTGCTATAATAAAGTAGTTATTGTTAACGCGGAAGTGATAGAGACGAGAATTTGCGGCGCGCGGCTTTGAATCGCCAAGCCTAGCCAAGACGATTTTTCATCCCTGTTACTTGCCGCGAAGAAAGGAGCTCTTTTATGAGTATTATTAACCCGAGCGGCAAGGAGATTTTTAGCGTTACCACCGAGCTGTGCGGCCGGCCGCTGACGCTGGAGGTTAACCGCGTCGGCTTTCGGACGACGGGCAGCGTGCTGGTGCGCTATGGCGATACGGTGGTGCTGGGCAGTGCCCAGGTAGGTAGCCGGCCGGTGCAGCTGGATTATTTCCCGCTATCGATTGATTACGAAGAACGGTTCTATGCGGCGGGTAAAATTTCTGGTTCGCGGTTTATCAAGCGCGAAGGCCGTCCCAGCGACGAAGCAGTACTGATCGGCCGGATAATCGACCGTCCAATTCGGCCGCTGTTTCCGAAGGGTTACCGCCAAGAAGTGCAAGTGGTGGCGACGGTGCTGAGCATGGATCCAGATTTCCGCCCGGATGTGGTGGCGATGATTGCGGCGAGTAGCGCCCTGATGCTGACCGGTACGCCGTTTGACGGGCCAGTGGCGGGCCTACGCGTTGGTCGAGTGAATGGCGAGTTTAAGGCCTTTTTGACGCCGGAGGAGCGAGCGCAGTCTGATCTTGACCTGGTGGTGGCTGGAATTGAAAGTGGCATTACCATGGTGGAGGCTGGTGCTAAGGAAGTATCAGAAGAGGTGATTGTCGATGCGATGGCCTGGGCGCACCAGATGATGCAGCCAGCGATTGCTTTGCAGCGGGAATTAGCAGCCAAAGTGGCGCCAGCTGCGCAGGAATATGAATTAGTTTTACCTGATGAAGCAATTCAGCAGACGGCTGATGCGTGGGTTGATGGCAAGCTGGGCGAGAAAATTCGCCGGCCGTACCCGGAGCGCAACGAAGTGGTTAATGAGATTCGCTGGGCATTCCACGAAGCGATGGCCGAAAAGTTGGGTTTGAATGCTGAGGAGTACGACGAAGCGCGCGACGAATACGATGAAGCATTTACCTTGGCGTTGCATAAAGATGTGCGCCGCGGTATCGTCGAGGATAATATGCGTCCAGACGGTCGCAAATTGACGGAAATCCGCCCGCTCAGCTCAGAGGTTGGTTTACTGCCGCGAGCGCACGGTTCAAGCCTGTTTACCCGCGGTGTGACCCAGGGTATGAATATTGTCACCTTGGCGCCACTTAGTTACGCCCAGCTGGTTGATACTATGGAGGTTAACGACGGCGAGCGGCGCTATATGCATCATTACAATGCGCCGGGCTATACGGTTGGCGAGGTTAAGCGGATGGGCAGCCCGGGCCGGCGCGAAATTGGCCATGGCTACTTGGCGGAACGAGCCTTGACGCCGGTGCTGCCGAGCGAAGAAGACTTCCCGTACGCTATTCGCAGCGTTACCGAAATTATGAGCCAAAACGGTTCGACGTCGATGGCAGCGACTTGTTCGAGCTGCCTGGCGTTGATGGATGCTGGCGTGCCTCTCTCGGCGCCAGTTAGCGGTATTGCTATGGGTCTAATGATGGACGGTGATACGCCGTACGTATTGAGCGATATCGCCGATGCTGAGGATTTTGCCGGCGATATGGATTTCAAGGTAACTGGTACAGCCAAGGGCATCACGGCGCTGCAGATGGATATGAAAGTGCATGGTTTGCCGGTGGCAGTGCTGCGCCAAGCGATTGAGCAGAGCAAGGCTGGTAGGGCATTTATCCTTGACCATATGCTAAGTATTTTGCCAGCGCCGCGGGAGACACTCAGCCCGTACGCGCCGCGGATTGAAAAGCTAAAAATTGATCCAGATAAAATCGGCGCTGTCATCGGCAAAGGCGGCGAGGTGATTAACAAGATTACCAGCGAGACTGGCGCCGAGGTTGATATTAAGGAAGACGGCTTGATTACCATCGCCAGTCCGAACGGCGAATCGATCGAGAAAGCGCTAAACTGGATCAAGAGCCTGGTCGAGGAGCCAGAAGTTGGTAAAATCTACCAAGGCAAGGTCGTCAGTATTAAAGACTTTGGAGCATTCGTGAATATTTTGCCGGGAATTGACGGTATGTTGCATATTTCACAACTATCGGATAAACGAGTCGGCAAAGTAACTGATGTCTTGAAAGAGGGTCAAACGGTACGTGTTAAGTTAACAGAAATTGATAACCGCGGGCGCCTAAGCTTGACAATGAAGGGAATTGAACAGCGATAATATTTCTACGTAAACAAATACTATACGGAACAGCTTAAATTTTGCTATACTTAATAGAGATACACTTATAAAAGAGGGGAAGTCTATGAACAATCAACCGCAACCACCTGAATCGCCACAGCCTGTGCCGCCTATGCAGCAACCAGCTCCAATGTCCGCGCCGCCTATGCAACAGCAGCCAGCGATGCCGCCGCAAATGCCGGTTAAAAAAGGTCTTAGCAAGGGGGCTTTGTGGGGAATAATTGGCGGTTCTGTTGGATTTTTACTGCTGATTATCGTAATAGTGGTTGTTTTGCTGCTCAATATGGGGCCGAGCAAAGAGGACTATCGCCAGGCTATTTCGTGGATGAACGATGAAAGCTCGAAATTGAACAGTTTGCAGTATTCGTCTGTGCGCAATCCAGAAGCCTACAAAGAAACGGTTAATAGCGCTATCAAGAGTCGCGACGAGTTAAACGACAAATTGTCGAAATCTAAGATTATGCACGATAAAGATGTCAAAGAAGCTTACGACAAATACAAGAAAGCTTACGACGTCGCTAAACCCGAAATGGAAGGCTTGTCGCAGTACGTGGAGGTTTATAGCGAAGTCAGCAAGAAATGCGACAGTCTGTTTTATCTTGGCCATATAAGCAAGAAACCAGATGAAGTCGACAAAGAAGTTGACCAAAAATACGGCGATTGCACATCTCTGATGCAGAAACTGAGCAAATCGGACAATAGCAACGTGGCTAGCTTTGGCAAGGAGTGGAGCGATTACTACACTTCGCTGAAGAAATACTATGTCGAATACGCTAGAGCCTATACCAGCGGTAATTTCAGCGCTCGACCGCGCCGTCCAACCGAACCGTCAACTACCGGCTATACGTTAATTACTAACGCCAGCCGCAAAGTTACTGATAGCGGTATGGATCGGTACTACAACGACTTTTCAAGCGTTGTCAATCAAAAATTAACTGCGCTGCGTTAATATTCGCCGCGCCGGTAGTACCCTCTGTATCAGCAGAGGGTACTATTTTGGTAAAATGTAATTATGAATAAGCAAGCTGAATTAGACGCCTTGGCGGCGGAAATTATCGAAGCTGGGATTTGTTTGGAATTGGCGGCTCAAGCAACGCAGCTGGTGATGGGCGATGGCAATGCTGATGCTGATATCGTATTTATTGGCGAAGCACCAGGCAAGAATGAAGATTTACAAGGTAAACCGTTCGTCGGCGCGGCGGGGAAATTCCTCGACGAGATGCTGGCGGCAGCTGGTTTGCAGCGCCCGGACGTCTATATTACCAACATTGTGAAGTATCGGCCGCCGAATAACCGCGATCCGCTGCCAGAAGAGAAGCGCCAATTTTGGCCGTATTTGATGCGGCAATTAGAAATTATTCAGCCAAAAGCGGTGCTGACATTGGGGCGGCACAGCGGCGGTGGTTTTATCCCTGGGCTGCGGATCAGCCAGGACCACGGACGGCCGCGGCGGGTGCGCTTGCATGAATTGGAATTTGTAGTGATTCCGCTATATCATCCAGCAGCAGCGCTATATAATGGCGGTATGCGCCAGACGCTAATTGACGATTTTATGCGGGCGGCGGCGTTTGTGCAGCAGAATAATCCTGAATCGTAAGGTTGACACGCTGGCAACCTATAGATAGCTGCTTAAAAGCCAGGGCTTATCCCCAATTCGTTTATTAAACTCTTGCCAAAATTAAGCAACCGTAGTATAGTGGATAATCGATATCCACTATATCTAATTCATGAAAGGACTTTATGAAACTATCGGGGGCTGTTGAACAAGCATGCTGCATTATGGCAATTTTAGCTGATCCACAGCAAAAAGCACCGATGACCAATGATGCTTTGGCGGAAAAAATGGCAGTATCACCGACGTACCTGAAGAAAATTAGCCGCAAGCTGGTGGTAGCGCGGTTGATCACTTCGACGCAGGGCGCTGGCGGCGGCTTCATTTTAGCTAGGGGAATGAGCCAAGTGACGCTGCATGACGTGGTGCTGGCGATTGAAGGCGAAGCGCCGTTTTTTCAGCCTCAAGGAATTGTCGAAAGAGTGTTTGCATCGCGGCCTCGCCAGGTGGAAATTGGCATGACTATGATTGAAAAAGTCTTTTCCGAGGCGCAAGAGAAGTGGAGCGAGTATCTAAAAACGGTAACGTTAGAAGACGTTGTCAAGGAGGTAATGCATGGTTGAAAAATTAAAACGGCTGTCAAGCAGACGCCGCGTTAATATGGTGCGAGCTGAGTGGCAGCACCTCTGCAAGAATAAAATATTATTGCTGTCGATGGCGGTTATTTCGTTTATTCCGATTATGTACAGCGGTTTTTTCTTGGGTTCAATTTGGGATCCATATGGGCAGGTGAAAAATTTGCCGGTTGCATTTGTCAATGAGGATAAAGGCGCGCAGCTGAACGGTCAAACGGTCAATATTGGGCAATCGGTCGAGCAAAAACTCAAAAGCAATCACGATTTGGGTTGGGAGTTTGTGAATAAACAGCAGGCTGATGATGGGGTCAATAGTGGTCATTTCTATGCGGTGGTGACTGTTCCGACGGATTTTTCGGCAAAAGCGGCGTCAATTACGCAGAACAAACCGCAGCAGGCGGTGATTCGCTACACGACTACGCCAGCCAAGAACTATATCGGTTCGCTGGTCAGTAATCAAGCGGCTGAGAAAGTCAAAACGTCGGTGGCTGAGCAAATTACTCAGGCGTACGCTAAGGGCGTGTTGGAAAATATCGGTAAGCTCGGCGATGGTCTGGAAACAGCGGCGGGCGGCGCAGCTACTTTGCATGGCGGTTTGGCGCAGCTGCAAGCGGGCGCGCAGACGTATACTGGCAGCGTTCGGCAATTGGCGGTAAATCAGCGGGCGATGGCTAATGGCTTAGCGCGGCTCGGCGATGGATCGCGCCAATTGCAGGCAGGCTTGGGGCAATTGTCGAACGGCTTGCCAAGCGAATCGCAAGTTGCGCAGTTAACAAGCGGCATGAAACAGCTGCAAGCAGGCCTTAATCAATTAAATGCTAGCGTTCATAATCCATCGCCGGCGCTTGTTAATCAGCAGAGCAAAGTGCAGAGCGAAGCACGAGATCTGGCGCAAACAATGCAAACTGCAGCAGCGGATTTGACGGCAGCAGGCGGGACGCTGCAAACATTAGGACAAAATGCAGTAAGTTCTGGCGGTTCGACGACCATAACGTTGCCGCAGATTAGCCAGCTTTCCCAGGCGCTTAGTAAAACGCAAACGATTAGTATGCAAGCAGCTGCGCTGCTTAAAGATTTGCAGACACTTACTCAAAGTCTGTCAACGCAGCAAGCACAATTACAAACCGGTGTTTCTACGCTGAGTAACGGCGTTAACCAGCTGGCGCCGAATGTAACCGCTGCTCTTAACGGCTATAACAGTGTCAGAGCAGCGAATAACCAATTGCTGGCCGGCTCGACATCGCTGGCGAATGGTCTGGCGCAGGCGCAAACTGGCAGCCAACAGCTGGCGAATGGCGCGCGGCTGTTAGACAGCCGCTCTGATGTACTAACGAATGGCGCGTCGCAATTGGCGGACGGCGCGGATACTCTGTCTACGAAGCTAGCAGACGCTTCCCGGCAACTCAAAATACAGCCGACTGGCGCGGCCACCCAGCAGCAGATGGCGAATCCGGTGAAGTCGGAAACGACCAAGCAGGGCGACGTGCCGAATTACGGCTATGCGCTGGCGCCGTACGTGTTGTCGCTGAGTTTGTTTGTCGGGGCGATTGCTCTGAATATCATTTATCCAATCCGCAAAACTTTTGCCGAACAAGAGAACGCCTTTCGCTGGTGGCTGGCTAAAGCTTCGGTTACTGGTATGGCGGCTTTCGTTCAGGCAACAATTTTGATGCTGATCATGGTTTACTGCCTGGGCTTAGTGCCAGATCATCCAGTGAACTTCATCGAGGCGATTTATTTGACGTCGTTTGTTTATATGTCGATTGTGTCGCTCCTGGTGATTGTGCTGGACAATCCAGGACGCTTCCTAGCGATGGTGCTATTAGTGTTGCAACTGGGATCAAGCGAGGGGACGTTCCCGATTCAAACAGCCAATAGTTTCTTCCAGGCAGTCAATCCGCTGGTGCCGATGACTTATTCTATCCGGGCGCTGCGCCAGGCTATCTCGGGAGGCTTAGGCAGTTCGTTCTATAGCGATAGCATGTGGGTGCTAGCGGGCTTCTTGCTGGCGGCTAACCTGTTGACGATCGGTTTCTTTATCTACCGCGGCAAGCGAAAATTTACTCATACTTCGGTGGATGGCGACGATTAATCCTCTTTGAAGCTTTTAAGAAATGCCAGCGTCTTTGGGAAAACGGCGCTGGCATTTTGGTTGGCGTAGGGTCATTTTTGACAAAATACTGACAGTTTGCTAGAATAAAGCTACTAACGAGAGGGATTTCTAATGAGTAAAATAACACCTCTCTACCTGGTTTTTAGATTATTGTAATAAAAAAGGAGTATAACAATATGGGTCAGCGGCGACTGTCAACCCCCAAAGGCGATGATACTAGTAAACGCCCTTTGCAGGTTAAACAAAAATCAACCAATACTGTACTGAACGCGACAACTACGCGCAAAGGCGAAGTCTTTCGGGCGCAGCGGCGGATGTCGGAAGGCGTGAATGCGCAGGCTAGCCAACATTTGATTAATGTGCCAGTTAATAAATCAGTATACAACGGCTATGGCGGCAAGCAATTCAGTCTAAAAGACCAGCCGAAACGTCCGCGGGCGCCGCGGCCAACACTGAAGGTGATCCCGATTGGCGGTGTTGGCGAGATGGGTATCGGCAAGAACATGACGGCGATTGAATACGACAACGATATCATCGTCATTGATATGGGGTTCTTGTTCCCGGGCAGCGATTATCCGGGTATAAATTATATAATTCCTGATACTCAGTGGCTGGAAGAAAATAAGCATCGGATTCGAGCGCACGTCTTTACGCACGGCCATCTCGACCACATTGGCGCATTTCGGCATATCATCCCGAAATTGCCAGCACCAGTTTATGGCACGAAGTTCACGCTTGGCATGCTGCAGCGGACGATGGAAGAAACTGATGGCGCTTTCACGCCAGAATATCACGAATTAAATCCAGAAAATCATGATACTGTACAACTTTGTGATTCATTTAGCGTTGAGTTGGTACGCGTTAATCACTCGATTCCAGATGCAGCTGCCGTAGTAGTGCGGACGCCAGTTGGTAATATCCTCTCGAGCGGCGACTGGCGTATTGAAGAAAATCCGGTCGATGGCAAGAAATTCGATTTCAATCGGATTAGCGAAATCGCCGAAAAAGAAGGCTTCTTGCTGTTTATGAACGAGTCGACTAACTGTGAAAGCGACGGTACGCATACGCACGGCGAATTCGACATTCAGCACAGTATGGGCGAGGTGATGGATAAATGGTCGAAGAGCCGGATTATTGTCAGTAGCTTTTCTAGCCAATTGCATCGAATTCAGCTACTTCTCGAGGAAGCGAAAAAGCACGACCGCAAAGTGGCGTTCGCTGGCTTTAGTATGATTCAGAACCTAGAGGTGGCGTTGCGTTCGGGCGTGATTAAAGTGCCGAAAGATACCGTCGTTAAGATGGAAGATTTGATTAAACTGCCTGATAACAAGATAACAATCGTCTGTACTGGTAGCCAAGGCGAGTTCAATGCGGTACTCAATCGGATGGCAACTGGCGCCCACAAATACGTTAAAATTAAAGGTTCAGATGTGGTAGTGCTGAGCTCGAACCCAATCCCTGGCAACGAGAAATACGTAGTGCGGACAGTTGATGGCCTGATGCGCGAGGGCGGCGAGATTATTCAAAATGGCAAAACACACCTGACTGGCATCGGGCCGCTGCACCTATCGGGTCACGGCTATTATGATGATCACGTGCGAGTCATTAACGCTGTTAAGCCGAAGTATTATCTGCCTAATCACGGCGAGTTTCATATGCTTGTCCATAATGCTCGGCTGGCGGAAAAAGAATGCGGCATCCCGCGGCAAAATATATTTGTTTGTGATCCAGGCGATATCATTGAGTTTACTAGCGATGGCGCGCACAAAATCGGCCGCATTGTTCACTCTGGCGGTACGATGTATGATGATGCCGGCGCGGTAGTCAGCGAAGTGGTGCTCAAAGACCGTATCCACATGAGTCAAGAAGGTATATTTATAGTCATATTGACGGTTCAGCGCGGTACGGGGCGGCTCTTGACTAGTCCAGACATTATCAGTCGCGGGTTTATCTACATGCGCGATAATGAAGAGCTAATGGGAATGATCCGCCAATATCTCAAGCAGAAAGCGGCGCGCAGTTTCTCTGGTAAATATGATATAGAGGTGGTTAAAAAGGAAATCAAAGACGAAGTAACGCATATTTTGTATGATCAGACGCGGCGAACGCCGATTGTCATTCCAGTAGTTAATGAAGTTGGCGGCGCAGCGAAAGCGCACGGCCGCGCCCCGCAAGCTAGATCTGCTGGCCAGCCGTTGATGCCGCAGCCGTCAGGTAAGCGTTTCCCGCGCAAACAGACCCCTGATACCGAGACAGTAGTGCCGCGCGACCGCTCAGACAGCCGCTCGTACTAACAGATAGCGCTATTGCTTTTTGTAGTAATTTATGCTACAATAGTAGTATACCCTTTTAGATATAAACAGAGTACAATAGGTAACGGTTATGGCAAAGAAAAAGACGACGCGAACTCGAAAATCGACTAAAACAACTCGTACAGCACGCGCTAGCAAAGCAGCGAAAGCACCAGCACCGCAGCATGAAGTACCCTCTGGGTTTTGGCCGCAAGTTGCGGCGGTGCTGTTGATGGCACTATCGGCATTGCTGGTGGTGTCGTGGTTCGGTGCGGGCGGTCCGTTGCTTAATCAAATGCTAGAAGTGTCTAAGCGAACGATTGGCTGGGCGGTTTATATAGTGCCAGTTGTCGGTTTGTATGTAGCTGTTAGAATATTTGGCGCCGAGAACAATCGATTGCCAGCAGTCATGAAATTTGCCTCAATTTTGATAGTTATTTGGTTCAGCGGCTTATTCGGGCTGTTTCGCGAAAAGGGTGCGCCGTCGACTGGCGGTGTTGTTGGCGATGGTTTGAATTCGGTCGTCTTGTCGCTGGTTAATATACCAGTCGGTATTTTTATTTATATTTTGCTGATTGCGATTACGCTATTGTTTGTGTTGCAACTGCGGTTTAGCGATATTGCAGCAATGTTCAAGACGGCAGTAGCCAGCAACGAAAAGGCAGAGAACGAAGCTAATGTTCAGGTTATGCGCAAAGCTGCCGAAGACGATCACGGCAAGATGGATGATTTCAAGCTTAATGAAGGCGTACCAACAGTATCGCAAGATGACAGCAAGCAAAGTGCGAAGCTTAAAATCAAACCGCAAGCTAAAAAAGCCGAAGCCGATCGCGACGACAAAATGGCGATGCTGGCAGTTAGCGACCCGAACTGGCAATTTCCGAGCCTTGATTTGCTAGAAAAGAAGGAAGCGCCAGCTGATGCAGGCGATATCAAGCAGAACGCGCGCATTATCCAAGACACTTTGCGTGAATTTAACATTAATGTCGATATGGAAGGTGCCAACATCGGCCCTAAGGTAACACAGTATACGCTGCGGCCGCCGGCGGGTATTAAATTGAGCAAGATTACTGCGCTAGAGACCAATATTGCGCTGAATCTGGCGGCGTCGAGCTTGCGCATGGAGGCGCCGATTCCTGGTAAGAAAGCGGTTGGTATCGAGGTGCCGAACAAAAAAGCGGCCGATGTGCGTATCCGCTCAATTCTCGAGAGCGCTGAGTGGCGTCGCCGCAAAGAGCCGCTGAGTTTTGCGATTGGTAAAGATATTTCAGGACTGCCGTTTGTCGGCGAACTTAACAAAATGCCGCACTTGCTAGTGGCTGGCCAGACTGGATCAGGTAAATCGGTAATGATTAATACGCTGCTAAGCAGTTTGCTGTATCGTAACGCACCGAGCGATATGAAATTAATTCTCGTCGATCCGAAGCAGGTCGAGATGGCGCCGTATCAGGATATTCCGCACCTGTTGACGCCGGTGATTGTCGAGCCGGAGAAGACAATGAGCGCGCTAAAGTGGGCGGTCAACGAGATGGAACGCCGTTATAGCTTGCTAGCCGAAGAGCGAGTACGCGATATCAAGACTTACAATGAACGGGCTAAAGCAAAAGGCAAGAAAATCGGTGTTTCTGATGAAAAGGGTAATGTACAGCAAGTTGATGAAGGTACAATGCCGTATATCGTGATTGTGATTGACGAGATGGCTGATCTGATGATGGTAGCTAAGCGCGATGTCGAGGGTCTGATTGTTCGCTTGGCGCAGAAAGCGCGGGCGGTTGGCATTCACTTGGTGCTGGCGACGCAGCGTCCGAGCGTTGATGTGATTACCGGCTTGATCAAAGCAAACGTGCCGGCGCGCATTGCCTTTACGGTAGCTAGCCAGACGGATAGCCAGACAATTCTCGACCAGGCTGGCGCCGAGAAACTGCTGGGCCAGGGTGATATGCTGATTAAAACTGCTAGCATGCCGAAACCGAAGCGTATTCAGGGTGCTTGGGTGATGGACAGCGAGGTGAACAAAATTACTGATCAGCTGCGAATGCAGGCGCCGCCGCAGTACAATGATGAAATCGTTAGCCAGCCAGTGCAGCTAAACGGTAAGGGCGGCGTAGTGATGGACTTCGGTAGTAATGGTAGCGATGATAAGTTTAAAGATGCGGTACGCGTGGTTATTGAGCGCAAAAAAGCGTCTACAAGCATGCTGCAGACTCGCCTGGGAATTGGCTATCAACGAGCGGCGCGGATTATCGAGGAAATGGAAGAGCGGGGTATTATTAGCGCTGCGAACGGTTCAAAACCGCGCGACGTATTGATATCCAGCGTCGATGATCTAGACATGTAAAAATATAAACATTTGCCTGATACTTATTATATCTTTATGAGATTAAAATTTTCTAATTGCTGGCGCTAGATTTGTATTCACCTAGTATAGTAACCTCGTGATTGCTGCGCTCAATGTCGCGGATAGCTTGATAAAGCGGTTGTCCAGCGCAGTCGACGACAATAAAAAACTTATATTTCCAAGGCTGACCGACGATTGGCTGCGATTGTAATTTGGCGAGATTGATACGGCGTTTGGCGAATATTTGTAATACCTCGACCAGGGCGCCAGGCTGATGGTCGGTGGTGATGACCAGAGAAGCACAATTGGCATCAGCGGGCGTATCGGCTGGTTCAATTACTAAGAAGCGGGTGATATTATCGGGATTGTCGTGGATGGAACGCTGTAGTATTGGCAAATTATATAATTCAGCAGCAGTTTGGCTGGCGATAGCGGCGCAGTGCCGGGAGCCGTTTTGCTTGATAAATTCGACGGCGCCAGCGGTATCAAAAAATTCAATTGGTGTTGCCTGCGGTAGGTGTTCCTGCAAGAAATAGCGGCATTGAGAAAGAGCTACCGGGTGAGAATAAACCTCGGTAATATCGCTGAGTTTAGTATTTGGCAAACCGATGAGCATCTGCTCGACAGGCAGCTTGATTTCGCCGACAATTGGTGCGTCGCATTCCTCGATGTAACGGTAAACTTCGTTAATGCTGCCAAATAGGGTGTTCTCGACCGCTGTAATAATTGCGTCGGCGCTACCATCGTCGTAGGCGGCGAAAACTTCGCTAAACGTTGTGCAGGGAACGAGTTTGGCACTAGCGCCGTACCATTGGCGGACGGCCTGGTCGTGGAAAGAGCCAGCTTGGCCTTGAATAGCAATATGCATTCTAGTATCATAGCATAATTGTGATTTTAACCACAAAACTAGACGGTAAAAGTATTAAAATCTGCTAGCAGGGCATTTAAGGATTGCAATGGCTAGATAATTGCGGAGATATGCTTGACAAATTATCAAATATGGAGTATAATATCGAGATATTTACAATTAATTATCTGTAGTTAGAAAGGCTACGATAAATATATGGGTAAAACTAGAGAGTTTAGCTCTATTTCAGGCACTGAACGGCCTGGCAGAGGGGAAAAGTGGAAACTCCGTGCGAGGGAACTAGGTGCTCTTGCTCTATCTGTTGCGGTAGCTTTTGGTCTCTGTCATGAAGCATATAAGCCCGCGATGAGCGATGAACAAATGCACGATATGACAGATAATGTGCGTGCATTCGTTTTGAATAAGGCTGAAGAAATTAGAGAAGACGGTTCTAGGGAGGGCGATTCTTATACAACTGGCGACGGCAGATCACTTCGTATTGATGTAGCTGCTGGGACGCCAGCTGGCAATACATCAGTGGCTGGTGCCGGTGAAGTTGCGGATTATAATAGAGATGAGGGAATGAGTGTTGAACTATGTTTACGAGAAGAAAGAGACCCTAAATATGGCAAAGCTGATCACGGTTCATATTTATGTGCTACTTTTAGCTCAGAGAATAGTTCAGTATTGAGGGATATAAAAACAAATGACGGTAAGATCGATCCTGATAAGGCTATAAAATTTGTAGGAAGCGATGACGCTAGCGTTAGTAGAATTTATTACTCCTGGGATTCCGACGAAAACGGGCGCGTTGAACCTTTTGAATGCCCTCCAGGTAAGAAATGTAGGGGTGATCTGAGCTGGACTATTTATGTAAATAAAGATGAGGGTGTAGACAAGAGAAAGGAGGGTGTCTATTCAGGCGACGGTGCAGTACATCGAGTAGATGAGTTGCTTGCTGAGGTTAAAGATCGTTGGGATAACTAAAAGTTTTCAAAATAATGAGTAGGTAAAAAAGTGCCCGTGTAGTAACGGGCACTTTATCCGTGCTGGGGGTACGTATGAAGCTAGCTTTTTCATAGCAGATAGGGTATAATATTAAGCGATATTAAACCTAAGGTTGCGTGAGATAACGTAACCATCCGTACGGATACCAAGGAGGTAATGTATGAGAGAATACGAGCTGACGGTTCTTATTCGGCCTGATTTGGAGGCGAATTTGGATGCGGTGCTTAGCAAGGTCAAGCAGCTGATCGCCGATAACGGCGGTTCAGTTAAGGCCGAGGACAATTGGGGCAAAAATCGCCTCGCTTACAGCATCAAAGGCGAAGATTTTGCGGTATATGTGTCGATGGATGTCGAGCTGCCAGCAGACGCGCCGCTCAAGATTAACAATGCGCTGAATATTAGCGACGAAGTTATCCGGTATTTATTGGTTAAGATAGATCACAAAGCGCGTGCCGCTCTGGCGGAGGCCAAGAAGCGCGCGGCTGAACGCGAGGCTGAAAACAGCGAAGATTAAGCCATAAATAGGAGGGAAGTCTATCATGGCAAAGGGGTTTAATAAAGTAATATTAATGGGAAATCTGACGCGCGACGTTGAACTGCGGACAACGACGAGCGGCCAGAGCGTAGCTAATTTTAGTTTAGCGGTTAGCCGGAGTTGGCGCAACCAAGACGGTCAGCAGCAAGACCAAACCAGCTTCATTAACTGCGTAGCGTGGGGCAAGCCGGGCGAGATTATCTCGCAATATGTCAAAAAAGGCGCGCCGCTTTTGGTAAGCGGCCGGCTCGACCAGCGTAGCTACGAAGATAAAGATGGTAATAAGCGGTCGGCTGTCGAGGTGGTAGTCGAAGATTTCAACTTTGTTGGCGGTCGCAACGACAGTAATGCACCGGCATCGACACCGCCGCCAGCGACTAGCACCAAAGATGTGGTCGTCGAGGATATCGACGATAAGCCAATCGACTTAAGCGAGATCCCATTTTAACGATTAGAAAGGATTATAAAATATGGCAAAAAAAATGCGCAAGGATGCTCCAGTAGTATTCTCGTATAAAGAGGTGAAGACACTGTTGCGCTATATTAGTCCGGTGAGCGGCCAAATCGAGCCAATTGCCAAGACGGGCTTGAGTGCTAAATTGCAGCGGATGCTGGCTCGCGAGGTAAAGCGGGCGCGTCATCTGGCGCTGCTACCGTTTGTGACGCGAGATTAGGGAATTTTCCAGCGTACGAAATGCTTTGTCGTGCGCTGAAGGGTATTTCTAAAGACGCAAAAGGAGATGAAATGTATCAACCAACTGATTTGAAAAAAGGTGTAGTGTGCCAAATTGATGGACAGCCATATCGAGTGACTGATTACAACCAGAAAGTGATGGGCCGCGGCGGTTCTATCGTTAATGTCAAATTGAAGAATTTAATTACTGGTGCGGTTATTCCCAAAACGTTTAAAGGCCAAGATAAGATTGAACCAGCCGAAGTGACTAGCAAAACTGTCCAATATTTATACAATGATGGTTCAGCTTTCTTTTTCATGGATCCGAATAGTTTTGAGCAGTTTGAGCTGTCGGCCGATTTGGTTGACGAAGCTAAAAACTTCATGAAAGAGGGCGACGAGCTGGCTTTGCAATTCTTTGACGGTAAGGTGATTACCGTCGAGATGCCAAAAAATGTTTATTTGGAAGTGACCTATACAGAGGCGGTGGTTAAAGGCGACACGACTAGTAGCGTTTTGAAAGATGCGACACTTGAGACAGGCGCAGTTGTTAAGGTGCCGGCTTTTATAAAGGTTGGCGATATTATTTCGGTTGATACCTCTACAGGCGAGTATCGCGAACGCAAGAAATAAACTGTTGAGCTGAGCCGATGTTTCCCGCAGCGTGCTAAAATATACACATGACGAGTAAGCGAGCGCGCGCTGCTGATAAAGCCAAACGCCTGCACAAAAAAGTTAAACAAACATATCGTTCGGCAATGCCCGGGCAAAAACGCCACCGGATGTTAGTTTGGGTGGCGTTTTTTGTTGTAGCGACGATTTTGGCTGTGCAAATATTGTATCCGCTTGATCGAGCGCTGCCGCTAGCGCGGATGAATGGCCGCTGGGTTGGTTGGCAGAGCGAGACAGATTTGGCTAACCAAGCGACGTTAGTATTCCAGCGGTCGAAAATTAAATTCATTATTGGCGGCAAACCGAGCGGTGTTTATACGCTGAGTGAAGCTGGTGCTGATATCAAGGCTGAAGAGATGGCGAGTCGACTAGCGAACTATCCATTTTGGCTACGTTTGGTGCCGTTTTCGATATTTTGGCAGCTGCCAAATGTGCAAACGCTAGATATAGTCTTCGCGCTGCCGACATTAGAGGCTTTTGCACAAAAAACTAGTTCGCAACTGTCGCGGCCGCCAATAAATGCTGGCGTGGCGTTTAAAGACGGTCAGCTAACGGCGGTTAATGATGTGCCAGGACATTTGGTGAGCGCGCAAGCTATCAAAAACGTGCTGCAAACAACCAAGTATTCATTTGCTGGCATGACGGAGCTTCGAATTGATGCTAAGTTGCAAGAGGCGTCGCGGCGCAGTACGGCGTTTGCTTCTGTTCGTAATCAAGCCGAACAAGCATTGGCGCGTCCCTTGACAATTCTTGCCGCCGATCAGACGTTTGCAGTTGGCGATGCTGAGAAAGCTTCGTGGCTAGAGTTTGGTGAAGCGTCGGAAGGCAGCACGATACTGGCGATTAATAGGCAAAAATTGCAAAGCTCAATTGATAATTGGTCAAAAGCAGCTGGGCATCCGGCTGGCCAGACAAATATCAATATTGAGAACGGGCGAGAAGTCTCGCGAACCACTGGTGAGAAGGGTAGCCAGGTGGACGCGACTTCAATAGTGCAACCAATCACTGATTATCTGCTGAGAGGTCAAGGTAGTAGCGTGATCTTGGCGGCGATGACTGATTTAGAGCCGAGCGTAATTTATAATAACCTCTATACTACTACCGAAGATGGCCTGCGAGCTTATGTACGTGATAAGGCACGTAATGGTGCTTGGTTCTCGATTCGCCAGCTGGGCGGTAGCGGTTGGTCGGCAGATGCCGATGCCGAGGAGAGTGTTGTTAGCGCTAGTACTTATAAGTTATTTATTGCTAAACGTTTGTTTGATGAGATAAATGCCGGGGGAATTAGCTGGAGCGACCCGATGCTTGACACGACGGTGTCGGGCTGTTTTGATCGGATGACTATTGCCAGTACTAATCCATGCGCGGTGGCATGGCTAGATAGATTTGGCCGGGAAAATCTGAACGATTTTGTTTACCGACTAGGGTTTTCGCGGGCAGTGACTTTCACGCACACGCAGGCAACTCATGTGTCGGCGGGCGATCTGACGAAGTTCATGGTCGGATTGGAGACTGGCTCGCTAATTGGCGGAGCGCAGCGCGAGCGGCTGTTGTATTCTTTGTCGCACCATCCTTACCGTTATGGTATACCGACGGGTAGCCAAGCGCGCGAAGTTTATGATAAGGTTGGCTTTTTGTGGAATTACGTGCACGACACGGCGATTGTCCGGCATTCGCGCGGTACTTATGTAATGACGATCATGACTCAGGGTAAATCCTATGCCGCAATTGCGGCGATGACCCGCGACATTGAGCGGATTATGTATCCATAGTAGAATTGAGGAATGAAGCAACGGTTAGATAAATTGATGCTGGCGCGCGGATTGGTAGGTTCGCGTTCGGAAGCCGAGAATTGGATTCGTTTGGGGAATGTGCGTGTTGGCGGGCGGGTAGCAGCCAAACCGGGGTTGTTCGTTGATGAATCGGCGTCGATTGAATTAGCGGTGTCAGAGCGTTACGTGTCGCGGGCCGGACTAAAATTGGCGGGCGCGGCGAAAGCTTTCAATTTGGATTTTCGTGGCAAGACGGTTTTGGATGTCGGCAGCAGTACCGGCGGCTTTACTGACTTTGCATTGCAGCACGGCGCGAAGAAAGTATACGCTGTGGATGTTGGCACCGATCAACTGCATCCGAGTTTGTGCGGCGACAAACGAATTGAGTTGCACGAAAAAACTGACATTCGTAATTTTGTGCCAAGCGAAACTCCGGATATGGTAGTGATTGATGTATCGTTTATTAGCTTGCGGCAAATTTTACCGTACCTTGCGAAAATTGTTGATAAAAACACAATGATAATTGCAATGACCAAACCGCAGTTTGAGGCGCAACGCCAGCAGCTGACTCGCGGTGGTATCGTCAAAAATGACGGTGTGCGGCGGGTAATTTTGCGCGAATTCGAGCAGTGGGTGCGTACTAATTTCATAATTATTGATAAAGCAGACAGCGAAGTGAAAGGCGCGCACGGCAACTTGGAGCGGTTTTATATATTGAGAAAAGCTGGAAGTTGTTAGCGGCTTATGCGGCTGGCCGGTGATTCGCTGGCAAATTAGCCTAAGCTATATCAAATTTAAGCGATTAAATGCTAAATTATTTGCTAACGTTAAATCTAAATTCAACCACATCGTCTGGCTGCATGACGTAAGTTTTACCTTCGGTGCGGATTTTGCCGGCGGCGCGGGCATTAGCCTCTGAGCCGGCAGCGACTAAATCGTCGTAATTAACAACTTGAGCGGCGATAAAGCCCTTTTCGAAATCAGTGTGAATGACGCCAGCGGCTTGCGGAGCGGTCCAGCCCTGGTGGATTGTCCAGGCGCGAACCTCTTTCGGTCCGGCAGTTAAGTAGCTTTGTAATCCGAGTAGATCGTAGGCGGCGCGAATCATTTGCGTTAGTCCGGCTTCTGGCACGTCGTAACTTTGTAAGAGTTCAAGCGTGTCGCTGGGGTTAAGACCTTTAATTTCGTCCTCAAGCTTGGCGCAGATGAATAGGCTGCGGGAGTGCGGCACGAGATTGCGCAGGCTCTGCTTCTTGTCTTCGCTAGCCAGGGTTTCTTCATTGACGTTGAACACATAAATTACTGGCTTGGCGGTCAAAAGGTGTAAATCAGCGATATCGTCAGGATCAACGCCGGAAATTTCGTTAATTGGCGTGCCAGCGCGCAGTTTTTCAGCAAGCGCTTCTAAACGATTTTTGATAGTGCTAGCTTTGGGGTTGGCTTTGGCCTCTTTGGCGAGGCGAGCTAGGCGAGTTTCTAGCGTTTGCAAGTCAGCCATAATCAGTTCGGTATTGATAGTATCGATATCGCGTTTTGGATCGATAATATTCTCGACATGAACGATATCGTCGCTTTCAAAAGCGCGGACGATATGGACAATGGCGTCACATTGGCGGATGTTAGCTAGGAATTTATTGCCTAAGCCTTCGCCTTTGGAGGCGCCGGCGACTAGCCCGGCAATATCGACAAAAGTCACGGTAGCCGGGATAACTTTCTCGGCGTGGTACATTTTAGCGAGGACATTTAGGCGCTCGTCGGGTACCGGCACGATGCCAGTATTTGGTTCGATAGTGGCAAAAGGGTAATTGGCCGCCAAAATATTATTATTAGTTAAAGCATTAAAAAGCGTGGATTTGCCAACATTCGGCAAACCGACAATTCCGATAGATAAACTCATAATCCTACATTATAGCATTTAAAGGGTATTGTCTGAAAAGTAATTATCTAAAAAGCTTGCGTTTTTTACTTTGCTTATGCATAATATAAGGTATATGAAAATTCAAAAAGGGATGGGCGATTTCTTTGCACTCGACATCGGTACCAACGCGGTGCGAGTATTGCAGCTAGCTGCTTCTGGCCAGGGCAGTTGGAATCTGGTTGCATACGGATATGTGCCTGTCGATCACAAAATTACCGCGAGCGACTCGCCAGAAGCACGGCGCCGGCTCGGCGAGGCCACGATGACGGCAGTAGGCCAGTCTGGTATTCGTACTAAAAATGTGGCGATTGGCTTGCCGTCGAGTAAGACTTTCACTACGGTTATTGACGTACCAGCGATGAGCGAAGCGGAACTGCGGGCGACTATGAAATACCAAGTTGATCAGTATATTCCGATGAGCAGTGACGAGGCGAAAGTTGACTGGGCATTGCTAGGCGGTTCGCTAAAGTCGCAAAACCAAAACGAAGTATTAATCACTAGCGTGTCCAAGCAATATAGCGAAGAACGTTTGGAGTTAATTGAATCGCTTGGTCTGAATGTGATAGCTGAAGAGCCAGATCCGTTAGCGATGGTGCGAGCGTTAGTGCCAGCGACTGCTAGCAATTCAGCTTATATGCTGGTCGATATGGGCGAGTTATCGACAGATATCGCTTTGACTTACGGCGATACGCCGCGGTTAATCAGGACGATTCCGACTGGGCTGAACTCGCTAGTTAAGGCTGTGGCTCAGAATCTGAGCGTCCAAGAGGATCAGGCTCGCCAGTTTATCCTGAAATTTGGTCTAGATCAAAGTCGCCTCGAAGGGCAAGTCTTCCGTGCTGTCGAGATGACGCTTGATAATTTCGCTTCTGAACTGTCAAAATCGATTAAATTCTTCCAGAATAGATATGAAGATGTGGCGGTTTCTCAAGCTTTATTATCGGGATACGGTGCGACTGTGCCGCAGATTGATTCGTATCTGGCGGGTAAGATTAATATATCGGCGGTTGCAACTAGCCCTTGGCAAAATATAAATGTCTCGCAGAGCATGCAGCAGCAACTAGCGCCGATTGCTAACGAGTTTGCTACGGCGGTTGGCCTGGCGAAACGGAGAAACTTGTCATGATTGAAGTAAACCTAATACCAGACGTTAAGCGGGAATATTTGCACGCTCAGCGGGTTCGTAATACGGTGATATCGGTATCAATGTTAGTGGCTGCAGCTGCGGCAGGTGCTGTGATTGTGCTGGGGCTTGCTTTGGGGTCGCTGCAGTTTGCTAGTGGCCAGGCTGATAATGCCATTAAAAGCAAATATAAAGAACTTAGCGATAAACCAGATATTAATGATCTTTTGACTATTCAGAATCAACTAACTCAGATTGATATGATTAGTAGCAATCGAGGTGTTAATTCACGCATCTTTGATACCTTGAGCGCGGTTAACCCGCAGGCGCCAAATAACGTGACTATGTCAACGGTACGTTATAATGCGTCAGAAAAAGCGATTACCATAGAAGGCTCAACCGCTGGCGGTTTTAATGCGGTAGACGCGCTTAAAAAAACCATTCTCAATACCAAGCTGAAATATACTAAAGATTCGGAATCTGCAGAAACGCCGCTATCTAGCTCTGTGAGAATTACCAACACGGCATATGCCGAAGATTCTGGCGGAGAGAAGAAACTGACGTTTACCCTGACGTTTTCTTATCCCGAAGAATTGTTATCGAACAGCGTTAAAAGCTTAGTAATCGTTTCGCCGACTGGCTCGGTAGACGTGACTGATTCAAAAAAGCATGTGCCAGATTCGCTGTTTGAGGCAAAGGCTTCAAACAAAAAGGAGGATAAATAATGGCGGAAGCAAAGAAAGATACCTCGCTAAATAAGCGCCGGCAAATTGATCGTAGCGGCCGCGTAATGTTCGGCTGGGTGGCAGGCGCGTCGGTTTTGGTTGGCTTTGCGCTGGTTATTGGCGGTTTTCTAGTACAGCGTATAGTTTTTGAGACGAAAGTTCTAGCCGAAAAGAATCAAACAACATCGACGCTTGATAGTAATATTAAGACGTATGACGGTTTGCGCGACAATATCCGCGTGTTAAACACCAATTCGGCGCTCGGCTCTGCAAAACTTAATGACAAGGAAGACCCGCTGCGTGTTATCTTGGACGCTTTGCCAGCTGACGATAACTCGCTAGCACTTGGCGCCTCTGTGCAGAATTTAGTTGGCCGAGTGCCTGGCGCTAAGCTTGAGTCTTTCCAAACAGTTTCTTCGAACGAAAAGTCCTCTGACAGTAACAAAAATAACAGCTCGTCAAGCGACAACAATGCCGATAATTCTAGAAGTGTTCAACAGATAGCCTTTACGATGGAATTATCAGCTAGCAATGCGGATATACTGCGCAGTGTTTTGCGTAATTTCGAGAAGTCAATTCGCGTGATTGATATTGACGAATCAACGATTGAAGCGTCAGATTCTAAGTTTACGATGTCAATTTCTGGACATGCTTATTACTTGCCAGGCAAAACAGTTCAACTTAACAAGAAGGGGATAAAGCCGTGAAGAAGAGCGATATAGCGATGATTGTACTGATTGCCGGTTTGTCTATGCTAATAGCATTTACTATTGGTAACAATATTCCTGCGCTTAAGGCGCCGCGGGTTGGTACTAGTGTTAGTACTATCGAGAAAATGAGCAGTGATGTTAAAGAGCCAAGCTCGGAAGTTTTTAATTCTAATGCCATAAATCCTACAGTAGAAACAATAATTGGTTCATCTAGCTCGCTTAATTCACCTGATGCCGCAGCCAGTCAGAGCCAAAACCGGGATCGTAGTCAGAATCAAAATAGGTAGGAGTCTTTCTAGTGGCGTTGATGACCGATGACATTCAGGAGAAACTCATCAAGCTCTTGGTTAACGAGGGCTTGGTTTCTCGTGAGGTTATCGATAAAGCCACTAAACAATCGGCTAAAACGAATAAGCCGTTGTTGACGGTTTTGGAAGATATCGGCGAGATAGACGACGAGCTGTTGACTCATGCTATTGCTCACGTTTCGGGTGTGCCGTATGTTAATTTGACGGCTAGTATCATTGACCAGAGTATCCTATCACTGCTGCCGAGCGATATTGCCGAGCGTTTCATGGCGGTGCCGCTAGCCGAGGTGAATAATCGTTTGGCGGTGGCGATGATTGATGCCAATAACGTCCAGGCGGTAGATTATTTAGCTAACCGTATTCAGCGGCCGCTTAAGGTCTTTATGGCATCTGAAGCGGGTGTCCGTCATGTTCTCGACCAGTATAAAACCGACTTATCAACCGTTGACGAGGCTGCGCAGGCTACTCAGGCTGAGGCCATACAATCGTCAAGCGACATCAAAACTATTGTCCAAGATTCGCCGATTAGCCGCGCATTGAGCACTATCTTAGAGTATGCGGTCAAGAGCCGCGCCAGCGATGTGCATATTGAACCGCTCGAAAAATCGCTGAAAATACGCTGCCGCGTCGATGGCGTACTGCGCGAAGTGATGCAGCTGCCTAAGAGTATTGAGCCAGCACTAGTTAGCCGCATCAAAATTTTATCCAATTTGAAAATCGACGAACATCGCATTCCGCAGGACGGTCAATTTGCAGTTAATGTGGCTGGTAAGGAAGTCGATCTGCGCATTGCTGTTAGCCCGGTTGTTTGGGGCGAACAGGTAGTGATTCGCCTGCTTGACAAAACTGGCAACACGTTCGATCTCGAGCAAATGGGCTACGTCGGTCGAGCCTTACGAATGATTCGCAAAGGCATCAAACGTCCTAACGGCATGATTCTAACAAGCGGCCCGACTGGTAGCGGTAAATCAACCAGCTTATACGCGCTGATTAAAGAAATCAAAACTGACGCGATTAACATTGTGACGCTTGAGGATCCAGTTGAGTATAAGATGGACGGCGTTAACCAGATTCAGGTTAATAACGACGTTGGTTTGACGTTTGCTAATGGCCTGCGCAGTATCTTGCGCCAAGATCCAGATGTAGTGATGGTTGGCGAGATGCGCGATAGCGAGACGGCTAACCTTGGCGTGCAAGCAGCACTAACGGGACATCTGGTGTTCTCGACACTGCATACCAATTCGGCGGCCGGAGTATTGCCGCGCTTACTCGATATGGATGTCGAGCCGTTCCTGATCGCTAGCACGGTCAATACAGTAATTGGCCAGCGGCTAGTGCGCCGCGTGTCGCCGCATCGCGACGCTTACTGGTCGAACCCGCTTGAGACGCAGATGATTCTCGAGACGGTGGGGCATTTATTGCCGAAGACCAAAGAGGACGTAGCGCGCGTGTCCGAGGATTTGGGCTACAAGGACTTGCCATTAGCCAATCAACGAGCCTACGTGCTGGTCAAAGGTCGCGATACGCCAGCTACGCCGCATGGCTATAGTGGTCGGGCTGGGCTGTACGAGGTAATGGATGTAAATGAAGGTATCCAAGACTTAATTGTTCGCCGGGCCACTAGCAACGAGATTCAGCGCAAAGCAGTCGAGGATGGTATGATTACAATGCGCCAAGATGGCTACTTGAAAGCCTTGCAAGGAATCACTACACTAGAAGAAGTAAACCGCGTAACGTCGGCAGACACAGCATAAAAGGAGGGGACAATGCCAGAACAAGAATTACGGATTGAAGTTTTACTAGAGGAAGTTATCAAGCGCCGAGCTAGCGACTTGCATATTCAAGTTGGTTTGCCGCCGATGCTGCGAATTGACGGCACATTGATAGCTATTGCTGGTTTTGATGCTCTCGATGAAGCGCAAGTCGAGTCGCTAGTATTTGCGATCCTCGACGAAGATCAGCAGCAGATCCTCCTCAAGGACAAAGAGTTTGACTTTAGCTTTGCTTTCGGTACGCTCGGACGATTCCGGGTTAATGCTTTCCATGAGCGTGGTAACCTAGCAGCAGCGCTGCGCTTAATTCCAAATGAGATTAAGTCGGTGACCGAGCTCGGTATGCCGCCGGTAGTGATGAATTTTGCCGATTACCCGCGCGGTTTGGTGCTGGTGACTGGACCGACTGGCTCGGGTAAGTCGACAACTTTGGCGGCGCTGGTTGATAAGATTAACTCTGAAAAATCGCAGCATATCATTACTATCGAAGACCCGATTGAATTTACGCATAAGTCTAAGAAGTCGGTAGTCGTGCAGCGCGAAGTTCATTATGACACCTATTCTTTCTCGGCAGCTTTGCGCTCTTCTTTGCGCCAAGACCCGGATGTAGTGCTGATCGGTGAGATGCGCGACCTCGAGACTATTTCGGCAGCAATTACCATCGCCGAGACCGGACACTTAGTGTTTGCGACGCTGCACACCAACTCGGCGGCGCAATCAATCGATCGTATGATTGACGTCTTCCCGCCGCATCAGCAGCCGCAAATCCGCGCGCAGCTCAGTAATATTTTGATGGCAATTTGCTCGCAGCGGTTAGTACCGGCAATCGGCGGCGGTCGGGTAGTATCGGCTGAAATTTTGATTGCTAATCCAGCTGTTCGTAATGTTATCCGCGAAGGCAAGACTCATCAGCTTGACGCGATTATTCAAACCGGTGCCGACCAAGGTATGCAGACGATGGATCGTACATTGGTGCAGTTGGTCCAAAGCGGCACGATTACTTATGATAGCGCGCGGGAATTCGCTGTTGACTTGACCGAATTTGAAAGGTTAATCAGGGGATAATTAATGAAAAAGTTTACCTACGAAGCACGCGATAAAGCGACGGGCAACATTGTCAAATCGCTGGTTCAAGCTGAATCCGAGAGCGAAGCCGCTAAAGCGCTGACCGCTCAGGGCTATATGCCGCTATCAATCAAGGAGGAAGTCGAGGGCGGCTGGCTAGCGCGCTTTACCAACCGGATTTCTAGCAAGGATAAGATTGTTTTCTCGCGCCAGCTGGCAACATTGATTGGTGCTGGATTACCGTTGACACAAAGCCTACATACGGTATTTGAGCAGACTGCCAACAAAAAAATGCAGGAGATCGTCCAAGAAATCATTGCCGACGTTGAAGGCGGTAAGACATTATCTTCGGCCTTTGGCAAGCATCCAGAAGTGTTTAACAAAATTTTCATTGCGCTAGTTACCGCTGGCGAAGCATCGGGTACGCTTGATGATGCACTAAAACGGATTGCCGACCAGCAAGAAAAAGATGCAGCAATGGTTAGCAAAATTCGCGGGGCCATGGTGTATCCTGGTATTGTCCTAGCGGTAATGGTTGCGGTTGGCGTATTTATGATGGTAACAATCGTGCCGCAGGTTGCCAAGTTGTACTCTGATATGAAGAAGACCTTACCAGTTTTGACATCAATTTTAATCGGAATATCTAATTTCGTAATTAATTTTTGGTGGTTAACCTTAATTCTATTAGCGCTAGCGATCTTTTTTGCGCGGCAATATGTTCGTACTGAAGCAGGCTCTCGCTTATTGGATAATCTGAAGCTTAATATGCCGCCATTCAAAGGTATGTTCCGCCGTCTTTATATGGCGCGGTTTACGCGTATGGGACAGACTTTGCTAGTCACTGGCGTGCCAATGTTGGATATGCTAGCTATTGCTGCCGAGGGTGTCAATAACGCTGTTGTAGCCGAAGAGATTACTAGAGCTGCCGGTAAGGTGCAGAGCGGTAAAGCGCTTTCGGCTGCTTTGCAGACAGAGGATTATATTTTGCCGATGGTGCCGCAGATGATCAAAATCGGCGAGCAATCGGGTAGGATTGACGAGATGATGGGCAAGACAGCACAAGCTTATGAGGACGAACTCGACGAAGAAATTCAAGCGATTTCAACAATGATTGAGCCGATTATGATGGTGATTCTGGCTATATTCGCTGGCGTGTTGATTGGGGCGGTATTATTCCCAATTTACAGCCTAGTCGGCAGCGTACGATAGGTCTAGACAACTGAAAAAACCTACGTTATACTGGGTACAGTTGAGCATAAGTTCAAAGGGAAAGGTGGAACTAAATTATGACAAAACAACAGATTAAAGACCGTGGTTTTACAATCATCGAGGTCGTTTTGGTGCTGGCGATTGCTGCACTGATTTTCTTGATGGTGTTTATTGCGTTGCCGGCACTGCAGGCTAGCCAGCGCGATACAGCTCGTAAGAGCGATGTTAGTATCGTGTCAGCTGCCTACAATAGCGCAGTTGGTAGTAATCGCGGCACTACTTCAGTTGATTCTGGTGTTTTGCGGAGATTCGTAAATGGTGTTTCTGATAATACTGATATTACAAAGATTGAAGTACGACGGTATACTGAAACAGTGACTGTCGGTGACGCAAGTATCATAGTAATCAGTGAGGCTAAATGTGACGCCTCACAACCTGAGGGTGTTCAAAAACTTAGCAAAGGTACGCGCCGCCAATACGTAACGATTACTAAGCTAGAAAGTGGTAATAATGCAGCATACTGCTTAGATGCGTAGCTAAAACTTTAGAGTTAGCTAAGATTAGCAAAAAGGTTGCGCAAAAGTGTAACCTTTTTGCTATACTAGACGTATGATAGTTGTATCAATTGCTATAGTGTGCGGGGTATTCGGGCTGGTGCTTGGCAGCTTTGCCGGAGCGCAAGTCTGGCGGCTGCGAGCTCGCCAACTTGTTGCTGACAAAAAGGCCGGCGAATCGTACAACAAGGCCGAATACAAAAAATTATCGCCGCTCCTGAAGGGCAAGAAGCAGCAAGACCGCTCGCGCTGCTTGAGCTGCGGGCACCAACTCGGTTTATGCGACTTGATTCCGCTAATTAGCTGGCTATCGACACGTGGTCGTTGCCGATATTGCGATAAGCGCATCGGCTACTTTGAGCCGTTGATGGAATTATCTCTCGCGGCGGCATTTATGGTATCGTTCTTGGCCTGGCCATGGCACCTGGCGGGGTTGCAGTGGGTATTGTTTGCTGTTTGGTGTGTATCGTTGGTAGCTCTAATCATGTTAGTCGCTTACGATATCAAGTGGCGAATTCTGCCAGACTTTCTTACTGTTTCGTATGGCCTGGTCTCGCTAGTCTTTGTGGTGTTGCGTTATTTTATAGTTAATGATGTTAAATTATATAGTTTGGCAATAGCGCTAATAATTATGTCGGGTGTTTATGGCGTGCTCTACTTGATATCGAAAGGTAAGTGGATCGGTCTAGGCGACGTGAAATTAGGTGTTGGCTTGGGGTTGATATTGGCTTCGTGGCAGACGGCTTTTGTCGGGCTGTTTCTGGCTAACTTAATTGGCTGCGTCTTGGTGATTCCAGGACTTGCTAGCAAGAAACTCAAAGCTAATAGCGAGATTGCTTTTGGCCCGTTGTTGGCCTTAGGATCATTTATTTCGTTTTTTGTTGGTGCGCGAATTATGGACTGGCTAGTGATTGCATCGTTTTTCTAGTATCAATGTGATGATGCTTATGCTAAAATAGTGATATGAATAAGTTGTCGGGGGGCTTCACAATTATCGAGGTAATGTTGTTCCTGGCTGTTTCGGGGGTGTTGGCTGCTGGTATATTGGCGACAGTCGGCGGTACTATTGGCGCTCAGCGTTATCGCGATGCTGTTGACTCGTTTGCTGATTTTATCCAAGGCCAATATGACAAAACTGTGAATGTTCAAAATGACACAGAAAATCACAATGAGTGCGGGCTTAATGCCGATAAAGACCGGATAGTCGTTAGCGATAGCAGTACAGTATTGGCAGGTACGAGCCGCGTGTGCATGATTGTTGGACGTTTTATATCGTCGGTTGATGGTGTTAACTTTACAGCACGGCCGCTGTATATAGCGACAGAAAACGAAGACCAAATGAACAAGGCTTTATTATCGCAAGGCGATTATGATTTTTTGCAGAGGGCAGCCGATAGGAGCGCGTTGTCGGCTACTAAGTCGGCGCTGTTAACCACATCAAATACTGGCCACTCTGTTGATAACTATGCGCTCGGCTGGGATACTCGAATTGATGAGAGTAAAACTGATCGAATAATCTCGATCGCCATCGTACGGTCGCCAGTCAGCGGTGTTATCCACACGTACTTTTCTAACAAGACAAGCGTTAGCGACACGATAACGACAGGCGGGTTAAATCAGGCGAGGCTTTGCGTTGACCCTAGCGGCTGGCTAACTGGCGCGCGGTTAGGCGTGCGGATTGACCGCGATGCAGCACTAGAAAGCTCAGTACAAGTTGTCGGGGAGGGCTGCTAAATGCGTTATAGCCGCGGCGACACCATTATCGAGGTAATGTTTAGTTTTGTGGTATTCAGCTTGTTGACCGTAGGAACTTACATAGTTATGAATCGCGGTACGCAGATTGCCCAGCGTTCGCTTGAAATTACGCTTGTCCGCCAGCAACTTGACGCTCAAGTGTCTCTTATTAGATATGTTAAAGATACTAATCCTGCGCAGTGGGCGGAGCTAACTAGCAGCAAATTTTTGGTCAATAATCCACTTGATGTTGTGAGTGACAGCTCAGATGGCTGCCCTGCACCTGGCGGCCGTGTTGATTTAGCCACTGGCACAAATGCCTTTTTTATGTCGGTTGATCAAAAGAATGATACAGTTCTGCCGGTGCGCGTTTTGAACACGACATATTCGTCGCCTTCAGTTTACGCTAACGTTGATTTAATTAACGCTAAAACATACGGTGTTTTTGCCCAAATTGTTCGATCCGAGCAGAACTCAGGCGTAAATACTGCTAAAGCTTACGATGTGTATGTGAATGCTTGCTGGGATAGTGTTGGCGCGGCAGCGCCGTTAACCATAGGAACGGTGACGAGGATATATGACAAGTAGTAAGAATGCAAATCAGATACAGGGTTTTACTTTAGTAGAATTGCTTTTAGCTATGACTGGGGTGGCGATACTTTTGGTGGCGGTGGCAACTACTACGATACAGCTGATGAATATGTATCACAAAGGTATCACGATTAAAACGATTAATTCTGCTGGCCGCGAGGTTGGCGATATGATAAAGCGTGATGGTTTGTCGGCAAAGGGCCGAGATATCGTTCAGGTGGCTCCTAGCGATAGCGGTACCGGTGGTTTGGGTCGATTGTGTTTTGGCTCGTATACTTATGTTTGGAATACGCCAGAGAACTTGAGGTCAAGGGACGCTAGTGCTGGCGTGGTTTACGACGATGATCCTAGCCACAGCAAAATCGTTTTTGCCCGCGTGGCTGACCCGGATGGCTCTCTATGCAAGGCGACGAGAGGGCAATACCCAAAAGTGATTACTAAGGGCGCTCCGATGAATGCCGTAGAAGTACTAGGCGATAAAGATACCGGTCTAGCGATTCACAATATTTCTTTGACCGATCTATTTGTCGATAGTAATAGCCGGGCTGGTTATACGATTGGTTATACGCTTGGTACTTATGAAGAGGATACCTATCGTAATGGTATAATTAATTCTAGCGATGCGCAGTGCTTGGCGCAGTCTGAAGAAACTAATAACTATACTTTTTGCGCGATTAATCAGTTCGCGGAAACTATAATTACAGAGAGGGCATCATGACGCATTCCAAGCAATCCGGCCTAGTTTCAATTATTGTTGTAATGTTTACAGCCATATTATTAATGGTAGTATCAACTGGCTTTATTCGCATCATGGTTCAAGAAGAATCGCGCGCTTCCAATAATAACTTGTCGCGCACTGCCTACGAATCTGCGGTGGCGGGCGTCGAGGATGGCAAGCGGGCGATTATGGCTTGCCAGCGCAGCGGCTCGGCTAGCGCTGCTTGTAAGGCGATTGCTGCTAAACGTTGCAGTACAATACAAGATGCTGGCATAATTAGTAGCATAAGTAATACCGCTATCACTATCAAGAGTGGTACTAACTTACAATACATTAGCGGACAGGCTTATACTTGTGTATTGATCGATTCGCAAACAAGCGATGTGGTGTATAGTCTCAAGGAGGGCAGCTCGCGCGTTGTGCCGCTGCGCGTCAACAAAGATACCTCTATAATTAGGCTTCAATGGATGATGAAAAATGATAAGGTGTCGACAATATCGTCTGCTGATGGCGGCGACACTTTACCAAAACGCGTGGAATGGCCCGCTGATGCGCCAGCGCTATTGCGTATTCAAGCGGTTGTTCCAGAGAGTACGACAGTTAATGGGCAACAAAGTTTTGATAGCTCAATTGTCTCGACTGCCTTCTTGCGTCCGTCTGGTATTCGCGCGCCGAGAAATTTGTTAGATAGTACTGTGTTTAATGCGGTGGCGCCGCAATCGGTTCGTGCTGCTGGTAGCGCTACAAACGCGACAGCAGGCGTCTCGCCAATTACGTGTTCAGCGGAAGCTTTTGACAATCATCAATATGCTTGTTCGGCCTATGTCGCATTGCCGCGCAATCTTGTTGCTGGCAATCCAATGGCTTTTTTGCGAATCACCAGTATTTATAATGACACTGATGTTAGATTATCGTTTGATAATATCGGCGATGGTACAATTAAATTTGACGGCGTGCAGCCAAAAGTCGATTCAACTGGCCGGGCTGGCGATGTGTACCGCCGTGTGTCTAGCCGAATTAGTCCATCTAACAATATCAATTACCCCGAGTATGCAGTTGATATTACAGGCAGTCTTTGTAAAGACTTCTCGGTAACTAATCAAGGGGTACCTTCGGCATTAACATGCAAAGTTATTCCAGAAGAGCAGTAAAACCGTAGAGCAATAGAGATAATTGAATAAAAAATTTATTCAGTGTCGGTGTGAAATTGCTCGTAAATGTCTTTGAGATGCTGGTCGGTTACATGGGTATATACTTGAGTGGTAGCGATACTGCTGTGTCCGAGCATACTTTGTACGCTTCTGATATCGGCGCCGTTCATTAGCAAATCGGTCGCAAAGCTATGTCGCATAGTGTGCGGACTGACGTGTTTGGTGATGCCAGCTAGCTTAGCGTATTTTTCGATGATTCGCTGAATGCTGCGCTGCGATAGCCGCCGATAATCACCAGAAGTGCTAGTCGTGCCGCTATTGCGGCTATAGCTCAGGAATAGAGGTTGTAAAGAATCGGTTCGCGCCGATAAGTAATCCTGGACGCGTTCAGCTGCCCGTTTGCTGATAAAAACCGGGCGGTCCTTCTGTCCTTTACCGCGGACAGTAAACTCGCGGCGCTGCATATTGACGTGATCTTTATTAAGTCCAACGAGTTCCGAGACGCGCAGTCCGCTAGAAAAGAGAAGTTCGAGAATGGCTCTATCGCGAAGTGCTGGCAAACTATCATCATTAGGTACTACATCAAGCATACGCTGCACCTCGTCGCTGTACAAAAAAGTGACTTGTTTGCGATGAACTCTCGGCAATTCTATTTTGTTTGGCGCCATACTTTCGATATCGCGCTTACTTAGGTAATCAAGAAAGCCGCGCAGGGCAATGAGGTGGTAATTCTGAGTAATAAGCGATAAAGTGCCGCCGCGATCTGTCTGATAGCGATTGAGCCATAAGCGATATTTTCTGACCAGCTCTGGGCGGATATTATCAACCCTTAAGTCGAACCCAGCGAATTCTAGAAAACGCTCTAGATAGTGGCGATACGCCTCGCTAGTCTTGATTGATCGTCCGCGTTCAATTTGGAGATACTCCATGAAATCTTCAATCAGCTCTGACATATCCATAAGAATATTGTACGTCGTTAAGAGTAGATAAACAATATATCGAACAAAAAAGTTATTCAAAATATTTATAGTAAATAACTTAGATATATCTGATATAATAGCGGTAAAGCAACTGTATAAATAGGAGGTATGAATGATGGGTGATGTAGAAAAAACACTAATTGTCTTTAAACCGGATTCAGTGCAGCGGGGCTTAGTCGGGCGTATTTTGACGCGTTTTGAGCAGGTTGGACTGAAAATAGTCGCTACTAAAATGATTGCGCCCGACAAGCAGCACTACTACCGCCACTACGAAGAAATTGGCAAAATGATCACTCGCCGCGGTAAAGAAAAGTTTGACGTTACGTTAGAAATGATGGTTCAGGGACCGGTTATCGCAATGGTACTTGAGGGCGTTGAAGCGGTTGATCTGGTTCGCAAACTTGTCGGCGCGACAGAACCAAAGAGTGCTGCTCCTGGTACCATTCGCGGCGACTTTTCGCACATGAGCTTCCAATATGCTGATAGCGAAGGCAAGGGAGTGCCTAATCTAATTCATGCTAGCGGTAACATCGAGGAAGCTGCAGAAGAAATATCGCATTGGTTTAGCGATGATGAGTTATATAGTTATCATCGAACTAGCGAGCGCTTTACTCGCTAGTGCTTGCGATGTTACACTAATCTCAGGGCCCCGGTAGCTCAATTGGATAGAGCAGTTCCGTCCTAAGGAAATGGTTGTAGGTTCGACTCCTGTCCGGGGTACCAGGATATTACTATGGCAGCAGAATTTGAAGGATTACACGACGGCGAGAAAGTATTGCTAGTTTTTCGACGGCATATCATTGCTATGCGGAAGGGTTTTTATTCGCTGCTAATTCCGATGACTGTCGGTGCAATACCGTTCTTGATCTGGCAGACTAATCTTGATTTGCTATGGATATTTTTTGGCGGTTTTGTGCTTGGCTTAATCTTGTTTATTTATCACTTCTTGATGTGGTTTTATACTGTGTACGCGGTGACTAACGAACGCATTCGCCAGATTACTCAGCGCGGCTTCTTTGGCCGGGATGTTGTAGAAATAAATCTAGATAAGGTCCAAAGTATAAGTTATAATATACCTGGGTTTAGCGGCGAAGTGTTCAAGTTTGGCACCATCATCATGCGTACTTACGTTGGCGATCTGGTTATTCGGCTAGTCGAGCATCCTAGCAAGATATATAATGAGTTGCAAGATGCAGTTCACGAAGCCGAACTAAGGAGACAGAAAATATATGAAGAAAATAAAGTTGAAGCGAAGTAAAAAACAACCAGCTCCAGCGGCGAGCCGTATTACTAATGAGACTATCGCTGAGCATCGCGAACAGATTTTAGCTGGCGGCCGCAGGTTTAAATATCCGATTCAATACACCAAGCATAAGCTGATTATTAATACAGTACTTATTTCGATGGCCAGTATCATTCTGCTATTAGTTGGTTGCTGGGCGGTAATGTATCCGATGCAGAATACTAGCACTATAGCTTATCGAATTTCTCGCATTGCAATGTTGCCAGTTGGCAGTGTTGACGGCGAGCCAGTCCGGTATAGCGATTATTTGGTGCAGTACCGAGCTTCTGAATATTACTTAAATAAATATGGTGAGGTTAAGGTCAACTCCAAAGACTGGTATGTTCAGCTTGACGACATTAAATATCGCTCAATGAATCTAGCTCAACAAGCAGCTTACGCTCGCAAACTGGCTAAGCGCTATAATGTTAGTATTTCGCGAAAAGACGTTAACGATTTTATTGACCAGGAACGCACGACGATTAACGGCCGCGTGTCGCAAGAAACATATGATGCGTCGATTCGTATGCTTTATGGAGAGAGCGCTGACGACTATCGGCTAATTGTCGAAAACGGGCTGCTAAAAAATAAAGTTGCCTTTGCTATGGATACAACTGCAAAAGATCAAGCTGATAAAGCCTTATCTTTACTGAAATCTAGTGGTGATTTTGCCAAAACGGTTGAAACTATCAATAAACAATCGACCGAGGGCAAGTTATCAGCTGGCAATAGCGGATCAGTTGATATTAGCAGTAAATTTAATGGACTCAGGGTTTCGGATATTTCAAAAACTCCAGTCGGCAGCCTATCCGGTATTACAAGGAGCACTAATGACGATGGTTACTACATAGTAAAAGTTGTTGCGAAAACTGACAAGAAGATAACCTTTGAATATATTCATATACCGTTGACGGCTTTTAAGTCGCAATTTGAGCAGTTAAAAAAGAGTGGTATGATTAGCGAATATATAACCATTCCAGATAACAGCCAAACTGGCGGCGCGGTAGTTAACCAGTAGGCGTTTTTCGCTTGCACATAACTAGGTAATGATATATAATGCACACTGAATAGTTTGCGCTCGTAGTGAAGCTGGTCTATCACGCCTCCCTGTCACGGAGGAGATCGCCGGTTCGAATCCGGTCGGGCGCGCCATAGAAAGCGTCCCACGAAGTGGGGCTTTTTCTATGGTAGGATTGTTTGGCTTTTGTTATAATATAAACGTATTGCCGTCTTAGCTCAGTTGGTAGAGCGGCGCATTCGTAACGCGCAGGTCGCCGGTTCAATCCCGGCAGACGGCTCCAT
>CAJPON010000006.1 GCA_905372275.1 Candidatus Saccharimonadota bacterium
TTATGGAAATAATGATAGTAATTTTAGTCATCGTGGCTATTTATGTGCTGAGCGGAATAAAAGTGGTCAATCAATACCAGCGCGGCGTGGTATTGACGCTGGGTAAGTTTACTGGTATGCGCGAGCCGGGCCTAAGGGTTGTGGTACCGATTTTTCAGACGATGATGATGGTCGATGTGCGCTCCACGCCAATTGATGTGCCGAAACAAGAAGTCATCACCAAAGACAACGTCACTGTCGGCGTTGACGCGGTAGTTTATTTCCGAGTGATTAACGCGCCAAAGGCGGTGCTGGAGACGACCAACTACATTTACGCCACCAGCCAATTTGCCCAGGCTGCCCTGCGCGACGTAACTGGTAATGTCGATATGGACGACCTGCTCGCCAAGCGCGAGGAGATTTCACAGCAGATCAAGGAGATTGTCGATGCCGAGACTGACAAATGGGGTATCGATGTCGAGAATGTCAAGATTCAGAATATCGAACTACCTGGCGACATGAAGCGCGCCATGGCCAAACAAGCCGAAGCCGAGAGCGAGCGCCGCGCCAACATTATCAACGCCGACGGTGAAAAAGCTGCTGCCGAAACGCTAGCGCAAGCTGCCGAAATCCTGGCAAAAACCCAAGGGGCGATTAACCTACGTACGCTAAATACATTGGAGCGTATCTCCACCGAACCGTCGCAAAAGACAATGATGCTCTTCCCGATTGAACTGATCGACGCAATTCGCGGGAATAAGAAATAAGGAGTAAACCATGAGCGAACAAAACCGCACCGAAGAATTTAGCGTTAACGGCGATCAAGTTGTCGAGAAAGTCAAGCAGCTTATCAAAGAAGGTAACGTCCGCCGCGTTATCATCAAGAACGAAAAAGGCGAAAGTATCATGGAATTCCCAGTTACTGCTGGCGTGGTCGGTGTGTTGCTACTGCCAACCCTCGCGGCACTCGGCGCAGCAGTGGCATTGATGGCGCAGTGCACGATCGCGGTGGAGCGGCGGGATTAGCACCAATCTTTACGAATAACTCGCTAGGTTCCGCAGCGCAACCCTTCAGTCCGAAAACCTTGTCAATCAACCAGCCGACTATCCAACCAATCAAAGACTACGCTATGCGTTAAACGTAAATTATTCAGCTGACAATGAGCGTCGGCGCCGCTTTGCGAATCAAACTCATGCAGTGTCGTATCAAGTCCGCGCCGGATAAATTCGTCGTAGAGACATTGCGTTTGCCGCCGGAGTTCAGCACCTTCGCCTTCCCCCATGAGAAACAGCGACGGACAAGTGATAGCTTGGTGGTCGACAACCTTTGCCTGTTCGAAAACTTCATCAATCGCCGAACGAAAGTCGCTCGTGCCGAACTGCCAAGCGTATTTTTTCAAATTGATATCGGCGGCTTCATTGATGTTCCCTGCTAATTTTAAGGTGAGATTCATCAGCCAGCCAGGCGCTTTGAGCGCTGCGCCGAACTCACAGCGGAACAGTTCTGCCACGTCAAAAATAGGCGTGCTGGCAATCCATGCGCTAATCCTTGTGTCTTTTGCCGCCGCTTGAGCAGTAAAATACCCGCCGCCGCTAACTCCGTATAGTGCGATGTGACGCGCGTTGGGATTTTCGGTTTGCAGCCAGTCAAGGCACGCGGCAATTGGCTCGCCGGCGTCAACGGTGAAAGTGAGACCTCTGGTAGAATTAGAGCCTTGACCGGGCAAATCGACCATCAGTACATTATAGTTCCGCCACCACCCCGGCCAGCCGGCAAAATAGAACAAATCCTCCCGGTACGTATCACCGCCGCCGACCATGACCACGGTTGGGCGGTTATTATCGCAGTAAAGATAATAGCCGGGTAAATAGCCAGTTTGATACGGAACGCGCACAGGTTTGATCGGTATATTTATCGCCCTGACCGCACCGGCGAAAGCGTTTTCCATAGCGCAAACAAGCTTCGGATATTCCGGAGAAAACGGATCAATGAACTGCAGTACTGCCCGATAGGCATAGGTTGCGCCAAAATAGCAGTCGGCGGCCATTTGTTCACCGGTGGCTGCCTTTGCCAAGCGAACGAGATAATCGGCATGGTCCGTAAAACAGGCTCGCCACTTACTCGGTTTCCCGTCACGCCCGATCTTATGCGCCAGATAAAACAACTCTCCATGCGACATACCGAACAGTTCCGCCACGCCGAGCATCCAGTTGAAAAAGAAATCAGTATCGTCATTGTCAAAGAAGATTTTAGTCGATTGCCGTTTGAGGATTTTTTCGTTTTTTTGCATGATAATTCCCTTCAGATATTATACACGATTTCCAGTCAAGCCACTAGGCTACTGTAACATCTCATTGACGCTTGGCGCAATGTATGGTACAGGTAGAGCGGCGAGATTAAAATCATACACTCGATGGATATAGTCTAGCTTGCTGCGGTCTGAGACAGACGAGTATCCGCCGCAATTGCATTCTCCCGCGCTTTCAGGCATAATCATAACCAGCATGTACTATATTAATAGAATCGAGCTGGGGCGGACTTTGGCGGGGCGCGTGAGCGATTTGAAGGGCCAGGAAGCGGTCGTTATCGCGCTAAAAGAAGATGCGCTGACAGCTTGCATTGGTTTGGCAAGCGAGATTAACGCTTGGGTGTTTCCTTTACTTAGCAAGCGAATCATTATCCCTGGCGATCCGCGGGTGGTCGGGCTGATTGATCCGGCGGGTATGTTCACATGGAACCCTGATCTGGAAAAACCGCAGCGCGACGGCATTGAGCTAGAATCCCGCTCGGTACTGGAAGATATGAAGCGCCAGGCGTTTTCTGAGCTGAATCGCATCCTTGATCAGTACGGGACGTTTTCTAAGGATGGCCTCAACGGGAGAGTGTTGTTGCTGACCGGCGACATCGTTGAAGACCGGATAGAGATTGCGATGGCTCTGGAATACTTGAAGAGCGTGCGCTACAGGGCCTTATATGGGCTGGGTGGCAACGTCGATAGTACGGCGGCAGATTATTTTCACCTGCAAACTGATAAAGACGTCGCCCTGGATGTCATGACTCATATGTTTCCGGCAGAACATTATTTTGAGCAAAAGGATAGCTACACTCCGGAAGAGTGCCGCTTGTTGGTAACGAATATTTCGCAATATTGGACATAGAAAGGAATAATTATTATGAATCCAAATCCGTTTATATCAGCAGACCAAGAACCAGCGCCGACTCAGCCGGATTCGCTGGCGGATAATAATACGTCCGCAGTTGTGCCAGAAGTGCAATCTCAGCCGGCAAATCAGCCTCAGTCAGCGACCGAGCCAGCATTTCAGCCTCAGCCAGCGGCTACACCAGCACAATCCCAGTCTTCCGCACAGCCAACGACGCAATTTCAACCTGCCGCCGCGCCGATTAGCGACGACGAGCTGGCCGCAGCTAACCAAAATATCCAGACTGTTTTCGACGCCTTCTCGTCGCGGGTGGTCGGACAAGAAAACTTGCGAACGGCGTTGATGGTTAGCTTGATGACTGGCGGACATATTCTGCTGGAAAGCGTACCAGGTCTTGCCAAAACCACCGCCGTACAGACGCTAGCCGCCAGCGTACAAGGCTCTTTCAAGCGCATTCAATGCACGCCGGACTTGCTGCCAAGCGATATCATCGGTACGCAGATTTACGATTATAACAAAGGTGAATTCCGCACCGAACTGGGTCCAGTGCACGCCAATTTCGTACTACTGGACGAAATTAACCGCTCCAGCGCCAAAACCCAAAGCGCCATGCTGGAGGCGATGCAGGAAAAGCAGACCAGCATCGGCGGACAACGCTACGATCTACCGAAGCCGTTCATCGTTTTAGCCACCCAAAACCCGATTGAACAGGAAGGAACTTACGAGCTGCCAGAGGCGCAGCTAGACCGCTTTTTGTTGAAAGAAGTTTTGTCCTATCCTGCTCCGGACGAGGAATTAGAGATTTTGAAACGCATAGAATCGGGCAAGTTAAGCGAGGCGCCGAATAATAGCAATACGCCGAATATTGAGCTGGCGGCAGTCGAGACGCTGCAAAACTTGGCGCAAAAAGTATACATTGACGACGCCATTAAGAATTATATAGTGAAAATTGTCTCGGCAACGCGCGATCCAGCCTCAATCATACCAAGCGAAACGGCGCGCTACGTCCAATACGGCGCCAGCCCGCGTGCCAGCATCGCCTTCCAACAAGTTGCCAAAGCCCTAGCCCTCATCAACGGCCGCAATTACGTTATTCCAGAGGATGTCAAACAATTACGCCACAGCGTATTGCGCCACCGCATTATCCTCAATTTTGAAGCCATCGCCGACCAAGTTCATCCGGAAGTTATCATTGATTCGATATTTAACGCTGTTCCTGTGCCGTAATATGCCAAGTCTCTTCGCCAAAGTCAAAGCCAAGATGGATCTCTACGCCCATGAAAAGGTGCGGAGTTTGCTGGACGGTCAATACGGCTCGGTATTTAAGGGGCGCAGTCTTGATTTTGATGACTTGCGCGAATATATTCCTGGCGACGATGTAAAAGATATCGACTGGAAAGCAACTGCTCGCAGTAGCGGTATTCGAATCCGGCGCTACCAAGCAATCCGCAAACATAATATTTTATTAGTAGTCGACACTGGCCGCCACATGGCAGCGACCGGTAAAAGCGGCAGCAATAAGCGCGACATCAGCATCATGGCCGCCGGAGTCTTAGGCTACATCGTATTACGGCACGGCGATTTAATCGGACTGGTATCCGGCGACGCCAAAAATAACACCTATATTCCTTTCAAAGGCGATGACCGGCATATCGAGCAGCTACTGCGGCACATTGAAAAGAATACTCAGCTAGCAGCAGCGCCGAGCAATATTGTAAATCAGCTTGAATATATCGCACGCAATTTACGGCGCAAGATGATGCTGGTAGTGGTCGCCAACGACGATGAACTGACCAGCGAGCACCAGCATATTATCCGGCGGCTGCGCGCCCAGCACGAGATATTATGGATAACTGTCAATGACGCTTCAGGACTTGACGGAAACCGCAGTTTTTATGATATCGACGATCTGGCTGAGCTGCCTTATTTTATTCGCAAACAAACGAAGTTGCAGGCTGATTTCGACCGTGAGCAGCAGTCGTACTACCGTGAATATTCCACTACCCTGGAGCGCTTGGGTGTCGTCAGCGAGCGAATTTCCGGAGAAGAGGACGTCGTCGGCAGCTTCTTTTCACTGCTAGAAAGGCAAAAACATGCACGCTGGCACTGAGCTTCGCGAATGGGTAGATTATGACCCGCTGTGGCTGGTTATCGGCTGCTTGCTTTTAGGCGCGATTATTTTATGGTACGGATTTGTGTTTTATTCTACTCGCCGCCGTTCTCACCGCAGCCTGGCTACGCTCAAACCAAAACCGTACACGCCGCCAGATTTGACTGATTTGAAGCAGAAATACCAACAGTTAATCGACGAAATCGAACAAAGTCATACTGCCGGAAAGTTATCCTCGCGTAAAGCCCACCAGAAATTAAGCCATGTTCTTCGCATGTTCGTCGTCGAGATAAACGGCCACCGCGTTGACACGTTGACGCTGCGAGATTTAGAAAAGACTCGCTATAAAACATTGGCGTCTGCCATCAAACAATTCTATATTCCTGAATTTACCGCGGTCGAACAAGGCAGCGTCGCCGAGGCAGCGGCACTAGCCAGAAAGACGGTAGCGACATGGAATTAGTTTTTTGGCAATTGTCGCTGGCGTTAATTATAATTATCGCCCTGCTGTGGTTTGCCGCGCCGATTATACTCCGCCGATACAGCCGATTGAAACGCCATGACGCGCCTAGGCAAAAACTCCCTATCGCTAATACCTCGCGGCTGCGCGCTTTCCCGCTCTATATTCAGCAGGTCAAGCGGTACAAAAAACTATTGGCGGTTGTACTGGGACTGCACGCGCTCCTGCTAGTCATGATGATTATTCTCACTGGCCGCCCTTCGTCGGTAGCCGTCGTTTCTCCCGAGGTGAAAAATCGCGACATTGTGCTGTGCCTTGACGTATCGCGGTCGATGTATGAATATGATGTAGAGATTATTAAAACTTACCGCACATTGGCGCGAAAATTTGACGGCGAACGACTAGGTTTGGTGCTGTTTGACCGCTCGCCGGCAGTGATATTTCCTTTGACAGACGACGCCAGCCTCATTGACAGCAAATTAGCGCTAATCGAAAAAGCGCTGACGCCACCCGGAACGCTGGAATATTTCGATATTTTATCTGGTACGGTAGTCTCGAACGGACAAGGCTCATCGCTGATCGGCGATGGACTAGCGAGCTGTATCAGCCGCTTCGACAAGTTGGACAGCAAACGCTCCCGGAGCATCATTCTAGGAACCGACAACCAATTAGCTGGCACGCCGATAATTTCCCTGCCCGAGGCAGCAGAACTTGCCAAGCAAAAAGATATCCGCGTATACGCTATTTACCCGAATAGTAATAAAAACCGCGAGGCCGAAGCGGCAGAATTGAAGCGAACCATGCTGGCGACAAACGGCGATTACTACGCACTGCGCGACAAAAACACAATTCCAAACATTGTCCAAAAAATCGCCGCCCAAGACGCCTCCCGCTTCAAAGGTACGCCGCGCGTTACTCGCACCGATCAGCCGCAATTGTTGCTATACGGCATGCTTATTATCATAATTTCCCTTATTATTATCGATTGGAGGCTTCGCATATGATAGTGCAACCGATTTTGCCGTGGTATCTGCTGCTGATAATTCTGGTAGTTGCTGCAATTTTTACCGGCTGGAGGATTTTCTCCAAACCAATATCTAACCGGCGAGCGTGGCTGCGGCGGTTCTGTATTGTCTTGCTCATCATTACCGCTTGTTTTCGCCCGGCTGTTCCTGGCGAAGTGAAAGAATGGGGCGCGCCGCTAGTCGATGTCTATGTTGTCATGGACACAACGATGAGTTCTGCTGCCGAGGATTATGACAACGGTCAGCCGCGAATCAACGGCATGCGCCGCGACGCCAAAGAAATTGCCAAAAAGCTGGTCGGCGCGCGATTTAGCTTAATAGCTTTCAACAATAAAGCTTTCGTCAATTCGCCGTTATCGACAGATGTCAGAATGTTTGAATCGGCAGTTGACACGGTAAATATCATCAGCGAAAGCTATGCCATGGGCAGCTCAATTGATACACCGATTGACACCATCGCCTCGGAAATTACTCGCACCAAGCATAAAAATCCCGAGCGCACCTCACTGCTATTTTACCTGGGCGACGGCGAACAGACCAGCGACGCCTCGCCAAAGTCATTCGCCAGCTTGAAACCTCTGCTGGGCGGCGGCGCGATCATGGGATATGGCACTGCCAACGGCGGAAAAATGAAAACGCCAAGTTACAGCGGCAGCTTTGACGGTTTTTACTTGCGCGGGCCAGATTTGAAATATGCCGTATCGAAAATCGACGAGACAAATCTTAAAAACATTGCCAGCCAAACGGGCCTGCCGTATACGCACCGGCAAACCCCAGATTCCATTGACGCCGTCGTCAAGAACGGCTCCGTCGACAAAGCCGTCAGTAGCAGCCGCTCGTTCGACGGATACAACGATACATATTGGATAGCGATATTTGCGACTGCTGTTTTGCTGGCCTTTGAAATCAGAAGCGTATATTTGCCTTTGCGCAAACTTCAGAATATAACGCCGTCGGAGGGAGAAAATCGTGAATAAGAATCGTCCATTTGACCTGAAAAAGTTGGACTTTGAAAAGATCCGCCTAGAAAAACGTCGGAAACTGCTCCGCTATTCGTTCCCTGTTTGCGCGGTGATTCTGCTGGTTGCTATTAAATTAACGAGTTTTCCTCTGCTGTCGCTAGCAGCGCGCGCTGCTTATAAAAACGGCGACAACAGCCAGGCTTCCTTCCGCTTATCGCTGATTTATACCATGAATTTGTTTGAATCTTATAAAGTATTTTTTAACGACGGGAACGCTTTATTTAAGCAAGCCCGCTACGACTCGGCAGAAAAACAATTCCGCCAAGCCCTGCAAAAAGCGCCGAAAACGCGCGAATGCCCTGTCCGCATCAACTTGGCACTGTCAATCGAGACGCAAGCAGACGCCCTCGCCAGCGAAAAACGCTACGACCAGGCAATCATCCGCTACGACGAAGCAAACGCCGTGCTGCACGACGGCGAGGATAGTTGCGGCGTGCAATTTGCTAGCCAAACAGTCGACGCGAACAATGACGATGGCAAGACGGCAATTGTTATTGAGCAGCGAATCCGGCAAAAGTTGGCGCAAATAAAACAACTTAGAAACGGCGACCAAGATATTTCAGTCACCAAACCTGGCGATAAAGAAAAAGTTGACGTGGGCAGCACCGACGGCAAACTAAAGGAACTAGACAAGCGATTCATCGACGCCTACAACGAACAGCGCAAATCCCAGGAAAGAAGCCAGCACCTGGAAGATTACAAAGACGCCACGCCAGATCATACGAAGAGGAATTGGTGAGAAGATTGTTGAAATGGGCGGTTTTGTTTGCTATACTTACTATGTAATCGAAAGATTGAGTATTGTACGCCGCAGGCAAAATTACAGAAATTGTGATGCCTTGCCAGCGATATGTGCAGCAAACGTTATGCGGGTTTAGCTCAGTTGTTAGAGCGCTTCCTTGCCATGGAAGAGGCCAGGAGTTAGAGTCTCCTAACCCGCACCAAATCGGAACAAAATTGAAAACGGTCGCCCGAACGGGTGACTGTTTCCGTTTTAGTTCTGAATTGGTGGTAATTTATTCTAAAGCTTGAACCTATTTCGAATATAGAAAACCGAGCCGCGTAAGCTCAGTCTCAGCAGCTGCGGGCATACAGCATACGCGCCTGCTAATCTCGCCTCGTAAGCTATTAGTAAAACCTAAAGACTAAATCCAGCCAATAAGTCTTTAAACTCTTGTTTGATGATACCTCGCCAAGTAGCGGTTTCACTTGCGGATTTACTCAGATGATCCTTGTGATAAAGTAACAAAACACGAACAGTGCGATCATTATGATTTACATATAAAATCACTCTGTTGCCAGATTTTTTTGCGGATTGATTGCGCCCCGCAACGGCAAACTCGTGTTTGATAATCCATTCCCTGTTGTCGTCAGTTCGATGGATCGGAGGATTTGTCCTGCCATTAAGCACTAGCTGGTCAATGTGTGCAAACTGCGCCACGAGCGCCTTGCGTGTTACAAACCATTGATTGCCATAATCATTTTTGAACTTTTTGATGTAGTGACGTTTGGAATAGTCTTCAAATAGTACACGGTAGTTATCAGTAAACACGGCTCGGCTCTTCCTGGGTGATTAACTCGTAGGGTATATATTCGTTTTGCCTACAGATTTGCCAAGGAAGCTGCGTATGTGTGAAGTGTACGATTTCTTTTGTATTTGAACCTTTCCACTTTTTAGCGATTTTATCAATTAAATCAAGTTCACCTGTAGATAGATGCTGGGGCGGTGTATCTTGCGCAGACCTCGTCAGGTTGAGCCATTGCGCCTCGTCGCCGACCTCAAGCGAAACTTTACCCTCATCTATGAGCTCATCGACAACACGAAAATACTGGTCAGGCACTGGCCCATACTGTAAACGGCGGTATTTCATGCCGCTCATCGGCTGCAAATGCTCGTAGTACCATGCAAAATCAGCAAGATAGATAAGTTTTGCGAGCAGCGTCTTTGTCGCACTTTTACCTGCATATTTCGTATAGCGACGTAGGGTTTCCAATATCATTTCGCGGTATTTCTCATAATCTGGGATTTCTTGTGATAAAAGGTCAATAATATCGACACCAAGAAAATCAGCAAGTTTGCCAAGCTCTTCACTACTCAGCTCACGCTGGCCTTTTTCTGTCGCCACAACGCTACTGCGACTCACATCAATCGCTTTTGCTACATCGTCTTGCGATAGCCCATAGATTGCTCGGAGTTCGCGCAGATTCTTTTCAAGAGTCATTTTGCTTCCTTTCGCTTATGTGTCCAGTATACTACAACGTACGTAACTATGTCAATATTACGACAATTTGTTTATATAGTTGACACATGACTGTATGTTTGTGTATAATAAGAATACGAACCGATAAGACACAAAAGGTGGGGCTGTGCGGACGGATCGTCAAAGCGGAGAGTATCCGTCTGTAACACACGTTAGAATAGGAAAAGTACTGGCTTTCGCCAGTACTAGCGTACAAGATTTGCTTCCCTCGTACACTTCTATTCTAGCACAACAACGTTAAGCCAGATAGGAGTAAAATCATGGCATACAACAACCAATACGCATCGCTTTTGCGAGCACTAACCAAAAAACAATATACAGAAAAACAAAAAATTGCCGTATGGAATAAGGCGCGCATAGTGCAAGGTTATCACCCTGTATATGTTCGCGCCGACGCGTGTGGTGCGCTCATTGAATGGGAGCGTTACGGAGACACAACAAGTAAATACGGCTGGGAGATTGACCATATTATACCTAAATCGCTCGGAGGCACCGATGCTATCACTAATCTACAGCCATTACAATGGCAAAACAATCGCACAAAGGGTGATAGTCTTTCGCTCAACTACTGTGCAGTAAGGAGCAACTAGCTATGGTCGACCTAACGATCACATCAGACCCAGATAAGGACGGCAAACACAGACTCCAGTGTCCGCAATGCCTCGTATCTTTCTTTGCCCCTATTACTGAAGATGACAAAACTGGCAAACTACAGGACATCATCTGCGAGAATTGTCATCACGCCGCCGAGCCACTGATGTTCATATACACAGCAAACAAAGAGCAGGCCAACGCAATGGTAATAAACTACGCCGAGCGCGAAATGAAAAATATGCTCAAAAAAGTGTTTCGTGGCTCAAAGCATATCAAAATAAAGTGAAACCTATTCGGCCAGACACTTGTCGCGCTACGGCTTAATTGAACAGGCGTGGTGCGGGGTGATTTAGAACAAGATTTTGGCGGGCGGGCGATGATTGTAGGTATAGGCGTATCGAATCAGCGATTTTATTCGCAACTATTATATTTTGTACGCGAAAATACGGATCAAGTATCGCAAGCGTCGCACCAGTCGGGAACAACACAGGCAATATCTGGCTTACAATTCGCTCATCATCAAAGAGTTTGCGGAATATGCGGAGCGGTAGGTCTTTTATTTCTTCGGCGGATTCTTCGGGGTTACTATCAAAATTGACGTTTGGTAGGTCTGGTATGTCCTGGCGCCATTTTCGTAGATTATTCATGATATCAGGCCAGACATGAGATAAGCCAAGCTGATTGAACATGTCTTGTCCGTATGACACCGACAAGTGCACGCCCCACGATTCTTGCAATTTTTGTAGCTCCGGCCGATAAAAGTTTCGGTTTTTGACAAGGCTTGGGTCAATGAAATAGAAAAATCCCCACGTTACCTTGTCGCCATAAATATCAACAAGTGCCTCAAGCTTCTTTTCAAAATTGCTAATCTGCCCACGTTTTTTGGTTGAATCATGGTCGTCGCGTACCTTTTGCTCAATGAATAGCACCTTGTCATCTTTGATAAGTAGTTGGTCAATATCAAGTGCGTCACCTTCTTTCGATGTAATCTTTTGCGGCAACGGCTGCCAGCCCTCGTTGATAAAGTAGTGCTTGATTGCTACCTCGAACGCGTCGCCAAAACGGATTTCATTTGACTGCAACAGGTTTTGTAGCAATTTTGCCTCTGGCTTGGTCGGACGGAATAGCCCCACGTATCTATCGGGGTAATCGGCGACTTTCTTGAGCAAATCGGGCTTTGACTTTGCAAATATCTTTTCATCAAAGATATCTTTGAATACTTCGTACTCAAGCATGGTTTTGCTCCAGATACTTTTGACGAATGTCATCGATTAGCACGCCGTCAATGTGCCAGAATGTCCAGCCGTTGCATGAGGGTTGGTCTTGTAAAACTGCGCCAACTTTATGAATAGAGCCTTCAATATGGCCGCTTTTCAATGAACCGTTGGCCGTAACGATTGCCGAATACTTACCGTCTTTGCTAGTCAGTGTTGCGCCAGCTTTAATAAGTCCGATATCAACCAGTAAGCCGAAAGCGACGCGCGGTGTTTTGGTCTCGAGTTTACCTGATACGAGCATTTCATCTAGTGGTGTTGTTTCGTCGAGGCGTTTCTTTGCTACTTTCACATAGGTATCGTCGCGCTCAATACCAATATATTCGCGTCCTAGTTCTTTTGCGGCAACTGCGGTTGTGCCGCTGCCGAGGAATGGGTCGAGCACAATATCGCCAGGCTTTGATGTTGCATTGATAATTCGACGGAGTAAAGCAAGTGGCTTTTGCGTCGAGTGTGCTTTTTCGCCATTAATTTTTACGCGTTCTTGTCCGCTACATATAGGAATAAGCCAATCGCTACGCATCTGCTTGTCTTCGTTATGCGTTTTCATGGTTTTGTAGTTAAAAGTCGGCTTTGACTTTTCGGACTTACCCGCCCAGATGAGTGTTTCGTGCGAGTTATTAAAGCGTGTGCCCTTGAAGTTCGGCATAGGGTTTGTTTTGACCCAAAGAATGTCGTTAAAAATCCAGTAGTCGAGGTCTTGAACGATTTTTCCAACACGGAAAATATTGTGATAGCTACCGATGACCCAAATCGTGCCATTGTCTTTGAGCACACGCCGACACTCCGTCAGCCATTTGGTTGTAAAATCGTCGTAAGTTGCAAAACTGTCGTATTTGTCCCAGTCGTCGTTTACCGCAGATACTTTTGTGTTATTTGGCCGCCACAGGTCACCTTTGAGTTGTAGGTTGTAGGGCGGGTCAGCAAAAACTAAATCGACAGATTTATCTGGCAAAATTTTTAGCATTTCGATACAGTCGCCTTGAAGAACGACATTTGTTTCTAGTAATTTCTTACTCATGGACGCCTTTGAGTTAGTTATTATTCTTGAGTATTGTCCGCAATAAAAAACGGACACCTACTCTAGGCGTCCAACCAACAATTGGGATTCAAACCAAATGCTTTTTCGAGCAAGTGCCCGTTTTTCTGGTTTGAATACCAAAAGTATTAGGTAATCCCTAAAATATTACGTTGTTGGTTGGACTTTTTTATTATATCACTTTTCATGCGCCACAAGGTGAATATACGAAAAATAAATATCTCAAAAGAATTAAATAGATTTATTTATAAATTTGAAACTAGAACAACCTAAGCAACCTCAACAAAAATGCTCCACGATCTTATTGCCGGCGATGCCAAATCCGGTTAGCGTGTAGGTGCTCGACATGATGGATTGCCTGTGCGGCGGCGATTGCATCCAGGCATTGAATGCTACGCGGCTGGTGTGCAGATCTGGCGGCGAAGTTTGCACCAGATTCTCGGCTGGCGCGTTGCAGACAGTCCTCGCTTTAAGCAGTCCGTGCGGAATAGTTGTGCCTGGCTTATAATGGCTAAAATAATTATTCTCTTTCATATCATTCGCCATCCACTGCGCTGTTCGATTAAGCGGCTCGTACATTTTTAACGGCTTCAGATTTTCTTTACTACGAGCATAGTTAATCAGTTCAAGAATCTCCAAAGCATCTGGCGGACCTATGTCATACTTTTTATCCTGATCTGCCGGTTGCGGCTGTGGATTTGGAGTCGGTTTTGGTTGCGGATTCGGCGCAGGCTGCTGCGAATTACCGGGCTGCTGAGGCTGCGGAGCTGGCCGTTGGTTGTTTTTCGGCGGCGCGGCTGGACTCGCCGGTGGTTGCGGAGCTGGATTATGCTTCGGGCGCACAGGGTCAATTCTCTGCTCTTTTTGGTTTGGCTGCGGTTTTTCAGGCTTCTTCTCTTGCTGGTTCAGCATAGTTTGTTTAGAATTAGAGGTTGTGCTAAATTTACTGCCGTTAGGGTTATTGTTAGAATCGGAATTATCAGAGCCAGAATTAGAAGTGGTAGTTGTCTTTTGCTGCTGATCAGCACTACCCGCATCTTTCGACGCAGTACGCACGGCAATATATAAGCCTATTCCTACCCCCGCTAGTATTAAAATAACTAGGATAATTACAAGTTTTTGTTTTTTCATACTTTGATTGTAGCAAGGAAACCGGTTATGTCAATCCGGAGGTGGCGGCCTGCGAAAATAGCCAAAGCATAGTGTATAATATAGTCAGCGCGGGTATCGTATAACGGCTATTATGTATGCTTCCCAAGCATGAGACGAGGGTTCGACTCCCTCTACCCGCACCAATTCAAACTATTATCATGAACCTTTAAGATAACGCTGGCACGCGTTATAATTAAAATATGAAAAAAGCTGTCATGAAGAGGCTGCTTTCGCTGTATGTTGGCAAGTTCTTCTTAAGCTTTGTACTTTGGTATTCAATTGAAAAATTATTTATAAGAAGTATCGGCATTGACAATTTTGGGATTAGTTTGATTGCAATTGTTCTGCTGATATCATCCGTTCTGACCGAAGTTCCATCAGGAATCGTCGCGGATCGCTGGAGCCGCAAGGGCTCAATGGTGCTCGCTGGGCTGTTCTTAGGGATTAGCAGCCTGATGGCCGGCGCTAGCGGTAACATCTTTATGTACGCTGCCGCTGTGACAATTTGGGGTCTTCACGATGCTTTTTCGAGCGGGACTGGCGCAGCTATGATTTACGATACGCTGCTCGAGGAGCAAGGGCACGCCAGGAATTTTAATCGAGCACTAGGACTATACGAAACTTTAGGCGGGATAGCGTTAATTATCAGTAACTTTTTAGGCGGCTGGATCGGCGAACACTCGCTGCTGCTGGCGTTTAACTTAACAATTATTCCAATTGCCATATCTATGGTTTGCCATCTAATTTATAAAGATGCAAAAATTAGCCGCGAGGTGGCTGATGAAAAACTTATCAAACATACTAAAAATACATTCAAATGCGTTTTCAAAAGTAAAAGCCTACTCTGGCTGATGACTGCGATTATGATAGTCTTTTGTATCCAAAAGATGAATCGCGAAGCTTATCAGCTGTGGTATATTGCGCTGTCGGCCCCGGCGATAGTATTTGGCATCGCTGGTTCGTTCATAGAAGGCTTGGGCGGACTGGGCGGCTCGTTGGTTAAGTATCTCAGTTCAAAGCAAATAAATATAGTTCTGTCGATTTTACTAGGCTTGGCGTCGCTCGCGCTTTCGGTGGGCAGTAATTTATGGATAACTATCGCCGCGCAGGTTCTAATAGCGGTAGTCTCGGGGGCACTGTTATTCCATTTTATCGCACAGATACAACACCAGTTGCCGTCGCGATACCGCACAGGTTCCGGCTCGGTGATAAACGCCGTGGGACGAATTGTCCTCATGCCGCTAACGTTTGTGTTTGGAGTTTTGTCAAACCAAAGCGTTTTCATCGCTGGTTGGATGCTGGTAGTTTTGTCAGGGCTAGCTGTTTTCGTGCAGCTAAAGCTTGATGAGCAAACTTCACCGTAGTAGTGTACTTCCCATCCCCGCCCATCTGTGCTACAATTAATCACCAAAGGAAGGTCTGCTGTTAATCCCAGACCATATTTTTATGAAGGACGCTAGCAAGATTCGAAATATTGCCATTATTGCCCACGTCGATCACGGCAAGACGACCATGGTTGATGGGCTGCTCAAACAGTCGCGCACATTTCGCGACAACCAGGCCGAAATGAGCCAAGAACTGATCATGGATTCGAGCGATCAGGAGCACGAACGCGGTATCACCATCACCGCTAAACAGACCTCGATTTTTTACGGTGATTATAAAATCAACATCATCGACACGCCAGGGCACGCCGATTTCTCGGGCGAAGTCGAGCGAACGCTGCAGATGGCGGACGGCGTGCTATTGATCGTCGACGCTCAGGAAGGGCCGATGCCGCAAACGAAGTTCGTGCTGAGCAAGGCGCTAGAACTGGGCTTGAAGCCGGTGGTGGTGATTAATAAAATCGATAAACCAGCCAGGCGAATTGCCGAGGTTGAAGATGAACTGAGTGATCTATTTTTGGAGTTAGCGACCGATGATAGTCAGCTGCAATATCCGATTTATTATGCCGTTGGGCGCGATGGTAAGGCTTGGCGAGAGATCCCTGATGACCCAAGCGAAGACGCCGATCTCACACCGATTTTTGAAGCGATTATCAACGATATCCCGGCACCGAGCGTCACGGCTGATGGCGGTTTTCAGATGCTGGTGACCAGTCTGCAGTATGACACCTTCCAGGGCAAATACGCCATCGGGCGGATCGCTCGCGGGTCGGTTAAGCGCGGACTGGCGGTTAGCTTACTGAAGCACGGCGAAGTGTCAGGTTCAGCGCGAATTGAGAAAGTTTTTGGCTACCGCGGGCTGAACCGTGAAGAGCTTGACGAGGCGTTTGCTGGCGACATCGTGGCGCTAGTTGGCGTGAGTGAAGCTCACATTGGCGATACGATTGCTGACAAAGAGCAACCAGAAGCTCTGCCAGCGATTGCCATTGAAGCACCGACATTGAGCATGTATCTTGGCCCAAATACCAGCCCAATGAAAGGACGCGAGGGTGAATTTACCACCTCGCGGCAAATTGGCGACCGATTGCGGCGAGAATTGGAAACCAACGTGGCGCTGCGCGTCGAAGAAAACGGCATCGGCTTTACGGTGTCTGGCCGCGGCGAGCTGCACCTGAGTGTCTTGATCGAGACGATGCGGCGCGAGGGCTTTGAGTTCGAAGTCGGCCGGCCGCAAGTGGTGACCATCACCGAGGATGGCGTCGAAAAAGAGCCAATCGAAGAGCTACAAATCGAAATTAGCAGCGAATTCATCGGCGCGATCAGCCAAGAACTCGGTGCCCGCCACGCTGAAATGAAATCACAAGAAACCACCGCTAGCGGCGCTACCCGCATCACCTATGTGCTGCCGACGAGAGCGTTGATTGGCCTGCGAAACGTACTCTTGACCGCCACCAAAGGCACGGTGATTATGAATTCCCTGCCGCATGGCTATCAACCACTGGGCGGCAAATTGCCAAAAACCCGCGGCGGCGTACTCATCGCCTTTGAAGCTGGCACGACAACACCGTATGCGCTGCAGGCGGCTGAGGCGCGCGGCGAACTCTTGGTCGGACCTGGCACGGAAGTGTACGCTGGGATGATCGTCGGTATTTACAACCGCCAAGAAGACATTGAAATCAACGTCTGTAAAGCTAAGCACCTGACCAACATGCGTTCCAAATCATCCGACGGCACGGTACAATTGACGCCATTTACGCAGTTTAGCCTGGAGCAATGCATCGATTTCATCGAGGACGACGAGCTGTTGGAGGTGACGCCAAAGTCCTTGCGCCTGCGCAAACGTTACCTTGATGCTAATGAGCGAAAGCGTGCTAATAAAAAGTAGAATTTTAGTTTAATATATGATTAAGAGGGGGTGATTATGACAAAAAAATGGCGCGACGTTAACGGATTTTATCAAATCTATCCGCGGTCGTTCATGGATTCCAACGGCGATGGCGTCGGCGATTTGCGCGGCGTGATTGCTAAACTTGATTATATTAAGGGCGGCGACAATTCGCTTGGCATCGATGCGATTTGGTTTTCGCCGTTTTATCCGTCGCCGCAAGCCGACATGGGCTACGACGTGGCGGACTATTGTGATATTGATCCGATTTTCGGCTCGCTTGATGATTTCAAAGAGTTGGTCGAGAAAGCGCACGCTCGCGATATTAAAGTAATGGTCGATTTCGTGCCCAACCATACCAGTAATCAGCATCCGTGGTTTTTAGAATCGCAAAGCTCCAAGGACAATGATAAGAATGATTTTTATGTTTGGCGCAACGCTAAACCTGACGGCTCAGAACCGAACAACTGGCTAAGCATTTTTGGCGGCAGCGCTTGGCAATGGCACGAGGGGCGCCAGCAGTATTACTTGCACACATTCTTGAAAGAACAGCCAGACCTCAACTGGGATAATCCTGAGGTGCGCCGCGAAATGCACGACGTACTACGTTTTTGGCTAGACCTGGGCGTCGATGGTTTTCGAGCGGACGCGGTACGCTGGATCAGCAAAGATCCGGAACTGCGCGACGACCCAGTTGCCGAGCGTTATAAAGGTAAAAAACCGCCCACGAAATTCGACGATTTGCAGCACAAATATAGCCGCTTCTGGGATAATCTTTTCCCATATTTACGGGAACTAACAGATATAGTCGCCTCATATCCGAATCGAATCATGGTTTTTGAAGATTATCCGGATGGTAATTATAGCACTAGCGAACAATATTTGGGTTTTTACGGTGTCAATCCAAAAGTATCAATGCCTTTCAATTTTGAAGGATTACACGCCAAATTTAATGCCGAATCGATGAGTACAATAGTCAATGAATTCCAAGGTATGATCAACCCCGACGTGCATACGCCAGTCTACTGCTTTAGTAATCACGACCAATCACGCATCGTTACGCGCTTCGGCGGAGAGAAACAAGCTCGCTTAATTGCGTTGATGCAACTGACGCTGCCAGGGCTGCCAGTAATATATTACGGCGACGAGATTGGCATGAGCAATGGACCAGTTCGCTTTGAAGAGATTCAAGATAAGTCGGTTTTCAGCCACGGCAATGACGAATCTGTCGGGCGCGACCCAGAACGCACGCCGATGCAATGGACGGCTGGCCAAAATGCTGGATTCAGTACCGCTAAACCATGGCTGCCAGTAAATCCTGCTTGCCAGAACGTCAATGTAGAGTCAGAACAGAACGAGCCAGACTCATTTCTGGCGCTATACCGCCGCTTATTAACCTTGCGCAGCCGCTACGAAATCTTGCGCACTGGCGAATACGAACCGCTCAGCGATACAGATAATGACATATTTGCTTACGCGCGATGGATTGGCCGAGAGCAGCATGTCTTTGTCGCATTAAATTTCGGCAACACCAAACACCGTGTTACGCTACCACATACCGGCAGTATCTTATGCGCCACAAACCCAACCGACTACCCCGAGGTTGCCGATGACGGCTCGGTAGAACTACGTCCGTACGAAGGCGTATTAATCGGATGCAGCGAACACCGGCTATCAATTGAATAAAAAACTGGCCGCCCTAGAAAAGGAGCGGCCTATTCGTATAGAGAAACTTTTGGTATTTTAATTAACCAGAGTCTCTTTCACGCGCCTAGAAACAAAGAAGTATAAACAAAGCAATCCCATAGAAATCCCGCTAGCAATGATAGTGCTAACCATACTAATAATTGAGTCAGTGTTCGGAGGTCTTTTGACCACGCTATCAACTACCGCAGAACTTGTTGAATAGAAGAACGAGGCTACCAGCGCCGCAACCGCCAGCCACTTGCCAAGCTTCTTTTGCAGATTAATGAGCACCACCGCGACAGTAGTCAGTACAGCAATGATCGGCATGAATATTACCGAAACGACAGCCGATGGATCGCTTAGGTTTAACAACGAGGTAAAAAACAAACCAACCGAACAAACGCCATCAATCGCTAGACACACCATGAAAAATGCGAGCCAGCCCTTGACGCCTTTGAGCGACTGCGCCATAACAACATACTGAACTGGCGCAGCTTGCGGCTGCGCGAAATATTGCTGGTTGACCGGCTGCTGTTCATAAGGAACATTCTGCTCAGCTGGCGCTGGCCCGTACTGCGGATCGGCAGCACCTGGCTGCTGAATACTCGGTTGCGGCTGTTGTGATGATTGTCGTGCCATTTGTATTATTCTCCTTTACTTTTATTATAATCGTATGGATACTGGACATTATTTTGCGGATATTGCTGCGATACAGGCGGATAAGGCGTTTGGCCTTGCTGCTGGGGATACTGCTCTGGCTGCTGCGACGGATATTGAGCTGGTTGCTGTGAGTGTTGAGCTGGTTGTTGCTGCAGCGAATACTGACACTGCAGTGGTTGATTAGGATATTGCGGTGAAACTACATATTGGCCGTTTAGAGGAGCATTCGCATAATATGCTGGCTTTTCATTCTGGTATTTGAAAACATTTACACACCAAGCAATTCCTAATATCATCACGCCGAAAGGTATAGGCAAAAAGAACACCGCATCACCAAAGCCTACCACAGAATAGAAGTTTAAATAAATCCAAAAAACAACAAAAGATATGACCGATATAGAAAGCGTACAGGCAGCTGCAATTTTGGCTACTAGTTTGTTTTTACTCGCCAAGTAAGCTATCCACAAAATTATAGACGATATCACCGACAGTGCCAGAACAATCGGCATGACTATTTTCACTACTTGAATCAAATAATAGTTTGCTTCGCTCGAAAAGTCTTTCATCGAACCATTCATGCTGAATAAACCAATCGGAAGGCCTATCGTCAAGAATAAACTGATCGCGTAAACAATCGACAATCCGATGACGTTGCTTTTTCTTGAATAGTTGACATAAACGTATTGATATTGAGTCTGATTCTGATAAGCTTGTGGCGAAGTGGCTGCCGTCGGTTGATTCTGCTGTTCGGGTTGCGCTTGCGCCTGTTCAATTTGCGGCATTGGCTGCTGGACTTGCTCTACCTGCAACGGTTGAATTTGTTCGCCTGGGACTGGTTGAGTACTTTGCTGCGGCTGGATTTGCTCGTGTTGGCTTGCCTGAGCGCCATTTTGCTGCTGATTAGATCTGCGCTGCTCGGATTTCTTTGCATTCTTGCTACTCATACATTTAATGTATCATACTATTTATGTTTATGACGCATGTTAGCGATATTTGCATAGATTGTACAGCAAAAAATTCAGTAAAAACCCGTTAGCGGTTTGAGGCCTCTTTCCTAACCTCTTCCGGCAAAAATCCCTTTTCATGCTGGAAGCCAGCTTGCCATTTGTAATCTTTAGCGTAGCCCAAATCTTTCATTAACTTAGTGGCAGCATTGCGAAGATGCAGCGGCACTGGCGAGTTCGGGTACTTGTGCGCCAGAGAAAAAGCCTCATTCATCAAATCAGTAATCTCGCGCGACTTCTGACTGCGAGCCAGAGCGATGGCGCAGTGAAATAGATTGTACTTGGCTTCAGGCAAGCCAACGCGCTCCACCGCCTCAAAAGTAGCAACTGCCAAGCTCAGCGCACCATTGCCAGCTAGACCAATGTCTTCTGACGCAAAGACCACCATCCGCCGAGCGATAAACTTCGGGTCTTCGCCAGCGTCAATCATGCGCGCTAAATAATACGCCGCAGCTGTCGCATCGCTACCACGCAGCGACTTGATGAACGCTGAGATGACGTCATAATGCGCATCGCCTTTTTTATCATAGCCCGGCAGTCGCCGCTGGGCTGCTGCCTTGACTACCTCCGGCGTGACTTTCTCACCAAAGCTCAACGCCAATTCCAAATTACCCAGTGCCACCCGCGCGTCGCCGTCCGCCAATTCCGCCAGATAGTCCAAAGCTTTGGGCGACACCCGCTTGGTTTGTTTCAAAGTCTTCAGCGCTCGCTTCAGCACCAATATAATTTCATCTTTGGTCAGCTGTTTGAGCACCAACACCCGCATCCGGCTGAGCAGCGGCGTGATCACCTCAAAGCTCGGGTTCTCGGTGGTCGCGCCAATCAAGGTGATCAGCCCGCTCTCGACGTGCGGCAAAAACGCATCTTGCTGCGCCTTGTTAAAGCGATGGATTTCATCGACAAACAAGATTGTCCTCAATCCTAAATTCCAGTTTTGCCTGGCGTGTTCAATTACCCGCTCGACATCTTTTTTGCCGCTAGTCACCGCTGACAGCTCAACAAATTCGGCATTGACTTCGCGGGCAATGATCCGCGCCAAGGTGGTCTTACCTGTCCCTGACGGTCCCCACAAAATCAAACTGACTGGCTCGCCGCGCCTAGCAATCTGTCGCAGCAACTCGCCCTCGCCCAGCAAGTGACTCTGCCCGATCACCTCATCCAAAGTTTGCGGCCGCATCTGCTCCGCTAGTGGTACTCGTCCCATATCTCTATTATACGCGCCAGGCGGGAAAATCTCACACGAAAGATTCAAAAATCATACGTGGAAGATTTGAAAATCATAGGCGTAAGATTTGGAAATGTTACGCGTAAGAATAACATCACAACTAATCAATAACCATTGAAGTTTTTTCTGAGCGATACGCCCGCACTGCCTTCAGCGCCCTGCGCGCAATCGGCCCAGCAGCTAATATTTGCCACCAAAACGCCGCGCAGAAATTCATCGGCCATACTAAGGCAAAGCGTAGCGGCAGCTCAGCCAGCGGTGTACCTGCCAAGACCAACCCGATCAAGCTCATCGCCAGCGACATACCTGTCACCATACACACCGTTCGCGCCAGCGTATGAGCCTCCGCGCTGTCCTTCGCCCGAACAAACCGCTTCATGGCTTTTTGCGCCAGCTTCGATACAACCAAACTCTCAACAACCATGACGATTGCAAAGATTACTGGCTGCAGCAGTAGTGCTCTGCCCAGCGATTGCATCGACACGCCAGCGTGCAAAAACGTATTCAGCAAATTCATAAAAATTGACATCGTAAACGCCATCACGACGCCATAAAATATTCCTTCTCGCTTAGTGCGGGGCATATTCCTCCTTTGATTAATGATTTTTTGGCAACAAAAAAGTTGCGCGTTATCGGTGCAACTAGGGTGTTTTATCTTTACAACATTACGCTCCCGCTCAGGGCAAAAGCAACGTATTGACCTCTGGAGAGTATAGCAGAGGGGCTAAGTTATGTCAAGATTTGTGCATTTCGTCAACTACTTTAATCGCTGACTCGAATATAGCAGCATCAATCAATTTTCCCTCTTCAATATAATCGGTCAGTTTTGGTAACATATGCAAACTTGCCCAATTGATAATCTGATTTGACGTTGGTTTTCGCTCGGCAAGCAATCTCTCAAACGATGGGCGCACCTCATCGACAGCCGGATAAGGCCTTCCAGTAAGTTGAGGACTTAAATACCCACCGATTGTGCGGCTAGCGATACAATAAGCTAAAAGCTCGTTATACACCGAGCGCCACGTATAGCCAGACGGAGACACAAGTTTTTTCGGAAGGATAAGCGTCTCATATGATAATCTACCCGCTTCTTGAAATAATTTTGATTGCTGAATTAGTCCATGCGCATACTCGTGAAGTATGACGATTCTGACAGCCTCTTTTTTCTGGTCATTAAATTAATAAGGTGGTCGCAGGAGTATAAAGTTGCTACTACTAATTTTATGTCCAGCAGGACTGCTTGCTTTTAAGCGCGGCGGCAATAAAAATATGACGTTGTCTTTTATAGCTTGCTTTTCCAACCCTAGAAAAACAGCTATTTTCTGCAATTGCATATACAAATCATTATATGAAAAATCATTTATAACATCACACCATACATCAAGGTTCTCATTACAATCTTGCCAAATACTATCGAACCTATCGATAAGAGGAGTAGAAATATGAGCAATTAAACGAGATTTTTCATCGTCAAATTCTCCGCCATATAACTTCCGCAAAATATCGTAAGGATTAGGATCTGACTTTATAATAGTGCGTACTTGCGACAAAATAAAATTATCGGTAGGTTGAATAACTTGGTAATAATAAGTAAATAGTGGATGCTCAAACGCGTACGATGTATCCCACTTAGAAACTGTTTGCAGCCAGTAAAAGAACGCTGTGTTTTTATTAATCGTCGCTATGATATTCATCTGCCTCATTATAGCAAACATCAGAAGCGCCATAGGATTGAAAAGTCAAAATAACGGCAGCGTCCATGATTACGCTGCCGTTTTCATACTATTTTTGGTGGAGATAGAGGGACTCAAACCCTCGACCTCAGCAATGCGAATGCTGCGCTCTATCAGCTGAGCTATATCCCCATGCTTGTGGCTAAGTTGTTTACAAGGATAACTATTCCCAAAAACCGTTTACGCCTAAATTGGTGGACCTTGCAGGGCTTGAACCTGCGACCTCACGAATGTGAATCGTGCGCTCTAGCCAACTGAGCTAAAGGTCCGTGGTGGAGCATACCGGATTCGAACCGGTCACCTCTTCGCTGCCAGCGAAGCGCTCTAGCCAAATGAGCTAATGCCCCAAACTACTACAGGACAGTCGCTGATTTGGCTAGAGCGCTTGCGCAATATTTCTGCTGAAGGCTCCCCAAATGAGCTAATGCCCCAGAGCTTACTCTACGAGATATTTACAAATTTGGCTAGAGCACTCGCGCAACATACTACTAAAGACTCTCCAAACTAGCTAATGCCCCAAAAGTTCTCTCCTCATCTACAATATCAAAAAACCGCTACAATTTCTAGTAGCGGTTTGTGCTGCTACGCGCCCACCCGGGGCACGGCGTTGGTATAATGTTTGTTTTCGCAACAGGGCGGCCCCATTGCGTACCAGCATAAGCATATTATCGCGCAACGTTTAGTAAATTGCAAGCGCTTATTCAATTTGACTAGCGAACATCTTATAAAATTCACCCCGGCGAGCTACTAATTCGTCAACACTGCCCTGCTCGACAATCTTGCCGTTTTGCATCATATAGACAACATCGGCTTTTTTGATAGTTGTATAACGATGGCTGATAGCGATGATGGTATTGCCATGCTTGCCAAATAGCCGAGCAAAAATCCTTGATTCTGCCAAGGCATCAATAGCGCTAGTTGGTTCGTCTAGGATTACAATCGGAGCTTGGCGATAAAAATTACGCGCTAGCGCCAGGCGCTGCCATTGCCCGCCCGACAAATCTACGCCGTTAGTACCATCGTCATGCTCAAACCATTGCCCGAGAATCGTATCGCGCTTCTTGGGCAATTTGTCAATGAAAGCGCTGGCTTCAGCCTGCTTGATTGATCTTTGATAATGCTGCTCGTCATAGCTGCGCTGAACGTCTCCGTACACAACGTTCTCATAAGCTGTTGCAAATCGATATTTTATAAAATCCTGTTGCAATACTCCGAGATAACTATGCCACGAACTCTTATTAATATCCGTCAGCGACACGTTATCAAGCAAGACCTGGCCGCGCGTTGGCTGATACAACCCCAACAACAATTTAATAAGCGTCGATTTGCCAGCGCCATTTTCGCCGACAATAGCAATCCGTTGGCCAGCGCGAATTTTCATGTTAATATCGCTTAGCACTAGCTTGTCGTTTTTGAGGTAATGAAACGAAACATTCCGCAGTTCAATCGTCTGCGGCGGTTCGAGCAATTTCCGACCTTCATTCAAGTTTCTCGGCAATCGCATAAACCTTTGGAAATCAACCATCGCTGCAATATCCTGATCAATGCTATTGAACTGTATAATTAAACCGCTCATGCCGCCAAGCGCCCTCGACATCATTTGCTCAACCAGAACAAACTGGCCGACCGGCTGAACACGATGGATAATTTGCAGAACAATCGACAACAGCCCAACTAGCTGAGCTATTGCTTCGACAACGTCGGCCGCCAACCGTTTGATAATATAAGCGCGCTCAAATTGAATACGCTCGAGCTGATCTTTGTCGCGCCACTTCGCTCGCATATCTAACATATAGCGCGCTGCGTTATAAATACGCAGTTCCGCCAAATTTTGCGGCTACATCACATTCCAAGAAATTGAATCACTGCGGCGCCGAGCTTCGGTATATTTACGCCAATGCTCTGTCTGCAAACGCGACAACTTTAGCTGAACTATTGCGCTAGGAATAATCGCTAAAAACAATATCAAGCCAATCCACCAGCTAACAGAAAATAGCGAGGCTAAGGCTACTATTACACTAACAATTGACGCAATTATCCTAGCCATAGCGTCGAAGAAGCGCGAGAAAAACGAAACAAAACTTTGCGCCTTATCAAACATGTCGGCAGTATCCTTGTCGTCATAACGCCAAAAATCAATACTAACAAAATGCTCGTACAACTGGTCGCTAATAGCCGAGTTGATTTTATACGAAGTGAATTGATCTATGTAATTTTGCAAACTATTCCACGCCATCATAAGAATTACCAGCAGCACAGTCGCTGCAACACACCAAATTGCTCTTGCGCCCGCTTGCTCGTCACCGGCGAAGCCAGCCGCCAGATAAGTAGTCGCTTGCGCGGCCACAAAAGTAGTGACCAACGGAATAGCCGAACCGATGATCGTACCGATTATTTTGGTAATCGCCGCCAGCGGAGAAGCTTTGTAAGTCGTTATCGCCACCATGCCAAAAGCTTTTAACGTTTCATTGAAAGATAGCTTCTTTGGTTCTGCCATGATTAATCGCATTCAGATTTTATCAGGGTAATAATAGCAGTATCTAGCTCGCTCTCGCTATGCCAGGTTTGCGTCCGCCTAGCGAGATCTGGTAAATACGATTTGCCGGCAGCGCTCTGATGCTGTGCCAATAGGATTGACTTATCGCGAGCAATAGCAACGCCGATTTCTATCAGCATACCCTCGCTGCGACGCGGCGAAGTTTGAATCGCTAATATTTTGTCGCACTCATTCATTTGATCAATTGCTCGCCGCAAAAACTGACGCGGATTGCCGTAACTTTCGGTCGCGCTATCAAACAAATTACAATAAACCTCATGCCCGCAGCCCTCAAGCAAATCAACCACCCGGCGCATACGCGCTTCAACTTTCAGTTTGTCCTCGCCAGTAAAAGCATGTGAACAGAATATTTTATGCTTTTTCATAATCCTATTTTATCATCTAGCCGGCAAAAACTTCGTAAAAAGAAGTTATTATCCTCTGACGCAAGGCGTCATCAAGCGGGACTATCGCTGCGTGATTACGTCCGCCGATAGTCATATGTTCAATAATTAACGATAAACCGCGTACAATCTTGATACAGGCGATTTCTCGCTGAGTAGTCGGCTCCTCGCCCAACCGATCAATGACCAAACGCCGAATATTACGCATACGTTCAGCGGTTTCGGGACGTTCCATCTCGCGGTTGTAAGTAAAATTAACCACATCGTACCAGCGCGGCCAATCATCGCGGAAACTCTCGAAGTCAACTAGCCAATATTTATCGCCGTCATACAATAGATTATTTTCGGTAAAATCCGCATGCATTGGTCGAGCTTCGCACAAGCTATGATTATTACGCAAGAAATCCAAACTAGCCCGAAATATTTCCGGCGGTATCACTTCTAAATTAAACCCGGATATAATTCGCTCTAGCTTCTGCCAAATATATTCTCCGTCTTTATTTTGTCGCGACCAGCGCGAGCAACGGCGTTTCTGATTGCGAAAATAGTGATCCATTTGCACGAAGCTTTGTACAAAAAAGTCATCAGGCACGTCGGCTAGCTCTGGCGTCCATCCGTTGATAAATTGCGTTAAGATTTTCACATCGTCATGATACAGCAATTTTGGCACAGAAAACGGTATATCGTTAAAATTACGAGTCAATTTATCAAAAGTTCGCAAACCATTCGCTTCGCGCAATATTTCACCTTTGCCAGTCACCCCGGGCTGCGACTGCTTGCAAAACACGCGTTCGCCAAGCCAATCTACTTCACTAACCGCAAACCTATGATTCTGGCGAATGACTCTGATAGTTTTTAGGTTGGCGGCATCATTCTTCATCTTATTCTCCTATATGAATTAGGAGCTCGACGCCATCTTCATAAACTAAGTCGTCAATCGTGACTTCGTAAATATGTTTATCGTCGCGAAACGCGAAAAATCGGACGGTTTTATGTTGCTGCCAGGCTTGAACTATTTCCGCTCGCACACCATCAGCAATATCGCCAAATACCCACAGCTCATCAGCGCGCGCCACCAGCGTGTTATTGGCGCGCCGCACCGTATCGCGCTCCACCGTGTCAAGCAAAAAATAATCAAAACTAGCAAATGGGTTAATCGGCACAACGCCTTGATCAAGTGCAAATTTCGTTACGAAAAATCTCATGTAAAAATACTTCTTGGATATCGCCGTAAACACAACCGTGTCGGCGGGTTTGATGGCGAGGGCGCGATGCGATTGCTGTGTCATAGCCATTACCTCCGTTATCGTATAAGTTCTAATAATGTTTGCTCGTCAATAATTTTGGTGCCGTATTGTTCGGCTTTTTTCAATTTACTGGCGCCGACTTTGCCGCCGGCTACTAAATATGTTGTATCTTTTGCAACAGCAGTTTGGAAAGTGCCCCCGAGATTGCGGATTCTTTCAGCAGCAGTATCACGGCCCATCGACTGCAGGGTGCCGGTGATGACAAAACTTTGGCCAGCCAGACGGTCAGATTTTTGGCTAAACTGCGGCGCCACACCCAAGTTAGCAAATTTCTCGAGCAGCGTCACATTATCTTCATCGGCGAACCACGCCACAATTGATTCGGCAACAATTTCACCCACACCATCCACCTCGCGCAGCTCATCGATAGTCGCTTGACTGAGCTTCTCAACACTTTCAAAGTGATTTGTGAGATCAATCGCTATCTGCGAGCCAACATGACGAATACCAAGACCGAACAAAAATCGCTCCAACGCTGGCTGTTTTTTAGCAGCAATGGCATCAATGAGCTTTTGCGCGGAAATCTCAGCGAAACGCTCCAACTGCAATAAATCATCTTTCGTCAACCGGTAAATATCCGCCAAGTCATTAACCAGCCCAGCCTCGACCAGTGCCTCAACATTTTTCTCGCCCAGCGTGTCGATATCCAGCGCACCTTTAGACGCAAAATGCGCCAAGGCTCGCTTCAAAATCAGCGGGCCGCTCAAACCTTTGACACGGTAGACTGCCTCGCCCTCTGGTCGTACAAACTCTAGCTCCGGATATTGACGTGCTAATTCTGCCGAATAGTCAATAGGCTTGGAGTCTGCTGGCCGCAATTCTTTCAAAACGCTCTCAACCTGTGGTATGATATCACCCGCCTTGAAAATCACCACTGTATCGCCGCGACGCACATCCAACCGAGCAATTTCATCAGCGTTGTGTAGACTAGCGTGCTGCACCGTCGTACCTGCCACCACTACCGGGTCAAACACCGCCACTGGCGTAGCTGCACCCGTTCGACCGATGGAAATAACGATATCGCGGACGATGGTCGTGGCCTGCTCAGCAGCATATTTGTAAGCCACCGCGCCGCGCGGATTTTTACCAACTAGCCCAAGGCTTTCATACAATGCTCGGTCATTGATCTTAATCACCAAACCATCAGTATTAAACGGCAAATCGTGGCGCTTGTCGTCCCATTCATTAACAAAGTTCATTACATCAGCTAAATTAGTAAAAATGCTCGCCTGCTGATTACGAGTAATTCCTAGAGCAGTCAGCGCCTCGTAAGCAAAGCTGTTGGTCGGCACTTCAGCGTCGTTATCACGCAGTACATCGTAGCCGCGAAAATACAGCGGCCGCGCCGCCACCAAAGACGGATCAAGCTGGCGGATTGTCCCTGCCGCCAAATTGCGCGGATTAGCAAATTCTGGCTGCCCCGAGGATTTTTGTCTATCATTGAGCGCCGCAAAGTCGCGCTTCAACATAACAATCTCGCCGCGAATTTCCGTCCGTCCGACCAAAAATTGTTCAAAGCCTGGCGCCTCATGCAACCGCAGCGGTACATTTTTTATAGTCCGCACATTGTTCGTCACATCCTCGCCGATAAAGCTATCGCCGCGCGTCACTGCCTGGGCCAACACGCCGTCAATATAAATCAACGCACACGCCAAGCCATCCATCTTGATATCGGTAAAAAATTCATGCTTATGTCCCGGCATCAGCTTATCAGTACGCTCAATCCACGCTTCGATTTCATTCTTATCAAACACGTCATTCAGACTAACCATCCGCCGCTCGTGACGAACTTTTTTAAAACCTTCAAGCAGCTTGTTACCAACCCGCTGTGTTGGGCTATCTGGCGTAATCCACTCTGGATGCGCTGCTTCAATGCTCTTTAGTTCTATCATCAAGCTGTCGTACACCGCATCGCTGACGCTTGGCTGGTCAAGCGCGTAATATTCGTAGCTGTATTGATTGAGCAGTTTTTTAATTTCTTCAAGCCGGCTTCGCGTCATCTGCTACCACCTTTCTATACAGCAGATAAATATACGCTGCCAGCCAGACAAACAACAGCGCCATCATAAACGCGCCAGCAAACGGCACGATTGGTACCGATTCGAGCCACTTCAGCTTTGACGATAATCCGCGTTCTAGCAATACCAACGACACCATCACAACGCACCATATCGCCGAGCTATAGACAAACGCCCAAACTATCCTGAGCATAATCCTTAGTCGCCGGCCAACCACCAAGTCGCTAGCAGCCTGGATTGCCCGCAGCGGATACATACCAGGCAAAGCCACCACGACTAGTGCAATAATCGTACTGGTCACCCAATAGAGTACAAGTGTTAATACACTTGCCGCTAGCAGACCGAATAACATCATACCGAAACCTTCTGTTAATATATGCACCGATACCAGCGCCGAATACGCCAGCGCCATAATACCAACTGGCGATAGCTGAATTAGTAATATCAGCAGCACTACCGACGTCGATATCAACGGTGCGGTTGCGTTGTACAAGCCGTCGCGTAATTTTGGCTTAAGCCCAAGTAGAATTTCGCGCAGCAACCACACCGCCGTTAACCAAGTCATCAACACAAGCAGCGCCAGCATAACTCCCTGTTCAGCCCGCAGCGACGTCGTGTCAATCGCCAGCGACGAAAATGTCAGCATACCAGCATTTAGCAACTGTCCCACGCCGCCATCGAAAATCTTGCCCAGCGACTCGGACACTAGCTTGCCAATTGAATCATAAGTTGACTGGCTAGTAATAATTCCTAGAAAAATTATTATCAGCGCATACAAGATTATCATGGATAAGAACAAGCCTTTATTCTTCCATAACACGCGATTAACATAGTGAGTAAAAGCAATATATCCAGGCAAACGCAAACTGCGGCGATAATCTCGCCGCCGCGTCCGCCGAAAGCTGCGATGCGGCCGCCGCTGCAGGAAACGCACATTGCGATAGCGCGCCAAATACCACTTCTCGGTAAGCCAATCAAGAAATGCGCTACCGCAATGCTTCGGAGTATTATGTTTCTTTTGCTGTTTCATAAATAAGCTATGGTGCGCAAGGCGGGAATCGAACCCGCACGACTTTTGGTCAAGAGATTTTAAGTCTCTCGCGTCTACCAATTCCGCCACTCGCGCTTGTAATTTTATGGAGGCACGTACGAGAGTCGAACTCGTCTAAAAGGTTTTGCAGACCTCTGCGTAACCGCTCCGCCAACGCGCCGTCTGCTTTATTATACCAAACTACAGTTACTCTTTGAACATTAACTATGAAAAAATCGCTGGCAGAGCAACGATTTCATGATGTATATTTGGTGCACTGAAGAAGACTTGAACTTCCACGGCCGCAATGGCCACTAGCCCCTCAAGCTAGCGCGTCTACCAATTCCGCCACCAGTGCATAGTGCTTTAATTGGCGTGATTATAATTATACTAACCTCACGGCGTTTTGTAAACAGAAGCCCTACCCGTAGACCACGTCGTTACGTCAGCGTAGCGATCGTTCATGGTATTTAGAGAACCGCGCGGCTCAACAATCGACGCGCCATTGTTCAAAACGTAGCTGCCGACAGATTGATACAAACCAATTGCTGGCGTATCATTCAGCCACTGATTAACAAACTGAATATACTTAGCTGCCCGCAGAGCTGAATTAGTGCGCGAACGCCCGCCAACCAAGTCGTTATCAACTGTTCGATTAGAATAATTAGCAAAATTGTAACCAGAAGCGCTAGCCTGCGACGAATGCCAGTAGGCAAAAACGTCTGGATCAGCGCCAAGCTCCAATTCATACAACAAAGCATCGTAGTCGCGCGGCTGCAACACGCTTTGTACGAAGCTGGTAGTTGTCGAGCTGGTATCGATTTCGCGCAGCTGGACATCAACGCCAAGCTTCGACCACTGCTGTTTAAGCGCATCGACTATTTTCTTGTATTCATCGCGCCCAGACGAAGTTGTCACAGCAACCGCCAGCGGCCGGCCATCCTTGCCTTTCCATTGGCCTTGGTTATAAGTCCAGCCCGCTTCTTTGAGCAGTGCTTTGGCCTTATCTAAATTATGATCTGGCGCCGCCGGCAGTTTTTGCGCAATCTGACTTTGCAAAATCGGCGTGTCTAGCCGCGCCACATTGTCGCCGACAGTTGCGCGAATTGATGAAGTATCAGTAGCGTAGCGTAAAGCCCGGCGAACTCTAGCATCTTGAAGTGTTTGACTGCGATTATTCATCAAAAGATAGACACCTTTGTTGAGAAGCCAATGTTTAGTCGAGTACTGTTTAGATTTAATGTTATCAGCAGCCGACAAAGACAAACCCGAAGCCGCCGAAACCTCGCCGCTATTGACAGCTTTAACTAACAGCGACTCATTGCCGTAAGCTCGCAGCTCCAGGCGCGACAAAGTCGAAACTGCTCCGTAATATTTAGTATTCGGTTCCATCCGCACCACGTCGGTAGAGCTAGTTGACTCGCTAGTTTGAACTCGTTTAACCGCAAATGGTCCGCTGCCGACCGGGTTGCTGCTAAAATCAGCTTCGCGCATTGACGACGGACTAACAGTTTGTAAAATATGCTTAGGTATTACCGGAAAAGTCAAGGCGTGCGAAAACCCGGCATACACCGCTGGTAACATAAACTCTACTGTTGAATCGTCAATTGCCCGCGCCGAAATGTCTAGCCAATTAACTCGCAAAGGCGAACGCACTTGCGGATTTTTGATCAGATTAATTGTATATACAACGTCCTCGGCAGTCAACTTTTTACCATCGTGCCAGACGGCATTGCGCAGCTTGATTGTATAAACTTTGTCATCTTTTACCGTCATTGATTCGGCCAAGTCAGTATGCAACGCTCCGGTAACATCGTAATTATACAGAGACGAAAATAACAGCCGTGATACCGCCTGTTCAGGCTCGCTAGCCGCTAGCAAAGGATTAAGCGTGCTAATGTTGCCAATCACTCCCTCGACATACACGCCGCCAGACTTAGCGCCATCCTTCTTGCTGCCTTGTGAATTCCAGGAATACTGAATACCCAAGCCAGCTATCAGCAAGGCTATGGCAGCCAGCCAAATCATAATCTCGGTCATCACTAAGCGGACATTTTCAATACGCCGCAGAATAAAGCGGCTAGCATGGCGCTGCGTGGCGCCTTCGGCATGCTTGACTCTCAGCGCTAGCCGCTTGTAGCCCAGCCTTAGTTTGCCCTTACTTGCTTTACTCATTTATATCCACCCTTGATTTATCTATAAGTTCGGCAAAACCAACAGTGCCACAATCGACATCACAAACGCCACAGCCAAGAAAATCGTTACTTCAAACAAGTTTTTATCGAGACCGCGCCGCGTCGTATACAATTCGCCAGAACCGCCAAATCCAGCGCCCAGGCTAGCCCCGCGCTGCTGCAGCAGAACCGAAATTATCATCAGCACCGCCGATACTACCATAACAATTTGCAAAGTTAGCGTTACGTCCATTTTATGATTTCTCCTCTCGTTCGTCGTGATAACTAAGCTCCAGAACACTACTTACTACATAGTTTACCAAACTTAATATCAAGCCTGCAAAAATCGAATTCAAGAACGTCATTTGCAAGCCTGGCGCCAGCATCAATGATAGCCAAACCAAAAAACCGTTAACAACTATCGTGAAAAAACCAAGCGTCACCAAAATCATCGGTAACGACAAAATCATCACAATCGGCTTAAGCGTCGCGTTGATAATTGAAAAAATCAGCCCGGCGCCGAAAAAGGCCACCAAACTAGAATCGATTTGAGCATTGCTATAACCCGTGCCAAAAATCCGCACCGCTACCCAAATTCCCAGCGAGTTCAGTATCCACCGGAGAATAAAAGCTATAAATTGTTTACTCATACTGCTACAGTATACCGCATCAGCCGTATTTTTCATAGTTGCGACATATCGCCGCTCTGGTAGCAAAAAGTCTCATAGACGCGAGTTCCTAGCGCTTGCCCGATAGCATCGCAAATTTCCGTTTGGCTAGCTCGCCTAACTGCCCGCATACTGCCAAAGCGCCGCAATAATTTGCGCCGCGTCGCCGGACCGACACCAGGAATGTCGTCAAGCTCGCTTTTGGTGGCGCCTTTGCGCTTGAGCGTTGTATGATAACTAACAGCAAAACGATGCGCCTCGTCGCGAATACGTTGAAATAGCTTTACGACATCATCATACTCGCTCATAGTATCGCTGCCGCGCAGGTTACGCGAGTGCGAACCAGCATTTTGCTGCCCAGCATGCAAGTTAATTAAGTAAAAATCACCAGAATCCAGCACGCTGATGTCGGGACGCGATTCTTTTATCAACTGGCCAAGCAGCGCGTCATCGTCATTAATATGCGAACGATTCTTGGCGACAACGATTTCTTCTTCGCGCTTCGCTATGCCAATTACTGGCACCGTAACGTCTAGCTTGTCTAATTCGTCGAGTACCGCACCAAGCTGCCCTTTGCCGCCATCAATCAACAACAAATCCGGCATCCCCCAATCTTTACGATTTTTCTCGCTAAAGCGCCGCCTGATAGTCTCGCGCATATTAGCAGTGTCGTCGTTACGCTGCACGTGCATCTTGAACTTACGATAATGTGTCCGGTCGCTCGCGCCATTGGTGAAGACTACCATGCTGGCTACAACGTTGGTGCCGCTCATATGTGAGATATCATAGCCCTCAATCCTCGCTGGCGGCGCTGGCAAACTCAATAGCTCGGCTAACTGCGATAGTGCCCGATCTTTCGAAATATTAATGAACTCGCGGTCGCCGAACATAATTCGCCGCTGCAGCTCGCGCAAATATGTCAATTTATTGCGAAGTTGCGCCGCTGTCTCGAATTCTTGGTTGCGCGCCGCTCGCTTCATGTCGCGTTCAATTTCTTGCGCGATTTTGACGCGCCCGCCCTCGATATATTTGATCAGCTTACGCAAAGATTTCTTGTACTCGTGGCTGGTCATATCAAGGCTGGGCGCCAAACCGATTTGCTCTTCTAAATTAGCGTGTTCGCGCTTGGGCGGCTTGATATAATAAGGAAAAATTTTGCGCAAATAACGCAGCGCCTTCTTGACTGGCAAACCGCTATAAAAAGGACCAATGTAGGTCGCACCGTCATCAGCAGGGCTGCGCGTAAAAGTCACCGTCGGCCATTCGCTTTTCATATCAATTCGTACGAAAGTTTGTGATTTATCATCGCGCAGCAGAATATTGTAGCGCGGCATATAACGCTTGATCATCTCGCTTTCCAAAAACAGCGCGTCAATCTCGCTCTCGGTTTCGATCCAATCGGTATCATAAATTTCGGCTACCAGCGCCCGAGTTTTGGCGTCAAAATCTTTACCGCTCTGAAAATACTGCCGCACGCGGTTTTTTAACACCGCTGCTTTGCCGATATAGATGATCTCGCCGCTCGCCGACTTATGAAAATAAACACCGGGGCTGCGCGGTAGAGTTTTGAGTTTTTGCTGCAACTGTTTATTCACAAGTACTATTATATCTTATATCAAGCAACTAGGCTGCTGATTGTGTCAGCCAACCTCTTCTTCTATAGTCATTTTCTATTACGCAATATTGTCTCAAACAACTCAGGAAAAGTATCGTCGGCCATGTCGCGCTTACCACAAAAATGTCCATATCCCGGAAATAATCGATAACAGGCAGACGAGAAAGATTTTTTTAGAATTTTTATTGCAGTATCAACTCGCACCGAGTCATTGTCAGAGTAAAATATAGTTAGACTACGCACGCGATCAAGTAGCGCCTCGTCAATCTCAAAATCAAAAAAACCGCCACGAAGCGGCTCGTCATATGGAGCTTCGGGGTTAAACTTATCACCAAAAGCTGGTGCAACAAGATAAACGTCGCCTGCACAAATTTGCGGATTCTCACTCATCCATTGAATTAGAAAACCCCCGCCACAACTATGACCAACCAATATAGTTTCTGAATTTACATCATACTTTTCAAAAGTCTGTAGCCACAACGAGTAATCTGGTCGCCATGATTCAGGCATCTCGGGCGTCTGAGTGTCAATACCGCGAATTAGCAGCTGCTGTTGCAGCCATGGAAGCCAAATCGAGTTACTAGCGCTCGGTAGATTTGGATTGAAATACGATCGTTTGGACGGCTTACCGTGAACAATTATCGCCTGATTCATATTTCAATATTAACATAATGACAAGCCAGCTTATGAATTTGACAAATATGCAATGTATGATATTATAGTAAACGTAACGATGGATGGTCTAAAACAACCCATAACAACTTTTTGCGTAGGCGGTGGTGGTAGTCACTTGGCACGAGGCTCAGTCGCCTTTGATTATATTAACCGTACTCTATCAAACTATTATATTACTCCTCACAATGTTCACGGTGTCACCGATGACACGACTAGTTCTCGCGTTCGCTCCCCTTCAGAACAATATGAAGAGATAATGGATAACATACCTAGTGAAAACAAAGAGAAGGATGAAAAAGGTTCCGTATTACTAATAGCCCAATGCATGGGTACAATCGCTGCCCATCAGGCATTATTATCCATGACAAAAGAAAACATAAACACAGCACTTGTAACTTTTTCACCCCCATTACCAAACCCCGACGAAGTAATTCAACTGCCAAATTCTAGAAAACGACGACGCCATAATGACACAGAAATGCAATGTCCGACGTTTCCAGATGGCAAGATAGATGATTTCGACGCTCTGTGTCACGAGTGGCTTCCTATTCCTCAGGAGTACTTTCGTGATATCAAAAAGACTCACGACCTCGAAAAGCAACTACGCCAATCAGTCGAAGTTGGCCGCGCAGCAGTAATTGCAGCAGAAAGAGACTGGAATACTAATACTCCGTTAATTGTTAACGGCTGGAGGCGAAGTTGGCAACTGCGCGGATTGCACGGAGCTAGACAACGAGCTATCATCGTACCAAAAGCTGGCCATTCACTCCATCCAAGCGGGGAGAACAAGCACCTAGCGCCCCTATCGCAACAGCAAGCCTGCCAATTGGTCGTCGACACCGGCTTAAAAATTTTGAGCACCAGCTTTCCGGGCAGAGAATTGGAATAAACAAGAAAGCACTTCAGCGGCCTATCAACGGCGTAAGTATTCTTCCAAAAATTCGCTCCACTCCGGCGCATTCTTCTCGCGGAAATAATGGCGTAAGAAATCAACCATAATCTGCTGACGGTTTTTTGCCTCTATTCGCCCCGGCTCGGTCAGCATCAAGCCCTTCAGTTTCAGCAGCTTTTCAAAGAAATGATTGATGAATCCGTCGGTATCATGCGTATTGCCGTCAGCATTATATTCGTGCGCCGCCAGATTAACATTCGGCCAAACCGCAGGGTCAAAAATCCGTCCGCCATGACGACAAGCATAAACCAGCGCCCGCTCAATCCCCACCGCGCCAATAGCATCGCACATGTCAGCGTCAGACACCAGCTGTCCCGCCAGGCGCTGCGGCTGCTTGCCGTTCAAACGTTTGCTATAGCCGATCGCCGCAACATTTTCCAATACCGCTCGGCGCAAATCTTCAGCCACCTTTGCTTCTGTCATAATTTTTACTGCGTTCGTTAATTTCTCTGCCTGCGCCTTGCCGACTAATTTGTAATCATCAACATCATGCAGCCAAGCCGTCAGCAGCGCTTCTTGCAGATCCACTGATTCGCTGCATTCGCTAGCAAAACGCTCTGCCAGCAGCGCCACCCGCTCGACATGATCGTCAGCGTGTCCTGAGGTGTCACTGCCTAGTAATTCACGGACCAATAGTTTGACTTTATTAAGTTCAGGAGTTTGCTTATTGTTCATAGCATTTATTATATCTCATTGCCGCCACTAACACATTAGCTGCCCTTGTATTTCTATAGAATTTATGTTATAATATAAAGATATGGCTGAAGTAATCACCACCGCCCCAAAGTCGAAAGAAGCGAAAATCGAACTGTTATTTGTGCCGTTCGGCGAGCTAACTTTGCACTTAGGCGACGAGGAGACGTCCGCTGCTATAAAAGCGATTGCTAATTTCGTCAACCGCCGCAGCCCAGGCGACAAACAGATGCTGCCTGTATCTGATGCAGATATCGCCAGTAAATATACTGATATCGTAGCCTTGCGGCTGCCTGAAAACGAAGACGTTATAGATGCTAACTTTATCACAAACAATGTAGTCGGGTACGTTGGAGCGATGGAACCAATCAAGCACGGCGCCCGTCTAATGTCTGAAGTCGGCTCGCTCAAAGTAGATGATAGCCTGCGCGGCCACGGCGTTGGAACTATATTATTTGAGAGAATTGTTCAAGCAATACAAGATGAAGGGATAACACCATATGCTTTCTGTAATTCAGATAGCCTGCCCATCGCTAAACGGCTCAATGGACATGAAATAGAATCAACAGACGAAGTGCCCCCAGAGGCATTGAAATTATGCCAAGATTGCCCTCTCTACGGCAAAACAAGTGGCAAAAAATACAGATGTTGTGATACTGTAGTGGTATGGCACACTCCGACCGAAACCAACTAGATATCATTGAATTAGCTAAGCAGCTCATTGCTATACCGTCAGTATCAGGCAACGAGGCAGAAGCTTTAGATTTCGTTGCATCGTGGATGCGATCAGCTAATTTTGACGAAGTTATTACTGATGAGCGCTTTACCGCCGGGTTAATCCGTGCCAAAGGACAGACAGCAAAGCGCGCGCTCATTTTGTGCGGGCATGTTGATACGGTTTCTCCTGGCGATGAGTCAGCTTGGCGGCAGAGTCCGTGGCAACCATACGTTACGGACGGTCGGCTGTATGGTCTGGGCGCCACTGACATGAAAGCTGGCGTCGCTCTACAAATGATAGCCGCCGCCGAATACGCAAACGAACGTCGTGACGACCTTGATGTGTGGTGCGTCACCGTTGCTAGCGAAGAGGTTGATGGTGCTGGGTCAGCTGATTTTGCGAAGTATTTTTCAGAAAAGACACAGTACGAGGAAGTTAGCTGCGCCATCGCCGAACCGACGGATAATCGAATTGAAATCGGACATCGCGGCAACAAGTTTGTTGAATTTATCTTTGAGCGCACATCAAGCCACGCCTCGCAAGAGAGCGCTTATTACGATAGTTCGCTGCCAGTCGTGGTGTCGTTCCTGAATGATTTGCCAGAGATTCGCGAGCAGCTTCATGCCGCCTATAGCCACGATATTTTGGGTACTCCTAGCTTCACGCCAACACGTATTGAGCCTGCAGGGTCATACTCTAACAACAAAACAGCTGGTGTCAGCTCTGTGATGGTCGATATCCGTACCACGCCGCCCCTGGACGCAGACTTTGAAAATTGGGTTGACGAGATAGTTGCCCGTTACGATTGTACATGGCGGCATCCCGCCACACCTGTGCCGTCTGCTTTGTGCGATACGAACGCCAAAATCTTGAAAACCATGCAGCGCCTACTGCCAGAAGCTGAGACAGCAGTCAGCTACGGCGGCACCGATCAAGCGTTCTTCCAGGCCATTGGCGCAGAGACAGTCATCTACGGCCCTGGCGATTTCGACCAAGCGCACACCGTAAACGAGTCGGTATCAGTAGCAAGAATTAGACAGACGCACGGTATTTACCAACAACTTATTCAGTCAATATAGGTTTAGCGTATTGCGATTTACTTGACATAGCAGGTTAAAAATTATTAACAGGTAAAACTCGTGTTACAATATCTGTAAGCTTTGTTAAATTAAGGAGGTTTTATGAAAACACCAAAATTACTATTGATCATCGCCGGATCGCTTGCGGCTATTGCGGCAGTATTAATTGCTGTCAGCTGCATACCGCCGTCCGGACCAGAACCAGAATACGTTTGCGTCAAAAACGGCCAGCCAAGTTCCGGGTTCAAAGATACCAAGAAAAATTGCCCGATAACTTCAGAAAGCTTGAAAGCTCATATGGCGTGGGAAGAAGGCCCGTTCGGCAGAGGCAAATATATTATGCGCCAAATCGCCGTCGTATCAATACTTAGCGCGATTGGCTGTGCTGTTGCTTCGCCAATTGTAAAGTCAAAGCAGAAGAAAAAGTTAGAAAAGTAAAACTAACGAACTCATATAATATAACTAACTGGATCTGCCGCCTTTTTATGTAAGTAAAGTTACAAAGCACAATGTAGTTTTACGGAAAATTTGACTTTTTGTCCTAATATTGATATAATTTATATTAACTTTTCGCTCAAAGTTACCAAAAGGGCGAAGAAGTCGCTCTTTGCTTTGAGCACGCTTCGAGAGGAGGTGAAAAAAAATGGGAGACCGCGCCATGGCAATTGGATTCCTTGCGGCAGTGCCGATCAGTATCGGCATTGCCGTTGGCGTTATTCTCCGCCACATCGGCATGTCCGATGTGGCGTGCTTGGTCATCGGGACGGCTATCGCCGTCCCCGGGGCCGTCATCGTATACATCCTGCTCATGCGCTACTTGCGCAAGCAGGACAGTGAGTAGGGTTATAGTCCCGCTCGAGAAAATAGCTCGCTGAAAATTGTTCAATTCGGTTCGAGACGCACATTTTAGCGTCTGCTGGATTGAAATCCAGTTTCCGGCTTGAGCACGTTTTCGGCGGGCTATTTTCTTTTTTTACAAAAACCGCCGCCCTTCCAGCGCGTGCCCGAGGGTAATTTGATCGGCATACTCTAGATCGACGCCCACAGGAATGCCGCGAGCTAAACGTGAAACTTTGGTAGCTAGGTGCGATTCCTTGATTTGGCGTTGGATGAATAGCGCCGTTGATTCGCCCTCGACGCTAGCGTTGGTAGCAATAATGACTTCCTCGACGTTATCGTCGCGCAATCGCTGCAATAGCTCAGGTATATGAAGCTGTTCTGGCCCGACGCCGTCAATCGGCGAAATCGTTCCGCCCAATACGTGATAAGTGCCCTGGAATTGCCCGGTGCGTTCTAACGCCACTATATCTAGCGGTTCTTCAACAACAGCAACTAGCTGGCGATCGCGTTTCGGATCGCTATACAAGGGCGAGACTTCCTGGTCAGCGTCAATTAGCGCGAAAGTTTTCGGACAACTTTTGACCTGCGCGTGCAGCTGCCGCAAAGCATTCGCTAGCGCTTCGGTAGTGCGAGAATCGTTTTTTAGCAAGAAATAAGCATAGCGCTCAGCCGTCCGCGGCCCAACGCCTGGCAAATGACCCAACTCCTCAATAACACGCTCAAGCGCGCTTGGCAATAGTGCCATTAGTTTATAATCCGAGACTTCCTAGCCCGCCCATCAGCGGTTTCATCTTTTCGGCAGCAATTTCTTGTGCTTTAGCCATACCGTCGCGGATAGCAATCTCAATCCAGTGTTCAAGCTGGTGGATATTATCTAGATCAACGTATTCTGGATTAATTTTAATTGATTTGATCTTGAGCTCGCCGGTGATTTGAACGATGACCGCACCATCGCCCGCCTCAACCTCGACGATTTCTTTGGCTAAAGCTTTCTGCGCTTTGCGCAAATCATTCAACATTTTCATTTGATTCAAGGCCATTTTGACTCCCCTTCTTCAGAAATTAACTCTACCAATTATAACTTATTACGGCAATTTTTTGTAGACATAGAGCCGGTCACCATTTTGGGTACGAGCGTTCGTTATAATACTCTCTAGCTGCCAGTCTTTCGGAATCTTGCGGCGGGCGGCGCGTGTCGCCACCGTTTGGGTTGCTTCAGGATTAAGCTCGGTAGCAACCGTCAAAGACTTATTATAGTGAGCGGCTAGATTATAAATAGGCGCCTCATCCGCATCAGCCAAGAGTGTCATGCTTTTTTGGTGCTGCAATTGGGTGTTAACTAGCGATAGGTCACTGTTGTAGGCGCGAACAACAGCCGGATTGTACGTATACCCGTTAAAATATTGATTGACGCTAATATAAATCAATCCGCTGACTAGTACGCTTAATGGCAATAAACCCGCAACGCGAGCATATGGATTACACGGAAATAGCCGATACCAATAGCGAATCAAGAAATCAAAGCCAGTGGCAACCGCAATCACCATCAGAACAAATATTACATACTGATTGTTATAATTAAGCAAGGCAAGCGGCACCATAACCAAGCTCATCAGGATAGTAACATAACTGCGCGCTGTATAATGTGTCGCTAATAAGCGGCAAAAACCTAGCAAGGCAATAGCCGCCAACGGCATAGCATAAGCTGGCCTCAGTAGACCATCAGCAGCACTATCAGTAGCAGCAAAACCAAACAGACTAAGGCTCGAAAGTAGCGCATTAGTTTTGAGATGCACGAAGTCTGACGGCAAACCGAGTAGTACCTTGCCAATAACTTTTGGCTCTAATATTAAGGCATAAACTAGAGGCGCCATCGCAGCCAAGCCGACCAGCAGTGCAATGAGTAGTTTTTTCTTGGGCAGCCGCTTGATAATCGCTCGGATATGCGGATGAACTAAAGCCACGATAATTATAATTAAGTCCAGGTATACACCCATCGGCAAATAAAGCGCGACGCTCATCAACACGCCGCCAAGCACTTTCCAGAATGTATGAAAATGTTTGCCGCGCGTCACATACATACCCGCAACCATCAGCCAGACTGCAACAGCGCTAAAGGTAATACTGGGCGTACCGTCTTGCGCTTGGAATAGAAAATGTGTCGAAGTTGCCAATACAATCGTCGAAATGACAGCAACGTTGGGCTTGAACCAAGCGCGAATCAACATGAAAATACCTAGCATCGTCAAGGTGCCGAGCGCAATTGACGGCAGTTTAATCGAAAACTCGCTAACACCAAACACAAAAATTGATAGCCGCTGCAGCAGATAATACGGCAGGTTTACCACCATCGACGGCTCAAGAGTTTGGCGCGACAACATACTAGCCTGGCTAACAGATTTGATTTCTTGCTCGCGCAAACCGCCAGGAGTATACAATACGCCGATCCATAGCACTGCCACCAAAAGTACGGCGATGCAAAAATAACTCAAAACATAGCGATATTTATATAAAGTATAGTCCGCAGGTTTACGCATACTAATTATGATTATATCACGCGAGAGATTATTCGTGGCGCTTATCGAGCGACATAAAACGCAGGCGCTCTGGATGGAAGTATAACTGGACTTTGCCAACCGGGCCATTACGGTGCTTAGCAATGATTAAGTCGGTGATATTGGCGACATCTGGATTGTCTGGTTCGTAATAGCCAGGGCGATAAATAAAAGTAACAATATCAGCATCTTGTTCGATACTTCCCGACTCGCGCAGGTCAGCCAGCTGCGGAATTGGCGGCGTACGGTTCTCAACTGACCGGCTAAGCTGGCTAAGCGCTATCACTGGTACATTCAACTCGCGAGCGATAACCTTCAAGCCGCGGCTAATTTCGCTAACTTCTTGAACGCGATTGCCGTTGTAATTACCGTTCGCCTGCATCAACTGTAGATAGTCGACGACGATTAACCCGAGCGTTTGATTATGCGCGATTCGGCGGGCTTTGGTGCGCATACCGAGAACGCTGAGTGCTGGCGTGTCATCAATATAAATCGGCGCTTCAGCCATTTCGCCCATAGCTTCACTGATCTTTGCAAAGTCGTCGTCGCTGAGATTACCAGTACGAATATTCCAGCTATCAACGCCAGCAGCATCGGCCAGCATGCGGTCGATTAGCTGCTGCTTGCTCATCTCGAGGCTAAAGAACAACACTGGCAGTTTAGCAATAGTCGCCACATTGTATGCCAAGTTAGTGACAAACGTCGTCTTACCCATAGATGGCCGGGCTGCCAGGATAAATAGGTCGCTGCGCTGCAAGCCGGCAGTCATATTATCGAGATCTTGATAGCCGGTACGTATACCGCGTAGCTGGCCTTTATTGCGGTGCAGCTCTTCGATGCGCGAAAAACTCTCGTCGAGGATAGTTTCGATACTGACCAGATCTTGCTTAATCGTTTGGTCAGAGACGTTGAATAGCTCGGCTTCGGCTTTTTCGAGGATTTCCTGGGTTGGAATTTCTTCGTCGAATCCTAACTCGCTGATTTCGCCGCTAGCTTTGATCAGGCGCCGGCGGACAGCTTTCTGAGCAACGATTTCAGCATAGCTAGCAGCGTGAGCAGCTGTAGGTACATAGTTAGTTAGTTCGGTTAAGTACGTCGAGCCACCAATTGTCTCGAAATTATCCGTCTTCTTGAGTTCCTCGGTTAAAGTCAAGAGATCGACTGGCTTATGCTGCTCGTACAAATGCATCATACTTTTGAAAATCAGCTGGTGCCGTTTGTCGTAAAAATCCTGCGGTTTTACCGTCTCGCTGACATCCGCTAGCACGTCGTCGTCAATCAAAATTGCTCCGAGCAAGCTCATCTCGGCGTCGATGCTCTGCGGCGGTATTTTGGCAGCGACTTCTTTTTGCTTGGCCATTACAAATTCACCTCTTCTCCTCCGCCCATAATATCAAGAATAGCGGCGGTTTGGCTATCTTTTGGCGGTTTTGGCTTAGCGCTGACGATAATTTCACGGTCAAGCTTTTGTGCCTGTAGAGCGCCAGCAAGCACTGGCAGCGACTTTTCGATTTGATTTTTAGCAAATTTCTTACCAGCAAAAATCGTTAACTGCTGATCGTCTAATTCGTAACCGCTTTTCGCGAGATAACTATAGGCGCCAGCGGATTTTGCATGAACAGCCTCGAGAAATTTTGACCAGTCAAAATTAGCTGTTTGGTTTGGCTGGGCATTTTTCTTCTTTTTTTGCGGAACATCGCTAGCTGGCTGCGGCGCGTAAACAGGCGCTGGTTCGTTCACCGCCATTGGTTGCGCTGATTCCGGCTGCGCTGGCGTTGACACTGCAGGAACATCAGAATTAGAAGCATTTGCATTAGAGCTAAGTGCTATCAGCAACTTGACATACGGCCAAGCGGTTTTCTGATTTGATAATAATTTGTCGGCCAGCGGCAAGCAATTAGATTTATTGATGATGTCGCTACGGATTTCGTGCAGTAATTGCTCGCTGATAGCATTAGCTGGCACGCCTCTATGCTCAAGTGCGCGCAAGGTATCGGCGATAGTTTGTAAATCACCCGCGCAATAAGCCTCTAGCAGCTGTCGAACCTCAGCTGTACTTGCTAAGCCTAGCGAATCTTCGACCATAGCGGCAGTAATTGTTTCACTGCTTAAATTTCGCATCTGATCTAGCAGGCTAATACTATCGCGGAAACTTCCCTGCCCATAGCGAGCAATTAGCTGCAGGGCGCCGTCGTCAATAGAAATCTGCTCGGCATCAGCAATAGTACGCAAATGCGCGGCAACTTCGTCTTGGCTAATTGTCCGGAAATTGAAGCGCTGAACACGACTAAGAATCGTAGATGGCAATTTATCGGCATCAGTGGTTGCTAGGATAAACACAGCATGCTCGGGCGGTTCTTCGAGTGTTTTGAGCAGTGCATTGAACGCTGATTTACTCAGCATGTGAACCTCGTCAATAATATAGATTTTTTTGGGGGCGCTAACGGGCGCAATCTGAACCTTCTCGCGCAAATCACGGATATCTTCAACTGAATTATTGCTGGCTGCATCAATCTCGATAATGTCGAGATGAGTTGATTCATCGCGATACGGCAAGCGATTAATCTCGTGTGCCAGAATCCGCGCAATCGACGTTTTACCGACGCCGCGCGGCCCTGTCAATAAATAAGCATGCGCCGTCGTTCCGTTAGCAATTGCCCGCTCTAAAATCGCCGTAATATGCGGCTGACCGACAATCTCGCTCAGCGACCGGCTGCGATATTTCCGATATAAAGCCTTACCCATTTGTTATATTATAGCGCAGAATCAGCGATTAAAATAGCGAAGCTTGAACTGGCGCTAAATCTAGCTGCTCAACAGTACGGCTAATAGTCATATCGTATCCGATATATTTTTTGATTGGTAAGAAAATAAAGCGGCTATTTTGCTGCATAATTAGCATACCGCCAATTAGCCCTGCGAAGCGTCCAGCGATTTTTGGCTCGATTATTTCTGTTAGATCATCGCTTTTTGGTTCGATAGTTAGCATGTATGGCGATAAATCCAAGAACTCGCTGTTATCAAATTTAACACCTAACTGCTCTGCGATCCGCTGGATTGTTTGATGTAATTTCTGCTCGGCTAGCGTCGGATCATAGCGTTCATTTGCTAGAATTGTTGCTTTCTTGCGCAGCTGCACACTCTCGCAAAGACCTGGCAGCCGGGCGATCTTCGCTTCGTATTGGCGAGCGATGTTAGCGCTAGGAAATACTTCAAGGATAGCAGCATTGCGGGCACCTTGTTCTAACAATCGCGCTAGTTTGCGTTCAGCATAAGAAATACCGACCTTTATCACCTCTGGCGAGAAATAAGCTAAGTATAAGATATGCGGCTGCTGATTCAGCTCAGCCTGCTGCTGGCTGATATTGGTAGTATTATAGAATGCTGGATTAAAGCCAGTCTTCTGCTGGCATTCTGGACATTGTTCGTACTTATCATCAAGCTGGCGGTCACCGGGACAGCGATGACATTGCTTAGCTGCCAAATCGTACCAACCAATACATTTTTTGGTACTAGTATCAAACGACAGAGTAAATTCGCCTTGCGGCTGCATACGCCAGAACTTACCGTCATTATCCATGACGCGCAAATACGGCAAGTTACTACTAGGATCGTAGCTGACCCGTGTAAATCGAAAAGTTCCCTCGCCTAAATCATGCATTAATACCCCTATTTGTGACAATCCAAACTTATAGATTATAGAGCTGCTTCAACTGCCGCCCAGGTAGCATCAGGATTGTCTTCTGGCACAATGATAGTAACCTGATCGCCAACATTGATACGGAAATAGGTCACGCTCGCCAGCAAAATCCGATACTCTTTACCTTGCGCTTCAACATAGTAAGCGCCGTCATGCTGCGTAAGCGTACCGATAACTTGCTTGCGGGCAACCGGGCCGATTTGCTTGTAAATGAAACCGCCATCATCAGCGATAGTTAGTTTGAGGATATCGCCCTCAACTAGCTTAGACTTGCTAGCGTAATTAGCTGGTACCGGGTAATTTTTGCCATCTGGGCCGACCATCGTCTGGCCGTCGAAAACGCCCTCGATAACTTTGCCTGAGACATCTTCGCGGCTGTTAGTTGGCATCACGACTTGCCCGTCTTCGCCCATTATGCTAATTAGTAGCTCTTTGGCAGCAGCCAAATTAGTCTCGGCGTCTTGAATAAGCATCTTGAGCCGCTTGACTTGTTTCTCTGGTAATTCTGACATACTAGTCTCGCAATCCTTTGTATGTTTTTATAATATCATTCCAATTATAACGCATCAGGATATCACGTCAACCCTTTAGGCCATCTTTCCACAAGTTTAACAGATATGAACGTAAAGTCGTTGTAAAAATCGTCGACCGCTTCAGGCATACAAAAACGCCCCCAGATTTTGGAGGCGTTTTCTAAAACAATACGATCATGCGAATCTGGAAATATATTCGAGATTAAGCGACTTCGACGGTAGCGCCAGCCTCTTCCAAGGCTTTCTTGGCAGCTTCGGCTTCGTCTTTGCTGACTTTCTCTTTGATTGGGCTTGGCGCGTTATCAACCAAAGCTTTCGCCTCGCCGAGGCCAAGGCCAGTTAGTTCCTTGACGGCTTTGATGACGGCGACTTTTTGGCTGCCAGCGTCTTTCAAGGTGACAGTAAATTCAGTCTTTTCGTCAGCGGCGGCCGCACCAGCGTCGGCAGCTGGACCAGCAACGGCAACTGCGGCAGCAGCTGGCTCGATGCCGTATTCTTCTTTGAGGATATTCTTTAATTCATTTACTTCGAGAACTGTCAATTTAGTCAGCTCTTCGGCAAGTTTCTTTAGATCTGCCATAGTAATTCTCCTTGTAATTAAAACTTTTTAATTAGATTGGTTGCTTAAGCGGTTGCTTTGTCTGCCACGCCGTCCAGCAATGCATGCAGATTGCCAGAAAGCGCGTTGGTGACGTCGTGCACCGGACTGAGCAGTTGCGCCACAGCCTCGGCGATGAGCTGATTCTTGCTCGGCAAGCCAGCCAGAGCTACCACATCGGCGGCACTCTGGGCCAAGCCCTCACCGCTGAATCCAGCGACTAGTTCGACGCTAGGATGAGTCTTTGCAAAGTCGTTAAGAACTTTAGCAGCCATCACCTCGTCGTCGCTAGAAACAGCATAAATTAGCTGGCCTTGCAGCGCAGAAGTATCAGTCTCTTTGAACGTCTCGCTAGCAGCAAAAGCTACGCGCACCAAGCGGTTCTTGACAACTTTAACGACTACGCCATTTTCGCGAGCAGCTTTGCGCAGCTCTTGCAATTCAGCTACGCTGGTGCCCTGGTATTTAGCCACGGCAATAGCTTTTGCGCTAACAAACAACTCGCTCATCTCTGCAACCAAAGCTTGTTTCTTATCTTTGGAAATTGCCATTGATAATAATCCTTTGGTTTATTTGATATTTAAGCGATCGTATTGTTAAGGGGCGACATTCGGCGAGCAACAAAAAAACTTTGGCGCTCGCCAAAGACTATACTACAGGAAAAGTTGATTCCCTCGGCGGCATATTAAGCAGAATTACTCCTGCGGCCGCTGTCTCTGGCAATGTCTAATATCTATTATAGCAAATTTTGCTGCATTACACAATAGCAAATGCTTGACATATTTAGGCGTTTCTGGTACAATAGAGATTCGTGAGAACGAAAGCGAGCCCTGGTGTTCATACGGGGGGAACATAATACGCTTAACCCTGCTGACAAGCAGGGTTTTTCCAGTCAACAATATCCAGAGAAGTATAATTCAAACGACCTAGTTGACAGTCTGGCTATTGATTATCTAAGAGCAGCCTCGCGGGAGCGTCCTGATCTGATCGAGCATGCTCATAGAGTTTATGGGTTAGTTAAGGCTTTTGCCGGCGATCTTATACCTGATACGCGCGATGCAATTATGATGCATGATATCGTGTCCCGATTCCGCAACCCAGACGGAAAATACAGCCAAGAATCGCGCGACGCTGCCGGACTAGCACTATTAAGATACTTTACCGATCCCAGAATCCCCCATGATAAAGCACGCTATATGCGGGATATCTTGTCAGATTTCGACAAGACTGAGGTGGCAGCTGGCAGACATCGGAAAACATTAGCCGACGAGGCCGCTGCAAGCTTGCCAGATGAGAATAATCGCCGCAAAGATATAGCCAGCGTCATTTCCGATAGGTACGAAGGCGTCGTTCCAAGAGAAGCTTGGGCTATATCGGAGGCTCGCATCGATCCGGAATACATGAAAGGCTTCTTGAAAACCGTAAACATTGAGTCTGTCATTATTAAAGCCTGCGAGCTGGTTGATAATCTGGAACACCCAACGTCCAGACGAGAGTCTGCTCTATTGCAAGATGTCTTAGAAGCGGAGTCGTTCTATGCTCCGCTGTGCGAAGTATTAGGATTAGAAGCTTTAGGCTCGAAACTGCTAGGCCTAGCAAAACGTATTCGCCTCGAAAAGTTAAATAAGTTTGATTCAATAAAACAAGCAAGAGACATGCTGTTTAATATAAAAACGGTCGGGGTCAGGCGCATACTGGAGAATATTTTCGGAAACGAATACGACGTCTCTCTCGTAGTGGGTCCTGATTATAGCGGAGAATGTCCTGCTGAAGTTGGCGAATTCGCAGCTCAACTACCGAACGGCTGTCTGATTTCTGGCAACTACCGCTTAAAGACTATCGGCTCACTTGCTGATAAATTAAACCGCAGCAACGGCGATATGCCTATGGACCCATTTGCCATGATGGATATCTCGCTCGATAAGCAATCGTCGGCGAAAAATTTTGCTGAAATAGTAAAAATCCTTTCCAACACGCCAAATATTGAATTGCAAAAAGCACCTAGTAAAAAATCCGCCCTCTATATCCAAGGCACTGGCGACTATGTCGAGATAATGACTCAAGCCCTAGCCGAAGCTGGCGTAGATAAATCAGAAATCGAAATAAAACAGCAAACCGAAGCAGATATTGAAAAACGCGGCTACAAGAAGATGGAGGTTTCGAAAGTAACGTTTATCGTAAGACAAGAACATCCGTACCAGCCTGGCGAGATAGTTGATATTCCTATCGAATTCCAATTCTTGACTATAGACGAACGCCGGCGGTCGCGAATCGGCGACATTGCGCACATTGCTTACAAGTATATCGATACCAAGCTCAAGAAAGAAGGCTACTATGAGTTATCTGATGACGACCCTAGAAAGAAAGCCCTAGACGAAGAGGCTCGTAAAACGCGTAAATTATTTGTAGGAGTACTAAACGACATCTACGACCGTATGAGCCGCTTAAATCCTGACAGTTACGAAACCAACGGCCAGTCAGACGAAGGCGGCGAGAAACTATTCCATGAGCTTGAACATCTTTTGAAAGAGCTGGCTATAATTGAATTATAGCTGCTGAACAATTGATTGAATTTCAACGTTTATTTGCTCGGCTGTCTTGCAATAACCATTGTCATAACATTCTATGACATAAGATGAGGGCAATTCGCTAGCAATTGTACGATAGGCGGCATCAACGCGTTTCTGAAAATTACTACTACGCGATTCGAAAGTATCTGGAGTGTCTATACTTTGGCTACGCTTAGTAATTCGTTTTTTACGTTCGCTCTCGTTGTCAAGGGTCAAAATAATAATGAAATCCGGCTTCATGTAACGTTCGTCTGTAAAAAGTTTAGTAATTGCCATAATATGATCCGTATTAACTCCCTCGCCATAACCTTGATAGGCTAAAGTTGAAATATAGTTACGCGCCGAAATGACAACAGCGTCGCGATTTAAGGCTGGCGCAATTTTTTGTTGCCATAGTTCGCGGCGAGCAGCGCTAAATAGCGCTAGGTTGATTTCAGGATCGCGGGCTAGAGTGCCATTTTTGATTAGTGAGCGCAAGTAGCTAGCAATGGGCGTGGTTTTATCTGGGTCGTCGCTGCCGGGCTCCTCTACAATTATCACTTCCCGGCCTTGCTGGCGGCAGTAATCAGCTAGCAATTCAGCTTGGGTTGATTTGCCTGTACCGTCGTTACCCTCGATGACGATATAAGTACCGCTCATTACACAATCTCCGGCCTTTACAGTAATCCTTCGCTAAGACCAGCGACAGGTTGCGGCAATTCTACCGGCGAGGCGTAAGCTCGCGGCAATAACATCCACGGCCGCCAAGCAGCCTTAACAGCAGCAAGATCAGCGCTAATATTAGCTTGATAATTACCAGAAGCCTTGGCGTATTCGGTAGCCACTGGTCCGGTAGCACTAAAAACAATTTGCGCTATACGGTAGCCAACTGGTAGTACGATGTACTCATTTTCGTTGAGATTATGAACCTCCATAGTCCAGCGGTTAATATAACCTGGATCACCCCAACCAGCGCAGTAGCAAGCCGAGATGCCGATACGTCCAGTAGTACTACGGGCTTGCATACTAGTAGTACCTGGCGGCAGAATGCCAATAAATTCATGAGTATGAGCCAGGATTCGCTCGTTTGGCCGCAAGACGATGACCGGATGATTGTCATTAATACCTTTGATGCTATCAATGCCAGCGACACCTTGATCAGTAATTCGGCGGCGAACTTCGCGCCACGGCTTAGCGACCTTGTGCTCGCCAAAGTAGCGCCGAACGTCAGTTTCGTCGAATGGATTAAATAACCTTTCCTTCCCCTGACCGCCAGCTCTATAAAAATAATAGCCAAGCGTTACATCAACACTGCTACCATTGATACGCGCTGGCGCTGGGTCGCAAACTATATGACCATCTGCTAGTGCTGCTGCAATTTCTCTATCGCTATAAATGCCAGTTGGCGATGATAATTCGGTCGAATCTGTTTTCATGTCTTTTCATTATACATTCACCGCTACCGCTTACACAACTAGCCTGTGATATGATTAAGTTGATGGGACGCGATCAGAAAAAACAGTGCAGCATAGTAGTCGCCTACGATCGCCGGCGCGGTATTGGCATTGACAACAAACTGCCGTGGGGGCGCAGTTTGCCAGCAGATTTGCAGCATTTTCGCCAATTAACCACTGGCGGTACAGTAATTATGGGCCGCAAAACTTATGAATCTATTGGCCGTCCGCTACCAAATCGCCAGAATATCGTATTAACTCATTCCAAGCTGGATGGTATCGCTACAGCTAGCTCGTTAGAAAATGCTTTGCAAATGGCAAGCAAAGATAAGATATACATCATTGGCGGCGCAACCGTTTACGCGGCCGCACTCAAATCAAATGTGGTAAGTAGAATATACGCTACAGAAGTCGACGCAGAACTTCCAGCGGATACATTTTTCCCCGAGCTTGACGATACTTGGTGTAAAACATCAGAAGAATCACATGCTGCTGATAATGCTAACACTTATCCTTATATATTTGCGATATATGAAAAGTAGTCTTGCCACGCAACAATATTTAGACTGAAATTGGCGCTTTGATGGCCGGCCATGGATCGTAGTTTTTTAACTTGAAATCATCAAGATCATAATCATCGATTGATGGCTTTGGCGTGATATCGAAAGTTGGTAACGGGCGCGGTTGGCGTGTCAACTGAAGTTTTGCTTGCTCGAGATGATTCAAATACAAGTGAACATCGCCGCCCATCCAAACAAATTCACGCGGCCGCATGTCAACCTGCTGTGCAATTATCATAGTCAATAATGCATAGCTAGCAATATTGAATGGGACGCCCAGAAATGTATCGCACGACCGCTGATCAAGCCGGCACGATAACCAGCGCCGCTGATCAGAGTCATTGGAATCAGCGGGTGTGGTATAGAATTGAAATAACATATGGCATGGCGGCAAAGCCATATTCCCTACTTCGGCAGGATTCCAAGCGGTAACTATTAGCCGCCGCGAGTCTGGGTTGAAGCGCAACTGATTAATGACGTTAGCAATCTGGTCGATATGTTCACCATTAGGCGCTGGCCATGCCCGCCACTGCGCACCGTAAACCGGACCAAGATCACCATTCTCGTTAGCCCATTCGTCCCAGATATGAATTCCGCGTTCTTGCAGCCAGTGCACGTTGGTATCGCCACGCAAAAACCAAATCAACTCGCCGAAGATACCTTTGGTAAAGAGCTTTTTGGTGGTAAGTAGTGGAAAGCCTTCGCGCAAATCAAAACGCATCATATGCCCGAAGATGCTGAGCGTACCAGTACCTGTCCGGTCGCGCTTTTCGACGCCTTCTGCTAGAATGCGGTCAAGTAAATCAAGATATTGTCTCATTCCTACCCTCCTTCTAAAAATAGAGCGAGATGCTAGGTCTCGCTCTAAAATTATATGGGTTTATTTTGCTTGATAATCAACTTTGATACCGGGGCCCATCGTAGTGGCGACGGCAACCGATTTAATGTAAACACCCTTAATAGAGGACGGTTTCTGTGCCTGCAAGCTAGCAAAGAAAGTATTGGCGTTTTCAAGCAATTTTTCAGCGCCGAAGCTAACCTTACCAATACCGAGGTGAATAGCAGCCTGCTTATCAACGCGATATTCTACCTTGCCAGCTTTGGCTTCTTCAGTAGCTTTGGCGACGTCGGTCGAGACAGTACCGCTCTTCGGGTTCGGCATCAAGCCTTTCGGGCCGAGCAAACGAGCGTACTTACCGAGTTTTGGCATGTAAGCCGGCGTAGCGATTAAGACGTCAAAATCAAGCGTGCCCTTGTCAAGAAGTTTGACAATAGCCTCATCGCCAGCAATATCAGCACCAGCTTTTTTGGCTTTGTCAGCATCAGTGTCAGCTGCGAAAACGGCTACTCGGACAGTCTTGCCGGTACCGTGAGGCAGGACTACAGTCGAACGAATATTTTGGTCGGCTTGACGCGGATCGACGCCTAAACGAACGTGAACTTCAACGCTAGCGTCAAATTTGCTCGGATTGGTTTCGGTAGCAAGTTTGATAGCATCGGCGAGCGTGTAAGCTTTGTCTTTTTCAACTTTTTCGGCAGCCTGGCGGTAAGCTTTGCCGCGGCGTTCAATCAACGGACGAACCTTTGGCGCTGGACCTTTTTTGACAGCCGCTTCAGCGTCGCCCTGCGGCGTAGTGTCGCCAGCTTCTTTGCGAGCTTCTTTTTCAGCTTTGGCTTCAGCCTCTTCGATAGCTTTGGCGCTGCGCTTACCGGCTTTGGCAACTGTCGCTTCACGGACTGAGTGCTTTTCAGCGGCAGCAATGGCCGTTTCAATCTCGGCTATAGTATTTTTTTCGCTGACGTCAAGCTTGAGCTCGGCAGCTTTTTCTAATAATTCGGCTTTTTTAGCCATCAGATATTTAATCCTTTCTGTGGTACAAGCGACTTGACGTCTCCCAACATTGATTTAATAAAACGTCTACGATTATACCAAAAAATAACTAGAAAGTCCACCTAATTTTCCAGAGGTAGTGTAGCATTACCACTATAAAATTATTGACCAAAATACTACGTTTTGCTATGATTGGTCTCATGTCCTGTGAAAATTACGATTAAACTAATAATAAGCCAGGACATAAATCCACGAGTATTTGAAGTTTAGCCTATCCGTGGGGGTATTTAACCAAGGAGACAATTATGCGTTTATACGGGGTCTTGACGACACTCGGCGCCGCTGGTGCAATATGCTTAATAGCAACACACCCAGCCTATGCCGAAACGAGTACGGGCCGCTCGCTACTACTCGCACAGCAAAATAAAAATAAATTAACAATCGCAAGGAGAACACCGCTGCTAGCTACCCAAAACAAGAAAGCCTTGCTAGCAAAAGCGGACGAAAAGCAAACCAGCGAAGTTGATGACGATAAAACCAAAAAACCAGCGTCTACGCCAAAGGGCAAATCTGACGAAGCAAAGCCAACTGAACAGCCAGTATACGTGGTAATAGCCGCAGGCGACAGTTTGGCGTCAATTGCCGAAAAATACAACACAACTTGGACACGTATTTTCGACGCCAACGAATCGCTTAGCAATCCAAATGCTATTGATATAGGGCAGAAGCTGCGAATTCCTAGCGCAGAAGAAACCTTACCAGACCGTTCATCAGCGGTCGTCGCAGCACAGCAAGCAGCCGTCAGTTCTAACACAGCGGCGCCATCAGCTCGGACCTCTACAGTTACTACGCGATCGTATAGCTCAAAGCCGATTAATTCATCAAGCTACTACGTCGGCAACGGCATGTGGTGTACCGATTACGTTCACAGCCGCCGCCCAGACGTCGCTGTATACGGCAATGCTGGTTATGGTTGGATTTCCAGCGCTCAAGCTGCCGGTAAATCAACTGGTAGCGCCCCGCGCGCTGGAGCTGTCGCGGTGACAAACGGCCATGTTGCTTACGTCGAGTCAGTTAATAGCGATGGCAGCTATACTGTTTCAGAAATGGGTTGGAATTACCGCGCTGGCAATTACAACAAACGTACAGTAAGACCAGGTACATTCGGACAATTTATCTACTAAATAACTAGTGGAATTAGAAAAAACCGCTACAACTACGCTAGCGGTTTTTTAATTTAGATATAGACAAATTACCCGCGCAAAGACTTATCCGCAGCCTCAACTAGTTCGCGCACAATCACTGCATAATCGTCATACACGCGAAAACCTGCAGCATAAGCGTGCCCGCCGCCACCGAAATATCCAGCTATCTGCTCTGACACTGGCATATTACTGCGTAATTTCCCAGTTAATTTGCCGTCAGGGTAAGTTTTGATAGCGCAAGCCACTTCAACCCCCTCAACTAAACGCATTTCGTCAAGCACTAGAACGCTCGGATTATACTGATCGCTATATTTCTGGATTTCTTCCCACGGGATATGAATTATAGCTAATTTACCATCGAGCAAATATTCGATACGTTCAATTAAGCGGCCTTTATATGCCAAAATCTCTGGCGACTTTTTCATAAATTCGCGGCGTCGTTCTTCAATAGCTGAGTTGCTAGCACCGAGCGCAGTTAATTCGCCAGCGACACGAAACGAGTCGGCTGTGGTATTTTGTGTTGTTAAGCCTAGACTATCGCTCATAATAGCAATTAGCATATTTTCTGCAGCTTGTGGATTAATTACCCAGCCAGCAGTATGCGCTAGATTGTAAATCAGTTCGCCAGCTGCAACTACCGGCTGGTTGACATGAGTAGCATCAAAAGTCAGCGTCGAATCAGTTGCGTGATGATCCAACACTATAACGGGACGCGTCTCAAGAAAATGACGCACACCTGGCATACTTAAGCTTTTACTGATTAATAGTTCAGCATTAGTATCAACGATAATTGCTAAGTCAGCATTCGTGTCAAAATCGCTAGTTATTCGATCCCAACCGTGAATGTAACGTAAGTATTTCGGGGTATCAACTGGACAGTGCAGCTGAACATTTTTGCCGAGGTCACTCAAAATTTCTTCCAAGGCTAGGCTGCTGCCAATACTGTCACCGTCAGGATTTTCCGCTTGGACTACAACAATTTTCTGCGCGTTATTGATAGCGTCAATGGCTTTGTCAAACATCACCTAATAGTATAGCAGCAATTAGCTAGCCTTGCATTCGAATTAGCCAGATAAACTCTGCATAGAAAGAGTAACTTTACGGCTTCTTATCAAGAATGATTAAGTGTTCAATATGTGGCGTACGCGGGAAAAAATTATAGCCGCGATGCCAGGCGATTTGGTAGCTTTGCTGGAGTAAGGCGACGTCGCGGGCTTGGGTGACGGGATTGCAGCTGAGATAGAGGATGCGTGGCGGCAGCTGTTGCAACAATGTTGCAATAACGTCGGGATGCAAGCCGGCGCGCGGTGGATCAACGATGACTATTTCCTTGCCTGTAATGTAGTCGAGAGCTTGTTCGCTGGGAGCGAGGACGGCGCGGGCGTCGGTGCGGTCAAGTTCGGTGATATTGCGCTGCATTTCGCGGACAGCATCGGTGTTGATTTCCACCAGCGTGACGTTGCCGCCGCCAATGGTCAGGCCGATGGTGCCGACGCCGGCGTAAAAATCGAGAATTGGCTGGTCGGCAGCAAGCGGCACCTCAGAAAAAATCTGGGCAACTTTATGTGGGTCCCGGATTATTTTCTGATGGTGC
>CAJPON010000007.1 GCA_905372275.1 Candidatus Saccharimonadota bacterium
CAGTCTGCTCTCCTAATAACTCCTGGTCTTTCTTGTTGTAATGAAGGAGAGAGAGGAAGAGGAGGGAAAATGAGGGTAGTAATATAAAAAGTGGCAACCCATATTTAAAAGCAGAGAATGCGCCAATCACGCCCCTCAGGATATCGTCGGATACGGGCAGGTTTGGGTTTAGGTAAGTATTAAATAATATCTGGATAAATTTGAGCGGATTGCTATGAAGCGGATTATGCGGTGCGCCAGTGGTGAGTAGGGGTTGTGTGTATACATGAAGCCACGCTATTAAACAAAGGCCTGCTAATATTGCTGCTGCTGAGAGAACTAACCATTTTTGTGGAATAAAAGATATTTTTGATTTTTTATCTGGAACGAAGAGGCGCTTTGGCAAGAAAATGACTGGTGATAATAAGAGTATTGTTACCGACTTTGTGAGAATTAACAAGCAGGCTATAGCAATAATAAGCAACTGCTGTTGTCGAGTTAACGGGTTTTTTTGGCTAAAGAGATTCAATGTAGCAGCAATAGCGGTAAAAATTGCTATATTTGTCACACTATCTCCGGAAAGAGACGCTGCCAAATGTATCATTAGCGGAAATAGGCCGGTTGCTACAAACGCCCACTTACCAACGCGCACCCATTTTATAATGAAGTAAAGAGCAAATGAGTAAAATATTAGATTAGCTAATCTTCCGAACATAATAGTTATTCCAAGTGAACCGTGTATGAGATTTGCCAAAATGATACCAATTGTCTGCGGTAGATGCATAATTGGAGGATAGCCAGTTGCGCTACTGCATTTCCCTGTCTCTGTATCGCTGCGATTTATAGTTTTCTTATAGTTAGTTACGAAATTATTTACATCTGCTTCTTTTGCTTTTAATACCACTTCTTTAGGTAAAGTACAGGCAACTCCTGATTCAATTTTTCCTTGGGACAATCCATAGGCCCGCATATAATGTACGCCTTCGTCATTGACTGACAGCAGAGGTACGGTGGCTGCCGACAACACCCCAAAAAATAAAGACAAAGATATAAAGACGTTTTCAGGCTTTTTAATAAACGATAGAAAGCGAGACCAATATTTTTTCATATACTAAGAAAATTATAAAGTAGAGTAGTATATTGGGCAAACTTGCTATACTAATGACATGCAGTCGAAAAAAAAGGATTACATCTGGAACTCACTAGGCTCATTGCTACAGAGTGCGATCTCTCCAGTATTGCTAATTGTTATCACTCGACTAAACGGCATTGACGATTCTGGACTGTTTTCATTTGCAATATCACTTTCAGTGGTGTTTTGGGCGGTTTCTTTATGGGGTGGTCGGACCTATCAGGCATCTGATGTCAAGCGGGAGTTTTGCAGCGGCGGTTATGTCGCTGTGCGTTTCGTTGCATCGCTTATTGTGGCAGTTTCTGCAGTGGTGTTTTGCGTATTGAATGGATATAACGCTACTAAAACAGGCTTGATTATGATTTTGGTAGCCTTTAAAATTTTAGAATCAATTGCCGATTCGTTGTATGGTGTTTTGCAAATCCATCGTAAATTGTATATCGCTGGCATCTCGCTAACCATGAAAGCGATTCTTGGTTTTGGAGTATTTATAGTGGTTGATATTGTAACTAAAAATGTCATGTATGGCACATTGGCGATATTGCTAGTCAATGCGCTCATTATCCTTCTGTACGATGTGTTATGGGTACGACGTGTTGAGGTTATTACTATGAATAAAAAGTTCATCAAAGAATACGCCAGTCAGGCTGTCGTAATCATGAAACGTACTTCAGCGGTATTTGTTGTGGTGTTTCTGACGATGTTTTCACTCAATATCCCGCGGTATTTTTTGGACAAGTCCCATCCTGATCAAATTGGTTATTTTGGCATTATGGCAATGCCAATTACGCTCCTTGGACTCTTCATATCGTTTATTATTCAGCCGAATGTCGTCAATTTGTCTGAATTATTAGCAAAAGGAAAATTGAAGGAGTTTGCGAAAATCGTTGGTAAGATTAATCAAATAACCTTTGGGATAGGCGTGCTCTCAGTTATTTTGAGTTATTTGATTGGTGTTTGGATACTCAATGTTATTTTTGGCATCAATATCAATAATTTCCGCCTTGATTTGACAATTATGGTTATTGGCGCGGCGGCGAACGCTTTTGTGTCGATTTATGTTAATTTGCTGATAATTATGCGTCGATTTAAGGGGCAATTTTACACACTGTTACTCACGGATATTTTGGCGGTAGTAGTGTCTATGTGTCTGATTGAGCGGTTGGCGATGTTGGGTAGCGTGCTGGTTTTCATGATGATCAGCTTTTTGCAAGTAGCACTTCTGCTGTTTATCTACAAGCGGTCGCTAAAAGATGCTATAATAACTGACAAAGATAAAGGGGAATTATGAGTAAGAAATATGTAATTTTGGGAGCAGGTGGACAACTAGGTAAGGCATTGTGTGCCATGTTTCCAGATGCCAAGGCTTTATCACGAGAAGAGTTGGATATAGCCGATGAGGAACAAGTAAAGGCGTTTGACTGGTCGAAATACGACGTTATCATCAATGCAGCAGCGTTAGTTAATGCCGACGGCTCTGAGACAGACGAGCTGCGTGCTAAGACGTGGCTGGCTAATGCTTATGGTCCGCGCAACCTCGCTAAAATTGCCATTGAGCAAAATAAGACTCTTGTTCACTATTCGTCAGATTATGTCTGGGATGGCCGCCAGAAAAATCATAAAGACGATGAAGTAGTTGCGCCTCTGTTGGTTTATGGAGAAAGTAAGGCCGCTGGTGATCTGGCGGTTAGCTTGGTGCCAAAACACTATATCATGCGGGTATCTTGGGTCGTTGGCGATGGTCACAATATGCCAAAAACCATGAAAAACTTGGCGGATATGCGCATCAATCCAAAAGTCGTCAATGATCAGTTTGGTCGGCTGACTTTTGCGTCAGAGATTGCTCGAGCTACTAAATTCTTCTTAGATAATAAAGTTGCATATGGACTATATAACGTAACCAACGAAGGTCCAGTCAGGTCGTGGTACGAAATTGCCGCTGACGTGTTTGAATATGCCGGATATGATCGCAGTCGCGTACAGCCGATTTCTACCGAGGAGTATGCCGCTAGTAAGCCAGGCTTTGCGCCGCGGCCGCTCAATAGTGATATGGACTTGTCGAAGTTGCGCCGAGCAGGTTTTACACCAAGAGACTATACGGACATGTTGAAAGATTACATTAAACAACTACCGGTTAATGGATAGGAATTACAAGCATGAATAAAGGAATTCTAAACGTTATATATCAGAGTGATGACAATTATGCCGTAGTCAGTGCAATTTCTATTGTATCGCTTTTGGAGAACAATAAGCACTTGAAGCAAATTAATATTTTTTACCTCGGACATCAACTGAAAAAAGATAGCATCAACAAATTCAACAAAATGGTTGGAAATTATAAGAACGCGACAATTACTTTCGTTGACGTGTCAAGTTATCCTGACGAATTGAAAGAGATTGGCGTTAAGGCTTGGAAGGGACTATATATCACATGGTATAAGATGCTGGCGTTTGCCAAGCTTGACATCAAAACAGACCGAATTTTATACATTAATCCACACACGGTGATTAGCGGTGCGCTTGATGGTCTTTTGGAGCTTGATTTCGAGGGTAATGTGATGGCGCTGTCGTACGACGCTACCATGGTGAACGCGCACAAGGATGTCATTGGCTTGAAGCCAACCGACGGCTACTTTAACTGCGGAATTATGCTGATTAACCACAAAAAATGGCTGAAAGATAAGATTGATGCCAAGATGCGCGAGCATTTGCGGCACAATAGCTACGAGGTGGCTGACCAAGATTTGTGCAACGTGTTTTTCAAAGGCAAGATCAAGAAAGTCGGCGTGGAATATAATTTCTCGACCGTTTTCTATGGCTATGATATTAAAAAATACATTAAGGCTAATGGTTTCTTGCCCGAGAGCTTTTACAGTTATGATGAAATCATGGAGAGTTACTACGCGCCGAAGATCATTCATTCGCAGTTTGGTGTGAACGGTAGGCCATGGCAGCAGGGTAACGATAATCCAGTTGGTTTTTTGTGGCGTAAATATTTGAAACTAACGCCCTGGAAAAACGCTAAAATGCCAGTAGCGAAGAAGGATATAAACTGGCGACTGTATGACCTATTGCCGCAATCGATAATCGTCAATCTGTATGCGTGGGCGGTTAATCGCAAATTTGCAAAGACAAAATAGAGCGATAGGATAAGCGCTAAAACCGCGACAGGAAACTGTGAATGCGTGATGTCACGCGGAGTTTTGCTGCTCGTGCGGCTTTTTTCCAGCCAATCTCATTAAACCTATCAGAAAAATTATCGTAGACTTCGTTCTCTTCCTTGAATCGGATACCATTTTTACCTTTTTCCTTACTGGATAACGACTCGGCAAAACGGCGGTATTGAAAAGTTTCTGTTGTGTCAAAATAAAGCGAAGCACCATCAATAATCATGGTCAATTCTACGATGACGTCTTCAAGGATTTTATACTTTGTATCAAATGAGTATTGTTTGAGAGTATCGGTTTTCCAAGTGATGGATGGAAAATAAAGCCAATTTCCACAGCAAAGCGACGCAGCAAGTTTTTCGCCAGACAGTATGCCAGATTTTTTAGGTTGCAGTATTCTTTTAACTTTATCGACAAGCGGTAGATATACATTACTTTTGTCATCGATTATCTGTACGCGAGGCTGATAAAAGTCTGCTTCACCAATGTTTTTTAGCGCAGTATCAACGTAGCTAGGTAATAGTTTATCGTCGCAGCCGACGATCATACAATACGGTGCGCTTGCGTGTTGAATAGCGTAATTAAAGTTGGCGGTGATACCAATATTTTTACGGTGTCTGATATACGTGATGCGTTTATCGTTTAATTTTTTGTAATAATTATAGGCGGTTTTATCTGGATAATGATCGTCAAGAATAGTCAAATGCCAGGCTTTGCTGGTTTGTGCTAGCACTGAATCGACGGTTTGCTTCAATAGTGAAAACTCACCCCAGTACGGTACGATAATATCAATACTATTTTTCATTCGACAGCCTGATCGATAATTCTTGATGTAAATCGCGCAGTCTTCGTTCGTTTTGGTCGATACGCTGACGCTGATTATTAGCGATGTAGAATAGCAAAATAATCGCTGTAGTTTGCAAAATATCAAATAGGCTTAATTCTGACGAATCCAGCGGCGGATGGCCTATCGAAATGTTATACAGAGGAAATGACCCAATCAGTACAACCATGATAACCATCCAGATAATTAATTGATGGCGAAAGCGCGTTACACTAACTTTGCGCAGTTTGTACTGAGTAATGATATTGATCAATGCTGCTAAAATAATCGGCACATTGAGTAGTACGAGGATAAGATATCTCATTCGAATAACTCCGTTAAGCGTTGCTTAAATAGTCGTTTGACAATGTTGATGGCATTCCAGTTGTTTTGGCCTTTGGCGCGGGAATAGTCGGTGTAAATTGCTTTAATTGGGTATTCGGAAATAACCATGCCTGCCTGTTTGGCACGCCAAATCATTTCTGAGCAGAACTCATAGCCAGTTGATTTCCAATCAAGGTTATCAATTGCCTTTCGCGAGTAAACTCGCAGACCGGACTGTGAATCAGTAACGTTGATGCCAAACAGGGCATAGGTGATGAAGCTGAGACCCTTATTTCCCAGAACCTTCGTCTTAGACATACCTTCGCTATTAATGAGTCGGCTACCAATAAGTAAATCTGCGTCAGAGTTGTCGCTCTGCCGAATGCCCGCCAAGACATCTTCTGGATCATGCTGACCATCAGCATCCATGGTAGCGGCAATATCATAGTCGTGTTGTCGTGCGTAGGCAAGCCCAGTCAAGGTGGCGCCGCCAGCTCCAGAATTCAAAATATGATCAATGACAATTGCGCCGCCTTTTCGAGCTTGTTCGAGCGTATTGTCTTTTGATCCGTCGTTGACGAGAACTATATCAATCAAGTAGTCTTTTTTGGCTTTTGAGAAAACTTTTTTGGCTTTTTTAATAACATCTTTGATGACGCTAGATTCGTTGTAGGCGGGTATGATGACACAAACTTTTTTCATCGGTAATTACAATACGTTCAAGTATTCTCCGTAGCCTGATTTCTTGAGTGTGGCAGCGATCTCGTCAAGCTGCTGGCGGTTAATCCAGCCGTTTTGGAAAGCAGTTTTTTCTGGGCTGCCGACAATTTGGCCGGTACGCGTTTGGACGACACGAACAAAATCTTCGGCGTCAGTTAGGCTGCTGATAGTACCAGTATCTAGCCAAACATCGCCGTTATCAAGCGTCTGAACTTTGAGTTTGCCGCGGCGTAAATATTCGGCGTTAATTGAGGTAATTTCTAGCTCGCCGCGGGCACTTGGCTGAACTTTTTTAGCGATCTCGATAACGTCATTGTCATAAAAATATATGCCGACAACTGCGAAATTAGACTTTGGCTGGACGGGTTTTTCTTCAATCGAGACTGCTTGATTTTGATCATCGAATTCGACAACGCCGTAACGCTCTGGGTCAGATACTTTATAAGCGAAAACAATGCCGCCGTCTGGGTCGGTACAAGCGCGTAGCGAATCATCAAGAGCTGCACCATAAAAAATATTATCACCTAGCACTAACGCTACTTTGTCGCCGCCAATAAATTCTTCGCCAATGATAAAGGCCTGGGCTAGTCCTTCGGGTTTGGGCTGAACGGCATATTCTAGGTTGATACCCCACTGTGAACCGTCGCCAAGGAGTCGTTGAAATCCAGCTTGGTCGTCTGGCGTGGTGATTATCAAAATATCGCGAATTCCCGCCTGCATCAGCGTGGTTAGCGGATAATAAATCATTGGCTTATCATAAATTGGCATTAGCTGCTTGCTAATAGCCTTGGTAATCGGCCACAGCCGCGTCCCCGATCCACCCGCTAGAATTATTCCTTTCATAAACCTCCTGCTTTTATGATATAAGTATAGCAAACAGATTAGCTAATTGACAAAAGTACAAAAGTAAGTTAAAATAAAAGGATGGCAAATATGGAGAAAATTTCTAAACCTGAGGTTAAAACTCAGGATACACAAGATGCTTATGAAAGCTATCTAACCAGAGTATCGGACAATCTATTTACTGACCCAGACCATCCTGAAAGAGAGCCGAGGAGCCGCTCAATTGTTTATGTACCATATCGTGGTTTTTCCGAACAGTTACAGCAGGACTGCCCTGAAATTACCTTTACATATCTTAATGGTCCAGAGGTTGCTGGAGCTGTGTCTGCGGCTGATGTCATCATCAATATTGCTCGCGGTGAAGAGGTTGTTGAAGCAGAGATTGGACACCCAGACAGGAATGTCAAACTACCGCCAGAGTCGTTGGCAAACACTGAGATGGTTGGTGATTTATATTTGCAGGCGATTGAAAAGGGCAATACAGACGTACAAGTTGTTCACACTGGTAGGATGAATAATAAGACGATTGCTATGGCAACAGCGATGCCAATTTTAGCTGGAGCTGCTGGTCTGAACGAAGAAGATGTTATTCATACGCCTGACGCACAAATACGTCGGTTGGTAGAAAATAATCACATTGATATTAAAGAGTTAATGGATTCGGTAGATACTGATCCAAAAATGCAAGCAATGCAAGTTGGTGTGCGAGCTCTCAGGCGAATATATGAGGCGCGTGGTGTTGATTCAGATACCGCCAGCTCATCTGAGTTGACCAACGCACTACTGGATGAATATGAGAAATATCCGCGCATTAGTACTTCAACACTAATGAAAGAGCAGATGTTGCGGAACGTTGCTGAAAAGTTACGAAGTGAAGGTAAGAGTGAAAAAGAAATTAATGAAGTAGTTGGAAAACTGGATGAGTTCACAGATGAGGAACCCGACTCGGTTGATACGGTTACGAACTTTACTAATAGCATCCCGATAATTTTATCTAAACAGTTGATTAAAGAGGGCTATGACGCTGATGAAGTCGGTCTAATGAGTACAGAGCAGAAAATGGAACTGTTGGCAGGCACTGAAATGACAGTAGTTATTGTAGCTGACATTGCACATATGCCGCGGGTGATGTGGTTGGCTGATTATCTGATGCCGGATAACTTTAGGCTGGTATTCGTTGAGAGTAGAACAAATTTGGATGAAGATGCACTACAAAAATCAATGGAACGTGAAGAGCGGTCGCTTAAGCTCACTAGAAATTGGTTACCGAATCAGATGGGTACTAGGAATCCAGCTAAAGTTGGCAAACTGGCAGACAAGGCCTACTGGGGTAAAGATAGTATAAGTAATAAAAAAATCAACGCTAGTATTCAACAAGTAAAGTAGATAATCTAACCAAGCAATCTGTTTAATTTATCGCGCCAATCCTCTGGTATGAATCCAGTTTTTTCAATTTTTGTTAGATCTAGAGTGCTTTGCAGTGGTCGCTGAGTAGTGCCTGGCTTACTGGCGAAATATTCAGCGGTAGAGACTGGCTGTATGTCTGAAGGTGATTTGCCTGATTTTTCGAAGACAATTTTGGCAATTTCCGCCCAGCTAACAGGCTGACCTTCATTGGTCAAATTATATGTGCCGTATGGTGCGCCTGTTTCTAATAAATGTTTAATGCCACGTGCTAAAGTATCAGTGAAGGTGAGGCGACCAATCTGGTCGTTAACGACGGAAGGTTTGATGCCACGCGCTGCTAGATCTTGCATGATATTGACAAAGTTTCTGCCGTCGCCGATTACCCACGAGGTACGAATAATGTAGTGCTTGGTTGTTGTAGTGGCGACTCGATCACCATCAGCTTTAGTTTTGCCATAAACGTTAAGTGGAGAAAAAGGTTCGTCTTCGTTGTGGATTGGTTGGGAACCGTCGAAAACGTAGTCAGATGAGAACGTTACAAAAATTAAGTCGTGCTGGCTAGCGGCTGTTGCCAAGTAGCGGGTCGCGTCGACGTTAACTGTTTTAACTAGGTCATAATTGCTGGGATTCTCTGCGCCATCAACGTCGGTCCAGGCTGCAGCGTTAATAATCACTTTGGTATTATCCCAGTTAAACTCGTTGATTGCCTTTTGGTCGGTGATATCGAGTTGTTCGCGATCCAGAGCTAGTGCCTGAGGGTAAATTTTTTGTAGTGCTCGGCCGACTTGCCCGTTAGCACCAGTAATAACTATTGCTTTATCGTCCATCAAACCTCCATCGGAATGACATCGTTAAGTAGCGGGTGAGCGGCATCCTTTTCAGAAATAATTGCCTGGTCCTGGCTGATGGGCCAGTCGATGCCAAGCTCTGGATCAAATAAATTGACAAACGTGTACTTGGCATCTGGCGACCAGTGCGCGTCAACCAGGTAGGTGTAGGTAATGTTGTCGTCAAGCGCTTGATAGCCATTGGCAACGCCTTTTGGTACGAAAATTGCCGTGCCAGGATTGATTTCGTGCGTGAAAACCGTGCCGAAGCTTTCGCCTTGACGTAGATCACACCACGCACCGAATACGCGGCCATTGGCAGTGGAAATAAATTTATTCCACGGCTCGGCATGGAGGCCACGGGTGGTACCAGCTTTGTCGTTGAAGCTGATGTTGTTTTGCACGATGGTAAATGACGGTAAACCTAGTGCTTCCATTTTTTCTTTTTGGTAGTTTTCTTTGAACCAGCCGCGGTTGTCGCCGTGGACGGGCAGTTTGACGACGAATAGCCCAGGGATGGGTGATTCGGTGACGGTTAGTTCGTTGTAGTCGTTTGGATCGAAGCTCATGGATTGTCCTTTCGCCATAGTTGATAATAGTGTAGTCCTGCCAGGGTTTGGCAATCATTAATTTCGCCGTTTCGAATCAAATCGTCTATTTCATTAAGTGTGAAAAATCGCATATCACTAAACACTTCATCACTTTGTTCGCGCTGACCAGTGAAGCTTAGTTCTCGGGCCAGGCAAACAGCCATTTTCTCCGTCAGTAGGCCATTGCAGACATACGCTTCACCTAGTTTTTGCCAAGACTGAGCAATGATGCCGGTCTCTTCTTCGAGTTCACGCTTTGAGGCTTCTAGTAGATCTTCATTGTCACCCCCGCCGCCAGGCAGTTCCCAGCCAAAGCTTTGCGAGGGATAGCGAAAGCCACGCACTAAATACAAGCGCTCTTGGTCATCTACCACTACAACCATGCACGAATCTCGCGACTCCATATAGCCATAGATTCCGGTGTTTCCGTCTTGACTAATGGTCTGATCTTCGTGGATGGTGATCCAAGGATTTTGATAGACGATTTTACTGCTGACTTTAGTTTTTGACGGCGCTTCGTTCACGATTATTGTCCCTGTTTTGCGTAGGCTGCTTCAACGGCTTCTTTTTGGGCTTTCCACCAGTCTTCGTGTTCGCGGTACCATTCAATAGTTTGCAGTAGGCCGTCGCGCATACCAGTTTGGTTATCAGTATATTGTGGCTGCCAACCCAGTTCGCGGCGTAGTTTGCTGGAATCCATAGCGTAGCGCATGTCGTGGCCAGGCCGGTCATTGACATGATCGTACCAATCTTTACCCTTACCCATCAGCTCGCAAATTAGCTCAATCACCATTTTGTTGTTGACGTGGTCGTTGTCGGCGCCGATGATGTAGGTTTCACCCAGCTTGCCTTTTTCCAAGATGAGGTGAACGGCCGAGTTGTGATCATCAACATGAATCCAGTCGCGGACTTGCTCGCCGGTGCCGTACAGTTTGGGCTTAATATTGCTTAAAATGTTAGTAATTTGGCGCGGAATGAACTTTTCGATGTGTTGGTAGGGTCCGTAGTTGTTTGAACAATTAGAAATCGTCGCTTTGATACCGAAGCTGCGAATCCAGGCGCGCACCAGCATGTCGCTGGAAGCTTTGGTGCTGGAGTAAGGACTGGACGGATTGTACGGCGTGTTCTCGGTGAAGCGGTTGGGGTCGTCGAGCTCCAAATCGCCAAATACTTCGTCGGTCGAGATGTGATGGAGGCGTTTGCCGTGCTTGCGAATAGCTTCAAGAATGGTGTAAGTGCCGACGACGTTAGTCTCGACAAACGGCCACGGATTGCGCAGGGAATTGTCGTTATGGCTTTCGGCGGCAAAATGCACAATGATGTCGTTTTCAGTAACTAATTTGTCCATCAACTCGGCATCGCAAATGTCGCCTTCCACGAAATTGATCTGGTCAGCTACTGGCTGTAAATTAGCGCGATTCCCCGCATAGGTGAGCTTGTCGATAACAGTGATGTCGTATTCTGGCTTGTGTTTGACGGTATAATGCACAAAATTCGAGCCAATGAATCCCGCGCCTCCCGTGACTAGCATCTTTGTCATAACTATAGTATATCAGGTATAATAAGTAATCGACAGAGGAGGATTATGAAAATAGTAATTGTTAGCGGCTATTTTAACCCGCTGCACGGCGGACACCTGGATATGATTGAGGCGGCAGCGGCTATGGGCGACAAACTGATTGTAATTGTTAATAACGACAAGCAGCAGCTGCTCAAAAAAGGCAAGATTATCTTGGACGAAAGTAATCGGTTGCGGTTAATGCGAGCGCTGAAAGGTGTTGATCAGGTAATCTTGTCAATCGATGAAGACCCATCTATTATTAAGTCTCTAGAAATGGTTGCCGGCCAATACCCAGGAGATGAGCTAATTTTCGCTAACGGCGGCGATCGTGACACCGAAAAAGCTATTCCCGAAGCAGATGTTTGTAAAAAGTACAACATACAGATGCGGTTTGATGCTGGTAAAGGTAAGCCAGATTCGTCGACGCGAATCAACCAAGCGACAGGCAAAGAATAGACAAACGCGAGCTAGAATAAACAAGTTGTTATTGGCTTGTCGTTAAATAAAGCGCCACAGCCATTATTCAGAAAAACCGTTTGGATTCTGAGATTGCCAGCGCCAGCTATCAGCACAAGCCCGTTCAATGCTTAATTCGGCTCGCCAGCCTAGTTCGCGCTCAGCTTTGCTGCAGTCAGCGTAGCAAGCAGCGATGTCGCCAGCTCGCCGCGGTTTGATATCGTAAGGCAGGTCGCGCCCGCAAGCTTTGCTAAACGCTTTGATGATTTCTAGTACTGACGTGCCGCTTCCAGTGCCGAGATTATAAATACTAGCTCCAGCTTTCATGTGCTGTAGAGCGGCGACGTGGCCGCGCGCCAAGTCTACGACGTGAATATAATCGCGCACACCCGTGCCGTCTGGCGTGTCGTAATCGTCTCCGAAAACACCGACGCTTTGCAGTTTGCCGACAGCAACTTGGGCAACATAAGGCAATAAATTATTCGGAATGCCGTTTGGATCTTCGCCGATTTGACCTGATTGATGAGCGCCGATCGGGTTGAAATAACGCAAGATTGTTGCTTCAAAAGCTGGATCGGCCGCGCAGTAGTCCTGTATGATTTGCTCGATCATGTATTTAGTCTTGCCATAAGGATTGGTTAAACCTACGCCGACTGTCGAAGTTTCGCGCAGTGGCAGCTCGCTAGGACTGCCGTAAACAGTTGCCGAACTTGAAAAGACTAATTGATTAACGCTATGTTTACGCATCGCTTCAAGCAGTGCTAGAGTCGAGACGAGGTTATTATCGTAATATTCTAGCGGTTTGGCGACTGATTCACCGACAGCCTTTAGTCCCGCAAAATGAATCACTGAATCTATACTGTATGTTGTAAAAATATCATCAAGTACTGATTGGTCGCGGACGTCCGCTTCAATAAAAGGGATGTTGTGCCCAGTGATTTGCTCGACGCGCCGCAAACTCTCGCGGCTAGAATTGGCTAAGTTATCGATTACCACCACTTCAAAATTATTATTGATAAGCTCGATCAGAGTGTGGCTGCCAATATAACCCGCGCCGCCAGTGACTAAAGTTGTTTTCATAATTTTATTATACTCGAAAACAAATAGTTAATTAAGAAATGCTATCACGTACAACCTTTTTAATCTTAGTCAAGAAAAGGCCTTTGTCGAAGCGTTTAGCGGTGCGGGCGAGTTTGCTCGGATAAAAGCGGGTTTGTTCAGCGATTTTGATGGCTTTTACAATGTCGTCGACGGTTTGATGTTGAAATAGCGTGCCGATATCAGGCGAAGTGACTATATCAGTGGTGCCGCCGCGTGCCAGACCGATAACCGGCGCACCAGCTGCCAATGCTTCAACGCTAACAATGCCAAAATCTTCCTCGGCAGGATAGATGAAACCGCGCGCAGTGGTGATAGCTTTTTCGTATTCAGCGTCGCTAGCGTCACCAAAGCGATCGGTGCGGAATTCAACAGTTGGGCCGGCAAGCTTGACTAGTTGGTCGTGGGCTGGACCGTTGCCAAAAACGATTAGTTTTTTATTGAGTCTGGTAGCGGCTTTGACGGCTAAGTCGTAGCGCTTATACGGCAACTGGCGGCCGATAGTTACGTAGTGGTCGCCCCGTTTGCGAGCAGGCGTAAAGCGGCTAGTTTCGACTGGCGGATGAATTACGGTACTGCTGCGGCCGTAGTATTTTTTTATGCGTTTTTGCGTCTCGGTAGAGTTGGCGATGAAGACATCAACTTGTTTAGCAGCCTCCAGGTCAAGCTGGCGCTGATGCGGTACTAGCAGCGGCATCAGCAGGCGAATAAACGGATTAAGTTTGCCATAGCCAGGATCGCAGCGGTATTCGTCGTAGTGGCTCCAGTAGTAGCGCGGCGGCGTATGGCAATAATTGATAATAACTTGGTTGAGTCGTGCTTTAGTAACTTGGTGGCCGTGCAGGTACGAACTAGTCAAAATAATGTCAAATTCGCTAAGATCGAGCTGGCGCATTGCTTTAACCGCTAGCGTCGGAAAAAGTTTGTAATAATTGCGCAGCCGCAGCGGTATTTTTTGCAGTTTCGAGGTGCGAATATCAAGTTTAGCAAAAGCTGGAACCTTGTCGGGATTATATATTGCCGTATAAATTGGCGCATCAGGGAAAGCTTCGTGCATTGCTAGCACGACATTCTCGGCACCGCCCATCGTTGTCAAGAAGTCGCAAACAATTGCAATGCGCGGACGCTTCATTATCTCGCTCCCGTTTTGTGTAGTACAACACCGATTGTTTTGAAAAGTATCCGCAAGTCTAGCCAAAAACTCCAGTTTTGCGCGTAATAAAGCTCAAGCTCAATCCGTTCGTTGAAGCTCAAGTTGCTGCGGCCCGAGACTTGCCACAATCCAGTCACCCCAGACTTAACGCTATGCAATAACGCCGTACGATTTTTGCTGAATTTAACTTCTTGCGGCAGAATCGGACGCGGCCCGACTAAACTCAAGTCGCCGAGCAGCACGTTGATAAATTGCGGGAATTCATCAAGCGAAGTATTACGCAAGAACTTACCAAACCAAGTAATTCGCGGATCATCGGCTACTTTGTGATCGCGCCGATATTCGGCGGCCAAATCAGGCCGGTTCATTTCCTCAAACTCGATACTGGCGTCCTTTTTGCCGTACTGAGCACCCATAGTGCGGAACTTATAAAGGCGAATCGGCTTCGAAAAACGGCTCAAACGCTTAGAACGGTAAAAAATCGGTCCGGGATTGCAAATCTTTTGCAGCAGCGCGATTATTATTATAATTGATCCCCAGAGCGGCAAAGTAATAATAACGGCTATCAAGTCGAACAACCGCTTAGCAATTGCTCCCCAGCCGATGAGTGGTGTTTGACTGACAGTAATCATCGGATAGCCGAGAAAGACATCGACGGTGTTTTTGCCAGTGTAAAATTCTGGCTCGCCAGGAATGAAATTATATTGAATGTGAGCAATTTGCGCGGCACTTAAAATTTGGTGATTGCGATCCTCGCTGGCATAAAGGTCGGTTTGAATAATAGTGCTAATGTTAAGCTTTTTGATATCTTTGAGTGCTGTCTCGACGCGGCCGTAATGAACGATACCGAGATGCGGCGGCAACAATTTTGCCGGCCCGGCGAAGGCTACAATTTGATAACCAGATTTGTGGGTGGAGCCGAGGGACATCGCAATATCGGTTGTCGCATCAGAATTACCGATCACCAACACTCGACTGACGCCGTGTCCGTAACGGTATAACTCGTTGCGAATAGTGCGAATTATTTCGCGTACTAGAATAATGGCAATCGTTGAGCCAATTAAAACGTAAAGGGCGACTAGCCTGGCTGGAAAAATATGCATACTAGTGAAGTATTCCCAGCCAATCACCAGCAGTATACCAATGAAAGTGCCGAGTGCTATACGGCTCCATTCGACGAGGCGGCGGTTATAAACGCTCGGACTGTACAATCCGAGCGAAGCGAAAATCAGTATCCATACCGGGGTAATCACAGCAAAGCCGATGATATATTCGTAGGCGTAAACAATGTGTAAGAGTACGCGCTGGTCGACTTGAGTGCGAATATAATAGGATGCGGCAAAAACAATTGCCAGCACGATCGCGTCGGCTGCCATCAGGATTAGGCTGTAAGACTTGGTATTATGAGATGGCATTTGTCTTCATTATAACAACTTTCGTTATAATAGATAGCATGAGTAATCTCAATACCGATAATTTGGAGAGTCGGCTAGCTTCGGTAACGCTGGTGCTGTTGGCTGCGATTATGCTAGGTTTGGCAATTCATACGCCGTTGACGGTTTTGGCGAGCACGCATTGGCCGCCGGTTGCGCTGTATGCCAAAGCATGGAAAGAAGTGCTGTTAATGGTAGCTTTTGTTCTGGTGATTATCCTGGGTTGGCGGCGGCATGCTTGGCGATTTTGGCTGCGCGATAAGTTGCTATGGTTGATTGCTGGTTTTGCGCTGTGGCACTTGGTTTTAGTAGGAATATCGTTAGCTGCGGGTAATTCAGCGGCAACTGTAATTGCTGGCCTGGTAATTGATTTGCGTTGGGGTCTAATGGTGGCGACGATGTATGGTTTTATTTATCTCTATCCGCGCTATCAGCAAATTTTATCGAAGTGTATGCTGGCGGCGGCAGCGGTAATTATTGGTTTTGCTTGTTTGCAATTGGTTTTGCCGCGGGATTTCTTGACAGTATTCGGTTATAGTCAGGCGACGGTTGCACCGTATTTGACGGTTGATTCAAATGAGGCTTATGTGCGCTTTGGCAGCACGCTGCGGGGGCCGAATCCGCTAGGGGCGTACGCGCTTGGCGGGTTGGTTTTGGCGTCAGTATTTTTGGCGGCAAAATGGCGGGATAGTGCTAAACTGCGTGTCTACGGCATTTTGGCGGCCGCTAGCTCTAGTGCCGCTCTTTATATTAGTTATTCGCGGGCGACGATTCTGGGGGCTCTAGCAGCGTTAAGCGGGCTTTTTGCTCATCAATATGGCCGGAAATTACCTAAAAAAGCTTGGATATCAATTGCTGCGGGAGTTTTAATTGCAGCTGCGGGCGGAGCTTATTTACTGCGCGATACCAGCTTTATGCATAATGTGATTTTGCACGATAATCCTACTACGGGTGCTGCTAGAACCTCAAACGATGATCACCTTTCGTCGCTGCGCGATGGTGCTATCAAGGCAGCGCAACAGCCGTTTGGCGCTGGTATTGGCAGTACTGGGTCGGCATCGTTATTAGGCGATTCAGGGGTGATTATCGAGAACCAATATTTATTTATCGTGCACGAAGCTGGTTGGCTGGGTTTAGTGATTTACTTGATGATTGTGATTATCGTTTTGCGGCGGTTATGGAGGCAGCGGAACGATTGGCTGGCGCTTGGTGTGTTTTTGTCTGGAATTGGCCTGAGTATCGCTAGTTTGTTCTTGCCAGTATTTGCTGATGATGTAATAGCACTAGTTTGGTGGGGCTTGTCGGCGCTGATAGTAGCCCGACCGTTTGACCGGGAGCTGGTTGATTCGTTATAGTGAAGGTATGGCAGCACAAGCTCAATCGGCGGCAATTAATCCGACCAAGAAGCAGTACGAGCTTTTACTATTTATTGATAACTTTATAAAAGATAACGGCTACGGGCCGAGCTATCGCGAGATAATGCGGGCGCTTAATTACAAAAGCGTTTCGACAGTGGCAGTACATATTGATAATTTGATTTCCCGCGGCCACTTGCGTAAGCGTGACAATTCAGCGCGGTCGCTAGAGGTGATCGACGTGGTTGCGGCGCCAAAAACCACGCCGGAAGTTTTGGATTCGACAGACGCGATAACTGAACGCTGTATTCGCGCTAAAATAGCCAATCTGCAGAAGCAGGATGATAATAAGGCGCGCCAAGATATTCAAACGCTGCAATCGGCATTACAAATTCTTGGCTATGAGGGGCCGCGTGAGACGGATAGCGCGTAAACCATCGTACCGCCGGCGTTATACTGGTACTAAAGCGGCGGTCCATGCCACTAAATCTACTAAATCTAGCGCTTGGCGATTGAAATTGCGGCATGTAGTTTATGGCACATATCGGCAGGTCAATTACCAAGCTGCTTCATTGCAGATAAAATTACAACGTTTGTTACGCCACAGGCATTTCCGTAAATATGCAGTCGGTGCGGCAGCAAGTTTGACTTTTCTTCTAGTAATTGTACAGTTGGCTTATCCAAGCGATAAGACCTTGCCGTTTGCGCACGTTGACGGATTAGCAATTGGCGGTATAGCTAAAGATGCGGCGGCTAAAAAAGCTGATCAAGCGTATAGCAACCATACTCTTAACATCACGATGAATAATTCAGACAAGCCGGCGGTTAGTATTAAGCTGCGTGATATTGCTGTCTCGGTTGATAATTCGCAGCGGATCAAGCAGTATGATTATACTTGGTATGTGCGATTGGTGCCAACTTCATTGTTTTGGTATGGTTTGAATTATGGTTCGCCGCCAGCCCCTAAATTTGCCAACCAAACGGATGCAGCTGTTAACGAAAAAATAGTTGCCCGCTGCCAAGTTAGTCCGACCAATGCCACGCTTAAAGCCAAAGGAGCGCAGCTCGAGCTGCAGAAGTCTAGACTTGGCGGTAAATGCGATGAGGCTAAAATCAAGCAATCTGTTCGCGATATCAAACCAAAATTACATCAGCCGACGACGATTAACGTTAATAAAATAGATATCAAACCAGCGGTGAGCGATGAAAAAGCTAGGCAATTGGCGCAAAAGCTAACCAAACATCTAGAGGGGGGTATTCAAATTAAAGCTAGAGATAAAACTGTCGCAGTCGATGCGCAGACAGTTTATGCTTGGCTTGATTTTACTACTAAAGATAAAGAATTGGTGGCTACGCTGAATGCTGAACGTACTGGCAAATGGCTGAATGATGTGGTAGCGAAAATTGTTACTGTGGCGCCTGGGGTGTCGAAAATTACTACGCATGACTTCACTATCGTTAGCAAGCAGACAGGTAGTTCAGGGCAAGCACTTGATGTGACGGTAATGCTGCAGAAATTACAAAGTACAATCGACGGCGGTAGTTTGCAGCTTGATGCTGTTACCAAGGCTGTGCCGCCGCGCGAAGAATATACGCGGACATATAGCTCGAGCGATGCTGGTTTGTCGGCTTTGATGGAGAATTTCGCCAAAGACCATCCGGGAACTTACGGCGTGTCGATGATAGAACTTGATGGCAAAAAACGCCGCGCTGAATATAATGGCGATAAGCAATTTATAACAGCTAGTACCTACAAATTGCTGGTAGCTTACAGCTTGCTAAAGCGTATCGATAGCGGTGCGCGCAGTTGGGATAGTGATCAATCATGCTTTAATAAAATGATTAGTTTGAGCGATAATGCTTGCGCGGAAAGTTTCTTGAACGCAATTGGAGTTAGTACTTTGACTAGCGAAGCTAACGCCATTGGCCTTAAGAACTCGACATTTATGAAAGGCGGCGGACCGTATACAACAGCAAATGATCAAGCCCTGCTGCTAGGTATGATTGCAACCGGCCAAAACTTTTCGAGCGCCAACCAGCAGCGCTTGCTAGAAGCTATGAAGAAAAACATGTTTCGTAAAGGTATTCCAGCAGGTGTATCGGGGACGGTTGCCGATAAGGTTGGCTTTATGAATGGATTATTGCATGACTCGGCGATTGTTTATGGTTCGCACGGTACGTACGTACTGTCAATCATGACCGATGGCGCTAGTTGGGAAGCGATTGCTGATTTGGCAAAACAACTTGATGCGCTGCGAGCACAGTAGACTTTACACCTTTTGTATAATAAGTTACAATACTGGTATCTGCGGCGATAGCAGAATGTATTCCGGCATAGCTCAGTGGTAGAGCGGATGGCTGTTAACCATTAGGTCGCTGGTTCGAGCCCAGCTGCCGGAGCCAAATTGATAGATTAAATTGCCTGGTATACCGGGCAAACGGCCTCGACAGGTTAAGTCAAGGCCGTTTTAAATAGATTTTATAAATAGCTTACTATTGCAGCAAACATTAGGGTAAGCGTGTAATTTTCGTTGTATTTTATACGATAATACTTGAAAAAATTGTTAAGTAATGCTACCATGAAAGCGTAAACTAAATTAAAACACAAATGTGTACAGGAGAAAAACAATATGGGTGTTACCTATGTCAAATTGGCTAGTGCTGTGTCAGTGGCAGCTGTTGTTGGCGCAGTGGTATTTAACGCGCCAGCCAATGCTGCGCCGACTGCATTCACGTGGACGGGCGCTGCTGGCGACCACAAAATGTCAACTGCTGGCAACTGGAAAGACGGCCAAGTACCAACAGAGGGCGCTAAGCTGGTATTTACATGTGCCAACGGAGCTAGCGAGAAGATTCAGAATGATTTGAACGTTGCTTTGTCGGGTCTATCTGTTTCGAAGATGAACAATGCTGATGCTAGTCCGACATGCGCTAGCTATACGATTGATACGCTGAAATTTACACCGGATGCTGAGTTCAGTGGTGATAAGACTAGCGTGGATGACAAGGTTGAGATTCCTTATATATATGTTACTGGTGCTGTTACTGGCTTGTCAAACTTGAAATCTAACGGATTCGACGGAAAATTTAAGAACGAAACAAGCATTAATCGCTTTGAAGTTGCTAATAGCGGATGCAATTCTATAAGCAATTCTGTAAAAGCTTCAGAGAAAATTGTTGGCGAAAACGCTAGCGTACCGCTAGAAGGTGCTAATAACATTACAGTTAAAAGTAGTGGCGAGCTAGGAGTTAAATATGCTGATAACGAAACAAGCGCCAGCAAAATTACTTTTGAAAACGGCGCGATGATTTCCCATGGAATAAGTTGTTTGGGCTCTGGCGGCGGTTCTTCAAACGTGACAACAGTTCTATCTGGCGACATTGTACTCAATGGCAATGTTGAATATAAATTACTTTCGAACGTGACAGTGAAGATTACTGGCAAGCTCAGTGGCCCTGGTAAACTGGTTGCTCATAAAGATAACAAGGGTACTCTGCTAGTTGAATCTTCGGACAACACCAGCGGTACGCCGAATGGACAGCACGGTAATGCCCACGAAGCTAAGCTGATAAAATTGGACGGCGACAAACCTAATGAGTCGGTAAGCGTTAGAAAGGGCGAAACAGTCTTGCTAAACGGCAGCCGCTCTGATGTTTATGTCGATGAGGGCGGTGTATTTGGCGGTAATGCTACGGTAAAGAGTCTTAATGTGGCAGGTGTCGTTGCTCCAGGTAATTCGCCAGGCAAGATTACTGTACTGAATGACTTCTATATGAACGGTACTGGCGTATACAAGGCAGAAATTCTAGATAAAGATCATTATGATCAGATTGTTGCGCAGAGCGTCCAGCTTAGCAACGGTGGTAGTTCTCCGAAATTAGAGCTGGTATATCTGCCTGGCGGTACCATCAAGAAGGGTGATACCTTTACGATTATCAACAATAACGGTAGTGCTCCGGTTCAAGGGACATTCAATGGTTTGCCCGAAGGTGCAGAGTTCGCTGTGGATGGCGCAACCTTCAAGATTAGCTATGTTGGCGGCGATGGCAATGACGTTGTGCTAACGGCGCAGAATGATTCGACAGGTCCGAAGGCTCCAAATACGGGCGGCGAAAATGTAGCAGTTAATTTGGCTGGAACTATCGTTGGTGTGGCTTCGGCAGCAATCCTGCTATTCATGGCAAAACGAAAGAGTTTTGGCAAGAAATAACCAAGACTTATAACGATTAAGATTGGAGGCAGGCACGCCGTAAGCGGTTTGACGCGAGGCGTGCCTGTTAGCTATAATGAAGCAAGCAATGACGCAAAGAGAACGAGTTGCTCGTAGTCTGGAGGTACTGCCAAAAGCACGAGGCCGGGTAGTCGTACCGCGGCGTAGATTGGCGAATGATGTTGTAGCGGACGCTGCTAGCCAGCCTAGTATGAAGCGAATTATGGATATCGCAGTGCAGCCTGTCTCGCCAAGTCCAAAAGAGCAGTCTTTCCAAAACAAAAAACCTAGAGATTATACGAGAATTAATAGAAAGCTAGCTCGGACAGCTCGCTTGCTTATTATTTATGAAAAACTAACAGCTGCTAGCCAAATGGGCGGTGAAAAACACTCCACCAAGCGGCGCTTAAAAGAAATCATGAGCGGTAATTTTCGCAAGAAATTATCTGGTGTTGCGGCGTCGATTCTCTTGCTGGTTTCGGTATATTCATTAGTGGACTCTTGGCTGTTAAATAATCGGATAAAAGATACTGTAAATACAGCGACGGTGGCTGCACGCAGCGATGACCCGAATGATCGACGGAGCAATGAAGGTAAAGACGAAACAAAAGTTTCTGGCGACGCCATCGCTAAATACAAGGTAGCTGCAGATTTACCGAGAGTGATTACTATTGAGAAGCTAGGGGTTAAAGCTCGAGTATTGCCGATGAGCGTTAATGCCGACGGCTCAATGCAATCGCCTGTCAATATTTTTGATACAGGATGGTATACTGGCAGCGTCAAGCCGGGGCAGCCGGGAGCATCTATTATTATTGGCCACGCATCTGGTATGACTTTGGGGGGAATTTTTAATAAGCTAGAGTCGCTAAATGTTGGTGATACAGTCAGCGTTGAACGCGGTGACGGCCAAATGTTGCGCTACCAAGTGGTTAAAAAACAAATAATCAAGATATCTGATGTTGATATGAATAGTTTTATGCGTCCAGCTGATGGTGTGTCTGAAGGCTTGAATCTGATGACTTGCGCTGGGGAGTGGATAAAAAACTCGCAAACTCGCGATCACCGGGCGATGATATTTACCAAGCGAATATGATTAAACTAGTTGACTGTGTAAATGTAAATAATACAATGTAAAAACCTTGACTAGCACTATATATTGGGTGTACATTTGTATGTAAGCACTACATATGGTGTTTTCGTAAAACAAATACACGATTAAGTGTCGCTCCGCAGGGGTAGATCCGGAGCGTTTTAATGATGCATTCAGGAGGGTAATATGTATCAAACAATCAAAAAGCGCGACGGCCGTAAAGTGAAGTTTGACGCTTCCAAGATTACTAAAGCGATTGCTCGAGCTGGCGCTGAAACTGGCGAATTCGACGAAAAAGCCGCTGCTAAGCTTACCGATAAAGTACTTAAACAGCTAGAAGCTCGCCAGACGCGTCTAGTACCGGGTGTTGAGGAAATCCAAGACATCGTCGAGGACACGCTGATTGATTCCAAGTTCAAGAAGACCGCCAAGGCCTACATCATTTACCGCGACCAGCATAAAAAACTGCGTGAAATTACATCCAACGCGCACGTCGATTTGATCGATAAATACGTCAATAATCTAGACTGGAAAGTCAAAGAAAACTCCAATATGGGCTATAGTTTGCAGGGCTTGAATAACTACGTTTCGGCGGAAATTACTAAGACCTACTGGCTGGATAAGATCTATTCGCCGAAGATCGGCCGGGCGCATAAAGAGGGTGATTTGCATATTCACGATCTGAACCTATTGAGTGTCTACTGCGTCGGTTGGGATCTGATGGATTTACTGCGCCAAGGCTTCACTGGCGTTAAAAACAAGGTTGCTTCCAAGCCGGCCAAGCATTTCCGTTCAGCTCTTGGGCAGGTGGTTAACTTCTTCTACACTCTGCAGGGCGAAGCGGCTGGCGCTCAGGCGTTCTCTGACTTTGATACGCTCTTAGCGCCATTTATTCGCGCTGATAAATTAAGCTATGACGAAGTCAAGCAAGCGCTGCAGGAATTCGTCTTTAATGTTAATGTACCAACGCGGGTTGGTTTCCAGACGCCGTTTACTAACATTACGCTTGATCTGGAATGCCCGAAGCACATGGCTGGCAACCCGGTGATCATCGGCGGCGAGATGCAGGATACCAACTACGGTGATTATCAGGAAGAGATGAATATGCTCAATAAGGCGCTGCTGGAGGTGCTGTCTGAGGGCGATGCCAATGGCCGAGTCTTTACCTTCCCGATTCCGACGGTCAATATCACCAAAGATTTCAACTGGGATAATCCGGTCATTGAAAATCTTTGGGAAGCTAGCGCCAAGTATGGCATCCCGTACTTCTCGAACTTCATCAATTCCGACATGGATCCAGAGGATGCACGCTCGATGTGCTGCCGCTTGCGCATCGATAATCGCCAGCTGGAGTATCGCGGCGGCGGCTTGTTTGGCAGTAATCCGATGACTGGTTCGATTGGCGTGGTGACGATTAACCTGCCGCGCCTGGCACTGAAATCAAAGAACGAGAAAGAATTTTTCAAGGGTCTGGGCGAATTGATGGATATGGCGCGCGACAGCTTGGAGACCAAACGCAAGGTGCTGGAGCAGCTGACCGATTCGGACATCAGTCTGTATCCGTACACCAAGTTTTACCTGCGCGATATTAAAAAGCGCTTCAACGAGTACTGGAAAAATCACTTCTCGACTATTGGCTTGATTGGCACTAACGAGGCAGCGTTGAATTTGCTGGGCGTTGACATTGGCACTGAAAAGGGTAAGGCGTTTGCCGAGAAAACGCTTGACTTCATGCGCGACCGCTTGGTGGAATACCAGAAAGAAACGGGCAATAATTACAACCTGGAGGCGACGCCAGCCGAGGGCACAACCTACCGCTTGGCGCGGCTCGACAAGGCTAGCTTCCCTGACCGAGCCCACTTTGCTAATGGTTTAGGCGCGGCGGTCAAACATCCGTTCTATACTAATTCCAGCCACTTGCCAGTCAACTACACTGATGATTTGTTTGAGCTGATGGATTTGCAGGATAATTTGCAGACTAAATACACGGGCGGCACGGTGATTCACTTCTTCCTGGGCGAGCGTATGGATGATCCGCAGACGCTGAAAAAACTGGTCAAGACGATTTGCGAAAATTACAAATTGCCGTACTTTACCTTTACGCCAAGCTTCTCGATTTGCGCCAATCACGGCTATATCGTTGGCGAACATCCGGTTTGCCCGAATTGTGGTGAAAGTACTGAGGTCTACTCGCGGGTGGTTGGTTTCTTGCGCCCAGTTTCCCAGTGGAATAACGGCAAGCAGGCTGAATTTGACATGAGGGAGCATTATGACGATGCCGCCGAACATCAGCGAGCTTGCGCCGTCGCTGTCCCAGCTTAAGGTGGCGATTGGCGGGATTCAGAAGCTGTCGCTGGTGGACTATCCAGGACACGTGGCGGCAGCACTGTTTCTCTCGGGCTGTAATATGCGCTGCGGCTATTGTCATAATCCGGAGCTGGTGTTGCCCGAACGTTTGGCGCCGAGCATTCCGGTCGAGGAGGCGATGATATTCCTAAAATCGCGCATTGGTCGGCTAGACGGCGTAGTGATTTCTGGCGGCGAGCCGACGGTCAACGAAGATTTGCCGGTGCTGTGCCGGATGATTAAGCAGCTCGGTTTTGATGTCAAGCTGGATACTAATGGCACGCATCCGGATATAGTGCGCGGTATGGTCGAGGAGGGGACGATTGACTTCATCGCCATGGACGTCAAGGGCCCGCTGGAAAAATACGTGGAGATTGCAGCGCGGCCGATTGATCTAGCGGCCATCAAAGACAATGTGCGGCTGATGATTGACTCAGGGATTGGCCATGAATTTCGGACGACCATCGTTCGCGAGCAGCTGGAGGTGGCGGATTTTGAAAAGATTGGCGAGCTAGTCAAAGGCGCTAAACGGTTTGCTTTGCAGCATTTTCGCACCGGTACCACCATTAGTCCGAAATTTGCCAACTATCACACGTTCACTGACGAAGAATTTAGGGCCGCCCAAAGAATAATGGAAAGGTATGTCGAAGAATGCGTGATTCACTAACTGTCGAAATTGTGCGGGTGCGCCAGGAAAATCCTGAGGTGACGACGCTGTATTTTGCGCGGCCGTTTGATTTTATGGCGGGGCAATACATCACAGTGTTCATTGCGGGTAGTCAGGTGCGTGAGGGCAAGGCCTATAGTATTTCTTCGCGCCCAGATGAGAAATTGATGTCGATTACCGTGAAAAATGTGGGCGGCGAATTCTCCAGCTATTTGTGTTCGCGTCAAGTTGGCGATACGCTGCAAATTAGCCGGGCGTACGGTGATTTCAATCCGCAAACTGAGCGGCCGCTGGTCGGCATCGCGGCGGGGTGCGGGCTGAGCCCGATTTGGAGTATTTTGGCGGACGCCAAGCAGCCGACTTTTCTCTATTTGAGTCAAAAATCGCCAGAATATATGGTTTTCTCGGAGGAGTTATCAGCGTCAAATATTGCCGTCAAAAAGTTTAGTACCCGCCAGCAGGTCGAGGAAACAGACGGCTGGCATAACGGGCGGTTTGAGGTGGCGAACATTGTGAGTGAAGTGCCGGGTGATTCGCATTTTCTGGTCTGCGGCAGCCTGCCATTTGTACGCGACGTCTGGCAAAAACTAACCGCTGCTGGCGTCGACGAATCACATGTTTCAACGGAGACATTTTTTGAGCAATGAGCGAGGTGGTAGCGCCAGTTGTGGACGGGCCGCCGACAATAGGCGAGGCTGGAGGAGGGTTTAATGTATTTGCGTCGTCGAGAGGCGGTTCAGCAAATGAGGATTTTTCAACGGGGATTGATAGTGAGGCAACTACCGCTGGCGCGGACGATTTTGATTTGGTGGCGGTGGCAAATGGCGAAGAAACGCTTGATACCACGATAAACAATAGTGATAATTCAAAAGAAACATCGAATTCAGTCGATCCGGCAATGTGTCAAAATTTCGGAACGATTGCCTGTGTTGGCTGCATTTTCGCGCAAGATTGCCAAAGACGTCAAGCAGAGATGATGGCATCAAACAACAAAGATCAACCTGAGCAGCTCAGTACACTAGAGAAATTACTCCGAGAAGACGACGCGCCGGGTGAGATTGTCTGGGCGCAGCCTACGCCAGATGATGATGTCAGTAGGGAGCAGCTGCTAACTGCCGAGGAGGAACAGTCAATAAACGATAGTTCAAATGTATTTGAATCTGAGCCAGAACCTAAACCTAGGCCTAAGTCTGAACCTGAGCCCGAACCCGAAGGACAAACGCTATCAGACACTCAACCATCTTCTCGGCCGTCTAACAAACAAAGGGAGTCAGCTGCGCCGGCACTGCCTCAGTTTGCAGAGTCAAGAAACTCAGAATCTTTGAACCATGAAGTCGACAGAATACATAGCAACGACGAAGAAAAATCGGCTACAGCTCCTATAGCTAATATAGTGAAAAAAACAACGAATATCGATGATGGCGGTACTAATCCTGAGTCCAATTCCAGTTCGGCTGTTAAAACATCGAAAGAACCTCGTGCACAAATCGACAGTGACGATACCAATGAGCGCATCAAGCAAGATGAATTACCGCGAGCAGCAGACCGTGCAGCGGATGACTCGGGTAAACTTGTTAATCAGCAAACAGCAACAGTAAACCGCGCTACCCAAACAACTCAGCGTTCAATCAAACATGCCGACCAGGAGGTGTCAGCAGTTGCTGATACAACTGAACAAATCTCGTCAGTTAACACTCATCAGGCGATTAAAATTCCTAAGCCAGAGGGTAATGGCAGCGCCGTTGCAGCAACTCACTCTCAGAAAGAGCCAGTGATAGAAAAAGTATCAAGCACGCTAATTGATGCTAATGATACTTTAGCCGACAGCGGGACTTCTACTGCGGTCGACAGAGTAGGCAATAGGCAAGAGCCACCAGCTCTAAAACCAAAACCTATTAGAACAAAGAATAATCTACTTAAAAAAACTACTCCCAAAAATATTATAACTAAGCCTAAAAGTGATTCATCAACAGATTTTGAAGTCTCAGCTGAGATGTCTTTAGAGTTTCAAACTCCGTCGATAGATAAGCAAAACCCGCTAGCTGACGATAAAAAGGATAATATTAGCTCTCCTTCCGCGGTTGAATCTGTTGATTATTTCAGAAAAACTCTGCCAGAAACTCGACCGGTAAACGCTGTACAAAATACATCAGATGGAGAGGATTCAGCCGCAGAGCTTGCCGAGAAGGAAAGTGCGCCGTCAAAAAAAGCAGTTGTTAAAAATCCTAACATACATTACAGCGATAGTGCGTTTAATCAGACAAAGCAGGTAGAAACGGTTGCGAATAATCCTGCTGTAAAATTGCCTGCAGAAACTGCCGGTTGGGCTAGCGAAAATGAAATCTTTGTAGTTGACCGGGAAGAAAGTTTTGCTAATAACCATAGAGACGAGTCTATGCAGCGTGAGGCAGTATTAATAGATAGCGATAATGACTTGCCGACTTTACCGCAGAACGAACGAGTACCAAAAGCTGATATTGAGCAAGACCTGGAGCCGAAAAATACTACTGAGATAAATCTTCAATTGCGTTCTGATCGGTCCTCTGAGCGATGGCCAAAATTGGATGAGATGGTAAATCCAGCCTTGCCACCGAGCAGGTCTTTGAATTCTGAGTTATTGTCTAAACTGGATGAGACATCGAACAGCTTGCAAGAATATGACGAGACACAAACCTCTGAACTATGGCCTAAGCCGGATGAGGCGTCAAACCAATTGATTAATCAAACGGACTTTGAAGACGGCAATACAGTACGTCAAAAAACCCGACAAACAAGAATTATACAGCCAAACGAAAACGACACAATATACGTTGATTTGAGGAATGAGCATGCTAGCAGCGAGGTAGACAGTCTGCACAGCCAACCAACTGCGGACTATACGGATCAAATAGAAATGAATAATGACAATGACCTGGATTGCCAACTAAATGATAATAGCGGCAGCCAGGCGGAAAAACTACATAAGGTTGCTTTTGCTCATCCCTTAGCGGCGTTATGGACTGATGATAGCCAGCTAAATCCAGAAAATAGCAAAATCTCAAATGGTCGCAATACCAAGGTTGCTTCGTGGTTGACAAAATTAGTTGGTGCAGTAGCAGTTTATGTGGCTTGCAGTAGGCGGGAAAGTACGCTTGGTGTTTCTAATTAGACATTGTAAAAACCTTAAGTTATAATAAATATATGTCCTGTGATGGTACGCCACCAGTGAATACACCAACTATTTTGAATTTTAGCGCCCCTTTGGGCGTCTTTTAATTATGAGGAGATATATGAACAGTAATAAAAAAGTTAATCTTAAAAAAGTGATACTATCTGCAGCTATTATCCTGCTGACTTTAGCAGGAGTGTTGGTTTATGCGTTGTCTTGGCAAGGTGATACGAAGGACATTGAGGCGGTGGCGGATAGTTTTAAGCCGTTAGATGGTTGGCAAGAGGCGGAGCGTGAGGTTGTGACGCCAAAAATAATATGTTTGATGGGAAATTGTCCAGAAGTTTATAAGTCGTGGAAGTATAGAAAATCTGTAGATTATGACGATATTAAAAAATTTGCTGGTTATGATGAGTTGTTAGACGTAGACGATAGGTGCAAAAATAACAATCTTAACGTCTGTGAATTTAGCGGAAAAAGAAATGGATACCAGTATAGAATACATGTTTCGCGTCGTGACGACGTGACAAACGTAGGGCTAAACGTAAGGAAAGGGGGTTTTGTCGATAATGTCAACTAACTATACACTTTAATACTTAAGATTACTTCAAATTGTGGGAGCGGAAGTTTTATGAATAAGCAAATTGCAATAATTTACGTACTCATAGCGTCTATGATTCTTAATGTGTTTGTATCTAATTTTGATGCTTTAGCAGCGAATGTTGACAATAAATGCACGCTAGTTACGGGTGTATTTGCTAGAGGGTCTGGTCAAAAGGTTGGTCAAGACAGAAATGAAACCTCGCGTTTTAGGAATCAGCTGCTATCTAGAATTGGCGACGAATCTAAATTAAACTTCTACGAACTTGGTAGCGAAAGCTATGGCGGCAATCAATATCCAGCGGTTGATGTCAGTAATGTCTGGAACGGTAATGCTATTGGCGCCAAGCTTAGCGGCGGCATGGGGAATGATTATGGCAAGAGTGTAAGGCAAGGTGTCGCAGAATTGCAGGCTTATTTAGATGCTCGTCACCGAAAATGTCCTAACGAATTTTTCATTCTGGGCGGTATTTCACAGGGTGCGCAGGTAGTTGGCCAAGCATTACCAAATATCTCGTCTGGCGTCAAGAATAAAATAGTCTTTAATATGTTGTTTGGCGATCCTAAATTATATTTACCAGAGGGCGAAGGGATATTTCCGCCAGCTTGTCGTAACGAGAAATTATCAGCTTATCGGCGCGAAATTGCTAATTGCCACGTTGACAACGGCGCGCTTGGTGCCCGAAAACCGTTTTTGCCGAACGAAGATAACTCAAAAACCGGATTATGGTGTCTAGCTAACGATTATGTTTGTGGCAGTTCAAAGTTTGTTTGGGACGTTGAGGGTCATGGTAAGTACGCCAATTCCAATGGGCCGATTGACGACGGTGTTCGCGAGGCGGCTAATAGGCTAAAAAATGCCGCCAAACTTGCTTCTCAAAATGACCCAGGAATTAACGATAAACCGCTAAATAACAATATGGGAACGGCTGGAACTGACGTGGTGTTTGTCTTGGATACAACTGGGTCTATGATGTCTTATATTGATCAGATGAAAACGTTTATTAGAAATTATAGTTCGAAAATTAAAGAAATAAATGGACGAGTTGGATTAGTTGTTTATCGCGATGCAGGCGACGAATACACTGCTAAAAAATTATCTGATTTGCAGACAGATACCGCAGACTTGCTTAATAAACTAGAAAGCGTATCTGCTGATGGCGGCGGCGATGGTCCAGAGGCAGCTCTGCATGCTAGTATGGTGGCTATGAATGAAATGAAGTGGCAAAAAGGCGCGACAAAAGCGATTATTTTGTTGACTGATACCGGCTATCATGATCCAGATAAGGTTGATGGTTCGACCCTGGCGGCTGTGGCTAAGCGTTCGTTAGAGATAGACCCAGTCAATATTTATCCTGTTGTAGGAGACTACTTAAAAAACTCGTATACAGATATAGCTAAGCAAACTTCTGGACAGGTAATTGCTAGCGGCGACGAGAATGACGTTGTTGCTGCGCTAAATAAAGCCTTAACTAAAATTAAGAATCGTCCGAACGCCAAACTGAAAATTGGCGAATATTATGCGGAGGTTGGACAGAAGATTACCTTTGATGCCGGTGATTCGTACGTAGTTGATGGTAGTATCACAAAGTACGAGTGGGATTTTGATGGTGATGGTAAGATCGATCAAACGACAACAAGTCCGGTTGCCAGCCATGTCTATAATGAAAAGTTTGATGGCATCATGCAAGTGCGAATGAGCGCTAGCAACGACACAGTGTCAAACATATCGGCACCTGTTAAAGTTGGCATAAAGCCCAATCTGCCTGTTGGTCCTGGAGCGCCTCAGGTTTCGGCAAAAATTATTGAGCGAAATGGCAATAAGGCGACAATTCGGCTAAATTGGCAGCCAGTTGACGAATTGTCCTCGCGCTGGCTGATTCGTCTGGATGACAATAATCTTGGTTGGGCTGTTGGTGAACAGCGACAACTTGATATTACCGATGTCGATATATCAAAAACCAGAACAATTACCGTGACGGGCGTTAAAGCTGACGGTTACGCCGGCAAGCCTGCAACCATACAAGTCGATAACGAGATACCTGCGCCTAACCCTGAAGGGCCAATCTCTCGGCCATGTCCTTATAAAATTAGAGTAGGTTTATTTACGATAGCCTGCCGTTACCAAAAGGTAACGTTTGGCGGCTGGTCATTTTATTGGATGGTTTGGTATATCGTTAGAAGTTAAGTATGTGTAGAGAAGTAATAATTTCATTAGCATAGTATAATTTTATATATGAAGCTGTCTGATCGTCATCCCAATGACCGTCCCCGCGAGAAACTAGCGCGTTACGGTACGGCGCGGTTGAGCGACTTGGAATTGTTGATGGCGATTATTGGCAGCGGTAACAAACAGGCGGATGTCGGTAAAATTGCGCGCGAAGTGCTGAAAATTGTGCGTCAAAAAGGCGGCGATGTTTCGTATGATGATTTACGGAGCGTGATTGGCTTGGGCGAAGCGAAAATCCCGGTGATTCTGGCGAGTTTGGAGCTGGCGAGGCGGTACTTGCTGGATAGCGACCAGCCGATCATTGACAGTCCAGAAAAGGCCGTCGAGCTGCTGGCCGACATTCGCGACAAAAAGCAGGAATATTTTGTCTGTCTGACGCTGGATGGTGCGAATCGTTTGATCGCCAAGCGGGTGGTGACTATCGGCACGCTGACGGCCAGCCTGGTACACCCGCGCGAGGTCTTCGCCGATGTCATTGCTGACCGTGCCGCCAGCATCATCGTGGCGCATAATCATCCGAGCGGGAGTATGAGACCAAGCCAGGCCGACATAGAAACGACCAATCGGCTCAAACGCGCCGGCGAGTTGCTTGGTATACCTCTTATGTCTCATTTGTTAATTACCAAGCAATCCTTCCGAGCCATCGATTAGAAAATGTTATAATAACTCTGATGATTACCTCTGATTATCAGGCAAAGTATATTGCCCATGAGCTTGAGCGCGTCTATGCTAACGATGACGTTGCTAAGTTGTCGGGCTTGATGTTTGATGCTCAGATTATCCCGACACCGCACCAAATTGACGCGGCGCTGTTTGCATTAAATTCGCCAACGGCTCGCGGTATTATCTTGGCGGATGAAGTCGGCCTCGGTAAAACTATTGAGGCAGGTATCGTTATCATGCAATACTACTCGGAACGGAAACGAAAGATCCTGATTATTGCGCCGTCGAGCTTGCGCCAGCAATGGGCGCAGGAATTGCAAGAAAAGTTCAATTTACCAGCAACCGTTGTCGACGCTAAATGGATTAAGTCAAAAGAGACCATCAAGAAAGACGGTATTTATATCTGTTCTTACGAATTTGCGAATCGCCATTCACTAAAACTTTCAAATGGCTGGAATTTGCTAGTTCTTGATGAAGCGCACAAGCTAAGGAATTTTTATAACAACCAAAAGGGTATCGCTAGTGCGGTATCTGATATTGCCAAGGGTTCTGAAAAATCGCTGCTCCTCACAGCCACACCTCTGCAGAATAGACTCGAAGAATTATATGGACTAGTTTCAGTCGTCGATCCTAAGTATTTTTATAAGCTTGATGTTTTTCGTCAGCGCTATATAAAGTCAAATCATCCATTTGCGCTTGACGAGCTTCGTTCGCGCATGAGTAAAATTGCCAAGCGTACCTTACGCTCAGAAGTCAAGAAATATATTAAATACACTGATCGCATTGCTAAGACTGTTTGTTTCGAGCCATCAGGGGATGAGCGGAAGTTATATGAATTAGTGGACAATTACCTGCATCGTGACAAGTTGTATGCTTTTGCGTCGTCTCAGCGTCACTTGTCGGCTTTGATTCTTCGCAAACGCCTCGGTTCATCTACGTTCGCAGTTGCCAGTACACTCCGGAATATTGTACGGCGCATGGAGGAAGAGTACGCTGCGGGTAAGGTTCGCGATAACCGCGGTGGCTTGATTGATGAGCTGGGTGACTTGAACGATGAAGAAATTGAGGCATTTGAGGAGACTGGCGCTTACGATGATTACATAATCAAATCGGCCAAAGAGCGTGCCGAGTTTCAAGCTGAAATTGACGAACTAAAATCATATGCGGATTTTGCTGATTCTATCAAAGAAAATATTAAGGCTGAAAAATTGGTCGAAGCGATCAATGTCGGCTTTAGTGCACTGGAGTCGAAAGCTGCTCGTAAAGCAATTATCTTTACCGAATCAACCTTGACGCAGAACTATATCGCCAAAACGCTAAAAAAGCAGGGCTATGATGGAAAAATAGTGTTATTCAACGGACAAAATAACTCGCCGGAAAGTACCGAGATTTATAGCCAATGGTTGGCGGATAATGAAAATTCCGATGTCGTCACCGGCATAGAATCAGCAGATCGCCGCAAGGCATTAATTGATAAATTTAAAGAACCCGAAATACAGATCATGATTGCAACCGAAGCGGCTAGCGAGGGTATTAACCTGCAGTTTTGCTCCATGCTGATCAACTACGATCTACCATGGAATCCGCAACGCGTTGAGCAGCGTATCGGACGCGTCCATCGTATGGGGCAGAAATATGATGTTGTGGTGGTGAATTTTAGCAATCAAGGCAATGTTGCTGAGCAGCGAATTCTTGAACTATTGACTGATAAATTTAGTTTATTTAAAAGCACGTTTGGTGCTAGTAATGACGTGCTTGGTGCAATTGAAAGCGGACTGGATTTTGAAAAGAAAATTAGCGATATCTTGAATACATGCCGCACCGACGATGAGATTAGTCAACGGTTTGAAAAGCTGCAAGAAGAATTTAAGTCAGAAATTGATACTGAGCAACAAGCGGCGCGTACCCGGATTTTTGAAGGACTTGATCCTCACGTACAAGATCGTTTTCGTCGTTATGACGAACAAGCCGAAGAAGCTTTTACGCGATTTGAGCGATTATTTATGGGCTTAACGCGGTATATATTGCGCGACAAGGCGTCATTTGAAAACGAACATGTTTTTGATCTAAAAACTGCACCCCAACAAAATATCGAAGTTGGCAAATATTTTTACAAAACCGAACGTTTACCGCATGCCAGGCAGTATAAATATGCTGATGAATTGGCTGAATATGTCCGCCACACAGCAAAGACTACACAAACACCCCCAGCAGAACTAATCTTTAATATTAGCCGGTCTGATCGAGTTGCTTCTGAGGTTAAAAAGCTAGTTGGCGCACGGGGTATTATGACTGTCGAGCAGGTAACCTTTCCGATGAAAATAGATTCGTCGGACATGAGTGAGAGTTACATTTTGGCATCAGCCCAGACAGACGACGGTATGTTGCTTGACACGGAAACTTGCCGTAAGATACTTGATTTATGTGTTGTTGGCGTTAATTATAAGGAAGTTATCCCAGATGAAGTGTTGCAAAATCATCTTACTCAGCAGATTACTGAACGCCAAGAAGAAGTCAAGGGCCGCAACACCGAAGCTTATCTCGACAAAAAAGATCTACTAGAACGTCAATACAAAGACAAAATTGTCGAATACGAAATGAAAGTCGATAAAATTGAAGCGAAGATCCGAGACCTGCAAAAACAAGAACGCCAGGCAGGCGATGCCGCCTCTCGTCTAAAAATTGCTAGCGAAGTCCAAATTTTGCGCAAAAAAGTTCGCACTCTCAACCGCGAGAAATACGACCTCGAGGACAGTATGGACGAGCAAATATCCGATAAAATAGCCCTAGCACAGCAAGCTTCTGAGGGCGGGGTGATTACCGAGAAACTATTTACCATAGAATTTGCCATACAATAAGCAGCTTACCGTGAAAAATGGCAGAAAGTTGGTAATTTTCACGGTAAGTTAGTCCGCGGAGTTAATCTATAAGCGAATATTGTATAATATAGACATGGAAAACGTAGAAACGCTTTTAAGCGCAACCAATGTATATATAGACGAATCTGGTCATACTGATGATCCAAACAACAATACTATGGTGCTTGGTGCGCTTTGGCTCAGCGTACCTCAGCTTTCTCTGTTTACCGATGCGATTAGAACAGTCAAAAAGAAGCACGATATAGCTTCACATAGAGAGATTAAATGGACGAAAGTAAGCTCAGCAAAACTTGACTATTACAAGGAGCTGATCGATGTGTTCTTCGCTGTTGAACAGGTAAATTATCGAGCAGTAGTTATCAATAAATCAACTATTGATTATGAAACTTATGATAAGACTCGAGATGACTTTTATTATTCAATGGCTTATATCCTTGTCAGGACTATTGCAGAAAAAAGATACGGTGACATGCGCCTTTTTCTTGACTATAAAGACGCTTGGTCTGGCATAAGGACTACGAAACTTGCAGGTTACCTAAGAAATACGGACAGATTACGCAATACCTCAATACTTGCACAACCTTTACGTTCACATGAGGTCATCGGTCTTCAAATGGCCGACTTGTTTACTGGTGCTGTTATGTATGCAAATAAGCCGCAGGAAAAACAGGAATCAAGTGCAAAAAAAGAACTTATAGCACACATAGAACAGCGTTCTGGGCAAAAGTTAACCTGCGGCACTCCCTATAGCTCGGAAAAAATAAACATACTCATGTGGGAGCCAAAAAGGTAGATGTATCCAGATTGGCTACCATCACCTCTTAATCTAAGGGGTTCTTACGATGAAGATATAAGGGAGTTATTAGAAGTATTCGATAGAGATTTTATAAATTCAGATAATCCAGTTGTCGATGGTCGCCGAGTTATAGTAAATAATAAACCAGATCCTAATTGGCAAGACTTGCAGCTGACATATGGCCTTACCCATATGATAACTAGAGGGAACGGCCCAAGGACTATGGATTACGATCGTGCTAGTAAATTACCATGGGTGCGTGCTATTCTCGATAACTACAAACAGCCTGAGGTGATAGCATTTTGGGCTGAGAATATCAAAGGTGACAGATTATACTTGTGGCTAGAAGAACACGATTTTGTAGTTATTTTGTCGCCGTTAGTGAGTAAGAGTGCTTCTTTAAACTCGGAAAGTATCATCGTGACCGCTTATTCAATCGACTCGTATCGGAATTTTAGTAAAATACGTGACAGAGCGATAAGGTTTCTATAGAAAACAAGAAGTGCCCATGAGGACACTTCGAGGGTTAATGCATACAACCTGGTACGTTAACATAACTAGTATAGCATAGGATTATAATTAAGTCAATAGTTTTAGTATTTTGTCAATAGCATAAGCGTATTTTATCCACAGCTTACATCTGTAAAAATTGAATACATTTTTTATCAAAAAACTATTGACAGGTTTTATGTGATGCTATTGTGTAGTTTTGGCGTGATATAATTCTAAACAAGTAGTTGATGGAGTAAAAAATGGACGAGCAAATATCTGATCAAATAGCCCTAGCGCAGCAAGCGTCTGAAGGTGAAATTGAGCGTATGGAGCTATTTGCTATCCAATTTAACATATTGCAAAGGAAATAAATGCACATATCAAATATATCAATCAATAATTATCGTCTCATGAAAGATTTTCAATTAGATTTTTCGACAGATGAAGATAATTTTTTAGTACTAGTTGGTCGTAATAATACAGCTAAAACATCACTTCTTGATTTATTAGATGATGTCTTAAATAACGATATGAAGCAGACTGGATTTGATGATATTTCTTTGGATGTTCGACAGAAAATTGTCGATGCTTTAGCGCCAAATTCTGAAATGAGCGAGGGTGATAGAATAAAGCTGCTTAACGATGCTGCGATATCGCTTGAAGTGAAGATTGATTACTCTGACGATAGTGGCGACATATCCAGATTGCCAATTCTTTCTCTCGACGGTGGAGATTGCGTAACTATCAAAATTATAAAAAAGTTTAACGTTGATAACATACCAGCACTTTGTCAAGAGTTGAAGAGTACCAAGGTAGAGGCAGTAGATTTTTTGTCAAAATTTTCAAGAGATTATATGACTGTAGAGTGTGTAGCAGCTCAAGATAATAATACAAGAGAATATCAATCAGGAGATTTTGATCAAAAGTTTTTCGGGCTGCAGAATCTTATTAAACTTTATACCATATCAGCTAAACGCGGAGTGGCGAATGATATACGAAAAGAAAGCGGTCAAGATACTTTATCTAAGTATGCCCAATCTTACGTAAAGGAGAAGGTTGATGGAGATGTTTTTAAGCAGTTGCAACAAAGCATTATCGAAACGGATAATCTTCTGACTCAGCAATATAACGGTAAAAATGGTGGCAATGGAGTGTTTTCTACTGTCATTAAAGATATTAAAGACTTTATTCAAGGTGGGGACTCTGGTGATATTTCAGTGCGATCAAATATTGCAATGAATTCTATTTTAGGTTATGGCAACTCCAGGGTGTATTATGGGGAGGGTAATAATCGTCTTCCTGAGACCCGAAGCGGGCTTGGATATATGAATATGTATGCAATTATTATTAAACTCAGAATGATAATTGATGAAATACAGCAGAATAACACATCGGGTATGTCTGCGCTCGAACATATTATCTATATTGAAGAGCCAGAAGCTCATACCCATCCGCAAATGCAATATGTTTTCGCTAATAATATCAAACAATTTATAACAGATAATACAAAAGATATTCGTACAACTACATTTATTACAACACACTCACCCCATTTCGTATCTCAGTTTAAAGAGATTGATGATATGGTACTGATGAAAAGAGATAGTGGCAGCGTGAAGGCTGTCAAAGTTAGTCAAGCCTACCACGGTCAATTCTCTGAATATGAAAGCTTTATCAAGCAGTACTTAACCGTACATAGATCGGAATTATTTTTTGCTGACAAGCTAATTTTAGTTGAGGGTGATACTGAGCGTATTTTAATACCATATTTTATGGATTTACACGATAGAGATAAGGGAAATAAGCGGAAATTACTAAGCCAATACGTGTCAGTGGTTGATGTGGGTAACTACATGTATATCTTTGGCGATCTAATTAAACTACTTGGCATTAAAACATTAATGATTACAGACATGGATTATGCTAATAAGGGTAAATCAAGGCGGCTCCAGGCATGCAGTAGCGATAAGGCAGACGATACTACCAATCCAACCTTAAAAAGGCTCTTGCCTGCAATTGAAGAGCCAAAAAAGACTACTATAGATAGGATAAAGGCAGTGCAGTATAATGACTTAATTTTTTCAATTGACGAGAACGGTTACGCACTCAATACTAGTGGCAACATAAGACTTACAACCCAAAAAGAAGAAAATGATTATTGTGCTCGAACTTTTGAAGACTCTTTTGCACACTTAAATAAAGATTGGATTATGAGTCAATATAATAGTGAAAAATTTGCAAATAGTGTAAAAAAGAAAATTGATAGTTCGACTGATATTGACTTTAAGTTTGGAAAGGCTTATATCAAATCAAAAGCAATGTTTGCTATTGATATTATTAATGCAAATGAAAAATCAGGACAAAAAATAAAAGTGCCAGAATATATCATGGAAGGTCTAAAGTGGATCGCAAAGGAATAGATTTACCTTCTGGAGTTGCGGATGCTATCGAAAGGCACGAGAATTTCTTATTGAAGGGCGGAGCAGGCAGTGGCAAGACATATTCACTAGGCGAGGCGATTACATTTATTCTTAAAAACAATAAATCTGCTAAAATTGCCTGTATTACTTATACTAATGCGGCAGCTGATGAGTTGAACAAACGATTTTCGCGGGGTGATCAAAATATTGCATCGACCATTCATAAGTTTATATGGGGCCAAATTGCAAGATATCAATCGGACATAAAGCGTGCACTGATAGAGTCTATTGATGATGGTAAAATTATCAATTATGATAATATTCCCCTCAATGAAAATAGCTTTCAAGAAGGTATTAGTTATGGTGAATTCCTAAATCTACAAAAGGGTGTAATTTCTCATGATGAGGTATTAATCATTGCTAGTAGAATGTTCCAGTCTCATAAATTGCTTTGTAGAATAACCAAATTAAAATATGACTATATATTTATTGATGAATATCAGGATACGCATCAGTCTGTCTTGGATATACTATTTGATTATGTTCAGATTGCTGATACAAGCCATCATCAACTAACTATAGGCTTATTTGGCGATGAAATGCAAAAGATTTATAACAATATGGATGGATTAAAGCCAAACTGGAAAACCACCGAAATTATTAAAAAAGATAATTATCGAAGCTGTCTGAGGATTTTAAATGATTTTTGCAATAAAATACGTACAGACGGCGTCAAGCAACGGTCTGCTGGTGTGATGAAGGACTATAAAGGTGACAATGTAAAGTTCTTTTATTCTACCGAACGCTCTAGTGTGCAAAAGGTTATTAATGAAATTAACAAGATTGAAGTTCCTGAACCAGATGTTGACTGTCCTCGTTATCGTTGCCTGTTTCTTACACATAAACTATTAGCTAAGCACGCTGGATATGAAAACTTATACAACCTTTACGATCAACCAAGTTGGATTATTAAACAGATAAAAGTTAAGGCAAAGGACATAATCACTAACGATAAAACATTGATCGAGGTGATTGATGAACTTAAAGCTAGGGGTACTTACGACCCTGAATGGAATCTTAAAACGGTTAAAATATACTTCCCTGTTCAATTTGATAGATTGGGTTATTTTAATAAGCAAGCGATTACCAACGAGGAGTATCGCTGCCCTCTACTGGATTATGTTATTCGATTGGTTGAATTTGCAGATATCTACGAAGAAGATAATTTTTTTGAAATTGCTAAGAAATATAAATGGAGAATAAAAGAAAAACAACAGTTGGAGAAGCTTAGAAATATTCGTCAGCAGTTGCGCGATAGTATAGAAACTAACAAAACTATAGGTGAAATTATTGATATTGGCGAGAAAAATCAACAATGGTTTGAAAAGGGCGATAAATATAAAGAATTATCAACAGGAAATCCAGTTTTGTTTAATTTACTTAAAAACATAAAAATTACTGAAGTTGTTAATGTGATAAAAACGATGATCAGTTCATATAGTGAATTTGGCACCCAGCACAGCTCCAAGGGGCTTGCTTATAGAAACATTGTGGGGGTTGTTGATAACGGTAATTGGTATAGAGGAGCTAATTATGAAAATGTGTTTAAACAAAATCCCAAAGGTGGCTCATCCGATATAGAGGGTTTGCAAGAATACACTAGAAGAATGATGTATGTTGTCGGGTCACGTGCAGAATGCAACCTATATTTCTTTTTTTATAACGAAGGCGATAAAAGTCAGGGTATTATTCAAGACGCAAACTCCTTTTTCGGTGAACAAAATGTCATCAATCTGGATATCGAGCAGTGACCTCAAAAGTGATATAATTATAGTCAAATAACTGGAGTAAGCATTAATAATCAAGATATGGATAATAGTGTGAATGAATTGCCATCCACTTCTCCCAACTTCCGCACTAACCTAGCGAAACAGCTGGAGGAGCTAGTGCCGGAGGCGATTGCGGATGGCAAGGTGGATGTCGTTAAGTTGAAGGAGCTGCTGGCGGAAGATGCTGGCGAGCCGAATGAGCGGTTTGGGTTATTTTGGCCAGGCAAGAAGCAGGCGCTACGGGCAGCGCAAGAGCCAACAACTGCGACGCTCCGACCCGCCAAGGACGAGAGCAAAGATTGGGACACGACCAACAACATTTTCATTGAGGGCGATAACCTCGAGGTGCTGAAAGTGCTGCAAAAGCAGTATCACAACAGCATCAAGATGATTTACATCGATCCGCCGTACAATACCGGCAAAGATTTTGTGTATCTGGACAATTTCAAGGAAGGCTTGCAAAACTACCTGGAGTTTAGCCAGCAGGTGGACGAAGGCAACAAAAAGATTAGTACCAACACCGAAACTACTGGCCGTTATCACAGCAACTGGCTGAATATGATGTACCCGCGCTTGAAGTTGGCGCGCAATTTGTTGACTGATGACGGGGTGATATTTATTTCGATTGATGATGCTGAGCAAGCGAATTTGAAAAAGATTTGTGATGAGATTTTTGGCGAAGGGAATTTTGAGGGCATTATTAACTGGCGGAGGCGATCTAATCAGCCAAACGATGACAGTAAGATGATTGCAACTGTCTCAGAATATTTATGCGTGTATGCTAGAAACTCTTCTTTATTAAAAGCAAAAAATGCTTTTGGGAAAATGCCTCTATCTTCTGATCGTTTATCTGCTTATACAAATCCTGATTCTGACGTTCGTGGGGATTGGTCGTCAACTCCTTGGATGGCTAGTCGCGGACAGGGAGGTAGTACATACTCTATCATCACACCAACTGGAATGAAATACACGGGAGTCTGGCTTGGAACGGAATATACGTTCAACGAGTTATTGGCAGACGGCAGAATTATATTCCCGAATAATGGTAATGGCAAGCCTCGAAAAAAAATTTTTGCTCGAGAGCGCATAAAAAACGGACAGCCCGCTATTAATTTTTGGTTTGGTCAGCAATACGGTGATAATTTATCTGCTACGAGTGAAATTAAAAATATTTTTGCAGAATTCCAAAGATTGTTTGACTATCCAAAACCGGTAAATTTAATAAAAAATTTAGTAAGACTTGGCGCACCTTGCAGTGACTGCGTTATTCTCGACTTCTTCGCTGGCTCTGCTACTACCGCTCACGCCGTCATGCAACTCAACGCTGAAGATGGCGGTAGTCGTAAACACATCATGGTGCAGTTACCTGAGCCGACCGACGAAAAGAGCGAGGCGTTCAAGGCTGGCTATAAAAAGATTAGCGATATTGCCCGCGAGCGTATCAATCGGGCGGGCGAAAAGATTAAGGCTGACTTTGCCGACAAGCTGGCTGAGCGCGAGACGCCGCTGGATGTTGGATATCGCACCTACAAACTGGCTGACACTAATTTCACCAAGTGGCAAAGTACGCCGACGGGCGATCTGACAGAACTACAAGCCCGCCTGGAGCTGATGCGTGAAAGTAGTAATGATAATGCTAGCGAGGAAGATTTGCTGGTGGAAGTGCTTTTGAAAATGGGCTTGCCGCTGACTACGCGGACTAAAACCGTCGATGTTGATGGACTTCATGTCCACCAAGTTGTGACCGAGGGTGATTTGTCAGAGGGTCAACCAGTGCTATATCTCAATGAACATGTTAAGCCAACTTTGGAGCAATTACGCGCTATTATCACTGACCTGGCTCCAAGTAAGTTTGTCATCCTCGACGACGCCTTCCAGGGCGACAACCAACTGAAAACCAACCTGGTCCAAACTTGTAAAAGCTATGATGTAGAGTTGTGGACTGTGTGATGCTAGTTTTCTTAGATGAATCTGGCGATACTGGACGAATGACAAATAAAGGCTCTTCGCAGTTTTTAGTAGTTAGTGTGGTTATTTTTATGGACGAAGAAGAAGCCTTGGCTTGTGATAAGCGCATAGATTTATTGCGAACTGAGCTAGGGTTAGATAGTAATTATGAATTTCACTATAGTCGAAATTCTAGACAGAAAAGATTCAAATTTCTGGAGGCGGTTAGCCCGTATAGCTTTACTATTGCGACAGTTGCGATTGACAAAGATCCTTCTAAGCTCTGGGGGGATGGATTTAATGATAAGAAATCTTTTTATAAATATGCTTGCCATATGGTACTCACCAATGCTATGCCATATCTGGACAATGCCAGACTAATTATTGATAAGAGCGGTGGCGATACATTCGCTGGAGAACTGAAGAGATATCTAAAGAATAAATTTAAGACAGATGAGAGTGATAAAATAAAAAAGCTTAAAACTCAAGATTCTCACAAGAATAATCTTCTTCAGTTGGCAGACTATTGTGCGAGCATCAGTAATCGTAAATTGCAGAGAAAATCAGATGCTAGTGAATATTATAATTATCTATCTCACAAAATAGTGAGCTTACAAAGGTGGCCGAAATGACAATCTACATACAAGAAAGCCGTCCAACCTACTCTTGCGAGACGCACCCGATGGACGGGACTAATCAGTTGAACGGCACTTCCATTATCATAATACATGAGAGAGAATATAAAGTCAAGTTAAAATTACAACATAGTGTATTATTCAGAGGTAAATCATGAAAATTAAATACGATTCCAATCAATCGTTCCAGTTGCAAGCTATCAGTGCTATTACGAGCGTTTTCGATGGTCAGCCTGACGACGCTGATGCGTTTGATACAGTGTTGCGGTCGCGATCGGTGTACGGCGACCAGATTGGGTTTTTTAATGAAATTGGTGCAATTGGTAATAATTTACTGCTTGATGATGATGCGATATTAGAAAATGTGAAGTCAATACAAAACGACAACGGTATCGCTCCGGTTGAAAAGCTGAATGGTATGAACTTTAGCGTTGAGATGGAAACAGGTACTGGCAAAACCTATGTATATCTACGCACAGCGCTGGAAATGGCGAAATTGTATGGTTTTTCGAAGTTTATTATCATCGTGCCGAGCATTGCCATCAAAGAGGGCGTGAAAAGTAGCCTCGACAGTATGCGCGAGCATTTCACGCGTGAGATGGGGTATATAGTCCATACGAAGCGTCGGTGTATGATGGTAAAAATCCAGAGGTGGTGCATAGTTATGCTACCAGCACTATGACGCAGTTTATGGTTATGACAATTGATGCAATTCGCGGCAATAAGAATACGCGAGTGATTCATCAAGAGCGCGATAAGCTAAACGGTATTGCACCAATTGAATATCTGGCCGCCGTTAATCCGATTGTTATCATGGACGAGCCGCAAAATATGGAGAGTGAACTGTCGACGAGCGCAATTAATGACCTGAACCCAATGTGTACATTGCGCTATAGCGCCACGCATACTCACGAATACAACATGATGTATCGGCTCGATCCAGTTGATGCTCACCGAGAGAAGTTGGTGAAAAGCATCGTGGTGGCGAATGCTCAGCAAGAGGGTAGTGATGCTAAGCCGTACATAAAGCTTATCGATGTGCGCAATACGCCGAAGCTCCAAGCTTATGTCGAGGTGTTGGTTCGCGACAAAAACGGTAAGGTCGGACGAAAACCGCTGTGGGTTAATCATCATGACAAACTGGATATTCGCACCGGTAATAGTATTTATGAAGGCTATACCATCAATGAAATTTCGACGGTTCCAGCGAGTGTAGAGGTTGGATCGCAAGGAGTCCTGATGCTTGGTGAAAATTGGGGCGGTAACGAAGATCAAGTTATGCGCGAGATGATTCGTGTGACCATCGCCGAGCATATCAAGCGTGAATATTTATTGCGCGGTCAAGGTATTAAAGTGCTGAGTCTATTTTTTGTTGATAAGGTGGCGAGCTATTTGGAGTATGACACTGACGGCAATATGGTTGACGGAAAATTTGCACGTTGGTTTGATGAATTGTACCAGGAAGAGCGAAGAAAGAGCCGTTTTTACGAAGATATCATGCCTGAAGATCCAAGTGAAGTTCGAAAGGCATACTTTGCTGAGATGCGTAAGGGTGGTAAAACGAGCTTTGTCGATAGCAAAGAGGGTAAGGGTAATGCACAGGATGAGTCGGCTTATGACCTAATTATGAAAGGCAAGGAAAAACTGCTTGACCAGGCAAATCCGGTGCGGTTTATTTTTAGCCATTCAGCGCTGAAAGAGGGCTGGGATAATCCGAATGTATTTCAAATTTGTATGATGCGCGAGAGCGGCAGTGAAAATGATCGTCGACAGACGATTGGGCGGGGTCTGCGTTTGCCAGTACGACAGGATGGTACACGAGTGTTTGACGAGCAGATCAATCAGTTGATGGTGGTCGCCAATGAATCGTATCGTGATTTTGCGAATAATTTACAAAAGGAATATAAGAAAGCTGGTGTTAAGATTGGTTTTGTGCGGCGTAGTGAGTTTGCACGAATAGTGCTACACGATGATCCAGGTAGCACGCTGGGACATCAGAAATCAAATGAGGTCTGGGAGTGTTTGCGGCGTCGCAGTATGATTGATGACGAGGGTCGGGTGTTGGCAAATTTCGCACCAAATAATATTGGCTTTACGCTTGATCTGCCTGGCGATCTGCAAAAATATCATGCTGAGGTGGTCGATATTATTGAGGGCTGTAAGATTGATAAATTTGTTAAGGATGCACGTAAAAAAGAGAAGATTCGTCCCAATAAAGAAGTTTTGTATAGTCCACTGCTTGAGGAATTGTGGAAGCGAATTTCACATAAAACGACGTACCATGTGGTATTTGATAACGGTCAGATTATTATGGCGGCCATCAATGCCATTAAAGCCAAGCCTGAGCTTAAACCATTGAGAATTGAAGTGCAAAGACATAGGGTGCTTTTGAGGCGTGGCGGTGTTCATAATGATGGTATGGTTGGCGAAGCAACGCATGACTTGGCGGGAACGTTTGAACTGCCGGATATCATCTCTGAGTTGCAGGATAGTACTGGTCTCACTCGACGAACAATTGTTGATATTTTGATTGGTAGCGATCGGTTGCATGAGTTCTTAAAAAACCCGTACGACTATGTGCAAATGGTGAAAAGCGCAATTAAGTCGGTGCTGGCGCAGGTCGTGGTGGACGGCGTTGAGTATGAAAAAATGGGCGAGCGTAATTATGAACTCCGTAATTTCCAAAAAGATAGCGATGAAGAAGTCGAACGATTTATTGATCGCTTGTATCAAGTTAAAAATCAACAAAAAACGGTGACAGATAGATTAGTACTGGATTCGGCGACCGAACAAAAGTTTGCTGAATATTTGGACAGCCGTGAAGATATCAAATTATTCCTCAAGTTGCCGTCGAAGTTTACTATACCGACACCTGTTGGTGACTACAACCCAGACTGGGCAATTGTCAAAGAAGTCAATGGTGTAGAAAAAATATATATGGTACGCGAGACGAAGAATGGCGGTGAACGCGAAGATGAGTTGCATAAAATTGCTTGTGCTAAGAAACATTTTGAGACAATTGGTATGCGTGATTACGCTAAATCAACGCCTGATGATTGGCGGGTGTAAATATGTTGATAAAGAGCTGTGAAATAGCTTCAGGAGAATACATGAACAAACCAAACAAAACCATCACCATCGCTCGCGCCATCATCCGCATTGGTGATGCTGCCAGAAATGCTAATGATTATAGTTTGCTGGGTGCGCTGCATGAGATGGTGGAGCAGCTGTCGCAGTATGGCGTTAAGGATGCTGATGTTGATATGGATTTGCTGCTGGAATATGTCGAGGCGGCGGATGGTTGCGACTATTGCCGAGCGGGCGACGGTAAGCCAAGTGTTGACGAATTGACAACAAAAATCAATCAGCAGCTAGCGCGTCGCGGTCAGGCGCAGGTGGAGGCGAGCGATCAGTCAGTGTTGAAGTTTGAGCCAGTGGTCCATCTGGTGACGGCGGCGTATGCTAAAAATAAGGACGGCGTGACGTCGGGCTTGTCAATCGCGCTGGTCGTCAATCAGGATGGTTCAGTGGACTTGCCGCGCGAGCATTTTTTGAATACGGAATTACTGGATTATTTTGATGAAAATCGACCAGTCAATTGGCGTTCGGTCGAGCGTGATTTGCCGTCAAAGTTGCATGACTATCATTTGGTAGCAGGTTCGGTGGAAGTGCGGGAGATTTTGCCGCGGGAGTTGGAGGCGATGTCGTTTTAGTCGGTATTTGTGTTAAATAAGAATTTAACAATTATAATACTCAGAGCAAATATTTGAGCAAGATTGCTGCCAATAAATAAAGGTAGGGATATTCCTGTAAAATTTAGAATCCCGAGACCTGTTAAATAGGTAATCACGCCATCACTTATAATTATTAACCCAACCAGTACAAGTAGTAAGATACTCCACCATTTTCTGAGTTGTATTGTAACCTGTAACTCTTGCAACTTAATTTTGGTCATATCACTAGTAGTTTTAGCCTGTTCCTCAGTGGAAATTTCAATAGTAGAGTCGTCTTTAATTTGTCCTGGAACTTTCTCCAGAGCTTGAAGCATATTCTCTACGTTATCTATATCGCTAGTGGGTTTTTCTTTTTTTCTGCTCATCATTTTATTATTCTTAGGTTCATTAGTCTGTAAGTCATCGCGCTAGAAGAAACTCCGAATCTATCGGCCAATAGTTGGATAGAACTTTTTAGAAACGGGTATTCTTTTAGTTCTTTTCTAACCATGCCCTCGGGCATTAAAAGATTAGCCGCAAAACAATCAGCTTCTTTTTCTTTTTGCTCTTTTATTCCGCTGTATGAATTGTTTCGTCGGTATAAACCATACTCGTCGGGTTGATGTCCTAGAAAATAATGTCCAAGTTCATGCGCGACAGTGTATGTGCGGCGTGCTATGGAGTTATCTACATTTACGTAAATCGTTCTTGTTGTGCTGTCGAAAAACCCCGAGACATCAGTATTGCCTTGTGGCATTTTTCTATACTCAATTGAAATACCCTCTCCATTTGCTATATCAAAAACATTGACAAATGGTTCTATTATATAATTATCGGATAGCACTTTTGAAGCTTTTTGCTTAACTTTCTCTAAAACTTCTTTTGTCATATGCCCTCCATTTGTAATACTATAGTATAGTTCATGCAAGCATAACCTACTTACTATTATAGCAAAATATATATTAAAAATAACGTATAATGATAGTACATAAATATTTTATATAGCATGAAAATCTCCGTCCACCTCAAGCCCAACTCCCGCCACCACGAAGAGGTGGTGGTTGGTGACGATGGTGTGCTGACGATTTACACTAAGGCGCCAGCCATTGAAGGGCGGGCGAATCTGGCGGCGGTAAAATTACTGGCGAAGTATTTTAGCGTGGCGCCATCAAAGGTAAAATTAGTGCGTGGCGCAGCTTCTAAATACAAGGTTTTTGAGGTGGACGTTTTAAAACGGGATAGTTGAATATATAATTGTTTTATGGATGAGCTGCGTGATCAGATAAGAAGTGAGCTTGCTAAAGTTAGTGATGGTAACTTGTTTGAAGAGTGTGTTGGCATAGCGTTTACAAATACAATACCAGGATTTACTCCAGTGTCTGGTCCTGGAGATTTTGGTAGAGATGGAGAAATCCCGGCTAAAGAGGTAGGCTGTCCACTTGCTTGTACTATTCAAGAAAATCTAAAGGCAAATGTATTAAAAACGATACGAAGCTATAAGAAAAGTGGTGGGAAAAGTACTTTTATATATGTAGCAACAAATCGAAAAATTACCAACAGTCAGAAGCAGAAGCTACGAGAAGCAGTTCGTAAAGAAGGTTTTGAGGTGGTAACTATATACGATGAGGAGTTTTTTGTTAATTACTTATATGCTCACTCAGAACTGCGCATGAAGTTATTAGGAATTCAAGGACGACTACCTGCACTTTCTAACATTGCAGTAAAATCTAGAATTTCTTTTGATAATTTACCACTAGTAGGCCGTGATGAAGAAGAAAAAAAGATCAGAAGCATAAAAGGCGATCGCATGATATCTGGTCAACCAGGGAGTGGTAAAACATATCTTGCTCAAAAATTTGCTTCGAAACGTAAAGGATTGTTTGTTATTGACTACAATCTATCACGAATAACAGATGAGATTAGGCAGCAAACTCCATGCTATATATTATTGGATGATGCGCACGATCATCGGGATATTATAGAAGGGCTTATGTATATCAGAAGTAATTTAGGTTTTTCTTTTGATATTGTTGCTATAACTTGGTCTTCGGAAGAAGATTCGATACGAACTTTATTAGGAGTTAGTAGTACTAATATTATTCAATTACAACCGCTAACACGGAATGATATAGTCAAAATTATTGATCTACGTGGTTTAATTGATGAATCTGATAACGTAAAACGTGAAATAGTAGATCAGTCAAAAGGAAAGCCTGGACTTGCTGTTGCTCTGAGCGGCTTATATATTCAGGATGATTGGCGAAAAGTTCTTCGGGGAGATTCGCTCAAAAATATTGTTGTAAATGGATTTCAGAATAGACTAGGAAAAGAAACCGCAACTATATTAGCTTTTATCGCTCTTGGTGGAGATGGTGGTATTAGTATGTCTAATCTGTCCAATAGCTGTGGCATTGGTATTGTTCAAATCAAAAACATACTCAATGAACTTGCTTACGGTGGAATTATCAATGTGAATCGTGACAAAACCATTATTGTCGAACCCGAGTCTTTACGATATCCATTAGTGAGAGACGCTTTCTTTACCGACCTTATGCCTCTTGATTTTGAGGAATATATAGATAAGTATCTTGATAAGAGCGAGGTTTTATCGGTTGTTTTAGCGGTTGTCCTTCGTGGAGCATCTGTTGATGCAGATAGGATAAAGGTCTATTTGAATTCCTCAATTGATAATAAGGCATGGGCATTATACGCCGCATTAGGTAGAACAGAAGCCGAATACGTAGCTGAGTGTAACCCAGACGCTATATTTAAACAATCTAACATTACACTATATTGGCAACCTGAGATAACCGTTGGAGTGTTACTAGATAGGGCACGAGATGATAAGCGAGCACTTCGGCTGCTGCGAGACTGGGTTAAATCTGGGAGACCTGGTTTTAATAATGAAGCTTTTACAAGAAGAAAACTCCTTATTGAAATACTTGAATATAAAGTAAAATACGGCTATGACGATCTCCTATCTATCGGTGAGGCACTATCAATTTCTATAACACCGCACTATGAAACCTGTGAGTCTGATCCTGGTATGGGTGATACGATGAAATTTATTCAGGGGCATATACATCCTGATGAAATGAAAGAAATAAACTCTTTGAGAGAGCTGATCGTCAGTATTTATAGTAAAACGAAAAGTGACGTTGTATTTGCCAAAGCACTTGCGGCAATTGATAGCTGGATATATACCAGACAAAAACTGTCAGAATCAACGAATAAGATAATGAAAGAAACTGCAAAGAATTTGCTTATGGATATCTACGAGGCTTCATGTGGGCATAATCTTGTGCAGCGGCGTATTCGGCAGATGGGTTTGAAACTAGGCATAGATTTACATGTAAAGATACCTGAATATTATAATATACTTTTTCCGTATAAAACTTATTCTAATCTAGAGGGTTCAGATTTCCAAGACCACATGAACGCGTTAAATAAATTAGCCAAGGGTTGGATAGAAGAATCTCCCGTGGACTGTGCGGAAAGACTAAAATCTTTATGTATTGAGGCGGATAACGCGAGTATAGCTTATACAAACAATTTATATTGGATTAGTCAAGTTTTGGCTAAGAATATTCCTGATGATAGGTTAATTGAGTGGGCTAAAGCCTTTATTAGCTATACGTCATTAGTGCAAATAGTCTGGAGTATAGTGGATAAGATTGCAGAAATTAAAACCAAAGGATATGAGGGGTTTCTAAGGCAAACATTACTAAATGATATTTATAGACCTGCTGTAGTATGTGCTGTTGTAGAGCGTCTTGATATTAGTGAAAATTTTGCATTATTTGAAGAAGTATCTCCTTATTTTAATACTTGCTCTGATCAACTAGCGACGGCATGTTTGCAAGGTTGTCTAACTACAGATGTTCAGGTCTATATTCTTGAACATGTCAATGAGAATGCAGCCGTGCATATATGTGATTACATTATGTATAAATTTAATAATCAAAAAGAAGAAATTCCTAAAAATCTAAAGTTACTAGTGGAGCAGGCGGTTGTTAGCTACTCAATGTGTGATTATGAAACCTCATCTGTAGTAGGCCATATTCTAAGTCGTAATATTCAACTAATCAAACCGTGGTTTTTAGAAAAAATTAATAGACTATCAGATGGTTATGCGAAATCTAATCACATAGAGAATGTAGCTGTAGACTGCGTAAAACATTTAGAATTGGGTGATAGGAAAGAGTTTTTGGTAAAAATAGACAACTCATCGGGCAATATTAACTTGGTTAATGCTTTAGTTGGTAGCAGTATTGAATTATATGCAATACTACTTAAAAATGGAAATGCTAATAATTTTCATTTATCTCCTCTAAGCTATATGTCTGAGTGGTGGGTAAAGTTTGCATTACAAGCTTTAGCTGCAGGTTACTCTTGTCAAGAAATAAAGCATAATAGTTATCTAACATCTTCGAGCTGGTCTGGTAATGAATCTGATATGTTAAAAGCGCAAAAAACTAAATTAGAGAAAGACTTTGACAAAACTGATGATGAGAATATAGGAAGTATAATACAAGAATATATAAATGATTTAGATATAAGAATAGAAAAGGTAATGATAGAAGAGCGAGAGAAGGAAGTCAGAGGTCTTTTATAGGTCTTATATCACGGATACCCAACTCCCGCTACCATATTGCCGATCAATCCTTGTATCGTCACAAACGAATAACCTTGCTGCTTCAGTGCGTTGAGGATGCACGGTACGGCACCGACTGACGTTTGGTGGATGTCGTGCATCAGGATGATGGCTCCGGGGCGAGCGCCAGCGACGGCGCGCGAGCAGACGATATCGCTATTACGGTCGGCCCAGTCGCGGGTGTCGACCGACCACAAGATTGACGACATACCACGCAGGCGAAGCTGCTCCAAGACGACGCCGTTGACCGCACCATAAGGCGGGCGTATAACAGTTGGTGTGACGCCGGTGGCTTGCTTGATGGTGTCATTGGTACGGTCGATTTCGCTGGCAATTTGGTCAACCGGCAATTTAGGCAGTTCTGGGTGCGACCACGAATGATTGCCCAGTTGGTGGCCGCGCGCATGGATGCTGCGCACGACGTTGGCTTGGCTGGAAACTTTGCTGCCGATCAAGAAAAAGGTGGCCTTAGCGCCATGCTGATCCAAAATATCCAATAACTGCGCGGTGTACGGTCCCGGCCCGTCGTCAAATGTCAAGGCAATCACTTTACCTCCAGAATTCGCGGCTGTCGGCGCGGCAGGCGCTGGCTTTGGTACTGGTTTTGGCTCGGGCGGCTTGGGGATGTTAGCCAGTTTCCGAGCTGTCGGATTTTGCAAATATTTGGCAACGGCGGCGATCGGCACTTTGATCGTCATTTCGCCGTAGGCTGATGGCAGCAGTGACGCCTGCCCGATTGGCCAAGCTAAACTATTGCCGCCATCGGTAATAACGAAATTCGACAAGGTTTCCTGGGTGATCGTTTCACTGAGATCCAGCTCTGCTTGCCGGCGCTGCTTGATGGTTTCTTTGAGATTATTTCGGGCAGCTGCCACGATTTCCTCAGCCGCTTTCTCTGATTGCTCGGTCAAATCGCTCAAGCTAATCACCTCGCCAGATTTTTTATCAAACGTCCAAAAATGCGTCAGCGACACCGGATGCGCGCCGTGCATATCTTGCTTGATATTGACAATAATCGATAAAGCTACTGAATTATTATGGGTGACTTGGTAGCTGATTGTCTCGGTCAGCGGCTGGTCGAATGTCAGAATATTGGTGGCGGCATAGCGGAAATCGCTGTCAGCGCGGTCAATTGCCTG
>CAJPON010000008.1 GCA_905372275.1 Candidatus Saccharimonadota bacterium
TCTATAGTTTGCCATTTCTGCGCAATTTATTCAAAATCGCACCGTTGCCGCCAGCTGAATTCGGCTTAGCGGCAACCGCGGCGATTATTGCGTCGCTGCTGGCGGCAATTGTGCGCAAACTATGGAAATAATCGAGATTTTATGCTATAATGAAAAGATAAACTAGAGAGGGGAAATGATGGCAACGTCAAAGAAACAACGCGCTGGCATTCTGATTATTGTGGTTGCGACCATCCTAGGTACGCTAGGTTCTTTCGCAGTGATGATTTTATCAATGCAGTCAAACAAGCAAGCTCAGGCGGACTACCAAAAAGTTCTAAGCGAATATAAAAAAGAGCAAACTGCTTACGAGCAAAAAAAACAAGCGCAAGCCGACGAGCTATCAACCAAATATTACGAGACGTTCAAGCAGTATTCTAGCCAAGTTGCAAAGTTCGAAATCGATAGCGTCAAATCGCTAGCAACCGAAGATTTAACAGAGGGCGATGGCGCATTGGTAGACGATAAAACTAATTTTGCGGCTTATTATATTGGCTGGGATGCAAATGGTGATATCTTTGATCAGAGCATTGATAATAATAAGCTGAAAACGCCGTTGCCGGTAAGCGGGTTGAGTACGGCTGGTATAATTAACGGCTGGAAAGAAGGTCTGAAAGGAATGAAAGTCGGCGGCGTGCGGCTATTGTCTATTCCGGCGGACAAAGCGTACGGCGAGGCCGGCAGCAAAGACTCTAAAGGCAAGCAAATTATCGCGCCGAACATGCCATTGAAATTCGTCGTTATGGCGATTCCAGCGCCAGAAACTATTAACCAGCCAGATATGACGAAATTAATGAATGCATATCAGCAAGCTCAGCAAGCACAGTAAAAACAGAAGGGAATCTAGTATATGGAAGACATTAAACCTGTAGTCATGATTGGCGCTGGCCCGAGTGCGCTAGCGGCAGCGATTTATACTACGCGCGAAGGTATTGCTACGACTCTCTACGAGAAGGGCGTTGTTGGCGGTCTAGCGGCAATTACCGATAAAATCGACAACTATCCTGGTTTTCCCGATGGCGTTCAGGGGATGGAATTAGCAGATAATTTGCGCAAGCAAGCTGAACGCTTTGGCGCCAAGATTGATTACGGCGACGTTTCAGCGCTGCGCCATCAGGATGGAGTTAATATTTTGACAGTTGACGGTCAAGAGGTTAAAGCTCGCGCTGTACTGATTGCTACAGGCAGCGGTTATAAGAAACTTGGCATTCCTGGCGAGGCAGAATTTTATGGCCGCGGCGTGCATTATTGTGCGACTTGCGATGGTGCTTTTTATAAAGGTAAAAGGTTAGTCGTTGTTGGTGGCGGCAACTCGGGTGTGCAGGAAGCAATGTTTCTGACGCGATTTGCCGAGCATATCGATTTGCTGGTGCGAAGTACTATCAAAGCTAGTAAGACTTTGCAAGACGATTTGCAGAAATATATTGATAATGGCAAAATTACCGTACATTTGCAAACAACAGCGAAAGAAATCGTCGGTGAGGACGGTGCGGTGGCGGCGGTGCGGGCGCTTGAAGACGGCGCAGAAACGACTTTCGAGGCTGACGGCGTGTTTGTTTTCATCGGCTTGAAGCCGAATACGCAGTTTTTGGCGGATAGCGGCGTTGAGCTTGACGAGTACGGCTTCATAAAAACCGACGACCATTTGGCGACGGCTTTGCCGGGCGTATTTGCTAGCGGCGATGTCCGTAGCGGCGCTACCATGCAGGTGGCTAGTGCTGTCGGCGAGGGGGCGACGGCGGCACTGAGTATCCGCGAATATTTAGAAAGTGTGAAGGCGAAATAGCTTCGACACTGGATGTCGGTGCTATTCGACGTATTTCTTGCGGAAAGCTTCGAGCTGTTTAATGATGGCTGGATCGCTGGTCTCGAGAGCTATCTCGCGCGTGCCCATGATGCCAGAGCCGCGCATGAAATTGTGCGACCCTGATAATGCTATTTTCGAGCCACCAGACATCGTGAAAACAATGAATTTGGCGTGCAGATATTGCGGATGCTTGTATAAAGTTTGTTGCCGGCTAGTCAAGGTGCCGAGTTTGATGAGAAGTTTATTGATCGGCGAGGCGGTACGCCAATTATTGAAATACAATTTGGCATTTTTGCGCTTGAGAATGCGGTTGAGTTTGCCGGTCGGGCAGTACTGCGATACTAGTACGATGTTTTCAGCTTGTTCGGCTAGGTCGCAGGCGCGCTTGTAAATGAGAGAATTAGTTGGCAAGCCCTGGTCAACCAGGACAGTCGAGTGCTCGTCGAGGCCAAACATTGAATTGCGAATCGAACCGCCGCGCTTGTCGGCGCGAGCGATAAGGTATTGCTCGTTAGATAGTTTATCGGCTAATACTTTATTATCAAATCGGAACATGTAATCAACGTTAGCTAGGCTCTCGTGGTCCATATTGACACCGCCGCAAGCGTAGACTATGTCGTCAACAATCGACCACTTGCTATGAGTGCGGCCAGTCATTAGCATATTGGCCTTTTGACCGAGCCAGCGAAAAGCCACGCCCGCTTTTTTTAGCCGCCGTTCTAATTTCATGGCGTGAACGGCGCGCGATGGCTGGCGGCGCGGCGAACGCAGAATAAATTCTTTCGGTTCGAGATAAGTGAATGAATCGGCGCAAACCGAGGCTGGCACGCCGCGCTCAGCCGCTGCGCGCTCGACGGCAGCGATTACGGCTTCGGTGTGCTTGTCATCGGCGCGAAAGGTGGTCGCTACTATATTGACGCGCTGTTTGGCATTATCAATTTTGACTGCTAAATCCGACATATAATCTTCTGCTGTCAATAGCATCGGACTCTTTTTCTTACTCATATCTCTATTAGTATACTCTATAGCGTAAAAAACTGGTACTATATAGGTAGTAACTGTAAGCAAAGGAGCAATATGGCAGATTTTAATAAAGTTCTTGACCCGGGCGATGTTGATGGCGGGCTAGTCAATACCGTAGTAGAAATCCCCGAAGGGTCGCGCCTGAAAGTCGAATGGGATCGTCAGCGGGCGGCCTTTATGCTGGACCGCGTCGAGCCAAAAATCTTTGCTAAGCCGTGCAATTACGGCTTTATTCCGCAGACGCTTGACGAGGATGGGGACGAGCTGGATACGCTGATTATTTGCCCAGAGCCGCTAACGACTGGCGTGTGGTTGAAGGCGCGTATTATTGGCGTGCTGCGCTTCGAAGATGACGGTGAAGTCGACGACAAAGTAGTCGTGGTGCCGGCTGATAATCGCGACGATGATCGCATTAACTCGCTCGACGACATTCCGCAGCTAGTCAAGCAGCTTGAACATCACTTCACTCATTACAAAGATCTCAAGAAGCCAGGCAGTACTATCGTCAAGGGCTGGGGCGATGTCGAGGAAGCCAAGGCGATTGTCAAACAATGCATTGACCGCTATAATAATCAGTAATAAACTTAAACGGAGCAAATTATGGATTATTATGATTATTCGACTTCGACTTATACGACGACTAGTAGTGATGTCGGTGCGGTTGCAGTTGTAATTTGGCTGTTTGTCATCTTAATTGTAATGGCAGTTTCCATACTAATGATTATCGCCATGTGGCGAATCTTCACTAAGGCTGGTAAGCCAGGCTGGGCGTCATTAGTGCCAATATACAACATGGTAGTAATGATGCAGATTGTCGGTCGGCCAGAGTGGCAAGTCGTACTGATGTTCTTGCCATTTGCCCATATATACATTTCGATCGTGTTACCGCTAGATTTAGCAAAATCGTTCGGCAAAACGACTGGTTTTGGCGTTTTGATGATCTTCTTCCCGGCGATTATGAACCCGATTTTGGCGTTTGGCTCAAGCCGCTATGTTGGCCCGGTTATGCGGCAGCAACCAGTCTACGGCCAGCCGCCGCAGCCTGGGTATTACGCACCGCAGCCAGCTTACGGACAACAACCTCAGCAACCGGTAGCCTATGCTCAACAACCGCAGCCATACGCTCAACCGCAACAACCAGCTGCAACGGTTGTCCAACCACAACCGCCGGTAGCTGAAGGCGGACAGCCGCAGCCGCCTCAGCAGCCGCCGCAGGCATAAATAGAATAAGCTTTTAGTTGCAAATTTAGCGAAATAGCCAGAATTTGTCTGGCTATTTTCGTTTTGGCCGCTATTTTTTGTTGCGACGAAACGGTGCTGTGCGCTGCAACAGGCTGCCAGCGCGGCCTAGTAGCGAGGTTTTTTTGAGCTGGGCCTTGAGCTTCATACGGGCGTGCCCAGTGATGACATATTCGTTCCAGCCAGGCTTTGGGCGAGCGCGCTTGTTGGTTAGAATCTCGACGGTATCGCCGTGCTGTAATTTGTAGCTGAATGGTTCCATCTTGCCGTTTACTAGAAATCCGCTTGATTTAGCGGCTAGATCAGAGTGCACGCGGTAGGCAAAATCTAACGGGAAAGCGCCGTCTGGCAGGTCGTAAATATCACCCTTTGGCGAATAAATAAAAATCCGGTCGCCGAACAAATCGACCTTCAAATTATCAACGTCGAAATCTTTACCCTCGCGAATCATCGATGCTGCCGACTGCAAATGCTTAATCCAGTGTAAATCTGTCGGCAGGCTGGTCATTTTGCCCTTGATGTAAGCATCAGTTAGCTTTTGCTCGTTATAATGAAAACTGGCTGCCAGTCCGCGTTCGGCGTAATCGTGCATCTCGCGGGTGCGGATCTGGAATTCGACCGCTTGGCCGTTTTTAGTAACCACCGTAGTGTGCAGTGATTGGTAGCCGTTGGGCTTAGGCTTCGATATGTAATCTTTGATTCGCCCAACCATCGGCTCGTACATATTGTGCAGTTCGTTGAGTACTAGATAACAAGTGTCGATATCGTCAACGATAATCCTTAGCGCGATCAAATCGTAAATATCGTCGATATTGGGGACGCGCTTCATCTTCTTGTACAGGCTGTAGGTACTCTTGACGCGGCCGTCGATTTGGTGCTGGATTTTCTCGTCGCTGAGGCGCGAATCGACAGCGCGGCGGACGGCATCTAGCTTACGTTGAGATTTCTTTAAGCGGCTATCCTTGAGGGCGACAGTTTGGTTGTATTCCTCGGGCATTAAATATTTGAAGCTCAACTCCTCGAGCTGTACGCGCAGCCGACCCATATTTAACCTATCGGCTAACGGTGCGAAAACGTCTAGTGTCTCGCGAGCGATTTTCTTCTGCTTTTCCGGGCTTTTGAATTGCAAAGTTTGCATATTATGCAGGCGGTCGGCCAGCTTGATGATGATCACTCGCACGTCTTGGCCGACAGCAATGAGCAGCTTTGTCAAGTTATCGGTAGTGCTCGGCAAATACGATTCGAGGTTTTTCATGCCGGCGCGGGCTTGGCTAACCTTAGTGACACCGTCAACCAGAAAAGCGATATCCCGGCCGAATAGCTCGGTGATTTCCTCTAGTGTAGCATCAGTATCCTCGACTGTATCGTGTAGTACGCCAGCAATCACCGAATCAATATCCATGCCCCAGTCGATTAGCATAGCAGCGACTTGCAGCGGGTGAGTGATGTACGGCTCGCCGCTCTTGCGTAGTTGCCCGTCGTGTTTATCGGTAGCATAATGGATTGCTTTTTCTAACAATGCGACCTGCTCTTCACTGTAATGGCTTCTAGCCAGATTAACCAGCTCGACCTCGTTCATATCCTTATTATAGCAAATTTGCCAAAGCTATTGCGCTTTTGCTAAAATATTAGCAAAGATGGCTTAATCAAGGAGTGGGCATGGTGAAAATAAAAGTAGCGATTAACGGTTTTTGCCGGGTTGGCCGGAGTGTTTTCAAAATTGCGCAGAGCCGTTCAGATATCGAAATAGCGGCTATTCGGACGCATCTGAGCGCCGAGCAGTGCGCTTATCTGCTGAAGCACGACTCGATTTATGGCCATTATGCCAAGGCGATTGGCACTGGCGACGTGTCGCTATATGTTGGCGACCGGATCATTCCTATCATAAGCGACAAGCGGACAACCAAATTGCCGTGGGACGACCTCGGTATTGATGTTTTGATCGATGCTGGATGTCAGACTGATGCTGCTGAACTACGCCGCCATCGGACAGCTGGCGCTCGGCGCGTGGCGTCGTTGTCGCAGTGCGCTGATTTTGCGACGATTGTCATGGGCGTCAATGACAGATTGGTTAACGCCTCGACGGATATTGTCTGCAGCGGCGATGCGGCGATTAGCTCGGTAGCGCCGGTTATCGCTACGCTTGACCAAGCGGTTGGTGTCGAGGCAGCGACGATTACAGCGGCTGGCAGTTATTATTTTGCTGGTTCGCTGTTAAAGACTGAGCGTCTGGGCGACAGCGACTTGGTGGCGATGGCGGCTGATTACGGCCAGCGATTGCAGGCAGTTCTGCCAAATGTTGCGAGCGCAGTAAGCGGGCTTGCAATTAGCAGCCGCCGGTATGGTAATGTCGGTCTATCAACGATTTCGCTGCTGCTGCGCGAACCAGTCGCAGCCAAGAAAATAAACGAAATTTTAACGCATGCTGCCCGCGAACCGCTATATAATGGTATTTTGGCGGTTACCGATAAAGAGCTGGTAGCCGAAGATTTTCGCGGCAATAGCTACAGCTCGACAGTTGATGCCGGGCTAACCACCGTTGTCGGCGAGCGGCTGGCGCAAGTGTCAGCCTGGTACGATGGCGAGTGGGCCAGCGCCAACCGCTTGGTCGAGTTGGCGGCTGAAACTGGACGATACGCGCGGAATATTTGATGTTTTATAATATAATTGCTAATACAGCCAAAAATATGCATAAAAGTCTTGACATTTATCGCAAAGTATGGTAGTATCATAGTATGTCCATCCCGTATAGGCAAAATACCGGATCAGCGACATGCTCACTAACAATAAAATCTGTAGTAGATAGGCACAATTTTAAGCTCTCTACGGCATTATTAAGTTTAGTTAATTCAGGCTAAGAGCACGAATAGCGCTGGCGCTAAAACGCTGGTCTAGTCTGGGTATTTTTTGATGCTGCCGTAGAGAGCTTGAAAAGGTCAAGCTCCCAAGCGCCCCACATGGGGCAGAGAGGGGCCTGAAATGGCCTACACCATTACCGACGTCGTTAACTGCTCCGCCGCTGCTCGGCAGCGACGGAAGGAGGCCCTTAAGGGGCTCGCCCTCCCCATGGAGGGCGGTTATGTTCGGGGGGTCGTCCCCCGCGAGTATCTCCGCGTCCACGCGGAGGCGGAGGCCGCCCCGGAGGGGGCGGCTCAGGTGGCTCTGTGCCTGTACGGCGAGGCCCGCCGCGCGGGCCTCGCCGTCAGCATCTACGTCGACGAGTATAACTCGCCGACGAGCTACGACATCAGCGTGGGCGGTATGCCCACACTGATGGTGCAGAGCTGCGGCCACGGCCGCAGCTACATCGTCGACGGGGAACACGGGTTCCTCATCAAGGACATGCCCTACGGGGCATGGAGCGAGCTCTTCGAGGAGGTGGCTGCCTCGAAGAAGTAACTACTACTCCCGGGAACTCTACCGGGTGAAAATTGAGTGCGGTTCCAGAGAGGAAAACCGCTTAAAACTTCCTCCATAAACTGGCTTGCCCTGCGCCAGACTGATATCTATATCAGTAAAATGCAGGGCAACAACCCTTGAAAGTTCTCAATGTTTGCAAACGACTTGCAGATAGGATTGAGCTCTCAATGGACTCAAGCATCTTTAGATAGCTAATACACTATCCTAGTCGAGCCATTCAAATCTTGTTTGATACGCGACAAACGCGATAAAGAATGACTTGACAAAGGGTTGAGCCAACGAGATTCCTGAGGAGGAGTCATGTTCGCTGTCAGTTTCAAACTGAAGGATGGCGGTAGGCATCATCGGGAATTCGATATTACCGAATACACCGTCTCGTCATTCGAGACGGTGTATATGGCTTCGGACGCCAGATTCGTTTACTATAAGTACTGCGCATACATCGGATATGCGTTGTGCTATGATTCAGTGCTTAGGTTACAGCGGAGAGGCCCGCACCTCTCTCTGTACGGAGAGATGGATATCTCTCATGCTATGGGACTCGTCGAGAAGCTTAGCGGCTGGCGCAAGTGTCAGCCTGGTACGATGGCGAGTGGGCCAGCGCCAACCGCTTGGTCGAGTTGGCGGCTGAAACTGGACGATACGCGCGGAATATTTGATGTTTTATAATATAATTGCTAATACAGCCAAAAATATGCATAAAAGTCTTGACATTTATCGCAAAGTATGGTAGTATCATAGTATGTCCATCCCGTATAGGCAAAATACCGGATCAGCGACATGCTCACTAACAATAAAATCTGTAGTAGATAGGCACAATTTTAAGCTCTCTACGGCATTATTAAGTTTAGTTAATTCAGGCTAAGAGCACGAATAGCGCTGGCGCTAAAACGCTGGTCTAGTCTGGGTATTTTTTGATGCTGCCGTAGAGAGCTTGAAAAGGTCAAGCTCCCAAGCGCCCCACATGGGGCAGAGAGGGGCCTGAAATGGCCTATGGTCTTCTGATTACGATAGGGGTGATGGCGGCGGCGCTCGTGTTCGTCGCCATCACCCGACGGGCGGCTCAGCCGCCCGTCGTGGTCGAAGTCACCACTGCTGCTGAGGAGGCGCCTGCCTCCTCAGCAGCAGCCACAGTTCCCGCGGCCGCGGCCGCGGGAACTATCGCCATGGCCATCCGCACCGCAGTGCGGACGGCCATGTGCGACGTGTTCGCCACGAGGGCCAACTGGCCCTCGTGTGAGGCCGGTTCCACTTCGGTGGGACTGGCAACAGGCAGGGTAATAGAGGGTGAAACCCTCTATTACCTTTGGTTCGTTAAGCCGGACTTGATGGTGCGGTGCTACCGCACCATCAACCCGACTTATTCGTTCCTCGAGGGGGACTGGGGCCTGACCCAGTCGGCCCTTGCTGAGGAGATCGGGGTCTATCAGGCCTCAATCTCCTCGGATGGAGTTGTGGAGCTGCCCCAGCAGTTCCACAGCGACATCAACCGCCTCCTCCTTGAGGAGGTGAATGCCGCCTGATCATTCGCCGCAGCTACGTGCGGCTCCTACTGCAAACTGTCTGGCTCACGTAGCCTCTGAGTCAGACACACGCCCAGCTCTCGGCGTGGTGCTAAATTGAGCGCGGATTTTTTGAGACTTTTCATCCGTATGAAGCCTTGCGGCCTGCGACCTCTATCGCCAGCCCCAAGGCAGAAAACCTCACTCTCTTCCCGCTTCCAGCGGGGACAGCCAGCTCTAATCACAGAGCCTACGGCTGTCCCTGCTGGGGCGGGATTTTCTTTTGGCCAGCCAAACCTACTCTAACAGGGCTTGCCAGGGGCGCGTATTATGCTTATACTTGTAGTATGAAGATTTTTCTAGGAGCGGATCATGGTGGGTTTTATCTGAAGGAGAAGATTGAAGCTTATCTGACCAAGCGCGGCATCGAGTGGGAGGATGTCGGCGATAAGATACTCGATCCGCAAGACGACTTCCCGCAGTTTGCTCAGATGGCCGTGACCAAGGTATTGGGCGAGGACGATTCTACTGATCCGCGGGCAATTTTGGTTTGCACTGGCGGCCAAGGTATGGCGATGGCAGCCAACCGTTTTCGCGGCATCCGGGCGGCGGTGATTTGGGATAAGTTCGAAGCGCATGAGTGCCGTAATGATAACGACTGTAACGTCCTATGCTTGCCGGCGCGAGTACTGGACGCTCCGGGCGACGACTTAGAACTCTGGAAAGAAATTATTGACGAGTGGATCGCTACGCCATTTGCCGGCGCGGCGCGGTTTGTTCGCCGCAACGCAGAATTGGATGCTTTCTGATGGCCGAGATTGTTCCAACAGTGCTCTGCGAAAATGCAGAAGATTACAAGCTAACGATTGAGCGTTTATCACCGTTTGCTAAGCGTGTTCATCTAGATTTGGCTGATGGCGAATTTGCACCGACTAAAACCGTTGAGCTGAGCGAGATGTGGTGGCCGCAGGATTGGCAGGTTGATATCCATGCTATGGTAGCGCGGCCGAGTTTGTATGTTGATGCTTTGGTGCAAATGCGGCCATCGCTGGTGATTTTTCATGCCGAAGTTGATGAGGATTTACAGCCTTCTATCCAGCAGCTCAAAGCTTCGGGTATTCAGACTGGCGTGGGATTGTTGCGCCCGACGGTGCCAAATACCGTCAAAGACGTCATCAGCGCGGTTGATCACGTGCTGGTGTTTAGCGGTGATTTGGGCCACTACGGCGGCAAAGCCAGCTTGATGCAGCTCGAGAAAGTCCGTCTGATCCGCAGTATTCATCCTAGCGTTGAAGTTGGCTGGGATGGCGGCGCGACGCTCGAAAATGTTTTTAGCCTAGCGCAAGGCGGCGTTAATATCGTCAACTGCGGCAGCGCTATCCATTCGGCGCCAGATCCGGCAGAAGCTTATCAGAAATTAGTAGCAGAAGTTAATAAGCAAGGAGTAATTTAGGTGGCTCGCGAAAAATTATCTATTCCACAGCTCAAAATAAAAGCCAACGATGTGCGGCGCGATGTCGTTCACATGCTAGAGCTGGCCAAGAGCGGGCACCCAGGCGGCGCGCTGGGGCTGGCGGATATCGTCACGGCACTATATTTCAATATTATGAATATCGATCCGCAGAACCCTGAATGGCCAGAGCGCGATATCTTTATGTTGAGTAATGGCCACACAGTGCCGGTACAATACGCGGCCATGGCCGAGGCAGGATACTTCCCAGTCGAGGAGCTGTCGACGCTACGCAAGCTCGGATCGCGCCTGCAGGGCCACCCAGAGCGCGTCAAGTTACCAGGGCTTGAGAATACTTCCGGGCCGCTAGGCAGCGGCATCGGTCAAGCGGCGGGTTACGCGTATGCGTTGCAGTATCTGGATAAGCAGCGCCACCGCTGGGTGTACGCGATTGCCGGCGACGGCGAGCTTGATGAAGGTAATATCTGGGAGTCGGCGATGTTTGCCGGTAAGTACAAACTACGCCAGCTAATCCTCTTCATTGACCGTAATAACATTCAGATTGACGGTCCGACCGAAGATGTCATGCCGCTGGAAAATTTGCGCGGCAAGTGGGAAAGTTTTGGCTGGCACGTCCAAGAAATCGACGGCAACAATATTGAAGGCATCATCGACGCAGTAAACTTAGCCAAGGCGATCGAGAATCGGCCGTGCTGCATTATCGCGCATACGATTCCGGGTCGTGGTGTTGGCTTCATGGAATACGATTACAAGTGGCACGGCGTAGCGCCATCAAGCGATCAGGCGGCTACGGCGCTGGCTGATTTGACACATTCAGAATCGCAGCAAGATGCAGGAGGATATTATGAGTAATCAATCGTCTAACAATTCGATGCCGTCCAAGGCGCCGAAACCGCCAACTCCACCAAAGCCGCCGAAACCGCCAACTCCGCCAAAGCCGCCGAAACCGCCGAAGTCTTCGGTCGCATCTGCTCCGTCAGAGCCGCCAGTTCAGCCAGCTGCCTCAGCGCCGCCTGTTTCGCCGCCAGCGCCGCAATATGCTGCTCCACAGTACACCGCTCCGCCAGCAAACAATGCTTATCCGCCGGCTAGCCCTTACGCTTATCCGTATTCGCAGCCTGCGCCAACACAGTCGCCGGGCAACTGGATGGGTGCTGTTAGTATCATACTTGGCTTGCTTTGGATGAGTATGATTGGCTTGCCTCTGGGCATTGCTAGCGTTGTCAAGGCGAACCGCTACGGTACTTCGAAAGTAGCAGGTGTTATCGGTATTATTATTAATTCGGTTACGCTTGTTATTTCTATTATCGTTACGATACTTCTAGTGTCTGGGGCGATGCAGCCGCTTTTCTCGCAGTTTGATCACGCCGGCGATAACAAAGCCAAGGAAAAGGACAGCGCCAGAACTGTCCGAAGCGTCTCGCTTGATGATAATTACCAGCCGCAGGGTTCGCCAGTTTGGCGCATCGAAAACGGCAAATTGCCAGAAGGTTGGACTGAAAAGGAAAACGATAATGGCGTTCATTGGTATTCTGATGGCAGCGGACTCTTAATGACTATATCTGTGGTTGGTAGCGAAAATTTTATCAGTAGTTCTGATAGAGTTAATTCGCGAAAAGTTATCGAAGACAAGATCGGAAATGCGAAGAGTAACGGTGACTTGGTGACTGGTATAGAGTGGTATCAGTCATTTGCTGATTTCGCAAATGACCGCGGCGCTGTACAACTTTTGTGTGCTCGCGTTTTGGCTAATGACAGCAGCGGCAAGCCGCATTTGTCAGTGATTTGCTCGCGAGCATACGGTAAAGGAAGTTACTTATTGTACTTATACAACAATAAAGAATCGCTCGCTGTTTCAGAAAGCGCCAAGGCGATGTTCCGATCGCTAGTGATTCTCGAGAAAAAAGATGCAAAACGATATTCAGGAGAAGGCCGTGTATAATTATCCTCTAAATGACAACATTTATAATGAAAAACCAGAAGCAGAAGCTACGCGCGCTGGTTTTGGGCGCGGTTTGAAAGCAGCCGGCGAAGCTGATGAGCGAGTAGTTGGTCTGTGCGCCGATCTGGTCGAGAGCGTCAAAATGGATGCCTTTGCCAAGGCTTTTCCTGAGCGTTATATCGAGGTCGGTATCGCCGAGCAAAACCTAGCGACGGTGGCAAGCGGCCTAGCGCGCGCTGGTAAAATTCCGTTTGCAGCCAGTTACGCGGCGTTTCACCCGGGGCGCAGCTGGGAGCAGATCAAAGCGACGATTGCACTTAATGATATGCCGGTTAAGATTGTCGGCGGACATAGCGGTACAACGGTTGGGCCGGATGGTGCTACCCACCAAATGTTTGAGGATATCGCGTTGATGCGGGTGTTGCCGAACATGATTGTCGTTTGCCCGGGTGATGCTATTGAGGCCGAGAAAGCCACTAAAGCACTTGCCAGGACTGATAAGCCGGCTTATTTGCGGTTAACGCGCGCTGCTACGCCGACATTCAGTACACTGGATTCGCCATTCGAGATTGGCCAGGCGTATGTGTTGCGCCAGGGCAGCGATGCGACGATTGTCAGCACTGGCATCATGACGGCGTACGCGCTGCGAGCAGCTAACGAATTGCAAAGTAGCAGCGTCTCGGTCGAAGTGGTACATGTGCCGACGGTCAAGCCGCTCGATAACGAGACGATTCTGGCCAGTGTTCGCAAAACTGGCCGGGTAGTTACAGTTGAGGACGCGCAAATTGCTGGCGGTTTGGGCGGCGCTGTTGCCGAACTACTAGGCGAACAGCTGCCGTCGCCATTATTGCGCATCGGCATGAATGATCGTTTCGGCGAGAGCGGCGAGGCTGGCGAGTTGCTGCAAGCCTTTGGACTTGATGAAGCGAGTATCGCTCAGAAGACGCGCGAATTTGTTGATCGCGTGCCGCAATACCATGCAGGATTTTAAGGAAAGGAGACAACGATGAGTTTATCAATTGATGAAATTCGCCAGTGTACCAGCCGGGCGCGCGACCTAATGCGACGCAGCCGGCTAGAGGGTTTCGCGGTGGGAGCTTTTAACATTGACAATCAAGAAACATTGCGTGCGATTTGCCAGGCAGCGCAAAAAACCAACGCGCCAGTGATGGTCGAAGTCAGCGCTAACGAAGCAGCTTCGCTGGGCGGCTACGAAAATATTCGCGATTTGGTCGATAACTATAGTCAAAACTACGGTGTCGAGATGTATATCAACCTCGATCACGCGCCGACAGTCGAGGGTTGCAAGCAGGCTATTGATGCTGGCTTTGAATTTATTCATATCGATATTTCGCAGGCTAACCACGATGCTTCGCTCGAGGAAATTATCGAGAAAACTCGCGAAGTTGTCGAATACGCTAAGTTTACGGGCGCGCTGGTTGAGGCCGAGGAGCGCTATTTCTTTGGCGACTCCAATCTCCATAAAGAAGAGATCGACTACGAAGAAGTTAAAAAATGGAATACCAAGCCCGAGGAAGCCAAGAGTTTTGTCGATGCCACGGGTATCGATACCATGGCGGTGCAGGTTGGGAACTTGCATGGGCTGTATCCGGTGCCGAAGATTCTCGACCTAGATTTGCTGCGTCGAATTCGTGCGGCGATTGATTGCCAGATTAGCCTGCATGGCGGTAGCGGCACGCCGCTACACTACTTTGAGGACGCGTCCAAAATTGGCGTTAGCAAGATCAATATCAACAGCGACTTGCGCTATGCTTTCCGCACTACGCTCGAAAAGGTGTTACGCGAGAATCCTGACGAATACGCTGTTTTCAAGCTGATGCCCGAAGTTTACGATGCTGTCCAAAAAGTTGTTGAAGAGAAAATTGGCGCCTTTGGCAGTGCCGGAAAGGCGACGCTTTAGTGGCGGTTAAAATTTTAGCAATCGGCAAAGGCACGCAAGACGTATTCTTGCGCAGTAACGAATTCGATCCGCATACTCGCGGTAAGAAAGTCTTTACCGAGCTGCCGTTAGGTATCAAAATGGAAGTCGAAGACGTGATCTTCAGCACTGGCGGCAATGCTACGAATGTTGCGACAACGTTTGCCCGCCAGGGCTTAGACAGCCGCTATATGTGGGCGCTGGGTAATGATTCGGCCAGCCAGGCAGTAATCGCGGCGCTTGATACCGAGGGTGTCGATACGCGCGACGTTTTGATCGATGACCGAATGCAAGCTGGCTATTCAGTGATTTTGATCGCGACCAATGGCGAGCGAACTATTCTGAACCACCGCGGGCGGACATTTGGCAAGGATGCTAGCCGCTTGAACTTGCAGGCTATCAGCCAAGCCGATTGGATCTATCCGACGTCGCTAGCCGACAATAGCCTGACGGTGCTGCGGGTGATTCTAGACGAAGCTGAGCGCGTTGGCGCCAAAGTCATGCTCAATCCGGCTGGTCCGGAGCTAGCTGATCCAGAAAAGCTGAAAGGCTTGCTGGATACAGTTGACGTGCTTTGTACCAACAAAGAAGAGATGCAAAAACTAGTGGCTGGCGAGACTATCGAGGAGTTGGCTCTGCGGGCGCTGCACTATTGTCCGACAGTGATTGTTAGCGACGGTCCGAATGGCGTGGTAGCGACAGACGGTAAGACATTGGTGCGCGCTGGTATGTATGAAGACGTGCCAGTAGTAGATCGCACGGGCGCCGGCGATGCTTTTGCTAGCGGCTTTTTGAGCCAGTGGGCGCAAGGTAAAAGCCTAAAAGAATCGATTATTTTCGCTAGCGCCAATTCGACTAGCGTTGTCACCAAAATTGGCGCCAAGGACGGTATTTTGCATAAAGGCGTCAAACTGCACGCTATGCCAATCACCGAGAAACAATTACCGAAACGAGGAGAATAATGAAATACCAGATTTGCGTATCGGGCGCGGCGTCGGGCGAGACAGTTGATAGCGCTCACGAAAAAGCTTTTGCGATTGGCGCCGAAATCGCACGTTCGGGCAAGACATTGCTGACAGGCGCTACCGTCGGCTTGCCGCACTTTGCTGCGCGCGGCTTCAAAAGTGTTAGCCAGACCAAAGGCGTGTCGGTCGGATTCTCGCCGGCTAGTTCGTTTCGCGAACATATTTCGACTTACCGTTTGCCGACTGCCGAATTCGACTATATCAACTTCACCGGTATGGAATATGTTGGCCGCGATGTTCATCTGGTGCGCAGTGCCGATGCGGTGATTACTGTCGGCGGGCGAATGGGCAGCCTGCACGAGCTATCGACAGCTCTCGAAAGCCGTAAAATCTGCGGTATCTTGCTGGGTAGTGGCGGCCTGGCTGACTACACGATTACTTTGCTTAAGAACGTTTGGGCGCCAGGTGCTAAAGATGTCATTTACGATGCAAACCCTGAGCGGTTAGTGGCGCGAGTCATTGAGGCGCTTGACAAGAAATACGCTGATGTTGAACACGATAGCAGCGACCCGCAGGTTAGTGTCAAACGTTATGGCCAAGGTTAGCTAGATTAGCTTAAAAATGTTAAAATATACCAGATGGATAGTCAGCGATTTCGGCTAAAGTCTGCGTATCAACCGACTGGCGATCAGCCGCAAGCGATCGCCCAGTTGCTGAATGGTTTGTACGACGGCCAGCGCGAGCAAACGTTACTCGGTGTAACAGGTAGCGGTAAAACTTTTACAATGGCGAACATTATCGCTCAGAGGAATGTGCCGACATTGATTTTGGCGCACAACAAAACTCTCGCTGCTCAGTTGTTTAGCGAATTCAAACAGTTTTTCCCTGACAACGAAGTTCATTATTTCGTCAGCTATTTTGATTATTACCAGCCAGAAGCTTACATCGCGTCGAGCGATACGTATATCGAGAAAGATTCGGCAATCAACGAAGAAATCGACCGCTTGCGCCATGCTGCTACTGACGCTTTGCTGACACGGCGCGACGTGGTTATCGTGTCGAGCGTCAGCTGCATTTATGGTTTGGGCTCGCCGGCGGATTATTATGATTTGTCGATTACCGTTAAGCGCGGAGAGCGGCGTTTGCAAGACAAATTTTTGCGCCAGCTGATGGATATTCAGTACCATCGCAACGATGTCGACTTTGCGCGCGGTGCATTTCGCGTCAAAGGCGACGTGGTCGATGTCTTTCCGGCGGGCGGTGAAACGGCTTATCGAGTGGAGTTTTTTGGCGATGACGTCGATCGAATTACGCGGATTGACCCGCTGACTGGCGAGATTCTGGAAGAGCCGGAACTCTTCACTATTTTTCCGAGCAGCCACTACGCTACGCCGAAAGAAAAGATCAAGCGCGCTATCGAAAATATTCGCGCCGAGTACGAGCAGCGTGTCGAATGGTTCGAGAAAAATAACAAATTGTTGGAGGCGCAGCGGCTCAGCCAGCGTACCAAGTACGACCTCGAGATGCTAGAGCAGACTGGTTTCGTCAAAGGTATCGAAAACTACAGCCGTTATCTAACCAACCGCGAACCGGGCGAGCAGCCAGCGACTTTGCTAGATTACTTTCCAGACGACTTTTTGATGATTATCGACGAAAGCCACGTTACCGTGCCGCAAGTGCGCGGCATGTATAATGGTGACCGCGCCCGCAAAGAAGTCTTGGTCGAGTACGGTTTTCGCTTGCCGAGTGCCCTAGACAACCGCCCGCTGCGCTTTGACGAATTTAATAAACACATCAACCAAGTCATTTACGTTTCGGCGACGCCTGGCGATTATGAACTCCAGCGCAGTCCGGCACCAGCGCAGCAGGTAATTCGCCCGACTGGTTTGCTTGATCCAGAGATTATCGTCCGACCGACCGACGGGCAAGTTGACGACTTGATCGCCGAGATCTGCGACCGCGTCGACAAAGAGCAGCGCGTACTAGTCACTACTTTGACCAAGCGGATGGCAGAGGATTTATCGACTTACTTGACGGAGATCGGTATCAAGACAGCTTACATTCACAGCGAAATCGACACGCTGGAACGCGGCGATATTTTGCGCGATTTGCGGATGGGCGTTTATGACGTGCTGGTCGGTATCAATTTGCTGCGCGAGGGGATTGACTTGCCAGAAGTTAGTTTGGTGGCGATTATGGATGCCGACAAGGAAGGGTTTTTGCGCAGCGAACGCAGCCTAATTCAGACGATTGGCCGAGCAGCGCGCCACGTCGACGGCAAGGTGATCATGTACGGCGACAATATGACCGATAGCATGCGTTTGGCGATCGACGAAACGTGCCGTCGCCGCCAGATTCAAGAGAAATACAACCGCGAGCATAACATCACGCCGCGCGGTATCAGCAAAGCAATCGACGAAGGCCTGCGCGCCATCATCCCGCAAAAAGAAGATGACAAGCCAAAGCTCGACCTGCGCAAAATCCCGCGCGATGAGTACAAAAATCTCGTCAAAGACCTGACCGCGCAGATGAATTTAGCTAGCGCTAACTTAGAATTCGAACGCGCCGCCGACCTGCGTGACCTAATCGCCGAGATTCGTGAGAAGATGTAGGGCTAGTAACGAAAACTTTAGCAGAAAGGATCAAAATGACACCAAACAAACTGCAGCCTGGCGACGAAATTAGAATCGTTGCACTGGCGCGCTCGGCTAGCGACATTGACGAGGCTGTTTTGCAGCGGGCGACAGCGGCATTGGAATCGCTCGGTCTGACAGTGGCGTTTAGTGAAAATGCCTTTTCACGGTCTCAGCGCGGCTGTTCGGGCGACCAGGAGAAGGTCGACGATTTGCACGCTGCATTTACCGATTCGAAAGTTAAAGCGATTTTGGCGGCCATTGGCGGTTTTAATTCAAATCAGTTGCTCGACAAAATAGACTGGAAACTAATTGACGCTAACCCGAAGATTTTTGCCGGATTTTCGGATATCACGGTGTTGAATCATGCTATTTTAGCTAAAACTGGCTTAATCACATATGCTGCGCCGAACTTTTATTGCTTTGGTATGCCGCCGCAAAATAGCTATTCGCTGGAATATTTTAAGCGCTGTTTGTTTGCGGATCAGCCGGATGAGTACGAAATTGCGCCGTCGGCGAACTTTTACGATTATCCTTGGGATTACGACGAAAAATCCTCGCGCGCCACTCTGCCAAACAACGGTCCAGTAATCATCCAAAAAGGTAGAGCCGAAGGAGTCTTGCTGGGCGGAAATATGTGCAGTCTAAATTTGTTGAACGGCACCGAGTATTTTCCGCGCATTGCTGGCGATATCATCTTATGTATCGAGGACGATAGCTACGATTCGATTTTAGAGACATTCGAGCGCAATTTCCAGTCGGTAGTGCAGCAGCCGTATTTTCGCCAGGTCAAAGCTATTCTGATCGGGCGTTTCCAACAGGAATCGCAGCCAACAGAGCAGGCTCTTAGGGATATTATTCTCAGCAAAAACGTTGAACAGGCTATGCCAGTCATTGCTAATCTAGATTTTGGCCATACCGACCCGAAATTCACTTATCCAGTTGGTGGCAGGGCTGCGGTTGAGGCTAATGATATAGCTACGATCTGCTTTTTCTCTAGCTAAATCAAGATTTTTTGACATAATACCATCAAATATGCTATAATATATAAGATAAGGTAGTTACTCTTGCGACAAAATATACACCCCATAAGGCGGCAGCGTGATGGTGGCTGTACCGTTTTTATGCGTGGTTACCGATGATAAATGCACGCCGCGAAAATCCTTGCTATAGCCGTGCCAGCTGCTGTTGAAGCGGACATGCCAGTGTCCTGGCAGCGGCAAATTGATATCGTAATGATCGAAGTGCTGGTCGCTGAAATTGACAATTACTAGCACGTCGTCGCCAGCGCCGCCCTTATCCCAGCGGTGGTAGCCGATAACGCAGTTGTCATCGTTGGCGTGGAAAAGGGCGGTCGAATTGCCTTGCAGGCCGCGCGTTGTATCGTAAGCGTTATGCCGTAGTGCTAGTAAGTGCTTGTGAGCTAGCAGGATGCCGGCATACTTTTCAGTTTTGCGCCATTCTAGGGCTGCCCAATCGTTGAAGGAGCCGTCCTGCAAAAACTCGCTGCCTTGTAAAATCATTGGTATACCAGCGGATGTCAAAGTGACGGCGTCGGCCAGCAGAGCTTTCTCGCGGGCATATAGCGTTGTACCGCCGGTGGGGTCGGCTGCTTCGTTGAGCCGCACCGAGCCGTTGGCAGCAGTATCGTGCGAATCGCTAAAAATAACCCGCTCAAAGTCATTGCCATTGTACGAGTGAGAAAATTCATAGCGAATGCCTTGCAAAGTTGGTTCCGTACCAGCAGTCAGCCCTAGCGCATCGCGTAAAGCATGCGGCCAACCCAGCTCCCACTGCGCATCAAAGCCGCAGCCGTTGTTAGCGCGCGGTGCCGTGATCGCGGGGTTGCAGGCGGCATCTTCGGCGATTATCAGCGAATCTGGTTTGATCTTGTGCGCTAGTTCAGTGATATCTTGCAACAAACTCCAAGTGTCGGCAATGTCGTGCTCGGGGTCATTGTCGCGGCCTTCGGTATTGCGCATGTAAATGGTGCTATCGACGCGCAGCCCGTCCATGTGGTATTCGTTAAACCACATTGTGATATTGTCGAGAATAAATTGCCGGACTTCCGGCCGGCCGAAATCAGGACGCCCGCCCCACGGCGTATCGCCGCGCTCGTCATTATAAAAATAAATCCCGCCGCGGTCGTTCTCGCTCCAACCGTCAAACTGCCATAGATCAGTGTCGCCATAAAAATGATTGTAAACGACGTCTAGCACTACGCCGATACCGCGGGTGTGGCATTCACGTACAAACTTCATCAAGCCGTGGCGCCCGCCCAGCATGCTTTCGACGCTGAAAATGTGGTTTGGCGCGTAGCCCCAGCCGTTACTGAAAGCCATACTGGTGATTGGCATCAGCTCAATAATGTTAATACCGAGGTCTCGCAAGTAGTCCAACTTTTCGATCGCACTGTCAAAGGTGCCAGAAGTAGCAGCGTCAGGACGATTGAAAGTACCGACGTGCAGCTCGTAAATGACTTGATCCTGGCGCGGCGGCATGGCAAAATTAGCATCGTTCTGCCAATCGAAGTTATTGTCGACAACCACCGAAAAGCCCTTATCGCTGCTAGTGATAGCTCGAGCGCGCGGGTCGTTCTTCTCGAGCAGCCGGCCGTCGGGCGTCTCAATGATGTATTTGTACTGTTGGCCCGGCTCGACATTGCGGATTAGCGCAAACCAGTAGCCGTCGCCCTCGCTGGTTAGAGGCTGTTTTTCGCCCGCAGTGAACGTCCCGCTGATGAATACTTGCCGCGCAAAAGGCGCCCACACACGGAACTCCGCTCCGCCTCTATATAATGTCACTCCTAGCTTCTTTTTGATTTGATGCGGCATAACTTATCTTATTGTAGCATAAGTGGGATGACTAGCCCTTTTTATGTCGTCAAGGCGATGGTCACATAAAGCATAAGCCTTTGTCTAAAACCTTGATACAGAATTTAAAGAACGAGGTAAGTAGCTACTTGCACAATCAGCATCGTTCAAGCTAAAATAGCTAAGTATAAGCACAACAACTTAAGGCGGTAGAATAATGGTCAACAGTAGTGCTAAAGCGATAAAAAACCATAGTAAATCATCACCCTGGAGAAGACATCTACTAAAAGTAGTCCTCATAGTGATCGCTATAGTGATGCTGTTTGTGTCATGCAGCGTAATTAGAAAATGGTCAACCGCTCTAAGTATGTCAAACTACCTCCGAAAAAAGTATAATCAGGAGTTTGTAGTAGGAGAGCCTAGTTTATCTGCTGCTGGCCTTGGTGTTGAAGGTACTTGGGGTGCAGACGCTCATCCTGTAAGCAGCAAAGACACAACATTCCGAATTATAAAAGCAGAAAACAGAAATAGTTTTTCTGACCAGTATACTGCAAAAATCTGGTCTCAGCGCGAGACGGCTCGTCTGAATAAAGTAGCTCAGCAAAATGTCTCAAATTCAAAGTGGAAGGTTAAAGTTTCGGTAGAAATTTATCTAGCAGAACCGCTAGCTGATACTGCACTGCCAGATAATCCGAAGGTGGAGGAGATTATAAGGCAAGATTATGGGCCAGCGTATAATGTTAATTTATCGTATTTCGAGCTGCAAAACACTTCGTATGATGATATTGTGCGTGACATGGAACGTATTGCCAAGAGCGTTACCAATAGTGGCATAAAAAATGTCAATTATAACTATTCTATAACCAATAGACAGGGGATAATTAAAAAATGCAAAACTACTTACGATAAACCATTTGATAACTCATACGATAATATAAAGAACTGCTTAAGGTGATGGGGGTAAGCAATGGATACGGGTTTGGAAGCAATAAACTATATAAACTTCAGCGCGTTAGCGTGTGCACAGTTTGAGGACAACGCGAGAAATCACGATATTGGTTACATTCTGAAGAATAAACTTTATAGTAACACTGAAGATTTTAAGACTAGTAAACTAGAGCTTTCCACCCTCCAAAACTCTTCCAATCCTCTCCGTTCCTAAAAATAACTCAGTTCTATCTCTACCCCCTCCGGCCTCCGCGCCGCTGCCTTCCAATCTCCATCCGGCGAGATAGTGTTAGTTTCAAAGGCACCGATTTTGATCTTTCGAGCATAAAAGGGTATATAGAGGCGGATAAAGATATCTCTAACGCTGATGCTCAAATAGCTTTAGGTATGTCATTAAATCTACCGACACAATTTGCTGATGCAGAAAAGTTTGTTGCCGATATTTCTTGTGCTTAGTTTATGCATCAGCTAAAATAAAAATATACGCTATAGGCAAGAAGGGCTATGAAAAAATCAGAGAAAAAAGATAAAGCCAGACAAAACTTAGGAAAGCGTCAACTGTTTGCTATAGTCGCTCTCGTTGTAGTATCGGTATTGCTAATTCTCTGGTTTTTTGCGGGAGAAGGCTTAGTGAAGCAAGCAGAAATGGCGAGGTATTTAAAGAGCAAGTATGGTGAAGGCTTTATTGTTGAGTGGCCCGAATACAAAAATGGTGGTCTGGGTGCAAGGGGCTCGTGGAAATCTCATGCGTATCCAGTCTCAAGCCCTCAATTAAAATTCTATATAGGGTGTGGTGCAGAGTGTAGTGATGACTACTTAGATTTCTATTTTTCGAAACAAGAATACAACCAATTACAACAATCAATGAGTTCTATAGGAGTGACTGACTATTCGGTTCAGCTTATTATTGGAGACGAAGTATTACTCAATATTAAGAAAAATAGTAGCCTAGCTGATATAAAGCGAAAATATAATCCCATATACAAACTACGCTTGAAGACAACTGAGACTGATGGCGAGGATCAAGCTGTAGGTAATGCTATGGGTATAATCGAAAAAATATACGATCAGGGGGTTTCTAGAGTAGAAGTTGATTACACTCTCATTACGGAAGGCAAAAAAGCTCGTAGATGTACAACTGACTATGATACAGCTCCACGACTTAGTCGTGAGAATCTAAAGCAGTGCTTAAAGGGGGAATGAAATGAGCTTAAAACCTGTAAATTATATAAGTCTGAGTGCGTTATCCTATATAGACTTTAATAGTTCAATGAAGAATAAAACTATTGAACATCTAGTTAATAACAAGTTAATTAAGGAGGATGACCTTTCCAGCCCCGAGCTTTCCACCCTCCAAAACTCTTCCAATCCTCTCCGCTCCTGGAAACTCATCAACTTTCTTCCCAACAACCAAAATGGACTATCTGCCGCTGTTTTTCAGAACCCCGAAGCGAAAGAGAGTCAATGTAACATAGGAATAATTTGTTCAATAAATAAGGAGTATGTCTATGCTTAAAAATAATCAATCTAGATCCGGAGCTACTGTACTTAAAACAACACCACGAAAGGTATTGTATACTATCGTGGCTCTCATTCTCATAATTGTGCTTATTGTTGGTGGAATTTATATAAAAAATATAATTAGTTTTGAAAATACTTCAGCCGATATGAAGAATTATTTAGAGAATAAATATAATGAAAGATTCCTAGTAAACAATATCCGCAAAGAAGGCTCTGGTCTTGGAGTAACAGGTCAGACCATAGCAGACGGTAGACCGGTGAATAATCAGTCGGTGATTTTTCGTATTTCAGATACTGACGGCAAAAAAGGTGATAACTATGTAGGTGCTTTGTGGCAATTTAGGAATAAAGGGAAGCTAAGCCAGATAATAGAGGATTCTTTTGACAATGGTAAGCTTAAGAATGTTAATATACATTTAGGGATTAGTGGAGATATAGAAAACTTACACAGCTCGCTTAAAAATGAAGATCTTCGGGAAGCTCTGAAGAAACATCCAGGCAGTATAGGCATTACGGTAAATATTGAACCCGCTCAGGGGGCGATGCCAAAAGATCGTCAGGATTCCTTAAAGAAAGTAGCGCGACATTTGTATGATTTTGGATTTCGTAACGTTACTATTGTCTATGACTTCATAGCTAATGATACAGGACATGGAAGTGCGAGATGTATATTAAGTCTTGATAGTAGCAAAAGCGGTGGTTTTGCAGAGAATCTAGAATATCGTTGCACAAGGAGGTAAATAAATTATATGAAAACAGAACAATATCTAGCAGTGAGCGCACTCTCATATAAGAATCTTGAGGCTTACGTAGGTTATACAATTGGAAAATTGTATTCGCCGGATGGACCATTAGATAACGATTTCATGAATAAAATAGAAAATAAAGCTCTAAAAGATCTTTCAAGCTGGGTCCTCATCAACATCCGCACCTCCCCCTCTGGACTATCTGCTGCTGTTTTTCAGAACCCAGAAACCAAGGAATTAGTATTTACATTCCGTGGAACTGAAATTAACTCCGTCAGCGACCTTGGTACCGATTATGAACTTGCCGTAACCTCTGCTTTTCGTAATGAGCCAGGTCAATTTAGTGATGCTTTTCAATTCTATATTGATACTATCAATAAACTCGGCAAAGATAACTACTCGTCGTGTAGTTTTACTGGGCATTCTCTTGGTGGTGCAATAGCTTCTTTCTTGTCGTATAAGACCAATGGTGCTAGCAAAGCTATCACGTTTGACGCTCCGGGCATTGGCCAATTTCTGCCTTCTAGTGTAAACCCCGATAACTTCAAAGACGCTATCACTGATTATGTTAATGAGAACGACTATATCGGTCAATATGGCAAGCAGCTAGGTAGAACTATATACAAAAAAGATACTGGATATAAAGAATTTAATAACTACATGAATAATGCAAAGACAGCTGCTGCGCTGGCGATGTTGCGTGCCATAAAAGAGGGTAATCTGCCTAGTGAAATTGGCTATACTGCTATATATGGTATTTTGTCCACTGAACAGAATCTAGCTAATACGGTTACTGATGCATTTACTGGTGCACATGGTCTAGATGCTATTCTTAATCCAGACGGTACTATGTCTGATGATGCGCCTAAGAGTAATGTGGCTGACGTTGCGCATGGTTTACAGACGGGCGCACAGGTCATTGGTGTAACACAAGACGGTGTGATTAGCGTAGCTATAGGAGCCAAAACTATAACTATGACAATTATGGATGGTGCAGTGAATATAGCAGTTGCAGTCGGTGATACGATTCAAAATAGCGTGGTGTCGTTGGTTGGTGTTGCAAAAGACACAATTAATGCGGCAGCGCAGACTGTTGTTAATTTGTGGAGTGACCTTTTGCGACTGACTGCTGGCGAGCAATATTACATATATGGTACGGGTGGCAAAGATGTTATAGACGCTCCACGCATTTTGCGGAATAAGGCTGAGGAAACTCGAAACTGGTGGTACGAAAGAATTGGTGCTGTTATAGAAGCTAGCGGCGGCGACGATGCCATGGTAGGCACTGGGTATCGAGATGATATATATGGTGGAGCTGGTGATGATTCTATATACGGCGGATCGGGCGATGATATTCTGTATGGAGAATCAGGTGACGATATAATAAAAGGCGGATATGGCGATGATATGTTGTTTGGCGGCACGGGCAACGATGACTTAAATGGCGAAAATGGCAATGACACTCTCGATGGCGGAACAGGTGATGATTTACTATCGGACGCGTATGGTGATGATGTATATATTTTTGGTCGAGGCTATGGTCGCGATACTATTGCTGATGAACGTCCGCCTAGCGTTTGGTATGATTTTAGCGGACCGTATAGCGGTGGCGAGAACGATACGATTATATTTCGTAGTAATGTTCGTCCAGAAGATGTAAAGGTGCATCGTCGTGGGAGCTGGGATCTGGAATTCCGTATTAAAGATACTAATGATATATTGTTAGTCAAAGACTATTTTAGGCTAAATTCAGGCAAGCATGGAGTGGGAGCAATAGAGAAAATCAAGTTCACTTCTACGAATGCTGTATGGAGATATGCGGATATCGTCAACAAAGCCCGTTATGTCGATGAGTCTTCACCTACAGATTCAAAACTCTTTACCGGGTTTGACCAAGACAATATTATCACTGCTGGCAACGCAGATGAACGCTTAATCGGCTCTAACAACAACGACATTTTGTATGGAATGGCTGGCGACGACGTTTTAGAGAGCGGTAATGGTAATGACATTCTTGACGGCGGTACCGGTAATGATAGTCTAATGGGCGGTCTTGGCGATGACGCGTATATTTTTGGCAAGGGATACGGACACGATGTTATAGATGATAAAGATATCGGTTCTTGGGCGGGTAGTCATTATGATATAGATGGCGGCAAGAATGACGCGATAGGCTTCTTGGTTGGGGTGTCGCCAGAAGATGTTAAAGTACATCGTCGCGGAAGTTACGATTTAGAGTTTCGTATAAAAAGCACTGGCGAGACACTATATGTTAAGAATTTCTTTAGTAATGATTCTTATCAGAAATATGAAGGCGTTGGCATGATAGAGAGCGTACATTTTGCCGATGGGACAACTTGGACAGTTGATGACATAAAGGATAAGGCTCGGTATATAGACGAATATTTTGTGGGTTATACAAATCGGTTATACGGTTATGACGGGCAAGATGACATAGTTACCGGTAGTAAGGCTGACGAGATTATAGAGACAGGGGGTGGTAATGATCTGTTGTATGGTAATGGTGGCAATGATATTCTCAACGGTGGTTATGGTAATGATAGGCTATATGGTGGTGATGGCAACGACACCTTACAGGCAGATGTCGATAGTAGCTATGGGACTCCTGGTAACGACACTCTTGACGGTGGTGCTGGCAACGATATTTTACGCGGTGGTTATGGTAATGATACGTATATTTTTGGCAAGGGATATGGACGTGATGTCATAAACGACGTTCATCAATATCGCGATTATGCTGGAAGAATATCTTACTCTGACGGCGGCAGTCTTGATGTCTTAGTACTCCAGCCGGGCGTATCGCCAGATGATATTCAAGTTAGAAGGCGCGGAGTCAATCTGGAATTAAAGATTTTAAGTACTGATGACGTTGTGTGTATATCTAGTTTTTATGACAACAGTTACGACAAACTGGGCTATGGTGCGATTGAGCGTGTGCAGTTTGCGGACGGTACAATTTGGGATATTGATGTATTATTAGATAAAGCTAGATACGTAGATGGACCTATGAACGTCGATGACCCTAACAGGATTGACGGATATAGTTATCAGAACGATATTCTTACTGCAAACGATAATGACAATTCCATAAAAACGTATTCAGGTGATGATGTGGTGTACGCTTTTGGTGGCAATGATACGATTGATACTGGCGAAGGGGACGATATTATCGATCCTGGAACCGGCAACGATGTTGTGTACGATCTGCAGGGTAACGACGTGTATATATTTGGTCGCGGGTATGGGCACGATACTATCTATGATGGGCGTGTGGGATCATACTACGATAGTCCCGTCGATGGCGGTAACCGTGATAAGATAAACATTTTGCCAGGAGTATCATCGTCTGATATTACTATAAAACGACACAATAATGACATGATACTCACAGTAAAGGGAACCGATGATCAGCTAGATGTCATAGGCTTCTTTGCCGATAGCAGCAAAAGCTCTCACGGTGTTGGCGTTGGTGCTATTGAGCAGATTTGCTTTACGGACGGCACAATCTGGGAACTGAGTGACATACAAGATGCTGTGCGTCATATAACAGAGCCTGTGTATAGTAACGCCGACAAAGATACCTACTATGGATTTGAGTCCGATGACATAATTATAGGAAGTAACAAAAATGATGAGATGTATGGTTGCGGCGGCGATGATACTTTGAATAGTGGCGTAGGTAATGACAAGCTAGATGGTGGACTAGGTAACGACACGTATGTGTATGCTAAAAATTCCGGAAGTGATACGATTTGCGATAGCGGAGGCAACGATACGATAGAGCTTAGGGAGATAGATTATTCCTCTGTGGAGTTTCTGCGATATGGCGACTCTCTAGTGATTAATACAGGAAAAGACTCAAGCAATAATAGTATTTCTATAGAGAAATGGTCGTATGGTGATATCTATAGAGTAGAGAATGTTAAATCGTCGAACGGCTATAGTATTACTCATACCCAGATTGATCAGCTAATTCAGGCTATGGCTACTTTTTCACAAGATACCGGTATGACGTGGCAGCAGGCATTGGAGGCTTGTCCGGCTGACACAACTGCAATCTTGTCGCAATATTGGACCGCTCCGACCCAATAAGTCATGAAAAATTTTGGCACTTCTCTAGCTTCTGCGTTATAATTAGTGAATAATGAGTACAATTACCAACGACGATGTGCGTCATTTGGCACACTTGAGCAGTTTGCAGATGCCTGACGTGGAGGCTGAATCGCTTCGCGCCGATATCGAGAAAATTATCAATTATATCAATAAGCTGGATGAGTTGGATACCGACGGCGTGGAGCCGACGTATCAGGTGACGGGTCTGCAAAACGTCTGGCGCGACGACGAAATTATTGACAGCAGCGTATCGCGGCGACAGCTGCTGGCCTTAGCAGCCGAGCAAAGCGACAATTGCGTGAAGGTGCCAAAGGTGTTGTAATTATGAAAATTATTGAATTAGTCGATAAGATTAAAAAAGGCGAGACCACTGCGCGGGCGCAAGTCGAGCGGTCGCTCGCCAAAGCTCAAGAAATCAAGGAATATCATGCGTTGCTCAGCCTGACGGCAGAGCGCGCTCTGCAGCGGGCTGACGAGATCGACGAGCAGATCAAAAAAGGTGAGGATCCGGGCGTCCTAGCGGGCGTACCGTTCGTGGTCAAGGATAATTACTTGGCGTTTGGCGCGCCAACGACTGCGGCGGCGAAAATGCTTGAAAACTTCGAAGCGCCAGTCCAGGCGACCGTCGTCGAGAAGCTTGAAGCGGCCGGCGCGATTTGTATTGGTAAGTCGAATCTCGATGCTTTTGCGCACGGTGGTTCGACCGAGAACTCATATTTTGGCGCGACGCATAATGCCGTTGATCAGACCAAGGTAGCCGGCGGTTCTAGCGGCGGTTCGGCGGTTGTAACGGCGCTAGATGTGGTACCGTTTGCACTTGGTACCGATACTGGCGGCTCGATTCGCCAGCCAGCCAGTTTTAACGGTGTTTACGGCTTCAAGCCGACTTATGGTTTGAGTAGCCGCTACGGTGCGGTGGCGATGGCTTCTAGTACCGACACGATGGGTTGCTTCGCACGGTATGCTGACGACGTGGCATTAGTCACTAGCGTAATGGCTGGTCGCGACGACAAGGATATGACGACGCTGCCAGATTACTTTGAAATACAAAAGTCAGCAGGCGAGCATCTGAAGATTGGTCTAATCAGCGAGGCGATGAGCAATGGCGTCGACGCAGAAGTTCGCGCTAACGTTAATGATTTTGCCGATAAATTACGCGCAGCTGGCCACGTGGTCGAAGATGTCGATATGCCAAGCCTTAAATATGCTTTGGCGATTTATTATATCGTCGTACCAGCAGAAGTTTCTAGTAATCTGGCGCGCTACGACGGCGTGCGCTACGGCTATCGCGCCGAAGGTGTCAAAACGTTAGCCGAGCTCTACGGCCGCAGCCGCAACGAAGGCTTCATGACCGAGAACAAACGTCGCATCATGATTGGCAGCTATGTGCTATCCAGCGGCTTTTTCGATGCATATTATCTGAAAGCTCAAAAGGCGCGCACTGTTTTGATTAACGAATTCAACAAGCTATTTGAGAAGTACGATTTTTTGCTGCTGCCAACCGCGCCGACGCCGGCGTTTGGTCTGGGCGAAAACACTAGCGATCCAGTCAAGATGTACTTGGCGGATGTCATGACGGTGCCGCCGAGCTTGGCAGGTTTGCCAGCGATCAGTATACCGGCAGGTAGTAGTTCTAGCGGCTTGCCAATCGGTGCGCAGTTAGTCGGTCCGATGAAATCCGACGCTAAGTTGATTGCGCTAGCAGGCGATATGGAGGGTGAAAATGAACAATAATTTCGCAACGTGGTTTATTTTGATCGCGGTACTGATTTTGGCGATTGTCGGTGCGGTTTTTATTGCCTTTGCTAGCAAGCGTTCACCGAAACTCAAAGTCGAAAAATTCCGCGCCCGTTGGCTGGCGATCGAAAATAGCCTCGACAAAGAAAGTGCTCCCAGCTGGCAGCTAGCTATCCTCAACGCTGATAAGCTTGTTGACAAAGCCTTGCGCGATAGCCACTACAAGGGCGAGACTATGGGCGAGCGCATGAAGGCTGCTGGTAAGGTTTGGTCGAATGCTAACCATATCTGGGGCGCGCACAAAATTCGCAACCATATCGCGCACGAATCCGATGTCAAGATAAATTATGATATTGCGCGCCGCGCTCTGGCCGCTTACAAACAAGCATTGAAAGATTTAGGAGCAATCTAATGGCAGTATCTGACGAAATTTTACAACAATATGAAATGACCATTGGTATCGAGTGCCACGTCCAGCTGGCGACCAAAACCAAGCTGTTTAGCCCGGCTGATAATGATGCTCGTAATGCCGAGCCAAACGAAAAAACGCATGAAATCGATTTTGGATTGCCAGGCATGCTGCCAGTACTGAATAAGCACGCTGTCGAGCTGGCGGTGCGCGCCGGTAAAGCGTTGAATGCACCGATTGCTCGCGTTAGCCGGTTTGATCGCAAACATTATTTCTATCCTGACCTGCCAAAGGGTTATCAGACCTCGCAGATGTATCAGCCGATTATTTTGGCTGGCTATGTCGATGCGCCGCTAGAAGACGGTTCGCTCAAGCGGGTGCGGATTCATCATGCGCACATGGAAGAGGACGCTGGCAAGTTGACGCACCACGACGGCTATTCGCTGGTTGATCTCAACCGTGCTGGTACACCGCTGATTGAAATCGTCTCTGAACCAGACATGCATTCTGCCGAGGAAGCCAAGGCATACGCTTCGGAGCTGCACAAATTGATGGTCTACGCTGGCGTGACGCACGGTGATTTATACCACGGCAACATGCGTTTTGATGTCAATATTTCGGTGGCTAAGAAAGGCGCGACCGAGCTTGGCAAACGCGCGGAAGTAAAGAATCTCAATTCGTTCCGCAGCGTCGAGCGTGCCGCTGAATACGAATTCAAACGCCAAGTTGACCTACTGGAAAGTGGTGAATCGGTGGTGCAGGAAACCCGCGGCTGGAGCGATGACAAACAAGTTACTACCTCGCAGCGCTCGAAAGAGGACGCCCAGGATTATCGCTACATGCCTGACGCCGACATCCCGCCAGTGGTGCTGAGCGATGAGGAAATTGCGCAGATTCAGGCTGAGGTGCCGATGTTGCCGAACGAGTATCGAGAGCGCTGGGTAGATTTGAAGCTGGACCATTCGGTAATTGATACAGTGCTAGCTCATCAGGAAGCTGCAAAAACTCTGGACGCCATTTACTCCCTGACTGACAGCAACGAGCAGTCAGTGCTGGAGGATTTGAATGTTGATCGCCAGACTTACGACCGGCTAGCTAAACGAAGTTTTAACTTATTTGCTTCTACGCCAGACGAACAATTAGACTATCAAAAAGTTGAGTCTGGACTAGTCGGTCCGCGCCGCTTGACGCACTTGGCGCTGCTGGCTGAAAAAGGGACGATTAGCTCGAACAGTGCCAAAGAAATCTTTCTCGATTTATTCAATGAAAAGTACGCTGGCGTTATGCCAGAGGATATCGCCAAAGAAAAGAACTTGTTGCAGGTATCCGACGAATCAGCCATCGCTGCCATCGTTGACGAAGTATTGAACGACCCGGCCTCGGCAGCTTCCATTGCCGACATTAAAGCTGGCAAGGATAAAGCCATCGGCTATCTAGTCGGCCAAGTCATGAAGCGTTCTAAAGGCCAAGCCAACCCGAGTCTGGCGCAGAGATTAATCCGCGAAAAATTATAAGGTTCGACACTTCAGAAAGAGGAGAGAATAGGAGTTAAACTATGAAAAAACCAACCAAAGCTATCATCGCTGCCGCTGGTTTCGGTACGCGTTTCCTGCCGCAGACTAAAGCCATGCCCAAAGAAATGCTGCCGCTAATTGACAAGCCGATTATTCAATATGTCGTCGAGGAATTGGTCGAGGCTGGCATCCGCGACATCATTATCATCGGTAGCGCCAACAAGCGGGCGATCGAAGACCATTTTGATACGCCAAACGAAGAGCTGCTCGCCAACCTGCGCGCTGGCGGCGCCAAGAAACAACCGCTCATTGATATTGTTCAGCGCCTGTCTGAGATGGCTAACTTCGTCTATATTCGTCAGAAAGGCCCGTACGGCAATGCCACGCCGCTGACTTGCGCTTCACATTTGATTATGCCAGGCGAGTCGGTGATTTACACGTTTGCCGACGACTTTATTGAGGCTAGCCCGAGTCGTTTTCGCCAAATGATTGAGGCGTCGCAGCAGCTTGACGGGGCAATCTTGTCGTGTAAGAAAATTGTCGAAGACGCCGAATTCGATCGTTACGGCGTAGTTAACGGCCAGCAAGTCAAAGATGGCGTCATTAAAATGACTAATATCGTTGAAAAACCTGGTAAAGCTAACGCACCGTCCGACTTGGCGAGCGTCAGCAGCTATTTGCTGCCGGGCGAGTTCTTCGGCTATCTCGAGCGGGCTCGCGATGACTTTGATGGCCGCGGCGAATTCACCGTCCAGCCGATCATGCAAGAAATGATTGACGATGGATTTGATTTTTACGGCGTAGAAATCACCAACGGTACTTATTATGATACCGGCGATAAATTGGAATACATCAAAACCGTGGTTGATTTCGGATTGAAACATCAAAAACTCGGCCCAGCGCTGCGGCAGTTCTTGCAATCGCGAATTAACGGCGAAAATCGCTAAAAGCACTAGCTTTTTCTGACAGAACGTGGTATAATGAGAGTATAGCTGCAAAAAGCAGTATTAAAATAAACAAAAAGGAGCGCAAATATTGATGGAATGGGCTCAAATACTTGTCATCATTTTGGCGGCAGCTTTGGCGTTGTTCTTGCTGCTAGCAATTATCTTGACGATCAAGCTAATCCAGATTTCCCGCCAAATCAAACGGGTGGCTTGTGCCGCCGAGCGCACTGCCCTCAAGGTAGAGTCGGTTGCCAATAGCGCGGCTGCTATGGTGGCACCGGCAGCAATCGCCAAGATCATCAAATCGATGATGTACAAAACTAAAAAACATAAAAATAAGGAGGACTAATTATGTCAAAACGTAAATTTGTTTTGGGGGCGCTCTTTGGCGCAGTTGCCGGGGTAGTCGCTGGCGTCCTAACGGCGCCGAAATCAGGCAAAGAAACCCGTGCTGATCTCAAGAAAAAGGCTAACGAACTAAAGAACGAAGCTGGCGAAAAAGCCGAAGAGGTCAAGGCCAAGGGCGAGAAGGTTTATAGCGATGTCCGCAACAAAGCCAATGCTGCCGTCGAAGAAGGCCGCAAAACTGTTGACGACTATAGCGACCGCGCTGTCCGTGCTGCTAACGCCGCCAAGGACGAATTCAACCGCCCAAGTAAGCGCAAATAATTGTAGCTAATCAAATACTCAAGGCGCTCTGTTTCGCTGTAAATCAGGGCGCTTTTTTATTGTGAAAACTGGCGAGTTGTGGCAAACTAAATCTATGGCTAAAAAGCACAATAATATCTTCGCCCGCATGGCTCAGCGTCTGCATGATGACAACGAAAAAGGCTCGCGCCAGGCTTTGCTCGAGGAGCTGTTCAATGATTTTAATCGCAATCGCTACGAAATTTACAAGATTAACTTTTTTCGCGGTATATTTTTCGGTTTCGGGTCGCTTTTAGGTGGTACTATGCTGATTGTGTTGTTGGTTTGGGTGCTTAATCTCACCGGCCAACTTGTCCCGAGCGTGGCTGGCTTTATCGATCAAATACTCAGCGTTATGCAAAATAGCCGGCGCTAGCGTTACGAAATAGCTTCTTTGCTCCTTAAAATTACTGCGCCAAGAAGTGTAGGCAGATTGGCGCAGCGCGTCTTCAAAAACAACCTAGTCTGCGTTATAATAAGCATAAGATATGGGTAGTAATTCAGTACAAGGCCAGCCGGCGCTGCAACCGAGCGATTTCGTGCACCTGCATAACCATACCTTTCATTCGGTGCTAGACGGCTTGACTAAAATCAATGATTTGGTTGATAAGGTCAAGGAGTTCGGCATGGAGGCGGCGGCAGTAACCGACCATGGTACGATGAGCGGCATCCTTGACTACTATAAAACTGCCAAAAAGGCTGGTATCAAGCCGATTCTCGGCATCGAGACGTACGTGGCGGCGCGTTCGCGTTTTGACCGCGATCCGGCCAAGGACAAGCAGCGCTTTCACTTGACGGTGCTGGCGATGAATAATACCGGCTTTCATAATCTGATGAAGTTATCGACGCAGGCTAATCTGGAGGGTATGTATTACAAACCGCGGATTGATCACGACTTGCTAGAGGAGCTGAATGAAGGGCTAATTGTGATGAGCGGCTGTGCTAGCGGTGAAATTGGCGTAGCACTCAAAGAAGATGACTACGATCGCGCCCGCGATATTGCCAAATGGTATAAATCGATTCTGGGCGACCGTTACTATCTGGAATTACAAGACCACGGCCACCCGAAGTCAAACACGCACTGGGACGTCCAGGCAAAAATCAACGAGGGTTTGATTAAGTTATCGAAGGAACTGGACATCGAGATGGTAGTGACTTGCGATGGCCACTACTTGACGCATGATCACCAAGATGCGCACGAAATTTTGCTATGTGTCGGTACTGGTTCGTACTTGAGCGATGAAAAGCGGATGAGTCTGAAAGACTTTGAGCTGCACTTGACCGACCCGCGCGACATTATTGATCATTGGGGAGAGGAATATCCCGAGGTAATTCGTAACACTAAAAAGGTGGCTGACCGCTGTAATGTTGAAATTGAGCTGGGTCGCATTCTTATTCCTAAATACCCGCTGCCTGAAGGCGAGAACGAGCACTCGTATCTATTGAGGTTGACTTATCAGGGTTTGCTGCAGCGTTATAATGGCGCTTCGAAAGAGGAAGCCGAGAAATTAGATCCTGACGATATCATCCCGCAATTGTCTGACGAAGTTCGCCAGCGCGCCGAGATGGAGCTGGGCGTGATGGGCAATATGGGCTATGAGGGTTATTTCTTGATTGTTCAGGATTTTATTAACTGGGGTAAATCTCAAGGGATTGTTTTTGGTCCGGGCCGTGGTAGCGCCGCCGGCTCGATTATTGCTTACGCGCTGAACATTACCGACCTTGATCCGCTGAAGTACGGTCTGCTGTTTGAGCGCTTCCTTAATCCTGATCGTATCTCCATGCCGGATATCGACGTCGATATTCAAGATACCCGCCGCGACGAAGTGATTGAGTATTGCGCTAAAAAATATGGCGAAGACCACGTCAGTAACATCGCTACCTTCGGTAAGATGTTCGGCCGCATGGCGGTGCGCGATGTCGCCAGGGTGCTGGAGGTGCCGTATGCCGAGAGCGACCGCTTGGCTAAGTTGGTGCCGCCGCCAAACCAGGGCCGGCATATCCCGCTGTCGGTTAGCGTCAAAGAAGACGCCGATTTGCGTAAGGAATATGAAAATAACCCTACCGCCAAAGAGGTGCTGGATTACGCCATCCAGCTCGAAGGCACGATTCGCAGCCACGGTGTTCATGCCTGCGGCGTGGTGATTGCGCCGGACACGCTGGTTAATTATATTCCGCTAGAAATGGCGCAAAAAGGCGTGGTGGCCACGCAATTCCCGATGGGTGAAGTTGAGGAGCTGGGCTTGCTGAAGATGGACTTTTTAGGACTCAGCAACTTAACGATTATCAATAATGCCATGCGTATTATCAAAAAAGTTTATAAAGAAGAAATCGATCTGGCGCACTTGCCACTAGATGACAAGCCAACGTACGAGCTATTCCAACGCGGCGACACCACCGGCGTGTTCCAGTTAGAATCGGCGGGCATGAAACGCTACCTGCGGGCACTCAAGCCGACACATTTCGAGGATATCATCGCTATGGTGGCTTTGTACCGCCCGGGACCGATGCAGTTTATCGATAGCTTTATACGCCGCAAGCACGGCGAAGAGCCGATTACCTACTTGCACGAGGGTATGCGCAATTCGCTGGAAAACACTTACGGTATTCTGGTCTACCAAGAGCAATTTATGCAAATTTCCAAGGAATGGTGCGGCTTTACCGGCGGCCAGGCTGATACGCTGCGTAAAGCTGTCGGTAAGAAAAAAATCGACCTGATGAAAAAGGTTAAGCCGGAATTTGTCGAGGGCGCGGTCAAAGTCGGCGGCGCCACGCGCGAAATGGCAGAAACCTTCTGGACGCAACTGGAGGAATTTGCTAATTACTGCTTTAATAAGTCGCATGCCGCTTGTTACGGCTTGATTGCCTATTGGACAGCATATCTAAAAGCGCATTATCCGGACGCTTTCATGGCGGCGCTAATGACCAGCGATCATGACGATATCGACCGCCTGGCGATTGAAATTACCGAGTGCAAGCATATGGGCCTGGAGGTTCTGGCGCCAGACGTCAATCAGTCATACGTCGAGTTCGGCGTAGTGCCAGCTGCCAAGCAAGTCCGTTTCGGTATGGCCGCAGTCAAAGGTGTCGGCGTCGGCGCAGTCGAAGAAATTATCCGCGCCCGCGAGGCCGACGGCCCGTTCAAGTCGGTCGAGGATTTTGCCAAACGTGTCAGTACCAGCAAAGTTAATCGCAAAGCTTGGGAATCGCTGGTCAAAGCCGGTGCTTTCGACGCGCTAGGCGACCGCAGCGATTTGCTATTTAATCTCGATACGATTCTAACTTTTGCCAGCAAGCTGCAAAAGGAAGCGCTCAGCGGGCAAGTTGATATGTTCGCGGCGCTCGGCGGCGACAAATTGATGCCGTCGGTCGAGCTGAAGGCTTCGCCGGTCAAATACACCAGCAAAGAACAGCTGATGTGGGAGCGCGAATTGCTGGGCCTTTACATTAGCGCACACCCATTAGATAATTATGATGCCTTTTTCGAGGAGCAGACCATTCCGCTGCATGCCTGCACGCCGCAAATTGACGGGCAGAAAGTATCGGTCGGCGGCTTGGTATCGACGATTCGCACTATCGTCACCAAGGCTGGCACCAAAATGGCGTTTGTCGGTATCGAGGACAAAACTAGCGAAATGGAGCTGATTGTCTTCCCGAGATTGTACGAACAGCTAGGCGACAGCCTGCAGCAAGACGCCGTGCTGAAAGTTAGCGGTACTGTCAACGCTCGCGACCGCGACGGCAACATGACCGATGAAGCCAAAGTCATCGCCGATGAGGTCAATATCGTCACCGACAAAGAACTCAATGAATACCAAAGCCACGGCCGCAAAATGACGGCGCCGAAAGGCCGCGCGGCTGTCAAAAGCAAGCGTTATCCGCGCAAAAACGCTAACGGTGCGCCAGCTGTGACGGCTGCAGCCAGCGCCAAAGCGGCGCCAGCAATTATCGCCAAGCCGCTAGAAAAGCTGGAAACTGTCTATGTCAAAGTCAAAAACCCGAGTGATCGCGACCTGCTGGTTTCGCTCAAGAAACTGTGCAGCCAAAACCCTGGCCAAAACGACATCATTATGATTCTGGGCGAAGATAAGTCCAATGCCATCCGCCTGCCGTTTCGGGTTGACGCTCAGCGCAACCTGCGCGCTGGCCTGGCCGAACTGCTGGGCGACGAATGCGTCAAGGTGAAATAGTCTAGGATGCGGATAATTTTGACCAAAGAAAATAGCCCGCCAGAAAGGCCTTGCGCCGAGGCTGGTGGCCTCTAGGCGGGCTATTTTCTAGCGGGCTTTATCAGCCCTTGTTGGACGCCGCGGGGGCGTCCTCGTTCTTGGCGTCCTTTTCTATGGGGAGGTAGATGACAATGCGCCCGCGACCAGGGGCATCGATCTTGTAAACTACCTTGCTATCACGAATCTCGATGTCTGAGACCCAAAGGGCCTCGGATGCGGCGTCGACGAGCGCCGCCTCAAGGCGGCGCATCTGCGCCTCCTTGACGGACAACTCGGCCTCGAGTCGGTTTATCTGCGCCTCCTTGATGTTTCTGTCGCGTTGGGCATTGATCTTCTCAACGCCGATCCTGTAGAGGCTGAACATCGCGTAGATAGAGAGGATACTCACCCCGAGGGCGAGATACCCGCTCTTGACAAGCTGGGTGGCCACGATGGTCGTGGTCGCGATGACGATGAACTCGATAGAAAGTCGGGCAATGAAACGCTTCATGATTCCTCCTAGAATCACTCGCTCAAGTAAAAGGGCAACTTCACGCCCTTTATTTTCGAAAACTTGAGCGAAAAGCTAGTATTAATATAGCATAGAGT
>CAJPON010000009.1 GCA_905372275.1 Candidatus Saccharimonadota bacterium
TGTAAGGACTAAGAATGAAAAAGTATTTAACCTTATTATGTTCTTTGGGCTAGCTTTAGTGCTTGGGTTTTATGTTTTTGAGACGGTGTGGAAATTTAAGTAGCTATCCTAATCATGACAATGTGCTAGAATAAAAACAGTTATGAAAAAATATTGGTCTTTATTCTTATATTTTATTAAAAAGCCTGAAAATGTTTTTATATCTTTGTCTTTATTTTTTGGGGTGTTGTCGGCAATACTAGTCCCTCAGTTATCTGTTAGCGACGAGAACATGCACTATATGCGCGCCTACGGAATATCTCAAGGCCGCGTAGAGTCTAACTCACCCTGTACATTGCCGAAAGATGTTATCAAAAGAGCTGAAGCAGTTTACGAAGGTAACTTTTCCGCTGATTATTCTAAACCTATAGATCGAAACATAATGGACGTTCATAAGTGCAGCAGCGCCTCTGGCTACCCACCAATTATGCACCTGCCGCAAACAATCGGCATCGGTATAGCAAGTTTATTTGGAGGATCTACTGGGTTAACTATTTTGTTTGGACGAATTGCTAATATAATTTTTTATTCAGTAGCCGTCTTTTTCGTCATAAAATGGGTGCGCATCGGCAAGTGGGCTTTTACAGCAATTGGACTTATTCCACTAATGGTTCACATGGCGGCGTCGCTATCCAGCGACTGCATGACAAATGTGGCAGTCTTTACAATTACTGCTTTTACCTTGAACCTATTCACCCAAAAGGATAAGTTATCGCATAAACAAACAGTCGCTCTTGTCTGTATAGGAGTATTCCTTACTCTAACCAAATCTGTAAATGCCTTACTGCTATTTCCTCTTATGTTTTTACCAAAGTGTCTATTCTCACCCAACAAAAACGAACGTCTACCATTTAATATTCAGAAGTGGACTATATTGGTAGTAACTGGTATCGCCGCAATAATTAGCATACTAATTTGGCAAAAAATATATGGTCAGCCTCTACTCACCACCGGAGCAGCTCACAACCCTCTACATAGCAACCCTCTTAAGTTTATTACCATATTGTTTAATACATACATCAGTCCAACTATCGGGTATACGGATACTGTATTACGCGGTAGTGTTGGTGAATTTTCATCCTTTAAATACCACCTGCCTTTGTTTGTGCTGATACCACTCTTTTTCCTCCTCTCCTTCTCTCTCCTTCATTACAACAAGAAAGACCAGGAGTTATTAGGAGAGCAGACTGGGAAGCTGGCAGTGTATAATTTGGCGACAATTGGGTTGTTTGTTTGTGCAGTGTCGTATGCTATGTATACAGCATGGGCCTTATTGCCGTTTAGGTTTGGCGAGGGAGCGTATTATGCGGATGGTGTTCAGGGTAGATATTTTACAGCAACAGCAGTTATGTTAGTGCCAGTAGGATTATGGCTGCAGAAGTATATTAATGTAAGGACTAAGAATGAAAAAGTATTTAACCTTATTATGTTCTTTGGGCTAGCTCTAATACTTAGTTTTTATGTTTTTGAGACGGTGTGGACTTATAAATAATTTTTGCTTCAATCTTTGTTGTTTGTGCTTATTTTGTGTTAAAATAGCATAAATATGAGAATTACAAAGAAAAATCTTTCAAAAAAACAAATCCTAGTAGCTGCCCTTGCTGTAGCTATCGCGATTTGCGGAAGTGTCTTTGCACTTGATAAGATTGGCGTTATCTCAATTTTTCCAAAAGACATCGTGCCAAATATTAGTAAGGAACCAACGCCGCAAGAAAAAAAATCTGAAGAAAAAGCCAATCAAGATACCAAAGAATCATTCCTTAATACCATAAAAGACGACAAAGAAAAATCAGTTGAAAAAAGCGAACCCGCGCCAGTACCAACAAACAACTCGTCAACCGAGCTCTCAGCCAACAGAGATGGAGACAGCATTACAATTATCGTAAAATTGAAAGAACAGGGTTATTCACAAGGCAAATGCTCTCTAACTGTAGCCGCTAATGGAAAAAAGGTTGCGCAGAATGCTGATATTATATACCAGCCAGAATACTCTACCTGTGCTGGATTTTCAGTACCCGTATCTTCAGTCGGCGGTGGCCAATGGACTATTTCATTATCGGTAACACCGCTCAACGGCAAGCCTATAACTAAAACTTTAACAAAGGAGATTTAATAGTGAAAACGAGAATATTTATCTCTGCCATTGCCGTTGCTGCAATTGGTGTTTTTAGTTTAGTGTTTTTTGCTAATCAATCGAGTGCCGTCACCGCTAGCGATTGGCGCGCTGGAAATATCGTTGACGACTTTGTGTTCACTAATTCTGATGACATGACAGTTGCTGACATTCAAGCATTTCTCAATAGTATTAACCCAAATTGCGACACATACGGAACTGGGCGCGCTGTCGAAAAAGGCAGAGGTGATATTACACGCGCACAATATGCCGCTTTGCGGGGCTGGGCAGGTCCGCCTTATATCTGTCTAAAAGATTATTATGAAGTTCCTAAATACTCGCCAGGCAACTACATTCCTGCAAATAACTTTAGCGGTTCAATACCAGCAGGGGCTGTCAGTGCGGCGCAAATAATCTACGATGCAGCGAAGCGTAATAATTTAAGCCCGAAAGTTATCCTAGTTAAAATCGCTACTGAATCGGCCGGCCCGCTTACCTCGGATAATTGGCCTTTGCAAAGCCAATATACTTACGCTATGGGTTCGCATTGTCCAGACAGTGGCCCCGGCGGCAGCGCAAATTGCGACCGCAATTATGCCGGCTTCTCAATGCAAGTCGAATCTGGAGCCCAATTAATGCGCTGGTATCTCGACAACATGGAAAAACCGTGGTGGAGCTACAAGAAACCGTTCGCTACTAACTCAATTTTGTGGAATGTAGTGCAGCGCGGCTGCGGCGCTGGAGACGTATATATTGCCAGCAAAGCAACAGCTGCACTATATACTTACACCCCGTATCAGCCAAATCAGGCCGCTCTTAATAATATGTACGGACTAGGCGACCATTGCAGCGCTTACGGTAATCGTAACTTTTGGCGCGTTTGGAACGACTGGTTTGGATCGACTCAGTACAGCCGTCCAATCATTAGTTTCAAGTCGCATATTAGCTACTATGGCTGGACCGGACTAGTACACAATCGCGGTATTACTGGATTTACTGGCCAAAGTAAATCCATGCAAGCTTTCAGTATCGACGGTGAAGTTACCTATTCATCGTATAGCGAGGAACGCGGTTGGCAGCCAACTGTCTATGGAAGTATGCAATCTGGCACAACCGATCTCAACCGGCCTATTCAAGCAGTCAAAATTCAACCAACTGGATCGCTTGCTGCAAAATATGACTTATATTACCGCGCTCATGTCAGCTATGTCGGCTGGATGGGCTGGGCAAAAAATGGCGAGCCAGCCGGCATAACGAGCGGACCTGGAAATAACATAGAGGCCTTAGAAATCCGGCTTGTTCACAAAGGATCTAGCGCTCCAGAAGATTCAGGCCAAGCTTTCAAGAATATTAACACAAAGGGAGATTCTTCGCCGTTAGCAGTCTCAATTAGCTCGCACGTTGGCATGGTTGGCTGGCAACCAGCAGTCACTGATGAAATGATTAGCGGCACTACCGGCCAAAGCCGTCGGATTGAAGCCGTCAAAGCTTCTCTTATTAATAAAACTGGCATTTCTGGCAATCTTCGTTACTCGTCTCACGTCTCATGGGTTGGCTGGCAAGACTGGAAAAATGCAAACGAAATATCAGGCACTACTGGTCAGTTCAAATCAGTCGAAGCAATTCGTTTTATGCTCACTAGCGACCTTGCAAAATCATACGATATCTGGTATCGTGCTTATTCGCAGTATGTCGGCTGGATGGGCTGGGCAAAAAATGGCGAGCCAGCCGGATCAACTGGTGCAGCCAGACAGCTTGAGGCCATCCAGATTCGTATAGTGCCAAAAAATTCAATCGCCCTACCTAGCGGTGCATTCTACAACCCAGCCAATACGCCTGTCCCAGATTTGTATGATCTCAACTATTCAACCCACGTCAGCTACGTTGGCTGGATGCCGAACGTCTCTCAGGGTGTCATGTCTGGTACAACAGGGCGATCGTTCGCCGTTGAGGCACTACGCATTGCCAAAGCTATATCACAACGCGACGGATCGACCATCACCATACGCTGCTCGTCAAAATCGGCTAACGACCCTTGGTCGGCAGATATACCTGTGACTGAACAACAAATCTGCGGCACTACCGGCCAAACAAAAGCGCTCAATGGCATAAAACTATCCCTCAGTGAAACCGACGCCAAGAAATATGATATTTACTACCAAACTCACCTATCATGGATTGGTTGGCAAGAGTGGAAAAAGAACGGTGAGGTCGCCGGCGATAAACCAGGATCACACATTGAAGCTGTTAGAATAAAGCTTGTTGAAAAATAAAATCTCTATTTGTATATATCAACAATCCGCTGCTCAAGCTTACTCCACTGATAAGCTTGAGCAGTTTTTTGACCATTTTTAATGATTTTATCGCGCAGTTTTTTATCGTTTAGCAACTTTTCGACAGCTGCAACGCCCGCATTGATATCGCCTTGGCGATAAAACAGACAGTTGTAATCATCTTTCAGATATTCAACATTGCCGCCGTTTGGTACTACAACAGATACGCCGCCAGTCGCCATCATTTCAAGCGGCGGATATGAAAAGCTCTCAACGATACTAGTTTTAATCAAAATATCGCAGCTTGCGTACACTTCTCCAACTTTTTCTGGAGCAATACGATTATAAAATCTATCGACTCGGTACCAATCTTTTGGTTCCTTGCGGTATGATAAATACGAAATCTCAAATTTATCAGAGTCAAGCCTCTCAACGATACGAAAAGCTTCGTCAGTATTTTTATACTCACTTTTACTGTCGCCTTCAATAAGTATCTTTATTTTGCCCGTAAAGTCCCGTTCGCGATATGGGTACAATTCAAGATCAATTCCATTTGAGACATACTCGGACTCTTTATGAAAGACGTCTTTCAACCACTTCTGACACCATAGTGACATCGTAATATACCGTATACCAGATTGATCGCAGTAAGAAGCGTTCGCTAAAAAGCGCGGTTCGCCAGTGCCTGGTATATAAAAATCCGTTTCAAAGTTTTGCACAAAATAAAGCCGATTACGAACATTAGGCTGCTTCTTAACTAGCTCAACAGTTGACCACAATGTTGCAACCTGCGTGTCGAAAAACGCTTTCATTTTAGTTTTATGCGTAGCAACGACATTAAATCCAGGCAACTCATATCTATAGCTATAGGTTTTCTTAGCAATTTTTAGAGCGTGCTTACTGACTGCATCAATTAGCGTCACGTCCCAGCCATGTCTTCTTAGTACATCAGCATGCTTTAAGGCGACAATTACCCCTCCCGAAATATCGGTCGACGGCAGAATGAAACCGATATTTCGCGCCAAATGCTTCCTAATAAACGAAGCTAGGTTATAGCCAGTGTACACCGTCGAATAGTTATGAATTATCTCCTCGTGAGCTTTATCTGCAAGTTTACCGCGCAAAGCCGAGTCTGATACTAGTAAGTCAAGCGCTTTAAACCACTCTGTGTCAGTATTGTTTACTAGTATGCCTGTTTCGTTATTCTGAATTTTCTCTGCAAAAGCGCCAATATTGCTGGCTATGGTTGGAATCTTTACAAGAGCCGCTTCAACCCACTTATTCTCGGATTTTGCGCGGTTGAAAATCGTATCAACCAGCGGCGCCAAAACAATATCGCACTCTGCCATAACAGCTGGCAATTCCCGCCAATCAACAAATCCTGACGTAATAAGGCGTTCTTTATACGGATCAAGAGCTTCTGGAACGTCCAGGATGCCAGCAATCTTAAGGTAAATTTGCGGATACTTTTCGAATATTTTAATAAGACTAGGAATGACAAGGTCAAAATCTTCATTATGCGTAATACTACCGCTAAAATAGCCGATGACAACTTTATCTCTGTCTTTACTAACCGCCTCTAGCGCTAAATTAGATAGCTTAATCATTTCATCAGATGCAACGTTGCGGTTAATCAGCACTTCACCCTTTGTGTAATGCTGCAGCTCCTCTTGCAGTTGAGCGGTCGTGGTAACAACATGATCGCACAACTCCAGCGTTTCGCGCATCCGATTAACACCATCATCGTAGAGCCGCTTATCATCGACACTCATCTGCTGAACATATTTGATTGAATCAGTATATTTCTGGTCAATTACCAAATCATCGATATCAAAAAAACAGGTTTTATTAAAATAATGCGCCTGCTTGATAAATTCGCGAATCGTATCAGTTATTGGGCAGCGGAAAAATACAAATCCGCGATAATACTTCAATTGATCAAGCGATAATCTATCATAAAAAACGCTCTCAACAGTTAACCCCTGCGACATTAGCTGCTCCATCTGGTGAGCAACCCGGTAGCGCTCTGGGTGCGGCAAAGTGCAGCCGTTAATAAATAAAATATCTTTATATACTTGCTGTTTTTTATCAGGAAATTTCTTATAATATGCATACTTTGCTGCGCGTTTTACAAAGCGGACAGCACCATCATCTTTGATTATTACAACACTTTTCTTTACAAGATTATTAACTTTACTTATCATTATTTTTCCTCCTTAGTCGTCATGTACGGATTATATAACGTTCTTAGATCTTTATCGCAGAGAGCTTTAGTTAGCGATCGGCTAGTTATTTTTGTCGATTCATCGATCAAAGCCAACTTACTCCGTTCAACAAACAGTACGGGAAGATCTATCATACCTAGATTATACCTAGCGGTTAGATAAATATGTTTCGTAAAGGATCGCCGGCTTAGCGCCTGTATGCATTCTACTATTTTTTTATCTAAAATTGACGTAAGGTTTTCTATAACTCGGCTCTCGTCAAGTACAGACGGAACAACTGCACCGATATCAAGTCGCATCACATCACCCATATCACTATAATCATCAATGTCTTTAATTATAGTCTCTGAGAATACTATTATATCAGCAGCTTCATCACGAATGACATCTCCGACGGTGGTTGATTTGCTAAATAATACATTTTTTATGGTAAGATTTTGCAGCGTAGAATATTTTAGCCGCCACTGAGCATCATATATTGAATCGCGCACAACTTGAGCTTGGACTTGACGACACTTGATGTCGTCATTTAAAGCCCTCTTCTGAGCATCAATAACATAAGGTTTTGCGTCCAACCCTTGTGCAGTAGAATTTTTATGGACACGCCAATAATAGAGTATTTGCGAAACATGCGCAATCTGCTGCGGCTGCAGTATTCTTGTTATGCGCAAAAAAAGCTCCCAATCTTGAGCTCCGTTGTAGTTGCCATCTTCACCTTCCAACTCCAACAAAAGTTTCCGCTGTATGACAGCAAAGTGCGTAATATAGTTGACCGACCGCAAGAAATCAGCATTCCAATCAGGTTTGAAAAATGGTTGATATTGTCGTCCGCGTTCATCAAGCTTAATCTCGTCAGTATATATAAATTTTACATCTGGCAAATTATTTATCTTTTCGACAATTCGCAATAAAGCGTCTGGGTGCAGCACGTCGTCATGATCAAGTAGCGCCACGTATTCCCCGCTAGCTTTATGGATACCGTAATTTGTCGCCCCGGCAATATGGCGATTGGCCTTAAGAAAAAAAGGCTTTATTTTTGCATTAGTCTTTGCTATAGAGCTGATTTCTTGTTTCAAGCCTGTATCAGGCGACGCATCATCAACAATAATCAGCTCCCAATTATCGTATGATTGAGATTCAACCGACTGAACCATTTCCCTCAAGTATTTAGTTGGAGTATTGTAAGTCGGTACAATAATCGACATTAGCGGCTGTCTGCGTAATTTATAATTTATAGGCTTATCTTCATACCTGCACTGCCATGACTCATATAACCTGCGCTGACGCGAATCAAGATAGTTGCGATATGGCGAAATCAATAACAGCAAGAAAGAGTAAAGTGCTCTATTGTGTTTTATCATATTTTTCAAGCGTTGCAGCATATTTTATTTCCATGTGTGATCTAGCTTCGTCACACCGCCCCAGCGGCCATGTCCATAATCGCGTTGGACTGAAAAAAACGGTCCTTCCTCGATAAAAGCAATCACCTTTGTATCATTAGCCCCCATCAAACCGGCCTTGATAAAATACCTGCCTTCATTAAGATTTAACTTTACAGTGTAGCGAGCTGATTGATCTTTGATAGCGCTAGTTTTTTCTTGGTAAGTATTCGGTCCGTAAACATACTCGCCGTTTTCACGAAAAATTGCAACGCCTACATGTTTAACACCCTTTTGCTGCCATGACAAATCTACCGTCATAGTTTCTTCGAAATCATACATGGTCTTTTCTTTACCATCAGTACCACGCAACACTATTTTGAACGGTACCGTCCCTTCGTTATCACTGTTTAATCCAGTCGTCCGGTCATAATTCTGGCTATTACTACGGCTATATGCCGCCGCAATACGATACGGTTTACCAATCATTTTAACGTGGCCGTCTTCAATAAATACTGCTTTTGTACAAAACCTCTCGACTGCTGCCATATCGTGAGTTACTAAAATTACGGTACGTTTTTCACGCTTAAGCTTATCAAAGTACGAATAGCACTTCTTTTGAAAAGCCTCATCGCCAACCGCAAGCACTTCATCAAGCAACAAAATATCAGCATGAGCGCGGATTGCAATTGAAAAGGCTAAACGGACCTGCATACCGCTTGAATAATTCTTAAGCCGTTCTTCCATAAAGTCTTCTAATTCTGCAAACTCAACAATCGCGCTATACATAGATTCCATTTCTTCATGGCTAAACCCTAGCAGTGCACCATTAAGAAAGATATTTTCGCGGCCAGTTAACTCTGGATTAAATCCTACGCCGAGCTCAATAAACGGCACTAGCGAACCGTGCACTTTAACGTTACCGCTATTTGGCGTATAAATACCAGCGATCGTTTTCAACAGTGTGCTCTTTCCTGAACCATTGCGGCCAACTATACCGAAAAAGTCTCCTTCGTTTATAGTAAAACTTATATCCTTTAACGGCGTAAACACACGATAGCCTTTGCGACCTTTTAGTATATTTATCAACTGTTGTTTAACACCTGAACTAGCTTCAAGCGGAATTTTGAAAGATTTCGTTAGTTTGCTAATCTCGACAATTGCCTTAGACATCAAACACTCTCCGCGAAGTACCGCTGGTTAGATCGAAAATAAAAAACCGCTAGCAATATTACGATGATAACTGCAACAAACGGCGTCAACATCACCGGAAACGACACCAAATCATACAACTGAAGTGTTTGTTGCGTCACTAATACCTTACGAACATCTTGAACTACTTGAGCAACCGGATTAAGCATTAGCCATGAGGCAGCCCACGGCATCTGTTTTACAACCATTTGCAACGGATATATTACCGGAGTAGCATAGAATGCTGCTTGCAAGAATATTTCCCATAGATAACCGATATCTCGATATTTAACGTTAAGCGTTGCTAGAAAAAATGCTACCGCCAATGAAAAGACATACAATTCAGCTATCAGAGGAATTATAAGCAACGCCTCTGCAGATATAGACACGCTGTTGATTACGCAAAACACCAAAATAACAATTGTATTTATTATAAGATTGATAAATGCAGAAATAGTGCCGGACACAACAATAATAAATTTCGGGAAATTAATCTTGCGAATTAAGTCGCCCCGCGAAACTATTGATTGTAATCCTTGTACGGTTGCCTCGGTAAAAAAATTCCATAATACAATACCAACTAATAAATACACTGGAAAATGTTCAATATCTCTGCCTAGACGTAAGAATTTATCAAATACTATATATAGAATAATAAATAAAAATATTGGTTTTAAGATTGACCACAAATAACCTAATATTGATCCTTGATAGCGTAATTTAAAATCCGTTACAACCAGCTCGCGTAACAATATTTTATTACGTCTATTCCATACACTCGCTACTTTCATAGTCTCTCCAGCCATTATATAATAAGATTGTGACAAAAAACAATCTCGCCATCATCGTCCTTAACTGGAACGGCGCCGACGACGCGCTCGAATGCATTAGCTCGCTGGCCCGACAGACACTCAAACCGACTATCATAGTCGTTGATAATCATTCTCACGACGACTCTGTCATGCGTTTCGAACAGTATCAGACAGAACATCCGTCCGTAGATTGTACAATTATCGCTAACGATAAGAATCTGGGATTCGCCGGCGGTATTAATACCGGACTAGTTCATGCACGCGAACAAGGTTTTGAATATATTGGCGTACTTAACCCTGATGCCGTTGCCGACAAAAACTGGTGTAGAGAACTCGTCGACGAACTGTCAAGCCAGCCAAAATGCGGTATTGCAACTGGTATTTTACAACGGCGCGATGGTAAGACGCTTGATACAACTGGCGACTTTTATACCACCTGGGGCCTGCCCGGCCCGCGCAACCGCGACGAGCCTGTTGAAAATGCGCCGAGTAAGCCTGGCGAGGTTTTTGGCGCGACTGGCGGCGGAGCGATTTATCGCGCGGCAATGTTTGACGATATTGACATGTTCGACGAGGACTTTTTCATGTATTACGAAGATGTCGACCTCAGTTTTCGCGCCCAGTTAGCTGGCTGGAAGGTCCGCTTTACGCCCAAAGGCATCGCTTATCACAAAGTTGGCGCCAGCAGCAAAAAGGTTCCTGGCTTGGCTGTTTACAACACTTTCAAAAACCTGCCGTTAGTTTTCATTAAAAACGTTCCAGGGAAGTTATTTTGGTATATTGGCCTGCGCTTTTTCTTGACATATTGGCTAATTTTCGCCAGCGCCGTCCGCCATGGCAACGGCTGGCCAGCTTTCAAAGGCATGCTAGCTTCAATTATTCGTAAACCTGCTGCTTACCATAAACGCTGGTCTATTCAAAAAAACCGCAAAGTCCCTGTCGACTACATCCGCAGCATTATCCACGATGGACCATTACCCAATCAAACTGGACTGCTGAAATTTCGTAAGTTTTTTACTGAGAAATAAACTTATGATTGTGTTTGATTTTAACCATATTGAAGGGTGCACTCAATCATTTATTCATGCACTTCTAAGCAAACCAATCCGCGATTTTAGAGAAACAGCTTTTAATAATCTATTGTATCAAAATGCCAATCAAGATGTTAAAAAGATCATATCAATCGTTTATCGTTATATGCAGGAAAGTTTAGATGAATAATACCCGTAGAACGTTTTTTTATCAAAACACGCTCTACGGGGAGGATTAATCCATATGCGCCTACTAGAATATGAAGCTAAAAACCTACTATCAGCGTGTGGAGTGCCGATACCGCGCGGCAAAGTTTTCGCTGTTAATGAATTGCAAGCTATCGCTGCGCCGATCGTTCTGAAATCGCAGGTTCCTATCGGCGGGCGCGGCAAACTTGGCGGCGTACAAATAGTCCGTCGGCAGTCAGATGTAGAATCTATTGCCCGAAAAATGTTCAATCTTAAAATCAAGGGATTTTTGCCGTCAAAATTGCTAGCCGAAGAAATCCTCGATATCAGCCGCGAATTTTATTTTTCGTTAAATATTAATCGCCAAACCGCCGCCGTTGAACTGCTTGCCCACGCTGGCGGCGGTGTCGAAATCGAAAGCCAAGATACTGCAGCCTTTTTTCGGCGCGATATTGCCAATAAAAAATTCGAATCTTTAGCTGATGAGCTCGCTGATTATCTCGATATTGCTAGCAAAGCGTTCTTGCTGCAAGATATTATTGAAAATGCTTATCGTTGTTTTATTGACAATGATTGCTTGTTACTAGAGATTAACCCGCTAGTACTCACCTCTGACGGTAAGTTAATCGCTGGCGACGCTAAAATTACCGTTGACGATGCAGCTGCTTTTCGCCACTTGGATTGGCAATTCGAAGACAACTCTACCGAACACAATTTCGTCATACTTAATTGTGACGGCGCGGTTGCTACAATCGCCAACGGCGCCGGGCTCGCCATGGCAACGGTCGATGTGGTGGTGGCGAGCGTTTTGACACCAGCTAATTTCCTCGATATCGGCGGTACAGCTACTTCTGATAAAGTTCTCGATTGTTTCCGTCAAATCACTACTCTCGATAATATCAAGGTGATTATCATCAATATCTTCGGCGGCATTGTCCGTTGCGATGAGGTGGCCCGAGCCATTATCGATGCCCAGCGGCAAATTCCTGACCTGCCAAAACTCGCCATTCGCCTATCTGGCAACCGCGAATCTGAAGCCCGCCAACTACTAGCACAATACAATCTACCGCTATTCGATAATTTAGAAGCAATCCTGGAGGATATTTCATGACACCGCAGCTTTTCACTGGCAAAAATGTCATAATTCAGGGAATCACTGGCAAAAACGGCCGGTTTCATACGCGAAACATGCTTGATTACAAGACGCATATCGTCGCTGGCACCTCGCCTAATCAAGCTATTTCCGAAGTTCACGGCGTACCTGTTTTTCGAACAATTGACGATATCAAAAAACGTTTTGCCGTTGATATTTCCGTAATTTTTGTGCCAGCGCCGCACGCCAAAGCCGCTATTTTAGAGGCTATTCAGGCGCAAATCCCACTCATCGTCTGTATCACCGAAGGCGTACCAGTACATGATATGCTAGAGATTAAGCAAAAACTACACCGTAGCCGTTCGGTTTTGATCGGTCCGAATTGCCCCGGCATGCTATTACCAGGCAGACAGCTGCTGGGTATCATTCCAGCGTCACTGGCAGCACCTGGCGACACGGCGATTGTCAGCCGCAGCGGCACCCTTACTTACGAAGCTATGTCGCTACTGACGCAGGCTGGTTTCGGGCAGCGATACATCATCGGTATCGGCGGCGATATGATTAGCGGCAGCAGCTTTGTCGACTGTTTACAGTTATTTCAAAACGACCCTAGCGTTAAACGTATAGTAATGATCGGCGAAATCGGCGGCATTAGTGAAATTACGGCAGCTGATTACATTAAGCAATTTATCAGCAAGCCAGTTTACGCCTATATCGCTGGACATAGTGCTCCTGCCGGCATCCAGATGGGACACGCTGGCGCTATCCTCGGTACTAACGCGCTTGAGTCAGCGGCTGCTAAAACGGCTTATTTACAGCAAGCTGGCGCTATCGCCGCCAACTCAATTAGCCAGCTTATTCAAAAAATAAAGTGATATAATTAGCCTATGAAGACAATTACCGTTCTAATACCAGCCTACAACGAAGAAGCGGTGTTGCCGCAGTTATTCGCACGTCTAAAAGATTTGCAAAAAACGATCAAGAAATACCGACTAGAAATACTATTCATTAACGACGGCAGCAGCGATGACACCTTGGCTATGATTCAAAGAGAAGCCAAAAAGAATTCTTCAATTGCTTATGTTAATCTATCGCGCAATTTCGGCAAGGAAGCTGGCATGCTAGCTGGCTTTGATTATGCCAAAGGCGATGCAGTAGTAATTATTGACGCTGATTTACAAGATCCGCCCGAGCTAATTCCGCAAATGATTGAACTCTGGGAGCAAGGATACGATGACGTTTACGCGCGACGCCGTAGCCGCCAGGGTGAAACTTGGCTCAAGAGAAAAACCAGCGAGTGGTACTACCGTATTTTGCAAAAGTCGACGCGGATTCCAATTCAGCGCGATACTGGCGATTTTCGCTTGCTTGATCGGCGCTGCGTTGAAGCTCTTAAGCTGCTGCGCGAATCGCAGCGCAACACCAAGGCCCTCTTCAGCTGGATCGGCTTCAACAAAAAAGAGTTGCTCTACGATCGCGACCCGCGCGCTGCCGGCGATACCAAATGGAACTACAGTAGACTGGTTAATCTCGCTATTGACGGTATCACCAGTTTCACCACGGCGCCGCTGCGAATGTCATCGGTTTTGGGGATGATCATATCATGCGGTGCATTTTTGTATATTCTTTATCTGCTAATTCGACCTCTATTCGGCGTACCTACTGGCGCTGGTTATTCATCGCTAATGGCAGTAATCTTGTTTCTCGGCGGCATCCAGCTGATTAGCCTAGGCATTATCGGCGAGTACGTTGCTCGAATTTTTAGCGAGTCCAAGGACCGGCCTGGTTACTTTGTCGAGGAATATCACGAGGCTAAGCGTGAAAAATAAGGCGCAAATTGGTCGTTTCGCTATCGTCGGCACAATAAATACAGTAATTGATTTTGGGTTATTATTTTTACTAACCTTTCTAGGACTACCGAAACTAGCCGCCAATACTGTCTCGACCGGTACTGCCTTTGTTTTTAGCTTTTTCGCTAACAAAAAGTACACCTTCAAATCCACTAGCAAAAATATCAAATATGAGATAGTGTCTTTTGTGATTGTTACACTATTCGGCTTGTGGGTGCTCCAAAACGGTATGATTTGGCTGACTACGCCGCTAATCAAAGACCTCATAACTAACGAACAAACTTCCTTGTTCGCCGCTAAATTATTTGCCACGGCCGTCTCTTTGATTTGGAATTATTGCCTATACGAGCGAATTGTTTTCAGAAAGGAATCATCATGAGTCATATCGCTATCGATGCCCGCGTTATCAACTCTGGGACTGGTACTTACGTGGTTAAGTTGCTAGAATATTTGCAAAAAATCGACCACCAGAATACTTATAGTGTACTCGTGCCAACCAAAGACAAAGACTACTGGCAACCGACTAACCCAAACTTTAATGTCCTAACTATCGATTTCAAAAACTATTCGTTAGCTGAACAACTTGGTTTCAAAACCTTTCTCGATGACCTCAGTCCAGATTTGGTACATTTTTGTATGCCGCAGCAGCCAATCCGATATCGCGGCAAGCACGTCACCACCGTTCACGATATGACGCTGCTCAATACTTATAATTCCGACAAGAATTGGCTAGTTTTTCACGCTAAACAACTGGTTGGCCGCTGGGTATTCAAGAAAATTGCCAAAACTAGCCAGCATATCATCACCGTGTCAAACACTACCAAACGCCAATATCAAGCATTCTGCGGGATAGCTGATGATAAAATTACAACGATTTATGAAGCTGCCGAGATTCATCGGGGCGGCCTACAGCCATACAAAACACCGTTTACGCGTTTTATTGCTTATGTCGGCCAGCAGCCTGATTACAAAAATATCCGCCGTTTGGGCGACGCCCACCAAAAACTACTACAAAAGTACCCCGACCTCGGATTAGTGCTAGTTGGCCGGATTAACGCTGCCACTCAGCGCAACAAAGACTATTTTGAATCAAAAAAGTACAAAAATATTCACTTCACCGGCTTTATACCTGATGCTGAGCGCGACTGGATTTTTACTCGGTCGCTAGCATATGTCTTCCCGTCGCTGCTCGAGGGCTTCGGCTTGCCGCCATTAGAGGCAATGGCCTACGGTACGCCAGTTGTTTCCAGCAACGCTTCTTGCATGCCAGAAATTCTCGGCGACGCGGCAATATACTTTGATCCGCTTGATATTGAGGACATTGCCAGCAAGATTGATACCGTTATTACCGATAAATCACTACGTAATACTTTGTCTAAAAAAGGCAAGCAACAAGTGGCTAAGTATTCTTGGCGGCGGATGGCCGAGCAAACTTTGCAAATTTACGAAAATGCTATTAAAAGCTAGAGTCTCATTTCTTTGAAGGCTTTTTGCGCTAAATCATACATAGTTTGGTACACAGCGATATCGGCGCCCTGCTCGGCTGTGTGCAGGTAAATCACGTTATCGACAACCTCGATTGAGACCTCGAAACCAAGCGCTGCCAATTGCTCCATGTACGTCGGGTTGAGCAGTTCGAAGCTAGCTGCTTGGTCGGTATTAGAAGCATACACCTCGTATAACTCATTAAACTTACCCCACTCCATTTCGACTTTTTCCAGACCGCGAACACCGCCGAAACGCATCATTTTCTTGCGACGAACAATAATTTGGCCGTAATCTTTCGGTACGTTAATTTGAGCGATAACTACTGATGAACTATCAGTAGCGCGCTGGTAAGTATACAATTGCACCAGCAATGATTCTTTATACAAGCCGACTACGTGATTATTAATATCTGATGTACCAAATTGCGCACCGTTAAATAGTTGCCCGCGCTTTGGTATAAACAGCCAGCCCATATCAGCGCTATAGCAATAATTATTCTGGCGAGCAAATTGGTCGATTTGCGAATTATACATCGCCGGGTTGGCCGTTGCCTGATCGACACCGTCTAATAACCAGTCTTTGCCATGGCGGCGGAATCGCCAATATTCAGTGAACATACTATTGTCGGTAAATAATGTCTGGTTGGTAGTGTTATCGACCAGCGAATCTTTAGCACTCGCCGAAAAACCAATCGTTACTGTGTCTTGGCTGTCATCTGGCGAATCTAGCATATCGACCACCTCGGCGTCGTTAACTACGATATCTGACATCTGGTTTGTCCGATTCATTAGCTGTAATGTATAAATCATCAAACCAGCATGATAAGCATAATTTTCGGTGGTATAGGCTTTAATCGCTTCGCTATCTTGTTTCGCCCAATCGCTTTGGTAGCGCAGGAATACTTGCTTGGCGTGATCGATTATCTGTTGTTCGTTCCATACCGGATCGGCAGCGCTAGCTTGCATAAGTTTATCGCGCAAAAACTTACTTTGTTTGATCTTATTAAACGCCTCGTAAAGTCCAGTAACCATACCGACGAGCGCTCCTAGGGCGATAGTTACACCTACCCAACCTCTAGCAATCAACACAAAGGTTATTACTATCAAGACAAAACCAATCGCGTTCGCAGCCACAAACCGCGTACCCTCTTGGCCTATGTGTTTGCGCAGCGCCGAACCGATACAATAAGCTGGTACGAAGCCAATCATCGCTATGCCGGCCAGCAAACCGCCGCCTCCGCCGCCGCCAGAACCACCACCCGAGCCGCCGGATCCGCCGCCGCCAGCACGAGCAAAGAGCTCGATATTTGTCAAAAATAAATGTTCCATCGAGCTCCTTACTTTTAATTTATTATTTTATAATTAAAATTTGACTTCAACTGGCTTTTCAATTGCTGCCCGTTCGCTTTCGCTAACGTCGAAGAATTCTTTATCAGCGTTAAATCCTAGCATTCCAGCGAAAATATTAGTCGGGAAGACTTTGCGCTTGGTATTGAACTGGGTGACGTTAGCGTTGTAGAAACGGCGCGAGGCAGCAATTTTATCCTCGGTGTCGGTAATTTGCGCTTGCAGCTCCATAAAGTTGCTAGAAGCTTTCAGCTCCGGGTAATTTTCGGATACCGCGAACAAGCTCTTGAGCGCCATAGTTAATTCGCCGTCGGCCTTGGCTGCTTCAGCCGGGTGTGTTGCTGACATGATAGCCGAGCGCGCCTCGGTGACTTTTTCGAAAACGCCGCTCTCGTGCGCCGCGTAACCTTTAACAGTTTCAACGAGGTTCGGGATCAAGTCGGCGCGGCGCTTCAACTGCACCGAAATACCGCTCCACGACTCGTCAGTTTTGATATTTAGCTTGACCAAGCTATTATACATGCCGATTACCGCGCCGATCACGACAACCAGCAGGATAACCACCACCGCTACGATTATTAGTACAGCAGCCATACTCCAATCCTTTCTTTTATACTTATGATTATAACGCTAAGAACTCGCCTGCGCAATAATAATATAGCGCTGGCGGCCTTCGCCCTCAGAGTAAGTACGAATATCACTGTATTCAGCCGCTATCCGGTGGACAACCCGGCGATCAGCAGCGTTAATATGAGCAACATGCGAATCGCCAGTGCGGCGCACTTCTTCGATCCAACCGCGAGCCTTTTCGGCAATTTTTTCTTCGCGCTGCTTCTTATAGCCGGCAATGTCGACGATAACGCGGGTAACCGCCGCATTATTATTGCGCAGCACTGTCGATACCATGTATTGCAAGCTGCGCAGCGTCTCGGCATTACGGCCAATCAAAATACTGTTGAGGTCGCTGCTAGCAATGTCAATCGATAAAATATCATCCTGATAGCTAGTCTCGACATCTATATTTTCGCCAAAAAACGACAAAATATCCTCGACAAATTTCTTGGCATAGGCAATTGACTGTTCTTTATCCATACTTCTCCTTTCCTACTTCGCCTTAATCCGCGTGATGTGCGCTTCTTTAGCTTTTTTCTCGCGGGTTTTGGCTTTTTTCGATTTTTTGGGAGCGCTAGCCTCTTCGGCAATTTCGTGCATTTCTTCAGCATCTTTTCGCAGCAAGAAATGCTGCTGAGCGGCCGCTACCAAGTTAGACGCCGTATAGTAAAGCGCCAATGCTCCTGGCAGCCCCACCATGATTAAGAACATCATTACCGGCATAACCTTCATCATGCCGCGCGTCATAATACCGCTCATCTCGGTTGGATCGGCCTCTTTACCTTCAGCTGCCTCTTTCATCAGATCGCGGAAACGTTTTTGGTTTTTGCCAGCAGTTGGCGCGGTTTGCTTAGTGATAATATACTGAGTAATTGCCGATACGGCCGCCAAAGCCAACAAGAAAAAGTCGATGCCGTGGTTGCTAAAAGTTGTCTTGGTTAAATCGATAAATCCGAGCATTGTATGATTGAAATTAGCTGGATTTTGGATAATCGACTGAATAACATCGATATTTTTGATTGGCTCGTAAAGGTATTGGCTAATCACTTCGCTTTTGAGAGAGATAATAATCCTAATCACCTGGTAAAGCCCAATAAATATCGGCAACTGGATAATCAACACTAATACCGAACGCATCGGCTTAATACCGTAGCGTTTATATAGTTCCATTTGCTGCATGGCTTCGGCCTGGCGGTCGCCTTTGGTGTTTTTCTTGATCTTGGCTAGTTCCGGCTGCATTTTGCGCATCAGCTTGGTTTGGTTGAGCTGGCTTTTGATTAGCGGATACATCACAAACCGCAGAATAATCGTAAAGATAATAATCGCCAGCCCGAAATCATGCCACGGAATAATGCTATACAACAACATTAGCGCGTTAAAAATCGGCTGGACAATCAATAATTGGAATAAATCATGCATAAAAGCCTCGTATTCTCCTCTCGGCAAGTACTTATCTATACCATTATATCATCTCTTTGGCTGACAACTACCGAATCAAGCGATGATTTGCGCAAAAATAGCATCAAGCGACGATTTCAGATCGCCAGGCGCCAAACTTAACGCTTCGCCGTTGGTAACAATCACTGCGATATCGACGTTTTTAACGCGAGGTAAAACATCAACCCGCAAGCGTTCATAAACCTGGCGGCGGATACGATTGCGCCCAACCGCTGATTTATGGACTTTTTTACTAATTACTACCGCAAAGCGCGGCTGCTGGCGGCGAGGATTGGTAATATATCTGACCGTGAAATAACGCGACCTAACCGCTTGGCCGTTTTTGTACAAAAATTTCAAGCTGCCATGCCCGTGAAACCGATATTTTGACGCAATCATACAATAAATTCCATTATAGCAAAATAGCGCCGAAAATTAGCGCTATTTACCTGTAGTTACCTCGACTAGTTAGAGTGCGATACGAGCACGGCCTTTAGCCTGGCGGCGCTTGAGTACAGCCCGGCCAGCTTTGGTTGCCCGACGGGCACGGTAGCCGTGCGTCTTGACGCGGTGTCGAGTATGCGGTTGAAAAGTTCGCTTTGGCATAATGATAGCTATTATAGCAATTTCACGCTCAGTAATCAATATTTGATTGCTAATCTGTCGAGATTATACTATCGCTATATAAATTATCCACATTTTTGGCTGGTTTGTCCACAAATTTAACAGAGGTGGCGCTAAATTGTGGAAAAACTCACCTCTGTTTAGCCGCCTACATAACTATCAATGAACGTAACGTTCTTATAGTTGTGGAAAACTTGTGAATCAGCTATCATAGAGATAAGTTATTAACAGCTTGTGAGGGTATAAGTTTTAGATGAATAATTCATTATGGCAAAGTGTCCTGGGGGAAATCGAGCTTTCGGTATCGCATGCGAACTTCAAAACCTGGTTTCGCGATACTGAGCTGCTATCTTACGATAATGGCACGGCGACTATCGGCGTTGTTAATGTCTTTGCTAAATCGCAGCTTGAAAAGCGTTTTGATACGCAAATCCGCGAGATCCTCAAGAAAAATAACCCTAATATTAAAGATGTTAATTACAAAGTCAAAAATACCAAGAAAAAAATCACTAGCCGCGAAACTACCGCTTCGCTGCGCGATCGCGCTAACGAGTTAATTAGCCGCGCGCCAGTTAACGCCAAAACGCCCACCGCCAATACCACCCTTAACCCACGCTACACTTTTGATAATTTCGTGGTTGGTTCGTGCAACGACCTCGCCTACACTGCTTGCCAGGCAGCAGCCGCCAATCCTGGCGCCAAGTATAACCCGCTTTTCATCTACGGCGGCGTCGGCTTAGGCAAAACTCACTTGATTCAAGCTGTCGGCAACGCCATCATCAAGCGTGATCCCAAAATGAAAGTTGCCTATGTTAGCTCTGAAACTTTCATGAAAGAATTTCTCGATAGTATTCGTTTCAAAATCGCTGGCTTCAGCGATAAATATCGCAACGTTGACGTCTTGATCGTCGATGATATGCAGTTCATCGCCGGCAAAGAAAAAACTCAAGAAGAATTCTTTCATACTTTTAATGCCTTGCATCAAGCTAATAAGCAAATTATCATCAGCAGCGACAAGCCGCCGCGCAGTATTCCAACCTTAACTGAGAGGCTGCGCAGTCGTTTTGAATGGGGTATGGCGATTGATATTCAAATGCCTGATTTCGAGACTCGCTGTGTCATCATCGAGACCAAAGCTGGCATGTCCGGCGTGACATTAGAGCGCCAGACGGTCGAATATTTAGCGCAAAATATCAAAACTAATGTCCGCGAGCTAGAGGGCGCGCTTAATCAGCTGCTGGCTTATTCGGAAATGCGCGGCACCACGCCAGATGCTGCCACCGCCGAAGGACTGCTCGGCAACGTTCGATCAACCAGGCCGCAACACCTAACCGCCAAGCAAATCATCGACAAAACCGCCCGCCACTTCCAAATCGATAGCAAAGAAATGTGCAGCAGTAAGCGCGATAAATATATCGCTACGCCGCGGCAAATTGCTATGTATTTACTGCGTAGCGAACTGCACATGAGCTTCCCGCGCATCGCTCAAGAGCTCGGCCGCAAAGATCACACCACGGCTATTCATTCGGTCAACAAAATTGAAAAAGCCATCAAGCTTGACCTTACTATCCGCGAACAAGTCGCCGAAATCCGGGAGAAACTTTATGCTTAAATCCTGTGGAAATTTTGTGTACAGCCGGTTCAAAGCCCTGGGTAAAAATTGTGTTCGTTTATCCACTGTTTGGCGAGAGGCCTGGTTGTCATTGTCATCAAAGTGGACAAACTGCCTAGTTTTACTATGTGAAACTCACTCTTTTTCCGCTAGATTTTCTCAGGTTGAAATTCGTCAATTACCTCTGTTAATCAGCTACTTTTCCCCATTGTCCACAGCACCTACTATATACATCACTAATTATAAAAAGAAAGATAGGTAATAATTATGGAATTATCGGTCACACAAGAAAACTTTGCGCGAGCACTAGCAATCGTTGGCCGGATCGCTAGCAGCCGCGCCGGACTACCAATACTTGGCAATGTGTTGCTGCGAACCGAAGCTAACCGGTTATTGGTCGCTGCGACTAACTTAGAAATAGCAGCGACTTGCTATGTTGGCGCCAAAATTACTAAACCAGGCGAGTTGACCTTGCCAGCCAAACTAATTAGCGAGTTTATAGCTAGTCTGCCGCGTGGTACGGTTGATATAGTTAGCAAGGGTACGTCGATGACGATTTCGTCGGGCAATTATTCATCAATTATGTCGGGCGTTGACGCTGGCGAATTTCCAGAATTGCCGTCGATTGATGAAAATCAAGCTGTCACCTACACTATCGCGGTAGCCGATTTCAAGCAAGCTGTTAGCCAGACGATTATCACTACTAGCAATGATACCTCGCGTCCAGTACTGACCGGCGTTTATTGGCACACTGACGGCGGTAAATTGTATCTAGCGGGCACTGACGGCTATCGCTTAGCACAGCGCCGCTTGTTTGATACTACCAGCGAAATTGCGGCAATTGTGCCAACATCGAGCCTGCAAGAGGTGCTGCGAACAATTTCGGATAGCACCGACCAAGTCGAAGTACTGTTTGACGACGAGCAAGTCCGCTTCCGGGTCGATGACTCCGAGATTACCAGCCGTTTAATCGAAGGCAGCTATCCGAAATATCAGCAGTTAATACCAGCGACCTCCGAAACCCAAGCGCGAGTCAAGATGGATGATTTTTCGCGAATTGTGAAGATCGCTGGATTGTTTGCGCGCAATTCTGGCGGCAGCGTGACAGTGACGGTTGACGGCGAAAAGAATAATATTAGTATTCACTCAATTGCTAGCGAACTTGGCGAGAATACTAGCTCGGCTGATGCCGAGGTTACTGGCGGTGGTGTCCTTACGTTAAATTCACGCTATATTACCGACGCGCTTGGGGTTATCGATGGCGATAGCGTTGATTTCCGGTTTAGCGGCAAACTGTCGCCATGCGTTTTGTCGCCGGCAAGCAAAAATTCGGATTATATCCATATAATTATGCCTCTGAAGAGTTAATATGAAGATTTTGCGATTGGCGGTGCAGAATGTTCGCGTTCATTCGCTGAAAATGCTTGATTTGGAGCCAGGGACAACGCTAATATCTGGCCCGAACGGTTGCGGCAAGACGTCGCTTATCGAGGCCTTATATATCGCTTTGCGCGGCAAGTCCTTTCGCGGCAGCGACGAATCGATTTGTTCGTACGGCGCTCAAATGTATCAGATAGACGTAGCTACCGATGAACTGCAATATCGGGTGACTTATCAAAATCAAGACGGCGCCAAGCGCAAACAGTTCGTGGTTGCTGGCAAAAAACACGGCCGCTTGCCTTATGCTCTCAAATATCCGATTGTGTTGTTTGAGCCAGATACGTTGCGGATTGTTAACGGCTCGCCGCAGCGCCGCCGCGATTTTTTGGACGGGTTGATCCAGCAATACGACCAGTCATATTCACATGAGCTGAGCCGCTATAATCGCGCTCTATTGCAGCGTAATAAACTCCTCAAGGATCCGCTAATTAACGACGACGAATTATTCTCTTGGAATCTGATACTGAGTGATTATGGCGCTAAAATTATTAGTAAGCGCCAAGCGGTTTTAAACGATTTTAATAGTAAAATAACTGCAATCTATCAGAGTATTGCTGGCACGAGCGACACGGTTAGCTTGCAATATTCCCACGAAAGCCGCGTGTCGGCGCAAAAACTGCTCAAGGAGTATGAAGAAAAAATCACTTATGATAAGGTGGTTGGCGCGACCAGTACTGGGCCGCATCGGCACGACATAGCGATTGGATTTGGTGATAAATCTGCTGCCAAAGTTGCCTCTCGCGGCGAGGCGCGGACGATTGTTTTGGCGCTGAAATTTCTCGAAGCAGCTTATATTGAGCAGCAAACTGGTAAAAGGCCGTTAATTTTGCTAGATGACGTCTTTGGCGAGCTTGATCAACACCGCCAAAAGCGGCTGATGAGCGAATTCGTTGATAACCAGATCGTGATGACGAGTGCTGGCGATTAGTGTTTATAATCGCCTATTCATACCTATCAACTTTGTTCGTGTTGCCGATGTTATAATTCGGCATGAGCGGCCGCTGTGTAGTGATGTCGATAGTGTTAGCTTTATTGAGAGTACTTTGCGGCGCTGAGCAGTCGTATTTGCTGATCGAGATCATCGGCTTGCATTTAACTACCCATTTCGAATCTTTCTTCTCGAGGACGACTTTCAGAGTGTCTCGATTTAAGTCGGTGCCGGAGCCGTTAAATACCAAGGCGGCAATCGCCCAATCGCCTTTTTCTAGTACAGCTTCGTTTTTGATAGTATAAAAGGTGCTTATTTTGCTATTGCTGCCTAGGATAGCGCTATCTATAGCTTTTTTGTTCTCGTTCGTCAGTTTTTGTAAGTACGAATTAGTATATTTGTAGTCGAGAGAAACGCTTTTTTTGTCCGAGCCCAATAATATTCCTCGTTGTAAAATTGACACGATATTATCTTTACTCTTAGCTACTAAAAAGTAAGTGCCTTTCGGCAAGAAATACTCTTTGCCGGACTGAATGGATTTTTCGATAACTGTTTTGGTAGGAGCGATGGTATTTTCGGTCTTGGTGTCAGTGCCTTTATATAGTATAACGCTAGAATATTTCGATGAATCGAATGAGATTGTCAAATACTGGCGAGAAGTAATTACTGCCAATATAATCATCAAAACAGTAAATGCAGAAAAAGCGGCGGCAATTATAATGATTTTCTTCTTCGGCGTCATAAGTTATTCTCCTAGATGGCTTTTATAATCGGCATATTCTATCTGATAATCGCTTAATTTGATACCCATAGATACTAGCCGTAGCGTGGCCTTGTAGCGGTATTGCGGCGATTCGGTACGGATAACGATTATTGGCCGATCGTCTTTCTTGTAGTAACCAACCGAATAGTAAGGATCTTTGATTGGTAATTTAGCGACTACTGGATATTTTTCGGTGAATTTTTTGCCAGCTTCGCGGATTTGCTGGCCAGCAATACCTTCAACCTTATTATATTGATCCATGTGTTTTTTTTGCCACTGGCGAGCTTGATCTGATTGCGGCATGAGCTCGATAATGACAGTATACCGTGGTTTGGTGGTGGCGTTAACCTCTGTCTGGCTGCTGCGGAAGCCGTCTTTGGCGGCCGTGATTGAATAATCGCCTGGCGGCAGGTAATTGGTGCCGTTTTTGGCGGCATACTCTGCCTTAGTTTTTTTGTCTTTGAAAGTGATTTTCGCGTCGTTAGGAGCGGCGGCAACCTCGACCGTGATTTTCCCTGAGCGGTCAATAGCAGTGTAAATTTGATAAATTATAGTGCCAATGATCGCAATGATAACGAAAATAATGGCGATAACGATATTTTTACGTTGATTCATGCTGATATCCCCGATGATGATGTTGATGATGATTTTTTTCTATACCACCTAGCGTCCTTCCAGTCAAACCCTTCGCCAGCGGCACTTGGAGCCTTTTCGCCGTAGCTAGCAGAGGCATATTTGCTTTCGAAGCCGTTAACTTCACCGACGTATAACCAAACGTGACCTTGCACAAAAGCTACATCGCCTGGCTGAAGTTTGTCATCTGTAAATTTGCTGCCGTCTGGCTCATATGTGCCGTTAGCACTACCAAGATGTTGCCAATTAGCGCTGGCCCATGCTTCTTGCTCGGCTGAGCCGCCGCCCTTGGCATCAGAGTTGTAGGTCTTGTCAAAACCGCTATCATATAGCAGTGTTGTAACAAATGCACCGCAATCAACACCTCGTAAACTTTCATCTCCACCGCTTGGATTGCCAGTATAGCGCCCCTCCTTCACAGCAGTATCTATTGCCGCAACGTAGTCGTCTCTTCGCTGGGTGCGTGGTTCATGATGCAGCTCTTTCCAGGCGTATTTGAGAGTATAATCTTGCAGTCCTGAAGCTCCGCCACTGCCACTGCTGCACGACGCGGAAGTGCCTGGTAAGGCAGCCCCAGACGAGCTAAGCGATGTACTGTCTTTGTATTTGTCATAAAGAGCTTTGGCGTTGGATTGACGTTGGCTAAGCGCGCTGCCGCCACTTCTTTCGAATGTTGCTTCAAACACCACAGCGGCCTCCTCGGGAGTCGAGGTTGCTCTGACGGCATCAGCAACACCGCCGTTAGTAGATGGGTGGTCTTTCCATTCGTCGGTTAAGCCCATTTCCCAAGCTAGGTAACGCAATTGAATCGCTAGATCATACGGGTCACCATTCATATCGGCTGCGAATTTTACTACCCCATTATTCCAGCGGTTATCATCCCATTGGGCGATACCAATATGCGTACCGTTAGAGGCTCTAGGGTCGACGTTTGGTGATGATTCTACCTGGAGGTTACCGACGACACCAGCAGCCTGAGCTAGAGTTAGTTTGGTACCATTGCCAGCGCTCATCAAATAACCTAGGGCAGTTTCTGGGTTGTCTGATAACATTTTAACCACGCCACCGCCTTTGGTTGGTGTCGCGCAACAGTTAGTGGTACTACTGGATGAAGCTGTAGTCGACGCAGTAGAGGCGGTAGCGACCGAGGCGCCAGCGTAGCCAGCCATCTCGTCGAGAGCGCCTTGCATAAAAGCTATATACCCTGCAGTATCATTACCGTCGTCTGGTGGAGCATATCTATTTGCGTACGCTGTCATACCTTGATCAATTTCATCAGAGAACACTGCCCTGTCGTACGAAAACCAGTCGCCGCTATCGACATTTTTGTTTTCTTCAGCATCAGCGTCAACACTAGCCTCGAAAGATGTCCACATATACCAATTTCGGCTAGCCTCTACGACGTGTGGTTGAGAGTCAGTTGCGGTACGTCCAAAGGCGTTATGCCCTTGATGAACTTTTATCTGGGCGCCTGGTACGTCTGTAGTGGCTAGTGTTGATTCCATCATAGCGTGCGCATACGCCAAAAACGGGCTGAGGTTGGCTTTTTTGGCGCTCGCCACAGCTTTTTGACTGGTACCTTTTAATGGGCTGTCTGGTGCGTGAGTTTCAATGTATTTTTCGATTGCGTCTGCCATTTTTGCGGCATCTAGATTAGGATAGGTCATACCGTTTGGTGCGCCGCTGCCAGGGCTGACTGACGATAAATCGGTACCCGACCCTGTCGAGCAGGCGGCATTGCTGTCGTAGTATTCTATATTGTTAATAGATGAGTTGATATTCAGTTTCTCTAGTGCAGCTGAAGTGGTTTGAGTGTAGGTACTCACTAGTATGATTGCTGATAGTATAATAGACAGTGTTTTTCGCATACTAATCTACCAATTTTTCGGAGCACTCCTTGTCCAGCGTAGTGCTAAGTGTACGTGGTTACATGTATCATCATGAGGCACCAAGCCAGCACTGGACAATTTGCCGTCCATTCCTGAGCCAGCACGATTACCACAACCTTCCTGTCCGATACCAGCGCCTTGCGGTAGAACTTTGCTATCAAGGAGATACTGTAGCATGTCTATAGCGTTTTGGTCGCCGCCTGTTGTTGCTGTGCCGTTTATCATCGCTATATCGACAGCTTCTCCAACAGGGTGTAAGCTGTACCAAGCGTCAGGACTATCTTCGCGGACCAACGAGGATATATAGATAGGGTATTTTTTGGCGATATGCAGGATAACTTGCAGTAATCTTTTGTCGACCGTCACGCCGTACGCCGCAGGTTGTCCATTTGCCATATTTTGGAACTGGTCGCCATCGTAGGTAATATTTGGATTATCGACAATCTGCTTGGCCAGGCTAATAACGTCGCCATCTGGCAAGGTGGCGCCAGGGCCGCTGGTGGTTGATCCTGAGCCTGAGCCTGCTGCCGATTTCGTTTTATCTGGATCCTCATCCATACCATCGACAGTGCGTTTGTCGATTTGGTATAGGTTATATAGGGCGCGCTGCCGGCTGTCGATGGTGCATTCTTTGGTGTTTATGATGCTAGCTTGGTTGCAAGTGTCTATCCAGTCTTGCAGCTCGCTATTACTCTTTACTTTGCCGTCTTCGTCGATATCGCCGGAAGCGCTCAATTCGCTAGCTACTTGATCAGGCTCTATGCCCATATAATCAGTTGGTACGCCGTATTGAACGTCGCAGGCTGGACCGACAGCGATGTCTTTTTCGTTGGCTAGTACCGAGTTTTGCGTGCATTTGTTCTCGTCGATGATATTTTTGGCATAAGCCGACGGATTGAATAGATTAAACAGCGACGAGGTAGATATCGACGAGATAGCCGACACGAACGCTAATGGACTCGACGCCATACCTAAATACGGTACGAATCGTATAGCGATTGACCCCAGGAAAGTATTCGGACTAGAGATGTCGAATGGGCTGTGTGTTAAGCGGTCTTCTTCGGCTAGGGCAATACGCTCGGGCTGGACAATTTGCTCGTCGAAGGCAACTTTTTGCTGGACGGTTAGCGGTGCATTGCCAGTGTAACTGGCTTGGTCGGCCATACTGTTTGATAAGCCCACGCCAGTGATGTCGCCGACATCAGTGCCGGTTGCTCCCTTGGTTTTGTCACCTAGGAAGTATTCGGCTAATGCTTTCATATCTACCCAGTTACCGAATGTGTCAATGGCGGTTTGTACGATACCTCCCATGGCTGAACTGAGCTGCTGCTGTACAGATTCAAGTGACAATATACCTTCGAGAGCAAATTCTCCTGCCGTCCAGGCCCAGCCGACTGGCCCTAGTCCGTTTTTGATGCCATCAAAAACCTCAACAGCAACTTCGGCCGCCGTCGAGCCGACCAGGTCGCACCCTACCTTGACAGGCTCGCTATTGACGACACCTAGGTAGGTGGCAAGCGCTCCGCCAACTCCTGGTATATACGACGACGAGCTGCCAGCGGTGCCGAGACCCATAGTATATTTCATCAGTTTAGCGTCGGTGGCGGGTTTTTTGATAGAACCGTCTTTCTTGGTATATGATTGAGTGAGGATAGTCGCTACGTTATTGACCATTTCCGGGGTGGCTTCGCCCTTTTTGATGGCATCAGCGGCTGTCAAAAAGGTATAACCTAGTTTAGCGTACTGGGCGATTCGAAAAGCCTTATTGATGTTGACTATCACATTTGGCGCCTTGGCTGCCGCGCAGATTCCTTGAGCCATCATTAGCTTAGCATCACCGCCTTTTTTGGCAGTTTTTTTGGCTTCTTTCTTGGCAAAATCACCAGCCTCATCGGCGATTTCTTTCTTGATTTTGTCGCCGGCTTTGTCCTCAATTTTTGTTAATTCGTCTGTGGCTTCGGTTAGAGCTTTTCTGGTTTTTTTGGAGTTTAACTTTTCTGCTACTTTTTTGGTGACGCCTATTTTCTTGAGGAACTTGACCGCGGCGTCGTCAACCCAGTTCACCCAGCGCGGATTATAGGCGCGCCGGAAAGCGTTGCGAAGTTTAGGGTTATTGCGCAGCGCCTTTTTGAAATCTTTGGCGGATATTTTTTCGCCGTCTATCAGATAGTGAGCTGGCCGCTTGCCGCCGATTAACTTGCCTTTTTCGATAACTTCGCCAGCTTCATCCAGAGCTTTGACGCCGGCTTTGTCGAGCTGTTTGAGCTGGTAATTAGTCGGTTTGTGAAAGCGGCAGGCGATTTTAACTAATGTACAAGAACCAGATGTGGCATTATCAGCCAGGCGCCGCGACAAAATTCGGTTAGATCGCGACATTGATGTATATTGCTGCTGGTCGATGTTTGTAACAATTGATTCTTTGATAGAGACTAGCAGCGAACCCATGATGCTAGTCGACGAACCGATACCAACGGCACCGACCAGTAGCATGCTGGCTACCGCGCCAGTCGGGCCAAATCGTTTGAGCTTATTCATAGCCGAAAAGCCACCTGATTTACCCTTGCCCTTCTTAGGTTTGTTTAGGTCTCTCGAGGTGTTGTCGCGCCAGCCGTCTTGCTGCTGCGACTGCTTCTCTTTGTTATTGATATTGCCAGCGGCGTCGCCACTACTATTACCGCTACCGCTAGCCGCTTCGTTGCCGCGTTTGGCTGGTTTTTTATTCTCCATCCTCGACAAATTTCGGCTGACGGTATCATCCCAGTGCGCCTGGCTCGGCGACATTTCGCGCTCCCAGGCATCGAAATCGTCGGCATGGCCTTGGTCTGTGGGTGTCTGCATCTGACGCTCCCACTGGTCAAAGTCGTCGGCGTTGTCTTGGCTGGTGTCTGGTCTTTCTCTTGTACCTAGCGGCATAATCTTATTATAACCTTTTTAAGCTATTATGTCTGCTCCTCGGCAGCGGCTGCGGCGGCTTGTTGTAGTGTTGCCTGCGGGTTGGTGGTAATCAAGCCAGTTTCGGTGTCGCTGGCGACAATCTGGATATGAACGTGATTCTGCCCGGCAAAGAATAACCCCTGTCCGACCGGGAAATTGGCTAGGCGCTTGCGTTCTTCTTCGGTTAATTTGAAAACGTCGCCAAGCACATCGACAGCGCTCGATGATTGCTTTAGTAGTAACTGCATTGATGAGTTCGAAACAATGGCGCGGCCCATTTTGCTGCCCATAAAGTCCTCGACATCCTGGGTGATGGTTGTCAGGCCCAAGTAATATTTACGAGCGCGCTTGGCTAAACTAAACATGAAGTTCGCCGAGTCGTCATATTTCATCAGCTGCCAAGCCTCATCGACGATTAACATGCGCTTTTTCTGCTGGGTGCGGACAATATTCCAAATGTGGCTAAGGACGATATACATCGCCACCGGCCGCAATTCATCCTCGAGGTCGCGAATATTAAAGACCACCATATTGTTGTTGATATCAATATTGCTCTGCTGGCTAAAGATACCAGCAAACGTGCCGGTGGTATATTTGCGCAGGCGCTGCGCCAACTGCGGGCCGGTACCGCCCATGTGTAACAGAGTGTCATATAAATCGCCCATTGTCGGCGGTACCGAAGTGTGCGTCAGTGGATCGCTAGTGATGCCAACGCGAGCGTAAGTGTCAATCAAGCCTTGGTCGAGGTCGGCCTCTTCGGATGGCGATAAGCCAATACCAGCGCTATTAGCCGAAGCTCCGCCCAGCATCAGCCGCAGCAACCCGTGCAACGTCACTAGATTAGCGCGCAGGGCGTCGTCGGCTTCTTCGTTGTCGATAACTTTTGGCAGATCAAAAGGATTAATTCGCGTGTCGCTGCTGAGGCTGAGCCGGATATAGCTGCCGCCAACAGCGTCGCTTAGCCGTTGGTACTCGTTTTCCGGGTCGATAATCAGGATATCGGCGCCCATCATCATGCTGCGAAGAGCCTCTAGCTTGACAGTAAATGACTTGCCGGCGCCAGACTTAGCGAATACTACCATGTTGGCGTTCTCTAGCGTGTAGCGGTCGAAAATCACCAGGCCGTTGTTGTGCATATTGATGCCGTACAAGATACCATTTTCTTGGGTTAAGTCGGCGCTAGTGAATGGGAAGCTGGTGCTGACGGCGCCAGTGTTCATATTGCGGCGAATTTGCAGCTGGTCGCTCATTTGCGGCACCGTACTGTTTAGGCCTTGTTCTTGCTGGCTAGAAGCGGTTTTGCTATAAACCAGCATCTGCCCGAAAAATGTCTCGATCGAGTGCTGTACATAGCCTAATTCCTCTAAGCTATCGCCGTAAATCGTCACGTACAGGCCGTAGCGGAAAAAGCGCTCTGATCCGACCTGCAGCTCGTCGCGTAGCTCTTCGGCGTCCTGCAGGGCGGCTTCTTTGGCTGGGTCGCGCGTCTTGCCTTTTTCGGCATTAATCGCCATATCGGCCTCTAGCTGAGTAACTTTTTTGCGCAAATTTTTGAGGACAATCGCTGTATCGACAGGATAAATAAACATGCTGATATCGAGGACTTGATCAATGTTAATTAATCCCGATAGCCAGCCCGTATACAACCGGCGCGGATAACCGTAGACATACATAGTTCGGCCGTATTTGGTGCCGATACGGAAATAAGCCGAATGGATTTCGAGGCTGCTCGGCGCGATTAAATCGCGCAGCGTGGTCATACCCTTGAGGAAAGCTTGTTCGACCTCTGCTTGCTCGCGCTCGCGCTGCTGGGCAGCGATATCTAGCGGATCCATCTTTTTCTTGCGGGCCATCACCTAACCTCCTCGTGGGTGTACGGATTATTACCTTCGCCCTTGCGGACGTATAGCGACGCTACATCGCCAAAGTCGTCAAGCGGCTCTCGTACAGCTGTATCCGGATTATATATATTGTAATATAATTCGCCTAGCTGCTTGGTATTGAGCTGAATAGAATAAACGCCGACGCGCATTAGCCCGCCAATCACCGAATCGACGCGGTTTTTGATTTCTTCTTTGGCTTTGGCGTAGGTTTGGGTGTCGATTTTGGTGACATTTTCTTTCTTGCTGCCAAATAATATCGAGAATATCCCCTTGCTCTGTTGGACGATATTGGTAACGTCACCAGTCGGAAAATACGGAATGACCACAAAAAAGCTTTTGTCCATGATGTTAGCTTCTTGCGACAAAACATCGATAAAGTTGATATAATCGTCCATCAACACGCCCAGCAGCATGTTGTCCTGGTCGCGCCGCAGAGCGTCGAGCTTATCGAGATACGGGCCGATATCAACCCGCTGCGAGCGAATGAATATTTGAATTGGGAAATACAAAGCATTGAGGAAATCTTGATAGCTTAGCTCGACGCCGTCGCGTTCGCGCGAGCTCATCAGGTCGAAGTTGATCGATTTGCAAGCAACAATAGCGCGAAACGATCCGTCGTTCATCACTACCATGCTGTCGCGTAATTCTGAAAAAATCAGGGAATTTTGGGTGCTAGTGGCCTTTGGTTGTTCTTTGCCCTTGCCTTTTTTCGGGTCGGTCGATGATGGTGCGCCAGGATTGCCAGCGGGGTCGCCTGGTGCTGCGATATTTTGCCCAGAACCAGCAACAGCCGGCGGCATCTGTGCTGGCATTGGTGCTTGATTCGGCGGTAAATTGTTTGGCGGCACCCCCACTCCTTTCTTTGCCTAGCGCAGCGAAATAAATACTTCGCTGTCTTCTTTCTTCTGTTTGACTCGATCTACTTCGTGCTGCAGGGCGGCGATCGACAAGCCGCTATTATTAGCTAAACTAATTATATCATCTGAAGCCGCCGTTGCGCTAGTGTTTGCTGTTGGTTCGGCTGGCTTGGTTGGCTCTGTTGAGCTAGCTTGAATAGGATTGTTGGCGGTTGTGTTGCTCTGCTGGCTCGTAGGCTGGATAACTGATTGGTGAATGGTCGGGTAAGGGTTGAACTTTGGTAAATGTTCATCGTTTTGCACGGCCGTATCACCGACGTTATCATTATCAAAGGCTTGAGGCGCCTGAGGCGGTGCCGCCTGGTTGGTTATCGGCTGCGGTGTTGGCGCTTGCGTCTGCGCTTGATAATACATATTTTGGATAATTCGGTCGTGGCGCTCTTGGTCTGCCCGCGAAATCATAGCGTCGAACTTTCTGGCGACACTGCCGTCTTCGTCGAGCATACCAACTGTCTGCTGAGCTGCGTAATATTGGTCTGACACCATCGAACTGTTCGGGGTTGGTTCGGTAGTATGGCGGATCGACCAACCCTTGGTGTCGGCGATATCTGCTAGATACGACAGGCGCTTTTCGGTCTCCATCTGCGATAAGTCTTTTGTCAGATGCTCATCGACAGCTTTTGGTACAGTTATCTCGATCAGCGATTCGATACCGTCGGGCGACCAGACGCGCTTGCGCGGCTTCAGCCTATAAGAGATAATAGCTGCTACATAGATCTCCATCGGCTGATCCTTGCGCAGCGGCAGCGCCAACACGGTGAAAAATATGATAACTGGCAAAGGAATAATTGCCAAACCGATAAATATCTGACCCAAGCCCCAGGCCAAGGCAACAGCAACAGCAGCAATTATCAGGTAGATAAACTGCCGGAAGCTAAACGGTCCGATCAGCTTGTCTTCTGCCTCGACGTCTTGTGCGACTTTATATTCTGCCATACTGCTTATTATAGCGCATAAAACACCTCATGCAGCTACTAGTGCTTTGGTATGTATAATCCGCTGCTGGTTTGGGTGAATGTTTGCCCGTTATGCGTCGTCGTGCCCCCACCGGAGCCGCCTTGACCACCACCGTCGCCCTGGTTGCTATCATTACCACCTTGGTCATTACCACCGCCGCCAGATCTTGGGTCTCCACCTTGGTTACGACCGCCTCCGCCACCGGAGCCGCCTTGACCACCACCTTGATCGCCTCCGCCACCAGAACCGCCAGAACCACCCTGGCCGCCGTCACCGCCTTGATTACGACCACCGCCAGAATTGGATTGTCTCTGCATAGGGGGAATACGTTCAATCTCTTGGCGTACGGCTGACGGAACGCCGCCAGCTGTTTTAGGATCGGCCTCTAGGTCGGCGCGTGCCCTTATTAACGATCGCATGTAGGAGCTATCGGCGTTTTGGCTAACTTGGTCTGCTGAGAATTTCACCATCCTCCTAACAGCATCTGCATCTGCATTAGCCAAGCCTGAACCACTGGCTTTGTTCTTGATATAATCTCCCATAGCTTCTTCTTCGTTATAAGTACCCTGCCTGATAGCTTCTAGTTGCTTACCGCCTAACCATGGTGCTTTCTTAGCGCCAGACTCAGCGATGGCGTTGGCGGCTTCTTTTTGCAGCGATGCGTCCCCGAATGATGCCGAAGCTTCAGCCAGGTCGGATGCTTGTTTGCTGGTCATATGCGGAGCCAGAGCCTGCATAGCAGCGCGCCGCTGATAAGATGATATGCCCTTCAGGTCTACTGGCACTATATCGCCTTTTGCATTTTTAGTGAAGCCGGTGGCTATCTCGGCCAGGCGATCAGACGACATATTGTTGTCAGCGATCCAGGCGTTGGCAGCCTTCATGCGTTCGTTGTCTTCCGCTAATGCTGCTGCAGAGCCAGCTAGTTTGCGTTTCTGGCCGAAATCGCCGCTCTTAGCATTAAGTCTTCTATTGGCTGCCGATCGCCAGTTTCTAAAGTTAGCAATACCTCCTTTACCCCGATAAGTGCCGCCGCGTATCTGAGCGTTCCTAAGCTGTGCCTTTTCGCGCCGATGCTTACCAAACTGGCTGGTGAGTTTGTTTTCTCGCCACTTGCCGACCTTGTCGGTCAGTCTATCTCGGCCCTTGTTCATCTTTTTATTAAGCCAAGCAACTGCCCCGCCGATACCGATGATTTCGACAGCGCTTCTGACTAGTTTCGGCACGATCAGTAATGGTGCAAACACTAGCAAAGCAACGATAGACTGCATAATAATATCGCTTTCCTTAAGGCCGCTGCCGAGAATTCTCGCCGCTAAATTGCTGGCGCCATAGACCAATCCTACCATCGGGTAGACCATCAGGGCAGCCTTGAAAGCGCTCCACCATTTTTTGTACAATCCCTCAGTATTTGGCATTATCATCGCGACGAATGCTAGCGGCGATAGCACGATACACATGATTATGATAGCCTCTCGCACGCCCAGCAAGAAAATCGTAGTTACTGCCGTAATTACCACGAACAGTAGCATCGAAATTACCGCTGCTAGTGCAAAATAACCAACTGTTAGAATCAAAGCACCTGCTGCTATCTTATTTATCCAGCCACTGTCACTATTTGACCAATCGCCCGCTGGTATATCGCCGACGGCAGCGGTCGAGACAAAGTTGAAAGCACTCGACCCGACGAC
>CAJPON010000010.1 GCA_905372275.1 Candidatus Saccharimonadota bacterium
CGATTTTTGGAAACAAGAAGACATTGATCAATACGGCTATCAGGTGATGTCGCTTACCGAGCGGGTTGATTAGTACAAATTTTAGAAAGTTACTGCGATAAGGAGCAAAGATGACCAAATCCATCATCTGTAAAGACGTCTTCGGCAGTCAATACACCGTTCCTGTTGATGAACTAAATATTCGCGTCGGCGTATACGCAGTTATTATTGAGAATGGTAAGATTTTATTAACGCGGCAGTGGGACGGCTACAGCTTGATCGGCGGTGGCGTTGAGAAAGGCGAAACGATTGAGGAGTCAATTGTCCGCGAAGTCAAGGAAGAGACTGGACTGACCATCATGCCGGATAAAATCATTCATCAGGCAACTACTTTCTTCAAGCGCAATTCTGAAGCGAAAGCCAACCAGTCAATTCAGCTGTATTTCACTCACAGCCAGCTGCACTGGCAAATCAATAACGACAACATAACCGACAGCGAAAAAACTTACACCAACGGCACGCCAGAGTGGGTTGATCTGGATAAGATTGACGACATAAAGTTCCGGCATAGCGTGAGTTTGAGGGAGATTTTAGGGGTGTATCGGGAGTCTACTAATGGCAAATAAAGTATTGCGTAAGATATGTCTAGGAAGAATGAAAGCTTCTTACTTCTTTTTTCATATAAATCGCTCTTCACTCTGTCCAGTCTGGTTTGTATGCTGCTTCTGCTAAATAACAACAACGTCCATGAGAATCTCGTATGTCGTAACCTGCCTCCATATCGTCATGCTGGCGAAGTTCTATAAACTTATTATTTCTATATGGAGCGACAATACGCGTAAACTCAAACTCGTATTTACCTGTCATCTCCTTTAACTCATAGCTTTGGTCGAGCGGATCAGAATAGTCCGTAGCAACAAGGATGAATGAACGTAGTGAATTGTGGCCTGCGCTTTGGAATAAATAGAATTGGGTGTCCGGATACAATATGAAAAGCGTTGCAAATGATCGTATATACTCTGCGTCTTTGAGAACGGGAAAAGCATCGGTTATAAACTTTGGCAAGGATAATTTAATATTATTTTTCATAGTCTTAAATTATAGCTTGAATTTAGGAAATATGGACAGTTTTATGATCTGTCCAGGTCAATGACTCCAGAGTTTAAGCTCTGTCATCGCAGGTCGTTGCCTCCGGTGATATTCCACGAGTTGTCGACGATCGTCTGACCACCTTCGTCCTCGGGAAGTCTCCAGAAAACAACGCTCTCCCCAGTGGGACCGCCTGTCGCTTTAACATGACCATGTCCGTCACCGGGAACATTGCCATTTCTGCCACCGTAGATCACGTTAGTCGTGCCAGGAGAGCGGTACACTGTTGCACTTCTGCCGTCAAATCGCCCAGGCTCTCCAGTAGGGCTGTTAGATCGCCCCTGGCAGGACGGGCACTGAGACTTGCGGTGAATCACAACCGTACTGTGAGACAGAATCTGATACCTCAAGTCTGAGTCGAAATTGCACTCATACACCTGGGATCCAGTGGGAGCCTCACTTGGTGTTGTGACATAGTGCTGTCCGCTGGACAATCGCCTGAGAATACAGTCATCGCCACACCTGATGTCTCCCTCGCTCATGATAACTCCTTCTGGAGCCGGGCAGAGAATCGCAATTCTCCGCGAAGTGGGACGACTCAAGCCCGATTGACTCGGGCGAAACGCCAGCCTCTGTGACTGCAGAAGCTGATATATATATAATCAATAATAAGAACTGAAGTCAAGCAATCTTACAAAAATCGCAGCAAACCTATAGCAATCTCCCACCCGCCCATGCTACAATAAAACCATAACCAACATCCGCGCGCTGCCATCAGCAAGGGGATGTTTGTAATCCGAAAGGAGGTGGGCCGATGACATAGCTTGCGATAAGCTAGTGTGCCAGCGCGGTGTTTTAGCCGCCTCCAAGTACTAATCTGCGGATTATTGCCTGCGGTTTTAAGAGGTGGCTCTCGCCAGATTAAAACCAACGTGGTACTTTTCGAAAAGTACCGTGATAGTTTTGGAAAACCAACGTGGTGGTTTAGAAAAAGTACCGTGGTACTTTGAAAACTTTGCTATAGTACGTTAATTAACTAACGAAAAGTATAATCAAATGACATTGAAGTATAAATCTGTCAAACTAAAAAATCCAGCCAAACCAACCGAACCAGCTAAATATTATGCCCGCGAGTCGGAGTCCGGTCGCATCAACCTCCCCGAGCTCGCCGATAACATAGCCCGCCATTCTACCACTGTTAGCAAAACAGATGTCCAAGCAGTCTTGACCATCCTGGGCAAGGAATTGGCAGCGCTGCTAGCCAAAGGCCACAGCGTCCACTTGGGCGAACTGGGCTACTTCCATGTCACACTCAAATCCAAAGGCGTCCTTGAGGAAAAAGACGTCAATCCCAGTCTCATTGAGGAGGCCAAAGTTCGTTTCGTGGCAGGCTCCGTCCTAGAAAAAGAAATCAAGAACGCCAAATTCGAAAAGGCCGCCGAACCAAAGAAAGAGGCGCCAAAACTAGCGCCGGGGGCGTAGGTCGTTCAGGGATAATAGATAGGTTAGGGCGCGGGGCGGTGGATGCTTCGCGCCCTTACTAGTTGCGTGCCATTTAATTCTGTTATAATAACCTACTATGACGACACATCAATTAACCTTAGCCACCGAACCCTTTAACGCCATCACCTCTGGTAATAAAACCATCGAGTCACGACTATACGATGAAAAGCGCCAGAAAATTCAAATAGGCGACCAAATAATTTTTACCAATCGAGACAATTCTAGTCAAACTGCCAATGTTAAAGTAATTGGTTTACTACGCTACGCAACGTTTCATGATTTATTCTCGCATAATGATCCGCGTAAGTTTGGCGGCGAGAGTGTTGAACGGCTGGATAATCAAATTAATGGATTTTATCCGCTTGACGAGCAGCTACAAAACGGTGTTATCGGTATTGAATTTGTACTGATTTGATTAGCTATAGTTATAAATTACGCATGTATAGCGATAGATAGCTTGTATTATTGCATAGGGTATAAGACAATAAACTCATGCACCGATATAAGAAATATTCAGTCACTGTGGATATCCGTAAAGCCAAGACAGGCGATGTTGATTTCGTTTCCCACTTGATGACAGAAGCGCTTGAACCATTTTACGATGGCGATCATCGAGCTCATGCACGGCGGATTTTTACCACGCATATCAATGGCAACGTCGATTCTGTCGGGCAGTTTTCACTTGGGCAATATACATTTATTGCAGAAGTCAATCATCACCCTGCTGGGATGATTCATCTAGTTGTCAAGAAGCAGGGGACAGTTAAAATTAGTCCGCTCATCGTTGCGCCAGAATATCGTGGTAAATTTGGCATTGGTAGTAAGTTGCTTCGCTACGCTGAGGATTTTGCCCGCAAACACCACGCTCGGCAACTCTACTGTACGGTGGCTGCCCAAAACCAAGCCACGCTCAAGTTTCTATTCCGCAAAGGCTTTCATCTGGCTGGCAAGGCACAAGATCATTATAAACCTGGCATCGACGAATGTATGCTGTACAAGCCGCTGAATCAAAGTGCAGCTCCTGATTTGTCAGATATTTCAATCGTCCCGTTTGACGAGAAAAAGCACGCTGTAGCGGCGCGCCAACTGATCCTGTCGCGAGTGGGCAGTGACTTTAATGGCGTGGATGATACATGGGTGGATGCGCTATTTGCTAGCTACCAACGACGTGAGAGCCGAGATATCAACGCTAAATATAAGCTCATTTTCATCGCCGAGCAGGATAGAAAGGTCGTTGGCGTTGTCGTTGCAACCCCAAAGAAAGGCCAGCCGATTAAAATCATGCCGTTGGTAGCAAAATCAGAGGCTGTTTTCGAAGTACTGGTAGCTAACTTGCCACAATTATTAGCTGGTTATAGTCGTAAGCTATATGTCCATCTCATTCCTGAGCCGTGGCAGATAGCTTGTTTGCAGCGACACGGCTGGACGATTGAAGGCTTATTTCCCGAAGGCTATGCACTAGACGTCACTGTTCAGCAGTGGGGATTGCGCATCAAAAAAAGAGATATTAAAAAGGTCAGAAACAGCGTTCGGTCGAAACCTTAGGCTTGTCTGACTATGGTGATAGTCCAATTATAACTAAAGTGCACAGCTAGCGTCAACCTACTAGCCGCATACCACAGCAGGATGTATAATAAACCTAACAATAAATCATAAACAGAGGAATATATATGGAAATCAAATCCCTAGACATCGTATCTATGATAGGTATTATTATCGTAGTATCAAGTAGCGCCATCTCTATGCATATTGCCGTAAAAGCAAGCAAGAAGCAAAAAGCTCAGCAAGGGAAAGACACTAAACCTGAAAAGACAGAATCAAGCAGTCCTACAGTAAGTACCAGCGAACTTCGCGCCGAGCTGGATGATTTGAAAAAACGGGTTGCAGTGCTTGAGAAGAAATAGCCAGATAACCCCACCCATTTCACATTCCCTTCACATACCCTTGCTACACTGACATAGAACCAAGAAAGGAGATCTATGTCATTTGTACAACGTGCCTGGTTGTATATCACCAGGAAAAAACTCAAAACGCTGATTTTGCTGGCGATTTTGCTGTGTATGTCGACGATTATGCTGAGTGGATTTGCCATCAAGCATTCGACCGACGCGGCGGCGCAGTCGCTCGACAAAACGCTCAAGGCCGGCTTCACGCTGGGCAATAATCCGCGCACCAATCCGGGAACAGCCCGCGGTTCAGGAACGGTGTCGAACAAAGACATCGACGCGGTGAAGGATCTGGAGGGCGTGACGGACTATGTCAAACGCCAGAACGCCACGGTCGATTTTATCAATACCAAACTGGTACCACTGCCGAGTGGCGGCAGCGGCTATGATGCCGAGAAAGACAAACAGTTTGGCAATGCCGCGACTATCATCGGCGTCAATAAATCTGAGTCCGAGAAAAAGTTCCGGGCCGAGTCACTCAAGCTCATCGCTGGCCGACACATCACCGAGAACGATTCGCACAAGATTTTGGTGCACGAAGACTTCGCCAAGGCTAATAACCTGAAGCTTGGCAGTAAAATTAAACTGAAAGCCAATCAATACGACACCGACAACGAGCATCCATCCAAGGACGAGGTCGAGGTAGAAATCGTCGGTATATTTAACGGCAAGAACCCAAAGCAAGCGACGTACCAGGTGGAGCTGTTCGAGAATTTGTTCCTGACTGATCTCACGACAACTCGCCAGTTGAATGCGTATACAGCGCAAAATGAGATTTACCAGGACGCCACGTTCTTTACTAAAGGCACCAAGCAGCTGGACGAGGTGATGGCGCGGGCAAATAAACTGCCGGTCAATTGGCAAAAGTATCAATTGAATAAGAATAGTCAGGAACTGGCTGGCGTGACTGGCGCAGTAAACGGCGTGTACGGTCTGATCGACGGTATGTTATGGGCAACAGCATTGGTTAGCGTGGCGGTAATCGGCATGGTGCTGTATTTGTGGATGAATGAGCGCAAGCGCGAGGCGGGCGTGCTCTTGGCGACAGGCGTGCCGCAGTCAAAGATTGTGTTGCAATATATCGCTGAGCTGGTGATGATCGCGGTGCTGAGCTTCGGTGCGTCGTACGTTACCGCAGGGCTAATTGCTCAGCAACTGGGTGATCACGTGGTGTCGCAGGCGGCACAGAATGCTACACGTCAAGCTGGCAGCTCCTTGAACGGTGCGTCGCTTGGTGCTGACGCCGACTCGGTGACGTCATCACGCACGCTAGAAAAGGTGACTGTTGGTGTGCAGCCGACGGATCTGCTGGCAGTGTGGGGTGCTGGACTAGCGGTGATTATCATTGCGGTGCTACTGGCTTCGCGGCCGATTACCCAGTCAACGCCAAAAGAATTACTAACCGAAGTGGACTAGGGGCAAATGATGACGATTATCAAACGAGCCTGGACGGCTGTGGCGCGCAAACGGCGTCGCAGCCTGACCATCGCCCTGATCATGACGCTGATTTTCACGCTGCTGATCGGTACGCTGACGGTGCAGCAAACGATGGCACAGCTGAAGCAATCGGTCGAGCATAACATTCGTGCCGGCTTTAGCATTGCCAGCAGGCAGCCGTCGGGCGAGGTGCCGATGGACATCGCGCAGCGGGTGCAGCACCTGGACAAGGTCAAAGCACATAATTTCCAATCAGAAACTACCGCGGGACTGCCAGGCAAGCAATTGATCGACACGGCAGGCAGTGGCGTGCAGCTGGACTCTAACGTGGCTGGCGAGGCGAAGGTGACGGGCGCGACAGAGAGCAATCTGCTGAGCGAGTTTACTAGTAAATTTTACCAACTGGAGCAGGGCAAGCACCTGACCGAGCACGATCAAAACGCGGCGCTGATTCACAAAACGTTTGCCGAGAAAAATAATATCAAGACAGGCGACAAGCTGGAAATTACCAAAGACGGCCGGCGGGTGGCGGTGACTGTCATGGGTATCTTCAGCGGCAAAGGCGAAAAGCCGGCGGTCTTGCAGTCCGACATGGCGGAGAATCATCTCATCACCAACTTGGCTGCGGCGCAGCAGCTGACAGGTAGCCAGCAGTTGACGCGGGCGACGTATTTCGCCGAAAATCCGCATCAGCTGAAGTCGTTAACGGACCGCGCTAAAAGCCTATCAAACGTCGATTGGAAAAAATTTAGCCTCACTGACAATGGGGCGGTATTCGCTGGCGTCCTCCAAAACATCGCTGGTGTTCAAAACATCTTGACGATTGCCACCATCGGCGCAGCCGCGGCAGGGTTGGCGGTGTTGTCACTGGTGCTGGTGTTCTGGGTGCGTGGCCGCTTGCATGAAATTGGCATCTTGCTGTCCATCGGCACGTCAAAGCGGCAGATTATCGGGCAGTTCTTGGCGGAACTCGCTATCATCGCCGCAGTCAGTTCGGTATTCGCGCTCGGTGTCGGTTCGGTTGCCTCGTCGCAGATTTCTACCGCCCTCACAGCACAAACCGATCAAAGCCAGCGCGTAGAAAAAACCGTGGTGCAAGCCGCGCCACCGGTGACTTATCTGCAGGCTTTCGCCTTCGGCTACATGGTCGTTCTACTATCAGCCATCGCTGCCACCGCGCCAATCATGCGCCAATCACCAAAGCAAATTTTAGCAAAATTAAGTTAGGAGTTATTATGTCAATACTTACGTTACGCGATATCATCTATTCATACGCCGACGGCACCAGCAATGTGCTCAACGGGATCAATTATCAATTTGAAAAAGGCAAGTTCTACGCCATCGTCGGTAGTTCTGGTGCCGGTAAATCGACACTGCTGGGGTTACTAGCCGGGCTGGACACGCCGACTGGCGGGCAGATTTTGTTCGACGATGAAGACATCGCCGAGCAGGGCTACTCGCATCATCGCAAGCACAATATTTCGCTGGTGTTTCAGAATTATAATCTGATCGATTATCTGACGCCGCTGGAAAACTTGAAATTAGTTAATCCCAAAGCCACCAATGAAACGCTACACGCCATGGGCCTGGACGACGATCACATTCACCGCAACGTCATGAAACTTTCTGGCGGCCAGCAGCAACGCGTAGCGATCGGGCGAGCGTTGGTATCCTCCGCACCGATCATCTTGGCAGACGAGCCAACTGGCAACCTGGACGAAACCACCGCAGCTGACATCATCGACATCCTGCGCCGGGCCGCCCACGAAAACGACAAATGCGTCATCGTCGTCACCCACAGCAAGCAGCTAGCCAAAGAGGCGGATGTGGTGCTGAAGCTGAAGGATAAGAAACTAAAGAAGTAAAATCGATAATACTGCTCATAAAGTGGGCTGGTTAACGCAATTTTATAAAGCCGGAATGAGTTCACTTGGATAAGGTTGACAGTATAAACATAAACTTCCAGCATAGCGTTAGTTTGAAAGCGATTCTGCGGGCGTATCATAAAGCAAAGTTATAGGTATTTGCATATTTCGCCCGCCAGCGCTATAATCACCCCATGACCATAAAACGGCAATTCATCAGCACCGCCTGGCAAAGCACGCGTTTTCGCCGCGGCTTGTTGAATTGTTCGTAAACTTCTTCTGAAAATACTAACCATGAATAGAGGCCGCGCGCGGCCTTTTTTTATATGACCAAAGGAGGAATCATGAAACAGAGAATGATTATCATTGGCGGCATGGGGCCGCAGGCAAGCTTGGAACTACACCGGCGAATAATTCGGCGAACATCAGCAAACGGCGCAAGAGACGGCACGGATTTCCCGTACATCGTTCATCTGTCGCTGCCAGTTCCTGATTTTATCGCCAACGAATCGCGGCACAGCGAAGCCTTGGAAATTATCATAAACGAACTGAAAAACATTGGCGTATCAATGGACGACATTATCATAATTGCTTGCAATACCGCGCATTTACTGCAGTTTGACATTGAACAGCGTCTAAATGTTCACATAACTTCCATGGTGGATGCCGCAATTGATTATGCTAGCCGCCATTATAAAACAATTCGATTGCTAGCATCGCCGACAACCATCCGCACTGGACTATATGACAAGCCGTTGAAAGCCGCCGGAGTAACCGTATTAACGCCGGATAAGGACGAAGAACAAGCGCTGGAAGTAATAATTCGCGCAGTAATTTCTGGTCAGGCAATACCGCAGTCAGCGCTGGATAAAATACCAATAATAACCCAATCCGAGCAGGCGAACGCGACAAACTATCCGCCGGCACTATTAGGCTGCACCGAATTATCCTGCGCCTTCGCCGAAAAACCAAACACCATTGAACCAATGAATATTCTGATTAACCATCTAGCAGCCAGAGGAGTGCTATAGCTAAACCTGACAATAAGCCAGAAACAGCAGTTAAATCAAATAACTCTTACCAAATAACCCCATCAGCATAAGCCTGCCATGACTGCTGTTCGCCGACTGTCATTGATCGAACTAAGCTGATGGTTTGCGATAGGACAGCGCTATCGATTTTTATGGTTTGTCCAGTGTCTACCTCGGGCCAACCAGCTTGTTCTGATAGCTTGGTTTCGGCAGCAATCTTCTGTGCGGGATTTAATCCTGAGCCGCCATGCTCGCTGATAGCGCGACGAACAATCTTTGCATACGAATCATCGTCTTGCACAACGTAAGTGTAGCTGCCCGACTGGGGTTTCGACTTATTCACAGACGACTGCGCGGCTTTATCGTCTGGTTTATTTTTCTTTTCTGTATCATTCTTATTGCTTTGCTCTTGGCTGCCAGTAGCTTTCTTGGCGGCCCCAGCATCTTTGTTGGCATTAGCGGCATTAGCATTATTTTTCTGCGGCACGAGTTGCTGAACAGTACTGTCATCTGACTTAACTTTCATCTTCTGCTCAACCGATTTAGAACTCTTTTGCTGATCTTTACTTCTTAGTAAATTCTCTGTATCAGCCGCTGCGTTTGTTTGCTTGACAGCTGCAAACAGTGAAACCACTAGCAATACAACCGCACAAACGGCTGCCACTCTTTTCTCTGTAATATCATACCCTCTAATTTTCATAAGCACCCTCCTTAGCGCCCTACAGAAATAATAGCAAACTTTGCATAAGCGTAACAAGCATAAGCGTTATAAAGGCCTATCTAAGCTAGGTATGGCTTATAATCATAAAAGCCTTAGCACTATCCCACGATAATATTTACAAAAAGAGAAATTTATGCTACAATAGAAAGAGTAATACATTGCAAATAACTTCAAGGGAGCTCTATGGAAGAGATTAATCTTTACGATTTATTGCGCTTTTATGCCAAAAGATGGCTAACCATCGCTATCGCTGCTATGATTGGCGCAATTATCAGCATTACTTATACTTATTTTATCCAGCAGCCACAGTACAAAAGCTCAGCAACTATCCTGCTGGTTGGCGCCGACCATTCGAGCAGTAATCAGGGTTCGGTGACTCTCAACAACTATGTAAAATTATTCACGTCGCGCCGTGTACTTGATCCGGTTATTACGAATAACGATTATTCGGAAGATTATAAAACCCTATCTGGCAATACTACAGCAGAAAACGTTAAAAACACCGATATCATCAACGTATCGATGAGCACCTCTAATCCAAAAACCAGCAAAGCACTTTTAGAATCTGCCATCCAAGAGTTTGAAAAGCAATCCAAATCGCTTTACGGTAACAGCTCTGTTAAAATCAGCGTCGTTGACTCGGCTGACACGCCAAACAGCCCATCAAACATCAAGCCGCTGCAGCAAATCGGCTTAGTCGCCGCTGCCTCGGTAGCGCTAACTATCGTCGTGCTGTTCTTTATCTACGATTACAGAAAATCGCAGCTAATCGCTCAGACGAAACCAAAGATTGCAAAATATAATTAAACAACGCTAAGGAAACCGAAACAATGTATCAAAAATACGGAAAGCGCCTCATGGACATGCTTTTCTCCGTAATCGCGTTAATAATAATGTCTGTGCCTATGCTAATCATAGCCGTAGCCATAAAACTAACGTCACCAGGGCCAGTATTTTTTCGCCATCAACGCTACGGCAAAGACAAAAAGCCATTCACTATCAACAAATTCCGCACGATGTCGGTAAAAGCTCCAAAAAACATGCCGACTAACAGTTTTTCAAACGCTTCTAGCTTTATTACTCCATTTGGCGCAATCTTGCGAAAATTATCTCTCGACGAGCTGCCTCAATTATTCAATGTATTGCTAGGCGATATGAGTGTTATTGGACCGCGTCCAGTTATTTTGGCAGAAAAATCGCTGATAGCTTTGCGCGACAAACACGATGCTAACTCTCTAAAACCAGGCATCACTGGATGGGCGCAAGTCAATGGCCGCGACGAGTTAGACGATATAGATAAAGCCACCCTAGACGGTGAATACGCAAACAGCGTAAGTCCAAAAACGGACATTAAAATATTCCTCAAAACAATCGCCATAGTGCTGAAAAGAACGGGCAACCGAGAGGGAAGCGAACAAGAAAGTATTGGAATTAACAATGCATCAAAATAGAAAAAGCTCAAAGAAGATATTGTTCACGTCACACACTGCAAACTTCCAAAAATTCAACCGTCCGTTCATGCATATGATGAGCGAAAAAGGCTGGGAAGTTCATTACGCGTCGATGGGCGAGGAAGAGATTCTGGATTGTGATAAGTCATTTGTTGTACCATTCACGCGAAGCCCGTTCAGGCTGAGTAATATTACCGCTTACAGACAGTTGAAAAAAATTATCAACCAAGAGGATTACGACATCATTCACACTCACACGCCGATGGGTAGCGTGGTAACGCGGCTAGCTGCCAAAAAGGCTCGTAAAAACGGTACTAAAATTATCTATACAGCCCACGGTTTTCATTTTTTCAAAGGCGCACCTCTGTTAAATTGGCTAATTTATTATCCAGTTGAGCGCCTGATGGCTCGCCATACGGACACGCTTATTACTATCAATAAAGAGGATTACCATCGCGCTAAAAAGCAATTCAAGACAAATGTTATATACATGCCAGGCGTGGGTGTCGATCCGAAGCGTTTCAAGCCGAAGCTTACTGCCAAGCAAAAGCTAGAGCTTCGCAAATCACTCGGTCTTAGAAAAGACGACTTTGTAATGATTTATCCGGCAGAATTGAATAAAAATAAAAATCAAACCCTACTACTGCATGTGTTGCACGAAATCAATAAAGAAGATAAATCAGTGCATTTACTGCTGGCTGGCAAAGATAATCTAAATGGCTACCATAAAAAACTTGCCGATAAACTAGGCGTGGCAAAAAACGTACACTTTTTAGGCTACCGTTCTGACATACCGCAATTACTACAAATGTCCGACCTGTCTGTATCGGCTAGTCACCGTGAAGGTCTGCCTGTCCATCTGATCGAAGCAATGTTTGCTGGCCTACCAATAGTCACTACCAAATGCCGCGGAGCAACTGAGTTAGTGGAGGACGGCGTGAATGGGTTTGTAGTTGGGTTTGATCAACAAGAGTTTTTGCAAAAAATAGAAAAAATCCGTCGCAACCCCAGCCTGTCACGTCAGCTCAGCAAGCAGTCTATAAAACTAGCAAGTCAATACGATATAAAATCTATATTATCAATGGCAGAGAAGGTGTATCATGAATAACCTTGCAAGCCTTTTCTTCTATATCATCACTTTTGCGCTATCTGCCTACCTTGTGTCATTTGGATTTCGCGCAAAAAAGCGGATATTCTGCATGCTTGGCTTGCTAATACCTATCATTATCGGAGGGTTTCGGTATGGGGTAGGGACTGATTATTTTAATTACATAAATATATTCTCCGACCATGTCAAAAAAGGCTTTGTAGATATTGACGGTATCGAAATAGGGTACACCCTACTTGAGCAATTCTCGTCATTATTCGCACCATATGACACAAGGATGCTATTTATCATAACAACAGCGCTTACTATAGTATTCTTTTATATAGGGCTAGTGCGATTTAAACCTCAGTATCCTGGTCTCGTGACTTTCTTGTACCTCATGACATTACTACCGATGTCATTTAACACAGTACGCCAAGGCATAGCAGTATCTATTGTTTTTTTGGCGCTATCATACGCCAAAGACAAAAGGACAATACCTTTTGTTACATGGTGCGTAATCGCAAGTCTATTTCATATTAGCGCGCTACTCGTCATACCGTTTTACTTTATTATTAGAATCGGCATGTTAAAAAACAATCAATCGCCGCGATCATTAGGTTTGCGATACATTAGCAGATTAATTGTAATGATATCTATAACTATCGCCATCACCGTAAATGCACTCAATCTTGCGCTATCAATACCCGGATTCGACAAGTATGAATTGTATACGTATATGAATGAAGACGGCGCAAATCTCATGTTCTATTGTAAGCTTGCGCTTTTGGCTGTTATATTCATTCTGTCAAAATATATCATTCTGCGCGACAATGTACAATACAACACTTTTATAATGTCTGGCGCTATCATGGAGATAATACTATTATCTCTAGGATTTGTGTCACCGTTTATTAAACGGCAAGCTCTTTATTTTTCATTATTATATATAATACTCCTAACGCTAGTTGTAAGAATAAATTCAAACAAGGCAAGGCAAGCGCTATTATATAGTGTCATCGCGTGTTACGCTATAGGGTTTTTTGTCGTATCATATTTTATATTAGGGCAAGCAGATATAATACCATATAAATTTAGCATAAGCGGAGGAAAAATTTAGATGACTAAGGTTAGCGTCTCAGTTGTCATGGCAGAGTATAATACAAATACTGACGATCTTAAAACCGCAATCAAAAGTATCCTAGATCAAACATATCGTGATTTTGAGTTTATTATTGTCGACGACGGCGGAAAGAACGACTTAGAAGTAATAAAAAAGGAACTTGGCAACGACAAGCGAATAAGAATTATCAAAAATCCGTGCAATAAAGGACTTGTTTATTCTCTTAATAACGCGATAACACATGCAAAAGGTGAGTACTTGGTACGCATGGACACCGATGACATAGCCGAAAAAGATAGAATTCAGAAACAGCACAATTTTATCCAAAAACATCCCGAATATTCAGTTGTCGCAAGTAGAGTAATCGAGTTTTCTGATAAAAAGGAACTGGGTATACTTGGTAAGGCTGGCGAAAAAACAAGAAAAGATATTATGAGAGGTGACGTCCCCGTACACCCATCTGTTATCATGAAAAAAAGTGACATACTTGCTACAGGGGGATATAAAGATTACACTAGAGCAGAAGACCTGTCCTTATGGTGCGATCTAATGCTTGCTCGTAAAAAGATTTATGTAATGAACGATGTTTTATTGCATTATCGTGTAAATCCAAACGACTACAAAAAGCGTACGTTGCGTCATAGAGGTGGAGAGCTTAAAGCGCGCATTCATTACTATCCACTGCTGGGTGCTGGTTTAATAGAGTACATGCGAATAGCTAAAAGTATCATAGCTGGATTAGCACCCGTGTGGATCATTCGATATTATCGCAATAGAAAATTAATAGGAGGAAAGTAGAGTGTCTGCACTTAAAAAAGACAATAAGCTGCGTATTTTACATGTTATTGCTGGCATGAATCGCGGTGGAGCCGAGACGTTTGTCATGAACGTATTTCGTACAATTGACCGCAATAAATTTCAATTCTATTTTTTATGTTTCAGCAATAAACACTTTGACTACGAAGATGAAATCAAACAACTAGGCGGAGAAATCATACGCATACCCGATGTAAAAGAAGTAGGGATAGTATCTCATATAAAGGCGATAAAATCTGTCATAAAAGACAATAATATCAATATAGTCCACGCGCATACATATTACAATTCAGTATTCTCGTTAATAGCAGCAAAAAAAGCAGGGGTATCTACTAGAATAGCGCACTCTCACAATACGATGTCTGAGGTAAATCCTTCGCTTGTTAAAAAAATATACTTTGCTTTATCTAAATTAGCCATTCGACACTACGCAACGAAAAGAATAGCTTGCGCAAAAGAAGCTGGCTATGCGCTTTTTGGAAGAGGCAATAACTTTATTGTTATTAATAATGGGATTGACTTATCAAGATTTTCTTATAAACCTGCTATTAGAAAAGATACACGCATTGAACTGAATATACCTCAAGATGCAACAGTATTGTTAAATATTGCACGGTTTCAGGAAGTAAAAAACCACACATACCTAATTGACGTTTTTAAAGAGTATATAAAGATACACCCTAATTCACATCTTTTGTTAGTCGGCGATGGTCCACTCCGAAATACAATAGAAAATAAGGTGCGTAAATTAAAACTTGCTAATTGCATATCTTTCACAGGGGTAAGATCGGATACTGAAAAAATGTATAACTCAGCAGATATTTTTGTTATGCCGTCGATATTTGAAGGATTACCAGTTGTCCTTATTGAAGCTCAAGCAAACAGACTACCGTGTATTGTGAGTGATTCCATAGATCATGACGTAAAAATAAATGATAACTTTAATTTTCTAAATATACACTTGGCGCCATCTGAATGGGCTACCGCTATAAAACTCTGTAAAAAACGTCGCGGTCAGAAATCTCATAAACTTGATAAATTATATGATATAAAGAATATCGTGAAACAACTTGCTAGTATATATAAGGAGGTGTTGTGAAAAAAATAATTATATTTAATACGTCTATTGGCAGTCTCAATACTGGGGATTACATAATTAACGAATCTGGCAGAAAGCAGTTGTCAGATATCCTAAAAGATGATTTCATAGTTGAGCTTCCGACGCACACTCCTACTATACACAATTATCAATCAATCCATAGAAATAAGCTTGTACAGGTCTGCAATTCCGCAGAATACAAATTTATCATTGGTACAAATATCTTAGCATACAATAATTTAATGCCTTGGCCTAACTGGAATGTCAACATATTCAACTCTAAACCCTACAATAATTCCATTATGGTTGGTGTAGGCTCTACCCCAAACGCCAAAAATATAAATCACTATACTGAGTTTTTATATAAACACATCTTGTCTCATAGCTTTGTACACTCAACGCGGGATGAAAAGACAAAAAACATGCTAGAGAGTATCGGTTTAAAAGCTATCAATACTGGCTGCGTTACAATGTGGGGGTTCACGTCTGAGAAATGTGCAAAAATCCCGAAAGAAAAATCTACTCGAGTTGTGTTTACGCTAACAGATTATGCAAAAAATATAGAAAAAGACCAAGAACTCATTAATATATTACGAAAAAACTACAAAACAGTTTACTTTTGGCCGCAAGGTTCTGATGATTATGAGTACATCCTTTCGCTAGATTATAAAAATATACATATAATATCACCGCAGCTAGACTACTACAGATCACTATTGCAATCTGGTTCTATCGATTTTGTTGGCACGCGCTTGCACGCAGGAGTGTTTGCTATGCAAAATAATGTGCGTAGTATCATATTAATAGTAGATAATCGTGCTCGTGACATCCAAGAAAACTACAATATTAATGCGATAGAGCGCGATGAATTAAGTGTTAAATTAGATGGTATGATAAATTCCACATTTACCACTGATATAAAGATAAACCAAGATAAAATAAACGAGTGGAAAAGCCAGTTTTCTAAATAAAATGTCCAAAACCTCATCCCTCATCAAAAACACCATCATCATAGCGCTCGGCAAGATATCGACGCAGTTTATTAGCTTTTTACTCTTGCCGCTGTATACTGCTTATTTGGCAGCGGGCGAGTTTGGCGTGGTTGACTTAATCACGGTCATAGTCTCGTTGGCGGCTCCGATTATCATGTTGTCATTAGAAATGGCAGTGTTTCGCTTTTTGATTGACGAGCGAGGAGTTAAGGAACGGCAAGCTTCTATCATTACCAACTCATTACAGATGGTGATTTATAGCACGCTGATGGTTTCGTTGATTTATATAATCGTGATGCAATTTGTAACGATACCGTATGCTTGGTTGGCGCTTGGCTCTGTGCTGGCGTCAATCGGTTCAAATTACTGTTTGCAGGTCGCTCGCGGATTTGGCGATAATGTCAAATACGCCATCGGCAGTGTCATCGCTGGAGTCTCCGCGATATTGCTTAATATATTATTTATCGTCGTGTGCAAGATGGGTGCGACTGGCATGCTCTTGGCGACTGTGATTAGTAATATATTATCCACCCTGTATCTGATCTATTCACTAAAAATACAAAAGTATATCAACACCAAACTGATAAACACTGATCAAAAACGCGAACTGCTGCACTACTCGTTGCCGTTAATCCCCAATGGTGTGTCGTGGTGGATTGTTAATGCCGCCGACCGCATGATCATCGCCGCGTTACTAGGCGTGACTGCCAATGGTATTTATGCTGTTGCTTATAAATTTCCGCAAATTTTTACCGCTATTTATAGTTTTTTCGGACTATCCTGGACGGAGTCGGCATCGGTTCACATAAAATCGGTAGATCGCGACGCGTTCTTTTCCAAGGTTGCCAATATGAGCTTGCGCATCTTTGGTAGTTTCGGTGCTATTTTGATAGTTGGAGTATCGGTATTTTTCAACATTTTAATAAACGTAAAATATAGCGAGGCGCGGTTATACGTACCGTTGCTTATCGTGGGGTCGTTATTTAATTCTATCGTTGGTATTTACAGTGCGATTTACATCGCCAAAAAAGAAACTCGCCAAGTGCTGAATACTTCCATGGTGGCGGCAATTATCAGCATTCTGCTTTCCGTGGTATTGACGCCGTTCATCGGATTGTACGGACCAGCCGTAGCTTTAATTGCTGCTTATCTAGGTATGGCAATATTCCGCCATTTTGATATTAAAAAATCTATCAAAATAGTTTACGAGCCGAAAGCTATCATTGAAATCGCTGTATTGTATATAATATGTATAGGTTTGTATTACGCGAATTCGATATATGCCACCGCAGCAAACGTGGTGTTAATTGGGGCGGGTGTTGTGATTATTAATAAAAATACGCTGAAAATAGCCAAAGATACTATATTGAAAAAGACGCGCAGCCTACGGCTAAAGCAAGCCGACAAACTAATGCAAGAATGGGATTCTGAGAATGGCGCAGACTAGAAAATTACCTAAAATCCACCTACTTCTCCCGCTTCTCTGGATGGCGGTTATCTTTATGCTTTCGCATCAGTCGGCCTCGATTTCTAGCGGGCAGAGCGGGGTGTTTGTCGAGCAGCTGCATCATATTGCACCGAGCGTCGATCAGCAGCTGCTGACTTTTCTGGTTCGCAAAGGGGCGCACATCTTCGCTTATTTCGTGCTGGGTATTTTGACGTTTAATGCTTTATGGCGAGTGGATTTAAGTAAGTTCAAATTTAACAGCCCAGCTATACTGTCAATCATTGTTTGCGCGCTTTACGCTGCCAGCGATGAGTTCCACCAGCTATTTATCATCGGTAGAAGCGGCGAGCTTCGCGATATTATGATAGATAGCTGCGCCGCAATGGTTGGAGTATTTATAATAAGTATTTTTGTAAGAATATTGCAAAAAAGTAAAAAATAGAGTATAATATATAAGATATGGTGTCTGAAGTTACTAAAACTACTAAACTAAGAGTTGGCTTGCGAAGAATGGTCGCTGGTATTTTGTTGTTATCGTTCATAGCGCTGGTGGTTAGTGTTTTGCAGGCGGGGATTGTGCCTGAGCGTTATTTGTGGATTGGTTTGCCGATTTACGGGGTGGTGACTGCTGCTATAATCTGGGGATTGGTGAGTCAGAAGCGCTTTGGTAATATTCATACTGGCGTGCTGATTGCGCTTGGCGTAGTGGCTTTGGCGATTACTGCTGTGAATATTTACGTTATCAGTACGGCGCGAGCTTTTGATAGTTTGACGTCTTCGATACAAAGCAGGAAGTCGTCGTATGTTGAATATGTGATTGTTTCCTATAAGGATCGTAACACGTCGCTTAGTAATGCTCAATCGGTCGGGATGCTTTCTGCTGATCCGCTTTATAATAAAGTAACTAAGGCAGTCAAGGACGAAACTTCTGCCAATCAACAAGCGCTGGATAGTTTGGCTGAACTTAAGAATAAACTCAAGTCAGGCGATCTGCAGCTGGCAACTATTCGCAAGGCTAATATGCCAATCATCGAAGAAGCTGATAAAACTTTCCACGATAATTTGGTAGTGTTGCAGACTATTCGCGTGGAAGGGGAGGCTGCTAAGCAGTCTTCGGCGATTAATGTCGATAAGCCATATGTTCTTTACATCAGCGGCATTGATACGGCTGGCAAAATATCTACCGTATCGCGTAGCGACGTCAATATATTGATGGTGGTTAATCCAACTAAACATTCGATTCTACTGGTAAATACGCCACGCGATTATTATGTGCAACTGCACGGCACGACAGGCTTGCGCGATAAGCTGACGCATGCCGGGGTGTACGGCGTTGATATGTCGGTGAAGACATTGGAGGATTTGTATAGTATTAATATTCAGCACTATATCCGTATCAATTTCACTTCTCTGGTAACTCTGATCGACGCTATCGGTCCGATTGAGGCTTATTCGGATTATGATTTTAAGTCTTACCATCAAGGATATAACACATTGGATAGCAAGCAAGCTTTGGAGTTTTCGCGCGAGCGCTACAGCTTCCAAGAAGGCGATCGCCAGCGCGGGCGCAACCAACAGCACGTTATCGAGGCGATTATCGCCAAGTTGTCGCGTACCGAAAACGCCGTGAAATTACCGCAGATTGTCGATACTATCCGCAACTCCATCGAGACGGATTTATCCGAACAGTCGATCAAGGCGATCATCCGCAAACAGCTTGACGATATTCATCCATGGAAAGTCGAATCGACTAACGTCGACGGCGCAGGCGCCATGGAGCCAACTTACAGCTACAGCGGTACGCCGCTTTACGTGATGATTCCGTCCAATGAATCGGTTGATGCTGCCAAAGCGAAGATTTCGGCATACTTACAACAATAATTAATACCACTTTACTTTCTGCATTAGGCTGCTTATTGTAACAATGTGCAATAGGCTATTTCACAGCAGATTCTGGTTTGATAGCCCTTTTCATACAGCTAACGATAACTTTGCGCGTGCGCTGGCGGATGGCGTGGGTGGCGGTAGTTAGCGAATGCAGCGTAACTCGCTGATTCTTCTCGGCAATGTGCTTTAGATTCTTTTCGACGATAAACGGGTCTAGTTTGCCATATATAATATCGGTGTCGATACGTGTTTCGGCCAATTTGCGGCTAGCGTTTTGGCTGATGATACCCGCTAGTAGCGTATCGCGAAAGGCGCTAAAATTATCCTGGGTCAGCTGCGTTTCTGAGAAGCCAGCTAGTCCCAACTTAGAGTATAAATCGTAGCCTACCACCACTGCCTTGGGTGTTTTTAACGCTTGGCGATAGATTTCGCGCAGTAAATTGTCCTGGCGTAATCGCGCCGCGCCTGTCTGAGAGCTATCACGGTAAATCGGTGGCGCCACCAAGATACAGCGCTTAACGATACCCTTATACATACTAGCGAACTCGATCGCCACCAGCGAGCCAAACGAATGTCCGACCAGCACTACCGGACCGCTCAAACCATTCGTCAAGCAGGTAGCCAGCAGGTGGCGAGCTTGTTCGCGGGCACTATACATCCGCCGTGTTTGCGCCAGATAAGAATCGCCGTGACCTAACAAATCAACTACGATATAGTTGCAATTAGCTGGTACATTCTCAATAAAAGGTTGCCACAATTCACCAGTATCCGCCAGACCGTGAATAAAGACATAAGTTACCGCGAATGGCCGCCGCAAGCGTTTATAACGGACGCGCAATCGATAGGGAACATGCAGCATCTTGTGCAGGATTTGATCGCGGAACTTACGCTTGGCCGCCATCAACGCCTACTTGTCTAATTCTTTCAAGCGAGCAATTCGCGCCTCGGTCGACGGGTGAGTCGAGAAGAGAGCTTGCAAGCCGCCCAGCGAGAACATATTCGAAAACATTAGATGAGCTGAAGCTTCTTGGCTTGGCGATGGTGCAATCGGCGGTACGCTAGCTTTCCAGTTTTCTAGCTTCATCAGCGCCGACGCTAAATCATCACCAGTGCCGAGAATACTGTGGCTATACTGATCGGCCGCATACTCGCGGCTGCGCGATACTGCCATCTGAATCAACATCGCAGCGATCGGCGCCAAAATTAACGAGGCAATCATTGCAAAGATATTACCGCCGTCATCGTCGTCCGACGATCCGCCGAACAAGAAGGCTAGCTGCGCCAGATAACTAATCGCACCCGCCAGCGTCGCGGCGATAGTCGAGATTAGCATATCGCGATGTTTGACATGGCCTAATTCGTGCGCCAAAACCGCCCGCAGCTCGCCCTCATCCAGAATATCCATGATACCAGTCGTCACCGCTACGGCAGCATGCTGCGGCGAGCGGCCTGTCGCGAAGGCGTTAGGAATCGGCGTCTCGACGTAATAAAGCTTTGGCATCGGCAAATTCGCTTGGGCTGTTAACTCGCGGACGATACGCTCGACCTGCGGGTAATGATTGCCCAGCGGCTGAGCGCCTTGCATCTTGATTACCAGCGACGAACTGAAAAAATACATGAAAAAGTTAGACACCGCCGCTATCCCTAGCGCCATCAACATACCTTGCTGGCCACCAAACGCATAGCCAACCATCATGAACAGCCCTGTCAGAATTGCCATAAGTAGGGTAGTTTTGAAAATCTGCTTCATATCTGCAGTTTATTATAGCAAATTGCCTTAAAGCTATCTTAAAGAACGTACCAGAGGGTTGCAGCAAAACGGCTTGTCGATATATACTAATCATAAGCAACTCTAAATTAGGGGGCATCACGTCTAACTATATTGATCGGTTTTGGCATCACCGCGCCAGCGAAGCAATTATGCTTATCCTCGCTGTTATAGCTGGATTGTTTGCTTGGTCTATTGGTAGTGGAAAGGGACCAGACAGCCCTTTGTGCGTGTCTATGCTACCAGGCTCGTTAGCCGCGATTGCTTTCGTAATTACTTTGGTATCATATTTTGCTGTTAAGCGAAACTTTTACAAATCGCTGCTAATTAATTATATCTTGTTGACTGCAACGGGCTGGCTGCTAGTTTTTGCCTCCAGCAATCAAGGAGCGCCACATTTGGCGCTATTTGCAGTAATCGTCGCTGTCGGACCATTACTTGGAACTTATGGTCTCTTGACAGCTGTCATCGCCGCTGCAGCCGCGGTGGCGGAGCGTTTTATTATTGAGCAGGCACCCTTGGGATCATTAGCAGCATTGGCTATGATGCTATTTACACCCTTACTAGCTGCAAGTTTACTGTGGCTGCGCCGACACCAATCTGTTGGCGCTAGTGAACCAATCTGCGAGAGTTTAGCTACCGTGGCTGGCCCTCAAGCTTCTGACATTGTTATCAGCGCTATCGGCGACGGGGTAGTAGCCGTCGATGCGAAGGGTATCATCACCTTGATCAATCCAGCAGCCCAGCAGCTAGTTGGCTGGGGTAATCAAGACGCCATCGGCTTGTCGTACAAATCAGTCATCAGGCTGATGGACCAGGACAATAACACTATCAAAGATAACGATAACGGCGATATTATTGCTCGCGTCCTCAACACCAATAACCCGCTCAAGACTGACGACTTCAAAATCAAGACCCAATCTGACAAAAATTTTATGGCTAGCATTTCAGTTAAGCCAATCAGCAACAAGCATAACGACGGCGCAGTGATCGTCTTTCGCGATATCACCGCCGAGCGCAGCGACGAGCGCCAGCGCGCTGAGTTCATCAGCACCGCCAGTCACGAGATGCGTACACCAGTTGCTAGCATTGAGGGTTACCTCGGCCTAGCACTTAACCCGCAAACCGCCACCATCGACACGCGCGCTCGCGGTTATATTACCAAAGCGCATCAATCAGCCGAGCACTTGGGCCGACTTTTTCAAGATTTGCTTGATATTAGTAAAGCTGACGACCATCGCCTCAGCAACAACCCAAAAATCGTTAATGTCATCGACTTCATCAAAGATATCGCCGACGGATTAACACCGAAGGCCGAAGAAAAAGGCTTAAGTGTCAATTTCGTACCATCGACTAGCGATGTTTCTAGCAAGGAGGTCCAGAACCGCCGAATCAACCCGATTTTATATGCTAATGTTGATAACGATCACCTCCGCGAAATCGTCCAAAACTTGATTGAAAATGCTATCAAGTACACACCGTCGGGCAGTATTACCGTTGACGTAACTAGCAACGAGGACCAAGTAACTATTAGCGTTGCCGACACTGGCATCGGCATCCCGCCAGAGGACGTTGGCCATCTCTTCCAGAAGTTCTACCGCGTCGATAACAGCGACACCCGCCAGATAGGCGGTACTGGGCTGGGCTTATACTTGTGCCGGCGACTAGCCGAGACTATCGGCGGACGATTGTGGGTTGAAAGCGAATATCAGCACGGCAGTACATTTTTCTTGGCTATTCCACGAGTTGATCATGTTGCTGCCACTTTTCTAAATGATAACAGCGAAACCGAAAATAACGCCAGCATTGACAAATTGTCGGCCGAAGATATGCTAGCTAGCAATGCGCCAGAAATTCTAGCGGTTGCGCCAGCGGCTGCCGAGTTTGAGCAAACGCCGCTTGACGCACCAACACCAACAGCTCCGACTCAGACATTCACCGACACCAGCTTACTCAACTATTCGCCGCCGCCAGCACCCAAACCAGACGATTTGAACCAAAACGCGGCCAGTACAACCAAGCAATTTACCAACACGCCGCTTAGCGATATTGAAGCTGCGCCAGATAAATACGCTGAACAATTGCGCAACGAAATCAGATTAAACGTCCCGCCGCGGCGAAATTAAAACTATAGGGTATAGCATTTTTAAACCATAACCGTTAAAATAGGGGTAAGATGACAAAAATATTACTAGTAGAAGACGACAAAAGCCTCAGCGAGATTTATAGTGTACGGCTGCGCGCCGAGGGCTACGACATATTATCTGCCAGCGACGGCGAACAAGCCTTGGCGCTTGCCATCAAAGAAGTACCCGACCTAATAATTAGCGACGTTATGATGCCGAATATCAGCGGCTTCGACATGCTGGATATCCTACGCAGCACCACCGAGACACGCGGTATTCACGTTATCATGATGACCGCTCTGTCAAGCGATGAGCAACGCCAACGCGGCATGGCGCTCGGTGCCGACCGCTATCTAGTCAAATCGCAAGTCGGTATCGAAGATGTCGTTCGCACCGTTCACGAAGTTCTCGGCGACGCCTCAGTACCAGCCGACACGCCAGCGCCTCTTGTCAACGAGCCAAAACGAGCTACTATTGAACCTGGTCCTAGCGCTAGAGCAACGGAGCCAGTGCCAGCTAACAATTCTCCAGAAAAAGCTGAAAGCGATAACATTAAAGCGAATGAACTAAATCCAAACCCCGAAGCTCCAGGGGGCCCAGCTTCTAGCTCTAATCCAGCAGCCAGCTCGACCGCTCCAACACCAGCTAACCCAGCGCCGACCGATACGGCGACAGCCACCGTTACAACGATGCCTGCCAGCACTACCGCAGCGGCAACTCCAACCGCCCCTCAACCAGCACAGCCAGAACCAGCAGCTATTCCCGCGGTTCCATCGGCACAGCAGCCAAATCCGCTAGTTGCCGCACCGCGCGAAACTCCAGCAGCTAGCGCGCCTGCCGCCGTCACTAATATCCCAGTTACTACTCCGGTTAATCCAGTGCTCAGCCAAGCTGCACCCGCAGCTACTTTGCCGCCGCCAGCTAGCGCAGCAACTGCACCGAGAACTAGCACTTTGCCGCAACCAATCGCGCCGTTTTCAACTAACCGGCCAGGTTCGTCAGGCCGAGTGATCCAGCCAATCACCCCAACCGATCAAGAACCAATTGATTACACTGCTCGCATGAGCGAGGAGCTAGCTACTTATCAAAACCTTAACACTATCCCGGCGCCACAGGCAAATCCTACGAATGTATTCCCTCAGGCAGCGCCAGCAGCAACCCCTGCGGCCGCGCCAACTCCAGCGTCAGCTGCACCCGAGCCAGCCTATATAGCAACAAACCCAGCGCCATCAGTAGCGCCGGCTTCACCGTCTGCCAGCACTACTGCAACGACAACTCCAACCGCCCCTCAACCAGCACAGCCAGAACCAGCAATCACTCCTACTGCACCAGCGTCGACTATACCTCACATAATGCCAGGCCCAGCCGCAGTTGCTACGCCAATCAGTAACATGGCCGCATCAGCAGGGGGTGCTTTGAATAATCCTTCCGCGCAGCCTGCGCTTAATGCCACACCGCCAGCTGCACCAGCTATACCAGAACCAAACACTAGCGCACCAGAGCCAGCTGCACCATCAGCAGCACCAGCCTCTTCCGATGAAGCCGGGTTAAAGTTTGAAGAAACCGCAATTTCCTCAAGCCAGCCAAAATAATCGTCTTATGGTAAGCCAAAAATCAGCTAGTGGCACCGAAACGATTCGCCTCAATAAATTCTTAGCACTCCAACTCGGTATCTCGCGGCGCGAAGCCGACAATCTCATCTCGACAGACACCGTCACTATCAATGGTAAGCCAGCGACGCTTGGCACCCGTCTATCACCAACCGACACCGTCAAAGTTGCTGGCCGCGATATCAGCTCTCATGCTATCAAAAAAGCCTACATCGCTTTCAACAAACCAGTCGGTTACGTCTGCTCGCTACGTCAGCAGGGCCACGCGCCGACAATTTATTCACTATTGCCGCGCGATTTATATCACCTCAAGCCAGTCGGCCGCCTCGACAAGGATAGCTCTGGCTTGATTCTGCTGACCAACGACGGCGATTTTGCTCACCGCATGACCCACCCGAGTTTTCGCAAGACTAAAATATATAAAGCCCGCCTCGACCGGCCGCTTGAGCCGCTGCACCAGCAGATGATTAGCGATTTTGGCGTCAACCTCGAGGACGGCCGCAGCCAGCTGGCTCTAGAGCGCCTCGACGATAGCCGCCTCAACTGGCAAGTCATCATGAGCGAAGGCCGTAACCGCCAAATCCGCCGCACCTTTGCCGCGCTCGGTTACACCGTCGTGCGACTGCACCGCGTACAATTCGGCAATTATTCGCTTGGCAGCATGAAGCGAGGGGAGTGGCAGAGTATTTCCGCTAGTTAATCTCAAATTAAGTTGTCTTACTATACCTATCTTGGATTATAATAAATACTATGTGTATGCCAAATCCCGACCCAACCCCTCATTACCAACTAAGCAACCACGCCAACGACTCAATATCTTGGTTGTTCAACCCGCTGCACAAGCGCACATTATGTTTTGACGAGAATAGTAGTTTTTACTCTGTAGCCAGCGCGCCGAGAACAATCTCGTTTGGACCGCACGCTGAATACGGCATTGATGTCTGCGCCCTTGGTCTTGAGATAATAATTATCGCAGCCTGTTTCATTGGCTGGCGAAATTTGCGGCGTTCAAGACGTAAAAATAATGATAAATCCTCCGCGTCGTGGAAGGCTTTCGCCGAATGGATATTTCTAGTAGCGGGCGGACTATTCTTGACGGCAGTATTACTATCGACACTGCATAACGCCATTTCAATCGGCATATTATAAATTCTGCTATACCGCTAGCGCTCGCCAAATCAACTCACCTCTGTTATAATTAAGTTAATTATGGCAACCAAACTTCCTACCGTCGCTATTATCGGCCGCGCCAATGCTGGTAAAAGTTCGCTATTCAACCGCATCATGCGTTCGCAGCAAGCCATTGTCGCCCGCGAAGCTGGCACTACTCGCGACAATGTCATCGGTAAAGCGTCATATCAAGGCCGTGAATTTTGGCTAGTTGACACCGCCGGCCTCAAGCCCGCCGAGGACGAATTCGAAGCCAGCATCCAAGACCAAATCACCGAGGCTGCCGAAGCCGCCGACGTCATTCTCGTGGTCGTCGACAGTACCAAATATCCCAGCGACGAAGACCGCCGTGTCGCCAAAACCGCCCTAAAGAGCCGCAAACCAGTCATTCTCATTACTAACAAAATCGATCTGAAAGGCAACCTACCTGATAGCGAATTCTTGCGCCTCGGCATCAAGTCGATCATTCGCACCTCCGCCGAACATAACTCTGGTATCACCGACGTCCTTAGCGAAATCTGCCAACACATCCCCGCTAAAAAGCAAGCCGAACCCAGCGAAACTCTCAAAATCGCCCTTATCGGCCGGCCAAACGTCGGCAAGTCTAGTCTGTTTAATACGCTAGCCGGCAAGCAGCAAGCCATCGTTGCCAGCCGCGCCGGCACCACCCGCGACGTCAACCGCGTCCGTCTGCAATACCACGGGCAAGCGATCGAACTACTCGACACCGCTGGTATCCGCCGCCAAGGCAAGCAAGAGATCGGCATCGAGAAGTTCAGCGTCCTGCGCACCCTCGCCGCTATCGAAGAGGCTGATATTTGCTTTTTGCTAATGGATGTCAATGAGTTAAGTACCGCCCTAGATCAAAAGCTAGCTGGCATTATCACCGAAGCAGGCAAGGGGCTAGCCATCGTCGTTAGCAAATGGGACATCGCTCTCGGCAAAGATGCCTACACCCGTGACGCGCTGGCATCAAAGATTTCAGCACAATTCGACTTTACGCCGTGGGCGCCGTTAATTTTCACTAGCTCGGTCACCGGCCAGAATGTTGCTAAATTATTCGATTTAGCCCTCAGTATCAATGCGCACCGCCAGCAAAAAACTACTACTCGTAAGCTTAACGATCTCCTGCAGCAATCAATTCAAAAGCATCCGCCAGCTGGCCTGAAAAACACCCACCCGAAGCTACGCTACATCGTACAAACCGATACCAATCCGCCGTGGTTTGTCATTTACGGCAGCAATTTGAAGTTCGTCCATTGGAGCTACAAGCGTTATCTAGAGCGCCAAATTCGCGATGTTTTCGATTACACTGGTACGCCGATCAAACTATCTTTCCGCGACGAGAAGCAGCTCAAAGCCAACCGCGAACGCGTCGCCCGCGGCCTGGCGCCCGTCACCAAAGCCTACAAACAAGCCAAAAACGCCGAAAAACAGCTATAAAACCACATTTTTGACAAAAACCCTTGACGCTTTGTTCCATTAGTGATATATATATATTAGCTTTTGTTGACAGATGTTTGACGTTTTGTCCAAAAGTGTATTTTGACAAGCAGTTGAGAATAGAGCAAGGTGAGATTTTATGGCGTTATTTTAGCGGAGGCAAAATAGTGTCGTGAAACCTCATCTTGCTTACACGCCATCCGGGCGTCGAGCAGTGTTTTTATAAAACACGGACATTCCGTCCGGGTGAGGAGAGAGACTCGTCATGAGCCACAGTTACAAGGAGACGTCAGAACTGGGGAAGGGCTTCGTGCTCTTCCTCATCATTGTCCTTATCGGCATTTTTGGGCTTCGCGCCTGTGCCACTTCGGTGGCGCAGTCTACCACCTACGCAGAGGTTGTCACAATCTGCGGGAAAGAGCCCGTGCAGACAGAGCACGGTCATGAGTACCGTGTGTATACCAGTGGCGATACCTATGTCGTCGAAGACTACTATGGCGCAGGAGGCGTCCGCACGAATAGTGCAGACGTCTACGGCCGCATCCAGGTAGGAAAGACCTACCTGGTTCGATCCTTCGGGATACGATCCTCTACATTCTCTGTTTTCCGAAACATTGAGACGGTCACAGACACTACACAGAAGCCCACCGGCACCTGCGGCTGAATCGCGACTGGCAAGCCGCCGAGAATCCTTGGCGGTCCTCTCTCCGCCGCCTATTATTCTCCTGCTTGTCAGTTCGCTCCATAGATGCGTGTCTATGCTGATGAGTCGGAAACGACGAAAGCGAACTTTTATCCAAACATCACTAGTTGCGCCGCCAAGGCTTCGCGCGTAATTTCATCCGCTCGTTTGCCGATGAGCACGATTTTTGCCGCCTCCTCAGGCTTGGCATTAGTTAGCTGAATCTGCTGCTCGGTCGCCTCCACATGCTGGCGCGCACCGTTGTCACTAATAAAGCAACCCTTCAGCCGCCGTAGGCCATACGCCCTGAACAACTCCGGCCACATGTTTTCTAACGCCGACGCCGCGATATTCATGCCCGAAACATCCAGTACCGCGTACGTCGGATTATCCGGCACCGCCAGCTCGCCATCATACGTATCAAAAAACGCAAGCAGCCCCGACGGCGTGATAATTTTACTGAGGTCAAACCGACCGTGCGGCGCACTGAGCACCTTGGTGTAGGACAGAGCGCGCCGTTTTATGTCGTATTCAGCTCGCTCGCTATCGTTCAATAAATCCTCCTTGGTCACCAAAATCACGTCTGCCGCTTGTAGTTCAACTTCGTGCGCCGGCTCAATCCCGCGCAAAATCTCGTGCGCATCAATCACGTAAAAACTCTGCATCAACTCATACTTATTGAAGATTTGTGCATTAATGAGTTTTTCTACCAAATTCATCGTTCGCGCCACGCCCGTCGCCTCGATAAACACTGGCGCCGGGGAATTGCGACAAAAGTCCAGCAACATCCGCGTCAGCGCGTGTTTGGACGAGCAGCAGACACAATCGCCAGCCAACGTCGTTACCATCTCCGCCAATCCCTCCAGCCGATAGCCGTCGACATTTTCATTGGCATACTCATTTTCAATCACCCGCGCACCCTTATAGTCACTTTGTTGCAATAAGAATTCCAACACGCTGGTCTTGCCGGAACCCAGCGAGCCGTTCACTAGATACAGCGGCACCTTGTCAACAACCGCCCGCGCCTCATCAAACGCCGCATTAACACTAAATTCCAAATCATCATCGCGTTTCGCCATACATCTATTATACGTCATCCTGGCCAAGGTGATATACTAAGGCTATGAAAGTAATTCTAGCCCTTGGCAATCCTGGCGAAAAGTACGTTCACACGCGGCATAATGCTGGCTTTTTAGTAATCGACCAGTTGGCAGCGGAGCAGGGTGCACAATTTAGCAATAAGCCCAAATTTTTTGCGGATATTGCCGAATTAAATAGTTTTACGGTCGATTCAGCCGCTAGCACAAACTCACACACCATCGTCCCACGGGAAAAAATTCTCCTCGTCAAACCAACGACATACTATAACGAGGTTGGCATTGCCGCGCGAGCGCTCATGGATTTTTATAAACTGACACTGGATGATTTACTAATTATTCACGATGACACTGACCTTGATTTTGGTAAAATCCGCGTCCGTAGAGGCGGCCGCGACGCTGGCAGCAACGGCTTAAAATCGCTACATACTCATATCGGCGCTGATTTCTGGCATATTCGTATCGGTACCGACAACTTACTGCGGCGGCAAATCGGCGATGTTGATTTCGTCCTCAGCAAATTTAACGCCGACGAGCAAAAAATCCTCCGCGATTGGACAATTCCCGAATCTATCAAGCTGATCGGCACATTTCTTGATGATACTATCGAACCGCTCAGCGTCAAGCTCTAGCCCCCGACACATCACTACACCATTGCGCCTGCGAAATCAAAAATGCTTATTGCAACAATGTCGCAATAAGCAAGCAATGCTGCCCGAAACAAAAAGTCACAAATATCAATTACTGCCGCTTCCGCGGCACAATTTTCGCCGCGCCGTGCTTCAGCCGCCGCTCAGCGCTATGTAATTTCGCCGCAGCTGCTTCTTGCAGATTAATCGCTCGCGCCTCCAGCATACTGCTGCCAACCGCCAAGCTTACAAACAATAGCCCCAAGCCGCCCGTCGCCCATTCCGGCAGCTCCAGATGAAACAGCTTGGCAATCATCATCACACCCAGCGCCATGATCGCCCAGTGCGCGCCATTTTCCAGATATTTATACTTGCTGAGCATGCCCGTCCGCAGCAAATACACCGTCAGCGACCGCACCCAAATCGCCCCAGCGCCCAAACCCGCCACGATCAGCAGCACGCTACTGGTGATAGCAAATGCGCCGATGACGCCGTCGAAGCTGAAACTAGCGTCCAGCACCTCCAGGTAGAGCAGGCTGGCAAACGCCGCCCAGCCGGTCTTGACCTTGACCGACTTAGCATCATCCTCGTGAAATAATGAGCCGAACAATTCCAGCCCGATATGCAGTATAATTCCCAGTACCGACGAGATCAGCACCAGCGCCCGATGCGGCGGCTCAACCGTGAAATACAGCACCGCCGCCACGCTGAGCATCAAACACACCTTGAAATTCTCGAACCGCCCAGCCTTGGCCAGCCACGGCTCGACATGCCGCATCCAGTGCACGCGCTTGTTATAATCAATGAAATAACTGAGGCCAATCATAATCAGAAACGCGCCGCCAAAGGCATCAATCATCGGCGAGGCTTCGTGCAAAATATGGCCGTATTCCGCCGGCTTATTCAGCGCCAGATCAACCACTTCCATAAAGCCATGGCCGCTCGCCACCATCACGATAATAATCGGCAGCACGAACCGCACCACAAACACCGCTACGAAAATACCGACCGTCAAGAAAACTTTCTGCCAAACCTGGCTCATGCCGGCCAGCACCTTGCTATTAATCACCGCGTTGTCAAAGCTAAAGGTAACCTCCAGCACTACCAAAATCGCAAACAACCACAAACCGCTCGCACCCAAATGACCAAAAATCAGCCCGCCCAACGCCAGCGTCAACAGCGCCGAAAACCAAAAAATCCGAAATGGGTGGTGCGAATGCCAGAGATGTTTCATAATGATTTAGTATAGCACAAGCTTACTGCTATAATTTATAAGTATGGCAAAAAAACGTGTCAAAAGCTTCGACATAAATAAGCTAATTAACACAGCCAAGATACTTACCGGCTGGATAATTGCGCCAGTATTGATTGTCGTAATATACTTATACAGCCCCCAGCTTGGACTATGGCTAATCAGCGACAAATCAGACATTTGGTTCAACGAAACTGCAACAATGTTGCAAGACTTCCTAACCATCACGCTAAGCATAGTCATTGAAGCTTTACCTTTTGTTATCCTCGGAATTATCATTTCATCTTTGATTCGCCGCTTTTTGCCGCCAGCCAAACTCACTAAAATTTTACCGCGTAACCCATTTTGGCGCCGATTTACATTATCGCTAGCCGGACTAGCACTACCAGTCTGCGAATGCGGCAACGTACCGGTCGCTCGCAGCTTACTAGCTCGCGGATTAAAACCCGCCGACGTCGTCAGTTTTCTATTCGCCGCGCCGATTCTCAATCCTATCACCATTATTGCAACAATGACCGCTTTCAGTTTTCAGCCATACATGATTTGGTGGCGAATTATTTTTGCATTGATAATCGTCCAACTGACCGCCTTGATCGTCAGCTTCATGGACGAAAATAAAATCGTTCGCCCAGCTTTCAAAGAGTATTGCCGCGCGCACGAGCACAGCTCTAAGTTCAAGGAGATGCTTGGATCCTCGCGCGACGAATTCTGGCAACTATTAACCATGCTAAGTATCGGCGCTATCATCGCTGCCGCTACTCAAGTTTTCATACCACACGCCATCATTAACACTGTCGGTAACGACATCATCTTATCAGTTATCGCCATGATTGGCTTGAGTTTCGTGGTCTCGATCTGTTCCAGCATCGATGCCTTTTTTGCGTTAGCCTATGCCCGCAGTTTCACAGCAGGCTCGATTCTATCATTTCTATTAGCTGGTCCGATGATCGATATCAAGCTAATCGTATTGATGCGAACCACTTTCCGTTGGCGATTTATCGCTGTGGTGATGTTAATAATTTTCGCATTGTCGTTCGCGACAGGCATAGGAGTAAACTTGCTTTATGCGGGCTAATCTGGCGAAATCATTGGGCGGAATTGCTGCCTGCGGATACGTTTTGCTGCTAGCTTGCCGCGGTCAGCTCGGTTTTTACATTCATCCGCGCTACCATCTTTTTGCTGCCATTTTGAGCACGATAGGTATCGTTTTCTTGGTTATTGATATAGTGTTGCAATTAAAGAGCGGCGCATTAACTGCACACCACCGTTTCGAATTCCGCCATATCAAGTTCGCCTCGTGTCTATCTGTCCTAATTTTACTAGCGGGCTATCTGCTGCCGCCAAAACCGTTATCACCGAGCAGCGTCACTCAAAGAGAAAATTCTATCACCACCAGCCAAACAAACTATTGCAATATTCCTAAACCTAAAGAAAGCGAGACGAATGTATCGATCAACCGCTGGCGATCTGCTTTCAACTCCTGCCAAAAACTATCGTATTTTGACAATACTAGCATAACGATAACTGGTTTCGTCTCGAGCGGCACACTACAAAACTATGGCTACGATTATTTCGAACTGGCACGCTACGTTATCAGTTGCTGCGCCGCCGATAGCATACCTATGAAAATCTTAGTAGAAAAAACTCCTGCGAATAGCTACCGCGATGGCACTTGGTTAACCGTCAAAGGGAAGTTGATGCAAAAAATAATTAACGGCAAAGCTGAATACGTCATCACCGAGTCTACCGCTACCGCGATACCGCAACCAGAAGACCCTTACGAATTATTTGGTTTATAATCTTGCCACTTTTTAATCGCGCCATCTTCCTGGTAATGTTCATGCGCGTGCCAGTTAGATAAGAAGTTTTTATCGCGCTCAATTTCACTTAGTAGCGGAAAAATCTCACTGAGCAGCATTTCGTCGGGATACTGTTCGCTGTCCATCAGAGGACGTTGCCCGTTACTGCACAAATGTGCATTAAGAAATATAAAGCGCTTAGTGCAAATATAGCCGGGCTTTGAACAGTGCAAGCGAAAATCGTGTATGGTTTGAATCGGTTGCGCCTCATCCTGATAGGCCTCAAACTTGTACATCACCCAAACTAGTGGCGTATCAAACGTCATGTCATCAGATAGTTGCTGCTGACTATGTCGTAAGTCGTCTAGCTCTATCCGTATCTGCTCAACATCGCTATTCTTCAATTTCGCCAATGCCAAACGGCGCTCCGCAGTAGCAATCTTTGCTGTCAAAGTCTTATACTCATCATACATATCAAGCAGTCTGTCAACCGCCGCTCGCGCGCTATTTACACCTTCCACCATCCCGACTCCTTCATAATTACTGCGCGCGTAATCTCACGCGCCCGCTCGCCAATGACAACAAGTTTTAATGGCTCATCAGTAGTACCACGCGTGACCCGAATTTGCTGCGGCGTTGCCTCGATGTGAAGTATCTCGTCACCATCAGCAACCGCGCCTTTCATGCGCCGCAAAGCATATTTATCTCGCAAACTGACCCAGATCTTCTCGATCTTCCCAGCGCTAATAGCCAGACCAGCCACATCAACCACACTATAACTTAAGGTATTCTCAGCCGCGTTTTCCGCAGGCTCGTGCAGCAGTAAATAGTCCAAAGTCTGCGACTTGTCATCAAGCTGGGCCAGATCAAACTTGCCGTGATCCATATTCACAACGTTGGTTAATCCTTGTTGCAACAATGTTTCAATTAGCTGCTGGCGATCATTTTCAGCCAGCAAATCCAGTTTACTGATTAGTACCGTATCCGCTGCCTGAGCTTCCGCCAGCAACGTCTCAGCCAAACCATCAACTCTAGCTTCAGCTCCATCCACAACATACAACGATTGCTTCAAATCATACTGCTCAAAGATATCACCAGCCAGCAATTTTTCGACCACCCGCAGGGTATTAGCGACGCCAGTCGATTCAATAATCACTGGCGCTCGTCCGCTTATTGCAAAATCGTGCAAAATGTCAATCAGCTCTTCGCCGCTACTGCAGCAGATACACTCGCCAGTAATTGTCGCCACTTCATCGACGCGTTGCGCCAATGTGCAACTGTCAATACTTTCCGACGCAAACTCATTCTCAATCACTCGCGCGCCAGTAAATTCTGGCTGCTGTACTAAAAAATCCACTAGCGTCGTTTTACCAGCACCCAACGCACCGTTCACCAGATATAATGCAATCTTATCATTCATAATTAGCCTTTCTTGTACACATATACTGAGTTAATGATATCGTCGTCAGGATTATACTCGACCAGCAGCTGCACGCGCTGCAAACTATTCGGGTCAAACGCTGGGTATAACAACGTTTTCGCGCCATGGGCGCCGCGCACAATGATCCGTCCGCCAGGCCGGAGTGCTGGCAAAATATTATCAATAATTTGCTGTTTGGCTTCAACCGAATCGCCCGCCAGCCCAGCCACATAAATCACGTCGTAAGCATTATCCGGCAAAGCCACCGCCGCGCCGTCCGCCACCAAACACTCGCCAACTGGCCAAGCAATCGCCCGCGCTAGCTCGC
>CAJPON010000011.1 GCA_905372275.1 Candidatus Saccharimonadota bacterium
GGCTCTTTAGCTCAGTTGGTAGAGCAGAGGCCTGAAGAGCCTTGTGTCACTAGTTCGAGTCTAGTAGGAGCCACCAGTAAAATACTCTCCCCGCCGGAGAGTGTTTTTCTTTAGGCTAGAAAGCAGGTATAATAATTTTTAATGAGAAGTATTCAGCGAAAGCAAGTATCTTGGCGCGGGCCGATAATTTTCGGTGTAGTCTTGGTAGCGGTAATTGTCTTGGTGTGCATAGCGACCTACTTTGCATCTCGTTCATCGGGTGGCTACACTGCTGTCAAATTGCAACTAGCTCGTGAAAAATTCCCTGATATTCAGGTGGATAAGCTGTCGCCGCTACGTGCTCGCGCTATAAATATACTTCGCCAACAATATGACAATCCGCAGCCTGGCCCGTTTTATAGCCAGGGCGAGCGGCAAGACTGGTGCGCAAATTTTGTTAGTTGGGTCAGCCGCCAAGCTGGCGCGCCGCTAACTAATCCGCACAACGGCGGTTGGCGTATTCCAGGTGTGCGCAGTCTCGAGACGTATTATCGTAACGCTGGTAAGTTCCGCGCCGCAAATAGCGGCTACCAGTTGCAGCCTGGCGACGCTATTATGTATGATAACGCCAGCCGTCACGGCGAGCACGTAAACTTTGTGCTCAAATACGATAACGGCAAGGTGACGACTATTGGCGGTAACGAGGGCGGCGTGATTAACATTCAGCAGTCGGATCTCAGCCGCGACGGACCGATTCGCGGTTTTGGGCTGCTAGAATAATGGCGCACATTTCAATTTCTTAACCGTATACGGTATGATAGAATTATGTTCAAAAAGTATATCAAGAAGAAGCTTCAAAAGTATGTCGTTAAGTACTTTGAGCTGCATCCGCACGTCAGATTGATAGTTGTGGCTGGCAGTGTTGGCAAAACTAGCACCAAGCGTGCTCTCGGCAGGTTGTTATCGCAGCGTTTTCGCGTCCGCATGCACGAGGGTAATCATAATTCAGAAGTGTCGGCGCCATTGGCGATTCTCGGCATTAACTTACCAGAGAGACTGCATAGCCCATTAGCGTGGCTAGGTGTTTTTAGGGCAGCGCATCGCCGCGTCTATAGTCCGGCGGATGTCGATGTTATTATTCAAGAATTAGGCGTTGACCATCCAGGCGAGATGATGGATTTCGGCACTTACTTGCGGCCGAATATTGCGCTGGTTACGGCGATAACACCTGAACATATGGAATTTTTTGGTTCAATTGAACATGTGGCTCAAGAAGAGCTATTTGTCGCTAAATTTTCTGAGTATACGCTGATTAATCGCGATGATATTGACGGGCGATTCGCAGATTTCTTGGAGTCGGCAAACTTTAGCACTTACGGTACGACTGGGCTAGCAGAGTTTCGTTTTGAGCAGCAACAGCTTGACGAAAATGGCTACAGCGGCACGGTTATTGCCCCTAACGATGTTCGCTTTCCCGCTACTATTAAAGTAGTGGGCGAGCATAGCTTGCGCCCGATCATGGGGGCAGTTGGCGCGGCAATGATGCTCGGACTGCCAGTAGAAGATATAATACGCGGATTGTCGCTCCTCAAGCCAGTGCCAGGGCGGATGAATTTGCTGCGTGGCATTGGCGGCGTGACTATTATAGACGACACTTATAATTCTAGCCCGGCAGCGGCTCAGGCGGCGCTGCGAACTCTATACGAGTTCACGGATGTACCGAGTCGTGTGGCTGTTTTTGGCGATATGCTAGAGCTTGGCGGCAGCAGCCAGGCCGAGCACGAGAAGCTCGGTCGCATGTGCGATCCGAATCTTTTGTCGTGGGTGGTAGTTGTCGGCGTGGCGGCGACGCAATACTTAGCACCAGCGGCCCGTTCGACAGGCTGCCAAGTTCATGTGGCGCGCAACGCTATCGAAGCTGGCGAATTCGTCCGTTCAATAACCGAGCCGGGGACGGTAGTGCTGGTCAAAGGCTCGCAGAATGAAATATTCCTCGAAGAATGCGTTAAGGTGCTCTGCGACATGACCGAGGACGCTGAATTAGTCCGCCAAAGTGATAAATGGCTAGCTATCAAAGACAAATATTTCCAGCAATTTTAATCATGTGTATAATAGGTTTAAGTTAAGGAGTAAAGGAGCAGCTAGCAATGAAACAAGACGGTGCGCCAAAGAAGCCGAAAACCACTAAAAAGAAGGTTTCTGACAAGCCCAAAACCAAGACCAAAACCGAGACCAGTAAAAAAGCTAAAGTTTCAACAAGCACGACGACACCAGCGCCAGCGCCCGCCGAACAATCCGCTGCAAAATCCAGTGTTGTAAATGCTGCGACAGAACAGCCAGCCGCCGCTCCGGTTGCCGCCAATCAGACTGTGGCTCAACCTATAGCTCAGCCAGCGTTGCCGCCGCAGATGGCGATGGGCCAGCGAAAGTCTAAAGCAGGCTTGATCATTGCTATTTGCGCCGCAATATTAGTTGTGCTGCTGGCGATTGCTGGCGCTACTGCTTATGCGTTTTATCAGAAGCCAGAAAACGTCTTGCTCGATGCGGTTAGCAAATTGCCGCTGGCTACCAAAGTCTCGACTAAAACTACCGTGAACTCAAACTTTTCCTATGAAGCCGACGGCGTGAAAATTAAGTTCAAGAAATTTACATTTGATACTGGCGCTGAAAATACGCCGAAATTTGACGCAAATGCCGAGTTAGTTCTAGAGGTGAATGGCAAGGAAATGTCTCTCAAGGCTAGCGGTTTGGTAACTGACAACGGCACGGTCTATTTCAAGGATAATATCGTATCAAGTATCAAGGAGACGTTGTCTATATTACATCAAAAGCTGCCAGCTCAGGCTGAAAAACATCTGAAAAAGATTGACGGCAAATGGGCAAAATATTCGCTAGCCGATGCTCGCAAGCAGGATAAAAAATCAGCCGATCAGCTGCAATGTGCGATTGATGCTTACAAAAAATACTCCAAAGACGACAAAGCTAAGCATCAAATCTCCAGCGTTTACAAAAAACATCCATTTATAATTATCGACAAAGAAGTTAAGTCGCAAAATGGTAATTTTGGCTACGACGTATCAGTTGATGACGACAAAGCAGAGGCTTTCTGGAAGGATTTTCGAGAAACCTCTTTCGCTAAAAGCGTTGAATCTTGCGCGCCGAACGTTTCGTCTTCGTCGTCTGATACTTACAAGTCTGCCAAAAAAGCCAAATCAAAAGCCGACGCTACCATGACCGTTTGGGTATCGCAATGGTCGCATGAACTGCGCGGCGTTGACGTTAAGGCCACTAACCTTAAGACCGATAGCCGTTCCGACAAAAACTACAATGTTAGCGCCAAAACAGTTATTGATTTTAGCAAAGGTTCGCAGGTCGCTGTTCCAAGCGATGCCATAAGCGCTGAAGAGTGGGCAAGGGCGATCAGCCAATCTTTTCAATCGGTAGCTGGCGGTAGTTATTTATCTGCGCCAACCGTTGATACTGATAATGATTTAGAATATGGCGATTACGACGATTAATTACTAGAACCAGCTGTGTTTTATCTGTTATACTGATAGTTGATGAGACACTATAACCCTTCTGAAATTGAGCCGAAATGGCAGCAAATCTGGGCGGATGACCAGCGTTATCATACGAACGAGTCAAGCGCCAAGCCAAAATACTATGTGACGGGCATGTTTCCGTATCCAAGCGGCGCAGGCATGCATACCGGCCACTTTATGGAGCATTCCATTGTCGATGCGGTGGCGCGTTTTCGCCGGGCGCTCGGCTACAACGTAATGTATCCGATTGGCTGGGATAGCTTTGGTTTGCCGGCCGAGAATTACGCTATCAAAACTGGCCGCAAACCTCGAGAAACTACCGCTGATAATATTGCGAATTTCAAAAAACAATTGCGCAGTGTCGGTGCTAGTATCGATTGGTCGCGCGAGATCAATACCAGTGACCCAGAATACTACAAGTGGACGCAGTGGATATTCACTAAGCTGTTTGAAAAGGATTTAGCCTATCAAAAAGAATCGCTGCAATGGTGGTGTCCAAAAGATAAGACAGTTCTCGCCAACGAGCAAGTGATTGACGGCAAATGCTGGCGCTGTGACTCGGTTGTTGTCAAGAAGTCGATGAAACAGTGGTTCTTCCGGATTACTGCTTATGCCGAGCAGCTGCTTGCCGAGCTGCCAGAGATGGATTGGCCCGACAAAATCAAAATTGCACAGACTAACTGGATTGGCAAAAGCGAAGGCGCTGAGATTACTTTTCAAGTTGATGGCAGCGATGATACGATAACCGTTTTCTCGACGCGTCCTGATACGATCTTTGGCGCAACCTTTCTGGTGTTAGCGCCCGAGCATCCATTGGCACGCACGCTGTTGACCGATGAAACGCGCGAATTAGTCGAGAACTATATTGATGATGCTGTCAAGAAGTCAGAGATTGAGCGCAGCAACGACACCAAAGAAAAAACAGGTGTTTTTAGCGGCAGTTATGCCATCAACCCGGCGACTGGCCAAAAGATTCCAATTTGGATTGCTGATTATGTTCTGGGGGGCTATGGCACTGGTGCGGTGATGGGCGTGCCAGCGCATGACGACCGCGACTTTGCTTTTGCTGAAAAATTTGAGCTGCCGGTCGTTGAGGTCATAGAGAGGCCTGAGGATGACATTGACACCGACGTTTGCTATCACGGCGAAGGGGTTTTGGTGAATTCTGGGGCTTTCGATGGTACGCGCAGCGAGGATGCTCGCGAGCAAATTGTCGCTTGGCTCGAGCAAGAGGGTAAAGGCAAGTCGCAAATTACTTACAAAATGCGCGATTGGCTGATCAGCCGCCAGCGCTATTGGGGCGCGCCGATTCCGATTATTTATTGTCCGGAGCACGGTGCAGTGCCAGTTCCAGAAAGTGATTTGCCAGTATTACTGCCAGACGTCGATGATTTTCAGCCGCGAGGCGACGGCAAATCAGTCTTGGCGGCGCAAGAAGACTGGGTGCAGACGACTTGTCCGGTTTGCGGCTCCCCAGCTCGGCGCGAAACTGACACGATGGACGGTTACGCTTGCAGTAGCTGGTATTTGCTGCGGTATACCGATCCGCATAATACGCAGCAGGCTTGGGCGCCAGACAAGGCAAATTATTGGGCGCCGCTCGATATGTATGTCGGCGGCGATCACGCGACGGCCCATTTGCTGTATGTGCGCTTTTGGACGCACGTCTTCTGCGAGCTTGGGTTGACGGATTTTGCCGAACCAGTAAAAAAGCTGGTTTACCATGGTTTGATTCAAGCCGAGGACGGCCGCAAAATGAGCAAAAGCCTCGGTAATGTCGTTGATCCGCTCGAAGTCATCAACGCCGGCTATGGCGCTGACGCCCTGCGCACATTTGAACTATTCCTGGGGCCGATTAACGAGAACTCTAGCTGGAACAGCCGTGGCATTGCTGGTGTTTATCGTTTTCTTAATCGCTTGTGGACGCTAGTGCAAGAATTTGACGACAGCGACAAAACCGGTACGTCTGATACTCAGAAGCTTGATACCATTATTAATTCTACTACCAAGAAAGTCACCGATGACATTCATCGGCTTAGCTTTAATACGGCGATTGCAGCACTGATGGAATGCGTGAATGATTTGTACAAATTGAAAGTGGCGGGCTACAGCGAAGATTGGCGCTCGCATCTCAAGATGCTAGTGCAGCTAGTGCAGCCGTTCGCGCCGCATATGGCTGCCGAATTGTGGCAGCAGCTAGGCGAAACTTCGCAGCTCGATTTTGCCGCTTGGCCTGCCTGGGATAATGCTAAGATTGCCAGCGACAGCTTGCTCATTATCGTGCAAGTCAATGGCAAACTGCGCGCTAAACTCGAGGTCGCTGCTGATGCTAGTGAAGAGCAGATCAAGGAGCTAGCGCTAGCTGACGCCAATGTCCAGAAATTCGTGCTGGCTGAGCCGAAGAAGATTATTTACGTCAAAGGCAAGCTCGTCAATATCGTGGCGTGATCCTATCCTTGCAAGCTTACAAATGGTAAGTAGCGGTTTCTAGCCCTATACACTATTACTTTGTTCATGACTTATAGTCTTATTATAACATAACCGATATAAAAAGTCAATAACTAAACTATGATAAAGCCACAATGTCAAATACTTGAGAAAAGCCTCGCTTTAGCGTATAATACTACTAAGTTTATACAAACCGAGAAGGAGAACATTTCATGGCACAGCCAAAGAAACAATCAAGTCCTCGCAAGACTGGTATGCGTCGCAGCCATCTTGTCGAGAAGTTAGCCAAGCGCGTTAACGGCCATTCGCCAGTCAAAGTGTTGATTGGCAAGAAAAAATCATCAACCAAGCAGAAATAACCGTTTCAAATAAAAACGGTGAAATAATAAGAGGAAACAAACGCGAATGGCATCGAATAGACATCTTGGTCGGATTGTTGCGCTGCAAGCGCTATACGAATTGGAATTGCGCCGGCAGTCTGGCGACAACAGTGCCGCGTTAGACGATATCTTGAGGCGCGACGTCGAGCGTTACCGTTCGGCGATTGACGACATCGCTTTCGTAGAAGGATTGGCTAGCGGTGTTGTTAGCCAGCAGGAGGAGCTTGACCGGCAGCTGCAGCCGATTGCGCCCGAGTGGCCAATTACGCAGATAGCGCGGATCGACAGGGTAATCTTGCGGATTGGCCTGTACGAATTACTGCATCATCAAGATACCGTACCGCCGCGCGTCGCCATCAACGAAGCGATTGAGCTAGCCAAAGCGTTTGGTTCTGATAATTCGAGCAAGTTTGTTAACGGCGTACTGGGTACTGCTTATCGCAAATTTGTCGAGGAAGGGTCAGATAATGCCAAAGCCGAAGGCCAACAAAAGCAAGTTTGATCATATACGCAAATATTTAACAAAGTCGCGTTCGGCGTCTATCCAAGAAATCGTTCGCGAGCCGACTAGCGGCGGCGTGATTTTCCGTCACGGCGAGTCGGGTATCGAGATTTTACTGATTCAGGATGCCAAAGACCGCTGGACAATTCCCAAAGGCCACATCGAGGAGGGCGAGACAGCCGTGCAGACTGCTCGCCGCGAAATTGGCGAGGAAGCTGGCTTGCACGACGTCGATATGCTAGGCTGGCTGGGCAAAATTCATTTCCGCTATCGACGCCTCGATAAGCTCGTCTTGATGACGACGCAAATTTATTTGGTGCGCGTTCGTACTAGCGGCGATGAAATCCAGAAAGAGGATTGGATGAAAGGTATCAAATGGTTCCCGTTCAACGAGGCGCTCGATCTGATCGAATACGAAGACATCGCCAAGCTAATGCTGAAAGCTAAAACGCGGATCCGCCAAGAAAACTTATAAACTTACAAAATACGAAAAGGAGGAAAGATGAGTGGTATGCCAACCGGGCCGTACCAAGATTGGGCGAAGCAGAAATTAGGTTTTGAATATAATGACATTCAGCTTCTGATTACTGCTTTGACACATCGCAGCTACGTCAACGAGCACAAAAAATCGGTGAGCGAGCACAATGAGCGTTTAGAATTTCTGGGCGACGCCGTGCTAGAGCTGGTGGTGACAGATTATCTGTATAAACATTATAGCGAGCCGGAAGGAATCCTGACTAGCTGGCGGGCGGCGCTAGTTAACACCACTAGCAACGCTAAATCTGGCGAAGAGCTTGGTTATGAGCCATTGGTGCGGATGAGCCGCGGCGAGAAGCATGGCTCCGAGCGGGCGCGCCATCAAATTCTAGCCAATGCTTACGAAGCAGTGATCGGTTCGATTTATTTGGAGCGCGGCTATGATGCCGCGGCGGCCTTTATCGAGAAGCATACTATCAGTAAGCTTGACGGGATTTTAGAGAGCGGCTCTTGGCGCGATCCTAAAAGCCATCTGCAAGAAATCAGCCAGCGCGTCGACGGCGCTACGCCAGTCTACAAAGTCATCGCCGAAGACGGCCCAGATCACGACAAGGTTTTCACACTCGGCGCTTATGTTGGCGACAAACTGATGGGTAAAGGCATCGGCCCTAGCAAACAAACCGCCCAGCAGCAAGCCGCCCGGGCAGCGCTGGAAGAGTATAAGAAACGACAATAAAAAAGCCTGTTTCCAGGCATAAAATTATTAACTAATTTGAAGTTGTGATTGCCCGCAGCCGGACTGCGCAGGAGCTAGGCTCGACTGCGGGCAATCTGGCTACGGGCTAGTTGGTCGTGTTCTCTCTGTGATGCTTATCTTTGTTCTCTAAAAGGAGAACAAAGATAGCGGGAGTGACTATTACTTCATAAACGACAAGGAGAAACTTAAATGACACAACTATGAACGTTAGGTTATAGTTGCTGATCAGTCTCCACGTCTCGACGTGGCTACCGGTAGCCACGATAAATGCCGTCCAAACAGCCCACTCAATGTGGTGATTGCGGCTGATCGCCAGCCGCAAAACAGCGATAGGAGCGACAAGGGCAGTGGTGACGACGAGGACGAAAAACATCTTTCCTCCTTCAGGGGAACGAGCTTGCTCAGGCAGGGGCTACTTCTCGCCCCTTACAAACCTGGGCAAAAAGCTTGATACTTATATATCACGCATGAATCCCCATGTCAACGGTTTTAGCAATTATTTCGCAAAAATTGCAAATTTTAAGTATTTTTGAGCCGTTTTGGCCGTTTTTGCGCCCTCTAGCGGCGTTTTCTGCCTGAATTGGTCAATAGGCTCGACTTGAACGAAAAGGCGTCTAAGCGGCGGCTTAGGCGCTTTGTTGACATTTTACCCGTAACACGCTAGAATATGACAGAAGTAACAATAGTACTAACGTGAAGTAAAGGAAGTTTTAATTTTATGCTCGCAATTCGTTTGCAACGTTTGGGCCGCAAGGCTTATCCGGTATACCGTGTCGCCGTCCAGGAAGCGCAGCGCCATCCATCGAGCGGCCGCGTGGTTGCTTATGTCGGCAGCTACAACCCGCACACCAAAGACGCTAATATCAATGTCGAGGCTGCTCAAAAATACCTTGATAACGGCGCTCAACCGACGCCGCGCGTTGCGAAGTTGCTAAAAGAAGCTGGCGTCAAACTGCCGAAATGGGTTAAAGAGTTCCAGGGCGGCAAGACCAAAGCGGTCAAGAACGCCGAAAAGCTGCGTAAGAATCAGTCCAAAGAAGAGCCAGCTGCCGAAGAGACAGAAGCTCCAGCTGAAGCCTAACGCTTTTAATTACGAACTAGCGCGCTCTAGCTGCATGGTTGGGGCGCGTTTTTCGATTTCATAGCAAAAGCATGTTACAATGAAAGTACGATAGTAACCGTGTGACCGCAAAGGAGGAGATACCGTGGGCATGTCGACCATTGACCAGGAATTTGTCGAATATATCGTAAAATCACTAGTAGGACATCCAGACGATGTGGTTGTTGACCGGATTGTCGACGAGAAGGGCGTTTTGCTGACACTAACTGTTAATCCAGAAGATTTGGGCCGGGTGATTGGCCGCCGCGGCTCGACCGCGCAAGGACTGCGCACGCTGCTGCGAGCACTAGGCGCTAAAAATACTGCTCATTACAACCTGAAAATCGTTAATAATGACGACCGCGAGGACGCCGATTCGGCCGTCGTGGATAATGATGTGGAAAACGCCACTAGTGATTCTGTGGAAAATGACCCAGAAAATGCAGAAACCGAAAGCGATTTCGCAAAAAAGTCGCGCCAAGAGCTTGCAGAATTGGACGACCTTGATATATAATCATAAGTAAGTTCATGCGAGAACCCTGAACTAACGAAAACAAAGTACAAAAGCTCTACTGCGAGCAAACCGACAAATGGTTTGAGAGACTTATTTGTGCAAGAAAGCCGTCCTTTGAGGCGGTTTTCTTGTTTGGGTGAAATTTCGAGAAGGCGAACGTAATCTATTGCACGAAAAGCCAAACGTGTCAATTGCAACTATACAACTTTTTTGTAAAAGCACAAATATATAGATAAAATATAACGTAATATAAGTCAAATACTATTATGCAATAAAATCTAGATTGTAGCAAATTATTGCAAGACATGAAAATAGCCCGCCGAAAACGTGCTCAAGCTGGAAACTGGGTATTCAACCCAGGAAACGCAGGAATGTGCGTCTCGAACCAGGTTGAACCAATTTTCAGCGGGCTATTTTCGAGCGGGCTGTGTCAGCCCTTCAGGCTATCCAGGCGGATAGCCTGGATGAACCCGAGCCAGAAGGCCGCGCGAAACGGCCAGTGGTTAATCAGGGCCACAGCAAGTTTCGAGAGAGCGTACAAATGTACGCGCTCTCGAAACGAGAGCTTCCTGGGCTCGGGGGCAATGGCGGTGACGGTCGGCATGACCGCCCTCCTTTCTTTGCTCAAAGCAAGGGCGACTTTCGCCCTAGAATTAAACTTTGAGCAAAAGTTGATATATATATATCACAGATAGACATCCGTGTCAAGACTTGCTACACTATAACAGATGAGAAAAATTCAGGTGATCACCTTATTTCCAGAAATGTTCGCTGGTGTGTTCGGTAGTTCGATGATGTGGAAGGCGCAAAAAGACGACCATGTTGAGCTCTCGACGATTGACCTGCGCCAGTTCGGATTAGGCCCGCGCCGCACGGTCGACGATACGCCGTATGGCGGCGGCGACGGTATGCTGCTGATGGTTGAGCCGCTATGGAATGCGGTGCAGCAGGCTAAACAGATTGACCCTGGCGCTAAAGTCTTAATCATGACACCGCGCGGCCAGCGTTGGCGGCAGGCGCTGGCGCAGCAATACAGCGAAAGCGAGAACGGTTATATTGTAATCTGCGGCCGCTACGAGGGCTATGACGAGCGAATTATGGCGCTGGTTGATCAAGAGCTTAGCGTCGGCGATTATGTGCTAACTGGCGGCGAATTGCCAGCGATGACGATTATTGATTCGATTGTGCGGTTAATACCTGGCGTACTCGGCGGCGAAAACAGCGCAGCGATTGAGAGCTTTAGCGACGGCGAAACGCTAGAATACCCGCAATACACCCGGCCCGAGGAATGGCAAGGTTTGCGCGTGCCAGAAGTGTTACTTAGCGGGCACCATGGCAAAATCGCCGAATGGCGGGCAGCACACAGTAAAAAGGCTGGGGAATAAAGCGATTTTGCCGGCGCCGGGCAGGCCCAGCTAGCGTCAACTAAACTAGGAAACAAAATACTCCTCGCCAAGGCAGAGGAGTATTTCATTGTTGTGGTGGATTTATCGGAGAGCGATCGATACATTTTTGTGTTTGTTTTTGTAACTTCGCTGTCTATACAATATACGTTTTTGTGCTTAATAGCAAGCATTTTTTGGACAAAAAATAAAAAATCGTGTGGAAAAATGCTATGCTAATAATATGAAACAGTTTATAGCTAGTATTTTTCCGCCAACAATTTTCAAGAAGCGCGCACAGTATGCGGCGCTGGCAGCAGGTTTCTGGACTATTATTATAATGTTGGCGCAATTGTTTAGGTTCGAGAAATTTCCAAAAACTCTAGAATCGCTGGGGATTGGCGACGGCACTATCGTCGCGATTGCTATAGTTCTGCTGGAGTTTATTTCCTTGCCATTTTTGTTGTCTATGCCGCGGTTGAGTGAGCTAGAGCAGCGAATATCAGGTGTGTGCGTGCTGCTAACGCCTAGCGTTTGGCTGGTGATTAGCGCGGCTGTGCTGATGAGCAGCGGACAGGAAAAAGTTAGTTTGTTTGGCGCGGTAGCGGCGCTGCCGGGGGTGGCTAGCCTGCTGCTGTCCGGCGCGTGGCTAGCAGCTGCGGCGTATTTGACCGCCAAACTGCGGCGGCTAGATTTGAAATAACGGCACTCTAGTGATATATTAAGGTAGGCGCGATGGGGTGTCGCCAAGTGGTAAGGCACTGGGTTCTGGTCCCAGCATGCGGGGGTTCGAATCCCTCCACCCCAGCCAAGAAATAATGATATGAAGACAACTACTCCCCGCATTCCGAGCGGTTTCAGCGAATACCTGCCAGGCGACCAAATAGAGTTTAATCGTTTGCGCGACATTATTCGCGAAACTTATGAGCGCTATGGCTACGCGCCGCTGGACACGCCAGATATTGAGCTGAGCGAGGTGTTGTTGGCGAAGGGCGGCGGTGAAACCGAGAAACAAATCTATCGGTTTGAACGCGGCAAGAATGATTTGAGCTTGCGTTTTGATCTAACGGTGCCGCTGGCGCGCTATGTCGCCGAACATGAAGGTCAGCTGGTCTTCCCGTTCCGGCGTTACCAGATTGGCAAAGTGCACCGCGCCGAGCGAGCCCAAGCTGGCCGTTTCCGCGAATTCTACCAGTGCGACATTGATGTGATTGGTTCGGAAAGCGTGGCGGCCGATGCGGAATTCCCAGCGGTAATTAACGATATTTTCGAGCAGTTTGCTTTCGGCGAGTTCACGATTCACATCAATAACCGCTTGGTGTTGAACGGCTTTTTCGCTGGAATTGGTTTGGCCGATGTGTCGGCGGATGTACTGCGAGTAGTCGATAAAATCGAGAAAATATCGCGTCAAGATTTTATGGCGGAATTATGCGAGCTAGGCCTTAGCGAAAAGCAAGTGGCGCAAGTAGTTGCTTTCACAGAAATTAGCGGTAGCAACGACGAGATTTTATCGCAGCTAGAATCAATGAAAAACGAAATTGATTCTGATGATTTCGCGCTTGGCACGGCAAAATTACGCGAGTTGCTGGCGATGCTGCGAAACATGGGCTTGCCAGAGCGGCGTATTCAGTTAGATCTACGGATTGCGCGCGGACTAGATTATTATACTGGCGTAGTCTACGAAACGACGCTTGATGATTATCCAGAAGTCGGCAGTGTTTGCTCGGGCGGGCGCTACGATAACTTGGCCGAGAACTATACGCGGACGCGTCTGCCGGGTGTTGGCGTGTCGATTGGTTTGTCGCGCTTATTCTATAAACTACGCGAAGCAGGCGTTGTGTCTAGTCATCGCCGGACATTGGCGCGCTGTATGGTGGCGTCTTTTGACGACGCGCAATTCGGCGAGGCACTGCAAATAGCTGCCGAGCTGCGGCGAGCTGGCGTGGCGACAATTCTTAATACTGAATCAGTACCGTTAAAAAAGAAGCTGCGCTATGCTGATCGTCTTGGCATACCGTTGGTAGTCTTGATTGGCGAAGAAGAAGTGCGCGGCCGTTTCGCGACAGTGAAGGATATGGCAACCGGTGAGAATAAGCCCATTCCCCGCCAGCAACTAGTCGAGGAGCTGCAACGATAAGGTGGCTTGGCTAGTTAAGGTAATCGCCGACTGGCTGCTGATTCCGTTAGTACTGCTGGCTTTGTATGAACTATTTTTTAAGGTTGAAAGTAAGCACCGCTATGAAATTTATTCTCGCGTGCTGATGGCCGGGCTGACGTCTTATGTGACTGCTAAAATCCTTGGGCTAATATATCAGCCTGAACAGTTGCGTCCGTTTGAGCTGCTTGGCGTTAACCCAGGGGCGGCTTATCTGAATAATCCGGGATTTCCATCGGATCATGCGCTTTTTGCAATGTTTTTGGTGCTGGCGGTCTGGTATGCACTGCGTCGCCGCTCGATTACTATAATTATGCTAACTATGGCGCTGCTAGTCGGCGTTGGCAGAATATTAGCGCTGGTGCATACGCCGCTTGATGTTGTCGGTGGCATGGCGGTGGCTTGCTTGGGGGCGTTGTGGTACGTGGATTGGCCTAATGTTAAGCTTGCATCTAGCAAAAAACGCAAGAATGTAGTAAAATAACTTAGTAAGATGACTAATGTGGAGAAACCTATGAACAACGCAAACGAGACTGCAGCGGTGAAGCTGGAGCCGTTTATTCCGATGGACAAAAAGGATATCATTCGAGCTGCTATCTATGGAGCATTCGCTGGTGCAATACTAACGGTGTTGTATATTTTGGTTGGCCGGGTCGCGTCGGCGGTGATGTGCCGCGGCGATAATGATTTATGCCAGAATGCACCGCTGTATGTAGCAATTTTTTCGGTAACTTTGGTGTCAATCGGCGGATTGATACTGCTGTCGCAGGCGCGAATTTACCGGCCGTTATTTATCGTTATTGCTTCGATAGCGGCTCTATGGGGTCTGCAATCATATTTAGCGCTATTGCCGTGGTATTGGGCGATGGCGGCGATGACGGTAATTGGTGCGTTGACGTATGCGATGTTTACTTGGCTGGCGCGATTGCGGTCGTTTATACTCTACTTGGTTGTATCGATTGTGCTGATTGTAGCGGCTCGGTTGATTATCGCTGGGTAGCTGGCGCAGAACCGTTATTTGCGGTATGCTAGCTATATGGAAATAATGGTTTTGCTTATAATTTTAGCGATAGTCGTCGCAGCGGCTAGCGTGGTTATTTTTGTGTTGATGCAGCAGCTGAAGCGAGTGCAAAATAACTCGGCGGTAGAGCTGATCAAGGGCGATGTTGTTGAACTGTCGCGTTCTATCACTAATTTGCAGCAAACAATGAGCGACAAGCTTGAACGCTCGCAGCTGTCAACGCAGCAATCGGTGCAAAAGCAGCTCAGTGAAAGTTCAAAATTGGTGGCTGATGTCACGCAGCGCTTGACCAAGCTCGACGAGACCAACAAGCGTGTCGTTGATGTGGCGACTGATCTCAAAACCTTGCAAAATGTTCTGCAAAACCCCAAGCAGCGCGGTGTTTTTGGCGAATATTATTTGTCGAGCGTTCTCGAAAATATTTTGGCGCCAGGGCAGTATCAGACTCAGTATAAGTTTCGCGATGGTGAAATGGTTGATGCGGTGATTTTTCTTGATAAGGGTCAGATTCTGCCAGTTGATAGCAAATTTAGCCTCGAAAATTACAACCGGATGATTGAAGCTAGCGGCAAAGAGCGCGAGCAGCTAATGCAAAAAGTCAAAGCTGATCTGAAAGGGCGCATCGACGAAACTAGCAAATATATCCGCCCGAGCGAGCATACTATGGATTTCGCATTTATGTTTATTCCCAGCGAGTCGTTGTATTATGATTTACTGATCAATAACGTTGGCCAGGGCGGCAGCTCGCGCGATCTGATTGAGTATGCTTTTCGCGAAAAGCACGTGATTATCACTAGTCCGACTAGTTTTATGGCGTATTTGCAAACGGTATTGCAAGGTTTGCGCAGTTTGCAAATCGAGGAGCAGGCTAAGGATATTCAAGTCCGCGTCGGCAAGCTCGGACAACACATCGCCAAATTCGAAGAGTATATGCAAAAACTAGGCAATAGTCTCGGTACGACAGTCAATCATTATAACAACGCCCATAAAGAGCTCGGTAAAGTTGATAAAGACGTGGTGAAGATCGCTGGTAGCGATTCTTCTGTCGAAGTATTGGCGATTGATCGTCCGTCGTCTATTGATAAGAAGTAAAGATTTTTGACTATCAAAATATCCCGCCGATAGACGGGATATTTTTGTTAAGAAAGTTAGGCTTAGTCTTTCTTTTGCCGGCCAGCGACCAACACGTAGAGGTTGGCACCGACAGCTGCGCCCGCCAAAGCGCCAACTAGCGACTCGAGCGAGAAGCGTGAATTGACAACTTCGTTAGAGCCAGCTGAACCAGTAGTGAGCTCCTTTTCGGTCGAATCAGTCATTGCTAGCGCAACAGCCGGGTTAAGGCTAGCGCCCTTGACGTAAGCGACGTGAGGAATCTCAACTTTATTAGAAGCTGAAGATGCTGCTTTGCTTTGGTAATCGGCGATTGCTTGCGTCTTGGCGGTCGATAACAGATAGCCAGATGTCAAAATGCCGACTGCCAGTGCCAAGCCAACGCCGAGCGCTTTGCCAGTATTGCAAGTTTCTTCGCGCGATAGAACTGCTGCTAGTCCGAATAGGAAGATAGCGGTGCCGACCAGCTCAATGCCAAATATCGACCAGTTCATGCTGCTAAATCCGCTAAAGCCGAAGTTGATCGAGCCGCCAGTAACCCAGTTGGTGACGATTACAGCCAGCATAGCGCCGATGAACTGGGCGCCCCAGTAGAACGGCAACAGGATTGTTTTGAGTTTGCGCATAGTCCATAAACCAAATGTTACGGCTGGGTTGACGTGCGAGCCCGAGATAGCGCCGATGCTCATCACCAGCATTACTAGTGTGAAGCCGACAGCTAGCGCGCCAACGCCGCCGTCTTTGAATGTGGTCAAAGCAACCAGCGTCAATACGAACGTACCGATTAGTTCGGCAAAGATTATATTTATGATATTTGATGGGAGATTGACGCTGCTGCGTTTAGTTGTCGTAGGTTTGGCAGCGGCAGTTTCCTTCTTTGGTGCTTCTACTTTTTCGGCAGATACTGTACGAACAGTCGTCTTGCTGGCGGCCGTTTTCTTGGCGGTCGTCTTCTTCTTGGTAGAAGCGGCTTTTTTAGTAGCCATGAATATTCCCTCCTTTACTGAAATATAGACATAGTATAACACAAAAATATTTTGGGTTGTATACATCTGTTATAATGATGATATGGGACGTTATTTTGAACAGACAGAAAGCCGCAGCGAGCTGCAACAGCGCATCGCTGCTGATCTGCGGGAGAAAGCAGCGCAGAAGGCAAAGCAAGAAGGCGAGCCAGTTCCGGGTGTTAGCGGCGAGCTAATCGAAAACTCAGAATATTTGAAAGGCACCAAGGCTACGACAACTCTAGCACCAGCTTGGGTGTTTATTGTGCTGATGGCAGTTGGCGTATTTGTGTTATTCGTATATCAGGTGAATAAGTAGGTTAGCAATGGATTTTGAGAAAGTTTTACAAGTTTTATCAGCGCGGGCGGCTCAGTCTAATCACCCGCAAGAAGTATTGCGCGCTCCAGAAATCAAAACGCTATATGATCACATCAAGACATTGCCAAATGATGAGCGCGGCGCTTTCGGCAAGCGAGTCAACGAGCTGAAAAAATCGCTGGAAGTGGTCATAGAAGTTCGCCGCCAGGAGCTCGACAAAGTCGATTTGCCGCCAATCGACGTGACGGCGCCGATGGACATCAATGCATCGCAGCCTGAATTACTGCCGAGTGAGCGGGGCACGATTCACCCGCTGAGTGCCGAGATTGACCGCATTTCTGACATTTTTAACCGCATGGGTTTTGTGACGGAAGAGTCGCGTGAGATTGATGATCAGTTTCACATGTTTGAGAGCCTAAACTTCCCGAAGGGTCATCCGGCGCGTGATGATTATGATACGTTCATGACCGAAGAAACTGATGCTAATGGCGACCGCTTGATCGCTCCAGCACACACCTCGACCATGCAAAACCGCGTACTGAAAAAATATCATGGTAATTTAGAAAACGGCGAGGCGATCGCCGCTATCGTACCCGACCGGGTGTTTCGCAACGAAGATTTGGACGCGCGGCACGAGCACACGTTCTATCAAGTCGAAGGCGTGTATGTCGCCAAGGGAGTTAATGTCGGTAATCTCATCGCCACGCTGCAGGAATTTTTACAGGAATATTACGGCAAGAGACTGGATGTACGCGTCAATCCGTTTTACTTCCCGTTTACTGAACCGAGCTTTGAATTTGCATTGAGTTGTCCATTCTGTGAAGGCAAAAATCCGGACTGTAAAGTCTGTTCGGGTGAGGGCTGGATTGAGCTGCTGGGCTGCGGCATGATTCATCCGAACGTACTGAAGGCTGCCGACATCGATCCGAACGAATACACCGGCTTTGCCTTTGGCTGCGGTATTGACCGCCTGGTGATGATGAAATACGGCATCGAGGACGTGCGGCATTTTGAGAGCGGTAAGTTGGACTTTTTGAGGCAGTTTTGATTCTAAGTGGCAGGTCGGACAACTATTCTTTGTTGAATAATTATTCGTATAGTAATTTTAATTATATCAAGAAAAGTGGACAGTTTTATAACCTATACAGATTTCATAGACCAAAATTTAGTCAGCAAGGGAATGATACTCATTATCAGCAAACAAACTCCCAACGCCTGCTGCCTGATACAAAGCATCTACCGCTAGAAGTGCATCATGCTGAAGTGTCGGCTTGCCGCTAATGGTCTCATCATAAAAATCTTGCAACGATTCCGGATAACCCTCGTCTGGCGCGTCGTATAGGAATGTATCCTGTAGTAACTTCTTCTGCTCAGGCGGAATATCATCAAAAAACTCTGGATGAAAATCATAAAACCATTCAAGACGGGTTTGTAATTCTAGATATCTATCGTAGTTCATGACTATATTATATATAATTCAGGGAATGGCCCCTCTCTGGATGTGGAGAGGGGCATCCTCGAGGACTATCTCACTCCTCGTCCTCCTTGTCGTCGGAGTGGTACTTCAGCCAGCTCGGCGTGCCCTCGTTGTACATGTAGTACCCGTCGGAGTGCGGTTCGCCAGAGGTCTGGCCGTGGTGCATGTGCTCAGGCTGGTTGGGGTCGACAACCCACGCTTCGTCGCCAGGGTTAGGGACGAGGTAGCTGGCGATGTCGTTCAGATTGCGCCGGTTCGGCATGATCATCTCCTGTCTACTCAAGGATGACTGTATTTCAGCCTACGTCGCAGTATGTAGAATAGAATAGAATATGTCAACCATTAGCGTCTTTTGACAAAGAAGATTTTTATTAGAACATAGATTAAACCAACAAACTGTATATTTACTCTCGTTTTTGCCTATACTGAAATAAAAATAATCAACGTCCACGTATCATTTCTTGTTGGTCAGCTAGGCAGGTGACGCTACAGTCCCATACAAATATCCCGATAAGGCCGCGTAACAACTTCTGCCGACTCAAGTTTGAGTTTGGTCTCAATGTCACTAATCATCGCCAGCGCACCAGTCTCATCATCTGATAAAACCTCAACTTCCACAAACGTCCCAGCGTCTTTGATTTCGTCTATGGCCACCGTTGCCTGCGGAAAGTCTGGGGATTGGAATGATCGCCGGTATTTGTCAACCTCGACCAGCCGCACCATACCGAGATTTGTCAGTAGCTGCTTGGCGATTGCCGCGTCACTGGGCTGAATCGGTAGGTTTGTCTCGGGCTTAATGATTACGTCGTTCGCCGTATGTGTCGCGGTCGTCGTCGCAGGCTTATATGTCACCTCGGCAAAACCATCGCGCTGGCGAATCCGCAGGCATTCAACTGTCTGCATAAAGTCAACATCAGGACGAGAATAATACGTATCAATTTCGTGGCGGCTACTCTTTGGCTTAAAACCGAGGCCTTGCAATTGCTTGATTAATTCTTTTGCGTCACCAGTTAATTGGCGTTTGCGTTCGATTTCTAGTAGTTTTCTGGTCATTTGGTGGCCTTTCGGGTTCTTACCTAGCACTGTGTTTACCTAGATAATTAATTCATTAGCGCGAATAGCAGCGGCGATTCGACGGGTAATAGTGCCCATAAATTAAGGATAGAGCAGTTTGCTGCATCATGCAATAACTATTTAGGAAAGTCGTATAAGGTTTGTGCTACAATTAAGTTATAAAGGTTATCAATACCGCAATCCTTGCTGGATATCAGCGGCCAGTAAAAAGCAAAGTTCGCTTATGAAAGGTGTAAAAATGTCTGTAGCGCTCAGTAGCAAAAAGATAATACTAATCGTAATGTGTGTGATATTCGTGCTGATAGCGGGATTCGCGGCTTGGGCGTTTCTATGGCCTAGCCGCAGTGCCGACTTACAGAAAGCTGATATTCAGCGGCGCGATTATAACCAGTCGGTGGCGGATATCCAAAAAGTCATTGCCGATGATGCCGCCAACAGCCAGGTGCGTCCGGATTGCCGTCCGATATTGAAAACTCACGGCAAGAAAACTGCTCGCGCGGTGATGATTCTTCACGGGGTTAGCGCTGAACCTTCTGGGATGATAGAACTGGCAGACTGGTTTTACCAGGCGGGCTACAATGTGTACGTACCGCGAGTGCCGCACCACGGCTTGAAAGACAATAAGCTCCACGGGCAAGTTCGCGCCAGCGAGTTGGTGAAGTTCATGGGCGACAGCGCCGGGCTAGTCAGCGGTCTGGGCGACGAACTGGGCGTGATCGGCCATTCTGGCGGCGGCACGCTGGCAACGTGGCTGGCGCAATATGGCGATGGATTATTCTCGCGGGTATTACTGCTCTCGCCGTACTATGAACCAGACGCTTCTAAAGCACCGAAGTGGCAAATGGCGCTGCTGCGCAATGTCTATGGCAACCATTTGTTGCCGGATCAATTCTTTGACGGCAATTTGTCGTACCGGGCGCTGGCAAATTATGTCATTATCAAGCAGAATTATCGCAATGATTTGAAAGCTGAAGGCCTGAAACATCTCGGCTTGATAATTGGCAGCGAGGACGATTTGATTGATAAAACCATGGCGCTGAATATCGCCGAGGGCATGGCTAAGGCTAGCGGCGCCGAATTTACTTACGAAACGACGCCAGACTATATAGGTGCTGGCCACGAATTAATATCTCCAGAAGACAAAGCCGTCAAGAAATACAAGAAAGAATTGTACGGCATGTACCTGCGGGTGTATGAGAAATAGTATTTAGTAGTTGCGTACTATCAGACGTTTTTCATTTTCGGCTTAGTTAGGTGGATCTGTTATAATGGTCTATTGTGACTGCATGTAAAGTAAAGATATCCACGAGACCGTTTAGGAGTGCTATTTCTGGTAGCAAAACTGCCAAACCGCGGCTGCATAAGGGGTGTCGCCGAAAAACACAGTCTAGCGGCCAAGCCATGCTTGCTCGTAATATTAAGTATCGTCAGGCTGCTAAGTATCGTCAGGCTGCGCCCGCCCGAAAAATGAGGATTAAAAAGCCATATTACGACGCCATCATGTCGGGTCGTAAAACCCTGGAGGTTCGCGTTGGCTATGGCAGTATTAAGCGCTTGCGGACTGGCGAGCTATTGCAGCTAGAAACCAGTCATGAGTCTGGCGCGGTACAGATTAAGTCGATTCGTATCTACGATAATTTTGCTAAAATGCTGGCAGCTGAGGATTGGCAGCAAATTGTACCGCAAGCCAAAGATAGAGCGGAAGCGCTTCGGCTTCTTCAGAAAATCTATCCGCCGCGCAAAGAAAAACTCGGCGTGTATGCTATTGAGATTGCGAAAGCAGAGAGCAGTACTATTCAGTGCATGTCCTAATATTTCATTTCATAGAGTGATTCTAGGCTATTTCAAGAATCATTTTATCTAGTAAATTAGTAATTGTTTTTTCTTCTGCTAATTTCTGCCAAGTTTTTTCACCAGCAACAATGCCGATTTCTGAAATGTACATATCGATATTTGGAACGTTCATTTTCCCGTCGTTGTACGAAAAGGATTTAATGCGGCGAGAAATGCGGGTTAGTGCTGCTTTTTCTAGCATTTTTCCGATAACTTCATGGTATATGTCTCGTAGTTTGTCTCTGTCTGCTAAATTGCTAAGTGCGGCAAAGTCGCAAATACAAGACGTATTCTGACCAATTTGTTTAGTACACTCACTAAGGTTATAATATCCCAAACGAATATTGGCTATGTCGGATACTGTACCATGAATGACAAAAGCCAGATAATAAAATAAAGCTAGCAGCGCCGTGTCGCTATTTGGCGGTTGATTAAGAACGCAAGAGATACGGCTAATCGACGTAGTAGGATTGTCGGTCTCGTACAGGAATTTGTGTTCGGCAAGCTGACTAATAATAAGCGGCTGGTCGATTTCTTCAATTGATTGCCAATCGTTTTTGTTTAATTTAGCCATGTTATGTTGGAGTTTATCAAGGTCGTTGCAAATAATCGTACAATCATTTTCTGCGGCGATTTGACTCATGGCTAGGTTCAAAGATTCGTTATCTGTAAATGCTTGAAGTTGCCGCAAATCATGCGCCAGATTAACTGCTTCTTCCGTATATAAATCAATATCAATAGTGATAAATCCTGTACCCGAATAGTGCGTACCAAGCGCAAAATAATCAATTTGTCGTAATAATCCAAATTGTTGCATTATCTGCTTTAATTTAGTCATCGCTAGATGCTCATAAATATGCGCCTCGATGGGCGAAGCAGCTTGTTTACAGATAAGGATTCGTTGCATGTCATCTATATATTATCACAGAGAATATGGACAGTTTATCGACTTGTCCGGGTCGGAATGGCTAGCGCCGCTTGCCGTTGCCGCTACGACCGTGGTAGTTACGACCCTTAGTGTCGTGTTCCTTACGGTTAGTACCCTTGCGGTCTCTCCGCAGGTTGCCACTACGCTGAACGGCGTTGTTGTGCCTGATGTTGCACTTGGGGCAGTAACACTGCTGCCTCTTGAGCCCAGTGTCAGGGCACTTGCTGCTGCGAACCATGGTAACTCCTTCTGGAGTCGGGCGAGATGATTATCTCGCGAAGTGGAGTGTCTCAATCTTAATGATCTTGAGTGAGACGCTGGCTTTTGCAATTACAAAAGCTGATATATATATCAATACTAGAAGAAGATGTCAATGGCTTTTGGCTGAATCCTGTTATAATTATTTATTGGCAATAATCTTAAGAATGAAAGGATTTTGCCATGGATGAAACAGTACTATCGCTAGCAGGAGTGCTGTTTGTTTTGGTGATTTTTCTATGGTCTGAGCTGAGTGATTTGAAGAAGCGGGTTGCGAAATTAGAGAAAGGCAAATCGGCTAAAGGCAAGAAAAGCAAATAATACTTTTTAGGCGCCTCGACGGCGTATTTTTGCAATTAAGACAATTTTGTGGCATTATAAAAGATAAATGATTCAATATGAAAGGAAATTAGAATAATATGAGAAAATTACCACAATATCCCCACCCAACTTGGCCAGACGCTATCATAGGAGCTCAGAGTGGGAATGCAGCCACGAATATGCTGAACGATCTAGGAAAACGCGTAGAAGCTGGAGAGGCTGGCGCACTTGCTGCTCCTATTCCTCCAAAATCCTTAGAAATGCTCAATAATCTAAATGGAAGGGTCGAAGAAAGAGGCGGTCAGGCTGGCGAATAGTCTCTGAATAATAGAATGGAAAAAGGTAAAGACATAGGCGCAGATACGGGGAAGTTCCGTGAAAGTCCTGAATCTTGTGCGAGTAGGCTTGCGTGTGAGCTCAGGAGGGTTGATGAAGCTATAGATATGCTGGAAAGAGAGCTTGCGGCAGCAGCGGCACAGCGAGAAGCTATTTTGAAAGAGCTTAAGCAAACTGCGGAAGTAAACGGTTTAAATCTTAGTGAGTATCATGAAGGCGGTATGGATGCAGATATTACTTTACCGTGGGGCAAATAGGAGGCGTATACTATGAATTGGCTTGCGGTTGTTGGCACCCGCGAAATGAACGACGCGATTTGCCGCGATATTGAGCGATTTGTTGGTCAGAAGATTGCTGAGGGCAGCGGTATTGTATCGGGCGGTGCTACTGGTGTCGATCACGAGGCGGCTCGGCTGGCGTATGAGAACGGCTTGGACGCGTCGCGGTTTAGTATATTTCTACCGGTGAAATTAGAGTTGTATTGCCAGGCATTGTACGATCGAGCGGCAGCTGGCAAATGCCGCTACGACGATGCGGTCGATACGGCAAATCTTTTACAAAAGATTTGCCAGAGTAGGCCTGGTGTTGTGCACGATGTCACTGAGTTCACTGAAGTCAATGCCGAATCATTTCATGCGCGCAACTGTCAGATTGTTGACTTGGCGGACGAACTAGTAGCTTTTCGAGTGAATAATAGCCGAGGTACGACATTTACTATTGATCAAGCCCGAGATAAAAACATTCTAGTAAAAATTTTTGATTACTCAATCAATTCGCTCTGACTGCCGTACTTAGCGATGATTTGTGTTGCTTGCGCCACGTCGTTCACGTTGTCTGGCGTAGCAATTGCGTGCCAACCGTCACTACCGAGCAAAATGCCCAAATCAAGCAGCATTCGGTCGATGTCGGGCGCTATCGAAGGTCCATCAGTATAAGATATGCTATGCAAATAATCGGCAAAGCGTTGATTCAGATCGGGCGAGCGTAAATCCCGGGCGACGGTCTGGACGCAGCGAATAATGTCAGCAAATTGGATTGGCCCCGATTGTACACTGAGATGCAGCGTATTAGTGACAGACATGTCTTCGGCGTGATATTTGATATGATTGTCGTCGGTGTAGGCGCCAAATTGGAGGCTAAGCTTTTGGCTGATTGATAAGTTCAAAAAGTGTACGTATTCGTAAAATAGCGGCAACGTTTCGGGTCGTTGCTGGCGGAATTGCTGCGTTAACTGAAAGGATATATAGAGTTTGCGTGGAATTGCTGACGGCTGGTTAGTCGAGTAAATTATACCGCTGATTTGGCTAGTGCTGCTATTCAGCCGCTTGATATTATCGATGTTTTGCCATGGCCGAGAGTCAAGCTGTCTTAACTCGTGCATCATTCGGCCGCTGTCGGCAACGTATAGCTGGTTTGGCTCTTCGGCCAGTAAACGGTACAGAGCTAGTGAAACCGGCTCGTTGTCCATTTCGCCGAAATCAGTTGGCAAAGTTAATATCTTGTTGGCTAACCGCGTGGCATCGACCGAGTGCCAAATACTCTTAATAATGATAATGCCGCCAGGGTAAGTATGTCCGTCTAGCATGTAGTCGATCAACTGGTACTGGCCTTGCTGGTACATGAATTCGGCCGCCGTCGCCAAAAACATATGCTCGTATAAATGAGCCAACTGCGTGCATGGATGGTGCTTAACCATAGTGATGCGCTTCATTATATTAATTATAGCAGAGAGTTAGAGCTGATGCTCTTTGATGCGGTAGCGAACGGTTTTCACGAGCAATTTTAGCTCGCGTACGATAGTGTTATACTATATGTAATATGAAAGTCAGCCTAAACATTATCAAACAATTGATTAATTTTGAATTACCGCCAGTGGATGAGTTGGTGGCGCGGGTCAATCAGCAGCTTGGCGGTGTCGAAGAAGTGATCGACCTGAAATCCAAATACGGTGGCGCACGAATTGTCCGGGTGGTTGAATGTGCTAAGCACCCGGATGCTGATCGGCTGAGCGTGACCAAGATTGATGATGGCGGTGTGGTTGCGGACGTGCCGCGCGATGACAATGGCTTGGTGCAAGTGGTCTGCGGTGCGCCAAATGTGCATGCGAATATGTGGGCAATTTGGCTGCCGCCGAAAAGTACGGTGCCGGCGAGTTTTGATGACGACGAGCCGTTCGTGCTGGACGCGCGACCGCTGCGTGGCGTGCTCAGCCAAGGTATGTTGGCGGCGGCTGACGAGTTGGCGATTGGTATGGATCACGAGGGAATTGTTGAGATTTATGAACACGACGTGCCGGTGGGCGTTGAACTTACGGCGGGTGCGAGTTTCGCGGAAACGTTTGGTCTGGATGATTACGTACTGGACATTGAAAATAAGATGTTTACTCACCGGCCGGATTGTTTTGGGCAGCTCGGCGTGGCACGCGAGATTGCTGGGATTTTTCATCAGCAGTTTATCAGCCCCGAGTGGTATAAATCAGAGCAGAAGTTTGCTGAGGCCGAAGGTCTAGAATTGACAGTAACGAACGATGCGTCAGAATTAGTGCCGCGATTCATGGCGGTGGCGATTCGCAATGTTACCGTGCAACCGAGTCCACTGTGGCTACAATGTCAATTGGTGGCGATGGGCGGCAAGCCGATCAACAACATCGTTGACGCCACAAATTACATCATGCTGATGACGGCGCAACCGACGCACGCCTATGATTATAACAAATTGCGCGGGTCTACACTCGGGGCGCGGATGGCTCGTGATGGCGAGAAAGTCAGTTTGCTCAATGGCAAAGAATATGAGTTGACGAGTGATGACATCGTCATAGCTGATGGCGAGGGCGTGATTGGTCTGGCGGGAATTATGGGCGGTGCCGACACTGAGGTTTCAAATGACACCAAAAATATTGTCCTAGAATGTGCTAATTTTGATATGTATGCGCTGCGTCGCACGGCTATGCGCCACGGTATTTTTACCGACGCGCTGACGCGGTTTAACAAGGGCCAGTCGCCGCTCCAAAATGCTGCCGTATTGAAGCAGCTGATGAGTATGGTTGGCGGTGAGCAGGCGAGCGAAGTGTTTGATAAAAAGTTGAATATGTTCTGGGGCGAACGTAGTGTTTCTGTGCCTCAGGGCTTCATACAGTCTCGCTTAGGTCTTGATCGAAAGCCAAATTGGTTAACAGATGATAAGATACTGCGCTTGCTGCATAATGTTGAAATGAAAGCTGAAGAATCTGGAAGTCCAGTCATCGCTTATCCGGGTCAAGAACTGACATATGTTGATGGCAGCCCGAGAGTTGTCGATAATCCGAAGTCCATTTTGAAATCACCCCTCAAGGTGACCGTGCCATTCTGGCGCACCGACCTTGAACTACCTGAAGATATCGTCGAAGAAGTCGGTCGACTATATGGCTTTGACAAACTACCGCGCCAATTGCCAATGCGCAGCATTAAGCCAGCGCCTAGGAATCCGCGCCGCCAGCTCAAACAAGCGATTCGCCAGAGTTTGTCGCGCGCTGGCGCCAACGAAGTCCTGACCTATAGTTTCGTCCACGAACGTGTCCTGAAAAACGCCGAGCAAGACCCAAGCCGCGCCTATCGGTTAAGCAACGCTTTAAGCCCTGATTTGCAGTACTACCGCACCAGCGTGTTGCCGAGTTTGCTAGATAAGGTTCACGCCAACATCAAGGCTGGACATGATGAGTTTATGCTATTTGAAATCGGCAAAATTCACGATAAAGAATTGCCGCTTACCGATGAGAATTTGCCGAGCGAGCAGACGTTTGTCGACGGTGTTTACGCTAGCAAAAAGCCGCGAGCCGGCGCGCCATTCTATAAAGCGAGGAAATTGGTAGACAGGCTGTTGACAGATATTAACGTTAAGGCTGATTTTGTGAAAATGGTAGAGACTGACGCGGATATGCCAGCGCCGTTTGACGGCCAGCGCAGCGCTTGGATTGTCGCAAAAAACGGTGACAATCTGGGCATTGTTGGCGAATTATCTCAGACGGTGCGGCGCAATTTCAAGCTGCCAGATTACACGGCGGCGTTCTCGCTTGACATTGAAAAATTACATGTCTGTCTGACTGAAAGTTGCGAACATAATTATCGGCCGCTGAGCCGTTTCCCATCAATCAGTCAAGACATCTCGCTGCGCTCAAGCGTGGAAATTTCGCATGATGAGTTGCTGCGAGCAGTTCGGCAATGCTTGGACGGGTCAGAAAATCTACATTGCCAGATACAGACGCTTGGCGTATATCAGCCAAAAGACGACGCGACTATCAAGACTGCCACTTTCCGGCTAACGTTTACCAGTTATCAGCAAACCCTGACTGACGCTGAAGTCAAACCGATTATGGATAATATCGCGACGGCAGCGCTTACTAAACTTGACGCCGAGCGAGTATAGTTTATTTTAGTTGTTTTTGATTAGAACGCAGCGGGCGTTCTGGCAGGCTGTTGCGCAACGTCACTAAGCTGCGCCGTGTTGGGCGGCCGATAAGTACGCCGAACGAGGCGCCAGCAGCAATGGCTAACGCAATCATTACCGCGCGCATCAATAACAGAGTACCGTCTACAGCGGCCGGATTAGCGACTAGTGCCATTAGTCCGTTATACAAGGTTAGTCCGGGAACCAGCGGTACGATACCGGCATCGATGATTGCTTGGCTAGGAATTCTGGTCAAGCGTGAAACAACAGTAGCTGTGAAGCCGACGGTAAATCCAGCGACAGCGTTAGCAGGGATAATTATCAAACCTAATTCTGATACAGCTAACAGCACATAATAACCCAATAGTCCGCTGGCGCCAGTGATTAATAATCCAACTGGCCGCGAATTATTACTTAATGCAAATGATGCCGAGATGATGACGGCGCCAATATACTGATAGGTAGTGTTTGTAAAGGATAAGCTGTCAGGGGTTGCGACGAATGCCAAGCCAAACTGTCTGGCGGCGTACAGGCCCATACTTACACCCAGTACAATACCAAGCGTCAACATCACCACCTTTAATAGCCGAGCACTAGCTGTGACGTAATATTCATCAATTGCGTCCTGAAAGGCGCCAACAATCATCATGCCAGCTACTAGCAAGACGATACCGCCAACAGTTAGTATCGTTGGATCGATCAAAGCAAAAAATTCCCAATATTTATGATTAACTAGCCACAATATACCAGTAGAGACTAACGTGACTGATAACGCGGCAATAATCTGAATGAAAAATGGCGGCAGCGCAGCGCGCCCTAGTAGCTTTATCAGAAGAGTAATCAAAAAACCTATAATAAAGGCAGCCAGGATAATCGGTATAGACGTCGTATAGAGCGCAACCGAGCCGGCACTCAGGCCGCCGCCAGCAATATAACTGATAATGCCAGGATAGCGCTTATTGTTGGCAATGATGGCATCGAGTTCATTTTCGGCATCATCTAGAGTGACTTTATGGTTGGCAATTTGGCTAGCTAGGTTTTGTAATTTGCGCATTAGCCGGTAATCAGTAGCGCGCGGCGAGATAGTGCGGATCAGTGTCAACGGTTCGCGATCGATGCCGCGGTCTTGCGAGAGCGTAATTTGATTAAAGCTGACATCGATATGTACTTTTCGCTTGCAATATGTGTCGGTTACCCCGAGCGCCATATGCACGACGCTATTCGCTGGCGTGCCCATTGATAGCAAATGGTCTGACATGTTCATAACCAACCGCAAGGCTCGCATATTCGGCGTCAGTGTCTCATCGATTTTCTCGATATCAACTTGATCAGCATCGTCGGTTGCTGTCAAGATGCTTGTTAGCGAGTGGCGCATAAAGCGAATCAGCGGATTCATATCTTGATTATGGCAAAAAACCTATTAGTATTCTAGAGGCATATGATGTCATTTTCACAACTCCTTTAGCGGGTCATGGTCGCGGTTGCTGGTATATCGAATGCTATCGAAATTAACCCGCTTTTGCTATACTGATTTAATATGGGTAGACAGGGGCTATCGCGTGATCAAGTAGTTATTCAGCGCGAGAAATATGGCGAGAATCGATTGCCTGACCGCGAAAATAAAAGCATTGTTAGGCTGATCTTAGCGATTATTACCGAACCAATGATTTTCTTGCTGTTAGCGGTGGTGATAGTGTACTTTTTCTTGGGCGATTGGCATGAAACGGTGGTCCTGGCACTGTCGGTGATTGGCGTGGTGACTCTAGAATTGTATCAAGATTCTAAAACTGAGCGGGCGTTAGAAGCGTTGCGATCGTTGTCCGCGCCGCAATGCCAGGTGGTGCGCGCTGGCGAATATGTCACCATTCCTAGCGTAGAGGTGGTAGTTGGCGACATTTTGGTTATCGGCGAAGGTAGCCGAGTGGCTGCTGATGGTAAGCTCATTGAATCATCAAACGTCGCTGCTAACGAAAGTATTTTGACTGGCGAATCGCTGCCAGTCGAGAAGACCGCTGGCAACCAAGTCTTCTCTGGTACGGTAATAACATCTGGACACGGACTTGTCGAGGTGACCGCTGTCGGCGAACAGACCGAAATGGGGCGCATTGGCGTGTCGCTGCACGAAATTAAACCAGAAAAGACATTATTGCAAAAGGAAGTTGGCCGAGTTGTGCGCTATATAGCGGTGGCGGCAGTGCTCTTGGCAATGTTGTTGACGTTGCTGTTTTGGTTGTTGCGCGGCGATTTTTTGCATGGTTTTTTGGCAGGACTGACGTTGTCAATTGCGATTTTGCCCGAGGAATTTCCGGTGGTCTTGTCGGTATTTATGGCGCTGGGAGCTTGGCGCTTGGCCAAGAGTAACGTGCTAGCGCGCAAGAATCAGACTATCGAGACACTTGGCGGCGCAACGGTGCTTTGCACGGACAAAACTGGAACGCTGACCGAGAATCGTATGGAGATAAATCAGGTGATCGCGGCTAGCGGTGAAGAACCTGACGACACTCGGCGCAACGAGATTATTGCCTATGGTATTCTAGCGTCGCAAAAAAATCCGTCTGATCCGATGGAAGAGGCGTTCTTGGCGGCGACCGATGATCTGTCGGCGATTTATAACGGCATGGATATTGTCAAAGAATATCCGCTAGATAGCCATTCGTTTTCGGTAGCGCAAATTTGGGGGCGCGGTGGTAAGCCTGAAATTATAGCGTTGAAAGGCGCTCCGGAGGAGGTTTTTCGACTATGCCGCTTGCCCAGTGAGCAGCAAAGACGACTGCAAGAGATTGCTGATGATGCAGCCGATGACGGCTTGCGTGTATTAGCAATTGCCAAGGCGGTAGCGAAAAACATTGAACCCTCTCGTGATGACTATCAATACGAGCTGCTAGGTTTGGTGGGGTTGTCCGACCCGATTCGTACCGAGGCTAAGGATGCTGTCGCCTTGGCACACCGAGCTGGCATCAAAGTGATCATGCTAACTGGCGACCACGCCGAGACGGCGCGGCGTATCGGCCGCGAGATTGGTTTGTGCACCGAGCGGGTGATAACTGGTCAAGAATTTTTGTCGATGAACGAAAAGCAGCAGAGCGAGCTTGTCAAAACTACAGAAATCTATAGTCGCGTCGCGCCAAATATTAAGCTGGCGATCATTACTGCCTTGAAGCAAAACAGCGAGGTGGTAGCGATGACTGGCGATGGCGTTAATGATGGCCCGGCCCTCAAAAGCGCGCATATCGGTATCGCTATGGGCCAGCGCGGTACCGACGTTGCTCGCGAAGCGTCGTCGATCGTGTTGCTGGATGATAACTTCGCCTCAATTGTTCAAGGTGTGCGTATCGGCCGAAGGATTTTTGCTAACTTGCAAAAAGCGGTGATGTATATCATGATTGTGCATATCCCGATTGCTGTATTGTCAATTGTACCAGTGTTGCTTGGTTGGGAATTGATTTTACTGCCAATTCACATCGTATTTTTTGAATTTATTATTGATCCTGCTTGTACGCTAGTGTTTGAGGGCGAGCCAGAGGATGAAGACACGATGCGCCGGCCGCCGCGGCGAATTTCGCAGCCATTATTTAGTCGAGCGGTAGTGCTAGAAAGTTTAGCAATTGGCGGGTTGCTGGCGCTGATGGCCGTTCTAATTCATGGCGGAATGCTGGGCAGCGGCGCTTCTAGCGATCAAGCGCGAGCGGTAACTTACTTAACGATAATTCTAGCTAATATTGGTATGATTTTGGCGCTATCCGGCCGCAAGATCATTCGCTTGGCTGTTAAACAGCGTGGCAAGAATGCCTTGGCTATTGTGGTGGTCGCAGCTTCTGTCGCCTTGGCTGCAGTCTATAGTTTGCCATTTCTGCGCAATTTATTCAAAATCGCACCGTTGCCGCCAGC
>CAJPON010000012.1 GCA_905372275.1 Candidatus Saccharimonadota bacterium
TATAAAACCCAATTCCGGTTTGAGCCAATTTCGGCGGGCTATTTTCTTTGGTGAGGTTTTTGTTAAGTTATTTATTTTACTTTGAAATTTTATAGATTTTACGGTAAATTGCGAAAAAGTGTTGACATTGCTGCTCTAGTATGATATATATATATCAGCTTTTGTTGACAAGCCGAGCGAATCCTTGTCCAAAAGAGTTTTTTGATAAGCGAGGCCCACCGTGCGAGATACTTGCCCGAGATTTAGTCGCGAGCAGATATCTCGCATGGTGGCACAGACGACCACCCCTGACGCGAGAATGTCGTTCTAGGAGGAACGATGATTTCTTTCGATAAGTTTGTTGCCAGAGACCTTGTCGAGCGAGGTGTTCGTCTCGCGCTCGACAACCCACAGCAGGTCATCACCATCGAGTTCAATGAGCTCGATCTCTACATTGAGCTCGTGCTTGATGAGCGTGACAGGAACGATCACGCCTTCGTCGACTCCTTGCCGGATATGGCTCTCAGCGACATTGAGCGGAAGTTGGCGGGGCTTGAGCCCCGTCTCGTTACCGTCAAGCGCTACAGTAGACTGGTCCTCCGGGGCTGACCTACTGCAGTGAGCGCCACCCCCGGCGCGAGATTTTCCCCAATTTCTCGCGCCGGGGCGGCCCGCCTCGCTTATCACTTTCCCTTGATTGATTTTATTAAAAACACCCGGTTAGCTAGCCGGGTGTTTTGCTGGCTCGAATTTCGTTCGAAAATCTACTCGGTCACGGCTATGATGCCCTCTAGCGCGTAGGCGGTATCCTGCCAGCGTTCCACTGCGATGCAGTCGATGCCGAGGTTTTTGACCGGGAAGTCGTTGCCGCCTTCTTCTATTTTGTCGCCGAAAAACAAGATTTCTTCCTTGCTGGCGCCAGTAGCTTCCATCAGCTTTTTCATGCCGTAGGCTTTATCGACGCCGATTTTGGTGATGTCGACGCTGGTGGTGCCGCCCAGGCGTACTTCGAACTCTGGCAATTTAGCGGCGACGTCGTCGCGCATTTGTTTGCGGACTACTTTGTTGGCTTCCGCCCAAGCGTATTTTTTCTCGGGCGAGGCTTGCTGGCCCAGCGCCGAATAAGTCACTTGGCTCAAGCGATCTTCGATAATTTCGCCGTCAGGATTTGCTTCCCACAAATCAAATTTGCGCGCTGATTCTTCCAAAACCTGAGTGATTTTCTGCTTTTGCTCGTCGGTGAAATCCTCCTTATAGTGTGTCTGCCAAGCGCCGCTGGCCGCGTCAAAGGTATAATACCGCGTGCCGCACGTCGGCATCATATGGAACCGCGCCAGCAATTCCGGCGAAACGTTCACCTTGCCGATCACTTGCTTCTCAAACTGCTCGAATTTGCCGCCAGAAATGACGCAAACTTGATAATTTTCCAGCAATTTAGCGAGCAAATCCGCCATACGCGGCGAAATCGCCGATTTGCTAACCGCCAGCGTGTCGTCCAAGTCAAAACCGATAATTTTCTTCATAATTTCCTCCTATTCCAATTATTTCACCAGCAAGAAGTCATTCTTGCCTTTTTTGATTAAGCTAGTTTCGGTTAGCGGCATATCGCCGGCAATCTTCGCGCCGTTGACGCTAATCGCGTTATTCTGAATCAGCCGGCGCGCCTCGCCGTTGCTAGCGCACAAACCAGCATCGACTAAGGCTGCCACCACCGTTGTCTCGAGGTCAATTGTCGGGATTTCGTTAGCCAAAGCATTCAAATCATCGCCGTTAAGCGCTGCAATATCGCCGCCGCCAAATAGCGCCGCCGTCACCCGCTCGACGCTTTCGCGGCGCTGGCGGCCGTGCACCAAATCGGTAACTTCGCGCGCTAAGGTTTTTTGCAAGGCCCGCTCGCCTGGATTGGCCCGATGATTGTCGATTAGCGCTTCGACAGTTTCGCGGTCTAGCAGCGTGTAAATCTTGATGAGATCCTCGCTGGTTTCGTCGTCGCAGTTAAGCCAGAATTGATAAAACTTGTACGGACTGGTCATCTCGGGGTCGAGCCAGATAGCGCCACCCTCGGACTTGCCGAACTTGACGCCAGTTTGCTTGTTGATAACTAGCGGCGCAGTCAAAACGTGCGCTTCGCTGCTCTCGAGTTTGCGAATCAGCGATACGCCGATGACGCTATTGCCCCACTGGTCGGCGCCAGCTAGCTGCAAAGTGGCGCCCTTTTCACGGTACAGGTGCAAGAAATCATAGCCCTGAATCAGCGCATAGCTAAATTCGCCGTAGCTAATGCCAGCGCCGCCCTCGCCGATACGCTGCTGCACGAATTCGCGGTCGAGCAGCTGCGTCATGCTGATATGTTTACCGATTTTGTGCAAGAAATCAATGTAATTAATCTGCGAGAACCAGTCGGCATTGTCGACTATTTCAAAATCCTGGCCGCGGAAAATTTGGCGAAATTGTGCCGCCAAACCTTCAACGTTGCGCGCTACTGTTTCGGCACTGCGCAGGTCGCGCTCTTGCTTTTTGCCGTCCGGATCGCCGATCATGCCGGTGGCGCCGCCGACTAGCAGCAGAGGTTTGTAGCCGTGGTCGATAAAATGCCGGCACAACATCATCGCTGCCAAGTTGCCGATAGTCATACTCGGCGCGCTCGGATCGACGCCAAAATAGAACGTTCGCGGCTCGTTTATATCTTTGACATCAGCGAACGTCGTCTGGTTGATGAGTCCGCGCCACGTTAGTTCTTCTGCTAGCGTCATCTGAAACCTTTCTTTATTTAATAGTGAGATAGTAACATATTTGCAAATTATCAGCAAAAGCACTAGCCGTCGTGATGCGAACAGTGCTATAATGGTGGAAATATTGCTTATGGGAAGAGTGAAAGTGGGAAACAAGAAACGAAAAGTAGCTGGTGGCGTCAGCGCTTATGCTAATTTAGCCAATAAACGCCGAGTCAAGAAAGACGCGCGAGCGCGCAAAAAGGCCGAATATCTGGCAACTTTGCCGAAACATCCGGTCAAGCGCTTACTATACCGCTTGCATCCGAAACGCCTAGCCAAATACTGGTTTAGCCGCGACGGCGCAATTATGGCGCTGAAAGTTGTCGGCATCGCTTTGCTGCTGATGGTTATTGGCGTGGCTTCGCTGTTTGCCTATTTCCGCAAAGATCTCGACAAAATCAACCCCGACACATTGGCGCAGCGCGTCAAAACGACAGTCACCAAATATTACGACCGCAACGACAAGCTGCTCTGGGAAGACAAAGGTACCGGCGATTATACGTTAGTGGTCGACGCCAAAACTATCTCACCATGCATGGGCAAAGCCACTATAGCCATCGAGGACAAAGATTTTTATAAGCACAGCGGCATCAGCGCTAGCGGTATTGCTCGCGCCTTTATCAGCAACTCGCAGGGCAACGCCGTGCAAGGCGGCTCGACACTAACGCAGCAGCTGGTCAAGAAAGTGTTCTTTACTAAAGACGAAGCTATGCAGCGGGGCTTGTCGGGTATTCCGCGCAAAATCAAAGAGATGATTCTAGCCATCGAGGTCGAGCGAATGTACAGCAAAGACCAAATCCTCGGCTTGTACCTCAATGAATCGCCGTACGGCGGCCGGCGCAACGGCGTCGAATCGGCTGCACAAACTTATTTCGGCAAATCATCCAAAGATTTAACCTTGCCAGAATGCTCGCTACTAGCCGCTATCCCGAACAACCCGTCGCTTTACAATCCGTACAATACCTATGGCCGCAAAGCGCTTGTCGAACGCCAGCACAAAGTACTGGACGACATGGTGTCGATGAATTACATATCCAAACAAGAGGCAGCGGCAGCCAAAAAAGTCGACATTATGGATACCATCAAACCGCTGGCCGACCAATACGCCAACGTTAGAGCGCCGCATTTCGTGCAGATGGTCAAAAAACAGCTCGAGGAAGAGCTCGGCAAGACCATCGTCGGCGAAGGCGGCCTGACGGTTAAAACCACGCTTGATCTCGACGCGCAGACAACCCTAGAAACCAACATGACCAAGCTATTCAACGGCGAGATTACCGATGGCAACTGCGGTTATCGCAACTGTTCGCAATTTGCTGGCTTCTCAAACGGCGCAGCAGCCATCGAAGATACCAAGACTGGCCAGCTTATCGCCCTAGTCGGCAGCCGCGACTTTAATTATGCTGGCTTTGGACAAGATAATGCAGCCACCGCTTTCATCCAACCGGGTTCGTCGATCAAGCCGCTCGTTTACGCCCGCTTATTTAGCAACCAAGGCGGCAATAACGCCAATTACGGCAGCGGCTCGATCCTAGCCGACTCCAAGACAACTTTCCCGGGCAATTATAGTCCGAATAACGCCGACAACAAATTCCAAGGCAATATCACATTGCGCCAGGCACTAGCTCGCTCCCGCAATATTCCAGCTATCAAAGCTATGGCCATCAACGAGAAGAACAACAGCGGCAGCACCTGGTCGCTGATACGCTCCGCCGGCGATTTGCAGTACTGCACGCAAGGCGCCGACGCGCAAGCTGGCCTATCGAGCGCTATCGGCGGCTGCGGCACACGCTTGGTTGACCACGTTAACGCTTTCGCGACACTAGGACGAATGGGCACTTATAAACCGCAGACGACTATCCTGAAAGTCGCCAACAGCAATGGCCAAACCCTCAAACAATACAAAGAATCTAGCAAGCAAGTCATCGACCAGCAAGCAGCTTACATCGTTAGCGACATCCTTGGCGACGGCAAGGCGCGTGCTGGATTGGCGGGCCGCGACTACCTAGTCAACCTCGGCCGCGCCGGCGTCAAAGCAGCTGTCAAGACTGGTACCAGCAACAGCGAGATTAATGGCAAGGTTAGCGCCAAAGACATCTGGGCTGCCGGCTACACGCCGAACCTATCGATGGCGGTGTGGCTAGGCAATTCTGACACCTCGCCGCTGCGCAATGGCAACTCGCTGATTCCAGCTATGTTCTTCGACCGCACCATGGCTGATATCTCCAAGATGTATGCCGACCAAGGTAAACTAAAATTAAGCGACTGGTATACTGCGCCGAGCGGCATCCAGACAATCAAGGGCGAGATTTATCCGTCGTACTACAACAAAGCCAGCGCTGCTACCAATGCCAAGATGACTTTCGACCGCGTCTCGAAAAAGAAAGCTACGTCCTGCACGCCCGAAGCTGCCAAGATCGAAATCGATGTCATGAAAATGGCTGATCCAATCACCAGAAAAGAGATAGTCACGCCTAACGACTCTAGCTACGATGCCGAGAAAGACGACGATGCACACAAGTGCGACGATCCGAAGCCGAATGTTACGTTAACGGTGACTAGCGGCGGCGTATCCATCGTCTATACCAGCGGCCGTTATAAACTGCAAAACATCGAATTATTATCTGGCAACACCGTTGTCGCCAGCAAGCAAGTCGACAGCAGCGGCATCTGGAATATTCACAAAGGTAACCTGTCAGCAGCCAGTAGCGGCACGCTAACCGCCAAAATTACCGACACTGGCTACTACACAGCGACTAGTAGCGCCAGCTACAATCCAAACAGTAGTAGCGATGACGACGATTAAACCCGCTTCGTATCGCAGTAGTTTGCCGCTAATACCCAGCAAAATAGCACGCTCCTAGCAGCGTGCTATCTATATATCGCGCTGGCGATTTTATTGGTTATTGACTAGATCGATCAAGTCGCTCTCGTGGTCGGGGCGGCGGCGAGCACTCTGGCGCCGGGTCGCTGGAGCAGCTGGCTTCGGCTGCGGTTTTGTTTTCGGCGAATTAGCTTTTTTGCTGGCTGGTTTAGCTTGAGTTTTGGTTTCGCCTGATGCCTTTGCCTTGACCAAATCGCGATTGCTAGCGCTGCCAGCTGATGACTGGCTGCGGGCGCGGCCGGCAGAACGCTGCTTGGCGCTAGCAGTACTTTTCGCGGGCGTTTTTGATACTGCTGCGGCTGCGATTTTCGCCGTTTTTTGAGTTTTGCCCGCAGCTTTGGCGGTCGATTTAAGAGGTTTGCTAACGGTCTCTATTTTCTTGGCAAAGATCATCCGGCCGGCTGCGGTCTGCAAGTTACGGATAATTTCGACATTTAGCGTCTGACCTATCTGAGCGCTCGCCTGCTCGACGACAACCATTGTGCCGTCTGGTAGGTAGCCCACGCCCTGATGCGCGTCCTGCCCCTTCTGAATAAGCTCTAACGTAATTTTCTCGCCGGGTAGATGCTCCATCCGGATACTCTGCGCTAATTCGTTAAGGTTTAGTACTTCGGTACCCTCGACGGCGGCAACCTTGTTTAGATTATAATCTAGCGTCATGATCACTGCGCCGTGCTGCTTAGCTAGCTTGAGTAGGCGGTCGTCAACGCCTTCGCGGGCGTGGCTGCCGTCTTGCAGCAATTCGACGTTGACGCGCTCCATAGCTTGCAACTCGGTGACCACATCAAGCCCATAACGGGCACGAGCACGTTTATCAGCATCGGCGTGGTCAGCTAGAAACTGTAGCTCGCCGATAACCGAGCGTGGAATCACCAGCGTACCGCCGATGAAGCCAGTTTGCGCTACCGGTACAATTCGCCCGTCCATCAGCACCGAGGTATCTACCAAGATAGCCCGGTCTTTTGATTTGATGGAGTTCTTAGGCAGGCGCGCTAATAAGTACGACACCTCGCCCAAAATAAGCAGCGTTACCGCCAATAATATTAAGTCTTTGGTTTGCATATTTTCCTTTCTTTTCGCCTTGATTAGCTACTAGCTACTTGAGATAGCCGATCAAAGCTTGGCGTAAATCTTTGACGCCTTTTACAAATGAATTCTTTTTGCCAGAGGTTGCTGGCGCGATCGCTTGGGTGAAACCGAGTTTTTTGGCCTCGTTCAAGCGCTTGTCGGCGCCTTGTGCCGAGCGAATCTCGCCACCTAAGCCTACTTCGCCGAACACCACCAGTCCGTCGTCGAGCTTACGCCCGGCTGCCGCGCTAGCAATCGCCATCGCTACCGCCAAGTCTGCTGCCCGGTCGGCAAGTTTCAAACCGCCAACTACATTCACATAAATATCTTTATCTGATAAATTCAATTTGGTGCGCTTCTCTAGCACCGCGATGAGCAGATTGAGACGATTGAGGTCGAAACCGCTAGCTGTCCTCTTAGGATACCCGAAATTGGTCGAGTTGACAAGAGCTTGGATTTCAACGAGAATCGGACGGTTGCCTTCAAGCGTCGCCAATACCACCGAGCCATCGGCGTTTTGGCGCTCGGCTAGCAGTGCGGCTGACGGATTTTCGACGACCCGCAAACCCTTATCGTTCATCTCGAAAATTGCCGCTTCGCTAGTCGAGCCGTAGCGATTCTTGACGGCGCGCACCACTTTGAAGCCGCCGTAACGGTCACCTTCGAATTGCAAGACCACATCGACTAGGTGCTCGAGAACTTTCGGCCCAGCGATCGAGCCCTCCTTGGTAACGTGGCCCACTAAAATTACCGCTGCGCCCGAAGCTTTTGCTGCTCGGATAATAACATTACTCGAGTTGGTAATCTGGCTGACGGTACCTGGCGCGCTGGCGATTTCCTCAAGGCTAAGCGTCTGAATACTGTCGATAATTACCAATTTATATTGGCCGCTGCGAATTGTCGCAGCAATGTCGTCAGCGCTAGTGCTGGCGACAAACTGCAGGTCATCGCCAGAAGTCGCACCGAGGCGCGTAGCGCGGAGCTTGACCTGGGAAGCGCTTTCCTCACCGCTGACATATAGGACCGCTGATTGCTCAGCAACATGCGCCGCTACCTGCATCAATAGCGTCGATTTACCGATACCCGGCTGCCCCGCTAGCAGCATTACGCCTGCCGGCAGGATTCCGCCGCCTAGCACTGCGTCGAGGTCGGTGATACCAGTCGGCAAGCGTTTCACTGAATCTTCGGCAGCGATTGAACGCATCGACTGCGGCTTTAGGATCTTACCGCGCGAATGGCTGCGCGCTACCGCCGAAGCGCCCTTGGTCTCGACTATCTGTTCGACGAGCGTGTTCCACTCGCCGCAATTCTCGCACTTGCCCGTCCATTTCGGATAGCTAGCGCCGCAATTCTGGCAGACGAAATTACTGCGCGCTTTGGCCACTATTTACTCCGGCCGGCGCGGCTACGCCGTTGATACTTTGATTGAGTTGATCGGCTTTAACGGCCAAGCTTTTGAGAGTTGCCACATCGTCATTGTAAGCTTTAATCCGCGAATTGAGCGAACCCTGCCGAGCATTAATAGCGCTAATTCGCTGCTGCAGCGCCGACCGCGCCACCGCGAAATCAGCTTGCGAACTAAACTCGCCGCTCCTAGCCCGTTCATTAAAATTATTAATATCAGCGTTAATTTGCGATAAATCGGACTGATAAGCTTCGACATCTTGTTTGATTTGTTTAGCGGCTGACTGCAACTTAGATTGCAGCGCTTCAGCCCGGGTATTAACTCGAGTAAATACTGCTGTGTAAGCTTGGTTTTTGGCGACAATTGACGCTCGATCAGTGAAATAACGCGCATAATATTGTTCAAGGTCAGAGTCGAGCTCGCCAATCGTGGTACCGATAATCGAATGTAGCTCATCTAGCTCGGCGCCTGGCTCGGCCTCGCGGTAGTATTCCATAGCTTTGGCAATTTCCGGTTCATTTTTGACCTTTTGATAAGCCTTTTTGATCATAGCGTCGACTCGCGGCCGCTCGAAGATATTCAGCCGTGCATACTGGGCGTGCAGCAATTCGTGCGCTGCTGTTACTTCTTTGGCGCCAGCTAATTCGGCATTTTCGACGTCAAAAAGATAAATCTTATCGCCATAGTAGCAGCCCAAGATGGCTGCGGTACGTTCGGTACTTTTACAATGAGCATTGAACTGGTCGCTGGCCTCGATAGCTGGCTGAGTTGCTCGGAAAGTGCGCTGCGCCGCCGGAGTCAGCTTGATTGAACCTTCAACCGCGGCAACAGCTGCAGGCGGCGTGAAAGTCGACGCTCGATAGGCATCAAAGGCTGTCTGCCCGTAGAAAAAACCGCCAACAGCAATACTTATCACTGCCATCAAAGCGATGATTTTCGAGACAATACTACGTCTGGCTGTCGGTTTCGCTGCGCCGTTCAATCGCTATCGCTCCTTTCTTGATCCCTACTTCTAGGATATCACCTTTAGCATAGGCGCCGTCAAGTACTTGCTCAGCAATAGCATGCTCAACCTCGTCCTCGATGACGCGGCGCAGCGGACGGGCACCGTATTTAATGCTGTAACCCTTGTCGATAAGGAATTTTTTGGCACTAGGTTTAATCGTAAGGGCCAGGCCTTTGCGCACCAAACGCTGGCGCAGCTCGCCGATCAGCAGGTCGAAGATCTTGCCGACCTCGGCGCGAGTCAACGCTCGGAAAGTGATAATCCCGTCAAAGCGATTAATCAACTCGGGGCGCATAAACTTATCGAGAGCATCACGAGCAAATTTAGCGTTGCGGCGGTGCAAATCGTCAATTTCGCTGCTTTTGTCGCGGTTAGAGTGAAAGCCAAGTTCCGACTCTTTGGTCATCTTGTCGGCGCCGAGATTGCTAGTCAAGATGATAATCGTATTACGAAAGCTAACTTCGCGCCCCTTAGCATCAGTCATCGTCCCATCTTCCAGTAGCTGCAGCAGCAGGTTGAATACGTCTGGATGCGCCTTTTCAATTTCGTCAAAAAGCACCACGCTGTACGGCTGGCGGCGAACTTTGTCAGTCAATTTACCGCCGTCCTCGTAACCAACATAACCAGCTGGCGCCCCGAGCAGGCGCGACGTATTATGCTTCTCGCCGAATTCGCTCATGTCGATTTTGATAAGCGCTTCTTCGCTACCGAAAACTTCTCGCGCCAGCACTTTAGCTAATTGCGTTTTGCCGACACCAGTCGGTCCCATGAAAACGAAACTGCCAATCGGCCGCCAGCTGCTAGCTACGCCGCTGCGGCTGCGGCGGATTGCCCGCGCTACCTTACCGATAGCCTCGCGCTGGCCAATGACGTACTTGCCGAGATGCTTTTCGAGCTGGCGCAGCAACTTCGCTTCGCTAGTCTGGACTTTTTCGACTGGAATGTTGGTCATCACAGCGATAGCATGCGCCACATCGTCATCGGTTAGTTGGATAGCGCGACGGCCTTTTTGGGCAGCAACTTCTGTCTCGAGCTTTTTACTAATCTGGCTAATACGCTGTTTGTACATAGCGGCCCGCTGGTAATCTTCGTGCAAAACAGCATCCTCCATGCGCTCATTGAGGTGCTTGAGTTCTTTGAGATATTCGCGCTCGTGGCTCGGGCGGTGGCCTCGCTTGACGCGAACTCGGGCAGCCGCCTCGTCGAGCACGTCAATCGCTTTATCGGGCATGAAACGGTCGCTGACGTAGCGGTCGCTCATATACACCGCCGATTCGATCACTTCGTCGGTAATTTTGACGCCATGATGCTTTTCGTAATAATTTTTAAGACCTTTCAAAATAGCGATTGTCTGCGCCATAGTTGGCTCCTTGACGACGATCGTCTGGAAACGCCGTTCTAGCGCCGTGTCTTTCTCGATATGTTTGCGATATTCATCGAGAGTTGTCGCGCCAATCATATGCAGCTCGCCGCGCGCCAACGCCGGCTTGAGGATATTGGCTGCATCCATCGAACCTTCCGAGGCGCCAGCGCCAACCAGCAGGTGCAATTCATCAATAAAAAGAATGATGTTACCTTGTTTTTTGACTTCAGCAATTACCTTTTTCAGCCGATCCTCGAATTCACCGCGATATTTAGTACCGGCGATCATCGCCGCCATATCCAGCATAACCACGCGGCGATCTAATAGATGGCCCGGTACGTCCTCGCGGACGATCCGCTGCGCTAACCCCTCAACGATAGCGGTTTTGCCAACGCCTGGCTCGCCAATCAAGACTGGATTATTCTTGGTGCGGCGGCTAAGGATAGTAATCATTCGCTCTAGCTCTTTGTCGCGGCCAATCATCGGGTCAAGCTCGCCGTTGGCTGCCCGCGCCGTCAAATCCACGCCAAAGGCGCTAAGCGCCCCGCCGCGCGTATTGCCGCGGCGCCGCGGCTCGGTAGCAATATCGCCATGTTCGCCGCGATTCTCTTCAAACGACTTCTCGAGCTCGCTGATTATCATATCGACGTTGATGCCCATCTCGCGCAGCAGCGCTGTCGCTCGGGCGTTACCTTGTCGCAGGACGCTGTACAATATATGCTCTGTACCGAGATAATCATGGCCGTACTCGCGCGCTGCTTCCCATGCCATGCGCAATGTCAACAAGGCCGTCTCGCTAAGGCCCACCATACCGGTACTGGTAACCACTCGCGACGGTTTGATATCCAGAATCATTTCAGCTTGCTGCAGGGTTACGCCAGCGTCAGTCAATACTTGCGCCGCTGAGCTCGACCCTTGCGCCAAAACGCCGAGCAGCAAGTGCTCCGTCCCAATGTAATTACTGCCGTTACCGCGAGCAATCGCGTCAGCATGCTGGACGCTAGCGCGCGCGTTGTCGGTCAATCGCGAAATAAAATCTGCAAAATCTTCTGGCATCATGAGTTCTCCGTTCTGAGCGTATTGCCCATTGCAGCCAATTATACATAACAAATTAGCACTCGTCAAGGCAGAGTGCTAATTTGCAAAAAAGCGGCTGCGGGTTTTAATCTTGATTTTCGATAGCGCTAAACAAATCTTCCTCGACGTTCTTGCGCGGTTTTTTCTCGGCTGATTTCGGCGCTGTGGTCTCGATATTCAATTCGTAGCCAGTCAGGCGGCTCGCCAAACGCACATTTTGCCCGCCGCGGCCGATAGCGATTGATTGCTGGTCTTCAGTAACGTAAACATTGGCGGTTTTTTTGTCCTTATCAATCTCGACTTTAACAATCTCAGCCGGGCTAAGAGCATTGCGGATATACGTATCTATATTATCATCATAGGTAACGATATCGATTTTCTCTTGCTCGCCGATTTCGCTCATCACCGCATTGACGCGCGCGCCGTGACCGCCGACGAACGTTCCGACCGGGTCAACGCCTGGCACCGTGCTAGCAACCGCTAGTTTAGTGCGGCGGCCAGCTTCGCGGGCGATGCCTTTGATCTCGACGGCGCCAGTTTCCATCTCGGGCACTTCTTGGCGGAAGAGATATTCGATAAAGTCCTCGCTGCCGCGGCTGAGGATCAGCTGCGGGCCGCGGCCTTCGCGTTCGATGTCTTTGATTAATACTTTGATCCGCGAGCCAATTTTGTAAAACTCGCCTTGAATCTGCTCGCTCTGCGGGATAATACCGGTGGCCTTGCCTAGCTCGACACGCACCACGCGCGGCTCGACACGCTGCACCATACCGGTAACGACCGTGCCGATTTTGTCTTCGAACTCTGCCAGAACGACTTCGCGTTCGGCTTCGCGCAGGCGCTGCATGACGACTTGCTTGGCAGTCTGGGCGGCCACTCGACCAAAGGACTTAACTTCATGAGCTTCCTCGATAGTATCTCCTAACTGAGCATCTGGCTTCTCTACTTGAGCATCCGCCAAGCTGATTTCAGTGGCCGGATTGACGACATCCTCGACGACTTCGCGCTGGACAAACACCTTGGCGGTGCCGTCATTAATATTAAGTTCAGCGCGCACATTTTGCTCGCGCTCGCCGTTATCGCGCCGCCAGGCAGCAGCGATTGCCTGCTCGATTACGTTTAGTACAGTTTCTTCGGGCAACGCCTTTTCATCAGCAATCGCCCGCACTGCTAGCGTCAACTGCTTGATATTCAAATCTTCCATATAATTCCTTTCTTTTAGTTCCAATACGAAAACAACCGACCTGCCGGCCGGATGAGTACGTACTTAATGTAACACGCGAGGGCTGGCATCGTCAAGCCTAGCAGTGCGATACAAAAAATATTTCACAAAGAGTTGAGTTGGGGGCGGGACGGCGAAATAAATCGCACATCCCGCCCCGCACCTCATGCGTTTGTGTCTGGGCTCTCTGGGGAATACCCTTCACGGGGTCCCCAGGCTTGTTCGGACAGGCTCAGCTGCGCCATCTTGACGAGGGCAGAGACTTTCTGGCTCTGCGCCCTACGAATCCACAGCCTGGAGATCCAGGCCAGGAACCTGAGTCTGTACTCTACGGCTGCGAGTATCGCCGCCACCGTGTAGGCAGCCAGCGCCGCCCACGCGGCAGCTTCGTAGTTCGTATATGCACTACCGCGACGGCTGATCGCGGAATACATGAATATTATAGTAAACATCACTCCTAGGAGTGATGTTTGGATCGGCCCCACTCTCCGCTGCCGCCACAGGGAGACGGTGAGAAAGATACACAGAACCACAGCCGAAAGGCTGGCCACGATATCGAGCATAACGTTTATCCTCTCCTAGAAAGTTGAGGTGCGGCCTATCCAGACCGCTACCTCGGACGCATGCGGACTTTCCGCGCGTCAGGCAGCCTTTATCTGAAAGGCTAATTATAATTATACTATACTTACTGAGCATCGTCAATGTTTTCAACATATTTCATGCTTTTGGCAAAAGTTACACTTTGCTGCCATGAGGTAGATGATATACTAGACCTTATGAATCAACCCCTTGTTTTCAGTATTACCCATCGCCTCCCAGGCACCTTAGCGCGTACTGGTACGATTGAAACGCCGCACGGTACGATTCAAACGCCAGCTTTCATCGTTGGCGGCACCAAAGCAACCGTCAAAGCGTTGACTGTCGAACAAGTCAAAGCCTGCGGCGGGCAATCAATTTTGGCCAATACTTATCATTTGATGCAGCGGCCAGGCGCCGAAATCATTCATAAAGCTGGCGGCCTAGGCAAATTTATGGGTTACGATGGACCGACCTTCACTGATAGCGGCGGCTTTCAGATTTTCAGTCTGGGAATTGCTTACAAAAAAGGCATTGACGCCGTCGCTCACACCCAAAAAGGCAATGCTGCGCAAGCGGTCAAGTCTGCTAATCAGCTAGCCAAAGTTACCGACCAAGGCGCGCAATTTCGGTCGCATCTGGATGGCAGATATATAATGATGACGCCAGAATCGTCAATGGAGCTACAGCACGCCATCGGCGCTGATATTCATATGGCCTTTGATGAGCTGACTGCACCGCTAGCAGCCCGCGGCACGATTGTAAAGGCAATGCAGCGAACGCATGCTTGGGCGGAGCGCTGCTTGGTTCGCCACGATGAACTAAACGCCGAACATCTAGCACGCGGCGAAAACCTGCAAGCGCTCTACGGTGTCGTCCAGGGCGCCCGCGACGAAACGCTCCGCCGCCATTCGGCTAATTTCCTGGGTGAGCGCAACTTCGACGGCTACGGTATCGGCGGCGTTTTTCAACCTGGTGAGATCGCCGACGTCGTCAGCTGGGTCTGCGAGACTTTGCCCGAGGATAAGCCGCGCCACCTATTAGGCTTAGGTTCGCAGCCGGCCGATTTGTTTCTCGGCGTCGAATATGGCATCGATACTTTCGATTGTGTCGCGCCGACCCGCCAAGCCCGCAACGGCGCTCTGTATACCCTTGACGGCCGCATCAACATCAGCAACGCCCGCTTTCGCGAGGACTTCGCGCCAATCGACGCTGAATGCGACTGTTATACTTGCCAGCATCATACGCGCGCTTACATCAATCATCTGTTTCACGCCGACGAAATTCTCGGCGCTACGCTCGCCAGCATTCATAATGAACGCTTCGTAGTGCGCACTGTCGACCAGATCCGCGCCTCGCTACTAGACGGCACATTTTTTGATTTCAAGCAGTCGTTTCTAGCTCGCTACTACGGCGATAATTTACCAATCGGCGTCACATTATAAAATAAAACCGCGTCAAAATCTAACGCCAGGATAAACCAAGCAACTAATTCACCAGGTATTTCGCTGGCTGCTCGAACGTATCCATCTTTTCACGCTTTTTCACGCGGGCAATCAAATGTATCGTCAACGGCGAGACCATAATCTCTACTGTCATCTTTATCAAAAACACCGTGACGATAAGCTGCCAAAAGCTGGTCGTCGGCATAGTACCGGCAAAAGCAATCGTCGAGAAAATCACCGTATCTAGAGCGCTGCCCGCCACCGAGCTGCCAATCATCCGCCGCCACAAACCACAGCCGCGGCTAGCAACTTTCATTCGCCCCATTACGTAAGCATTCATGATCTCGCCAACAAATAGCGCCGTTACCGAACCGATAGCCAGCCGCCAGACCACACCCAGCGTCGATTCAAACGCCGTTTGCCCCGTCCAGCTGCTATCTGCCGGCAATAATTGCACCACCCAAAAAGTCAGTGTCATCAGCGTCAAGGCTGCCACGCCGTTATAAATCAGCCGGCGCATCCGGCGATAACCATAAACCTCAGTGATTATATCACCCACGATATACGCTAGCGGAAACAAAACCGTGCCAGCATCAAAAGTCAGCCAGCCAACAGATACAATTTTGACGCTGACAATATTACTAACCAATAGTGTCGTTACAAAAAGTACCGTAAATATATCATAGAGAGAATACTGGTGTTGCTTTGTCATATCTTAGATTATATCACGCCGGCAAGCGCTGTTCTGGACAGCTCGCCAAAATCCGCTCCATAGCCGTGCGTTCCGGCGGTGTCACCCACAGCGAGTATTTTTTCTTGACGGCAATTTGACGGGCAATGTACTGGCAGCGAAACGGCTTATTTGACGGCAGCCAAGTCGCCGCATCGCCATCGCCCTTCTGCTGGTTGGCTGGTCCGTCGACAGCTAGCAGCTCAAGCGGGTCATTAGCCAGACTGATTCGCTGTTCGCTAGACAACTGCTGAGCGCCAGTCTGCCAAGCATTGCTCAGCGCCACTACGTGGTCAATCTGCACAGCGCCGCTAGAATTAGTACCGCGCTTGAAAGCGATTCGCTGCCCGGTGTACGGGTCGCTAAGAGCGCCAGCCTGTACTTTGCAGTTGTCGTCGCCCAAGACAGCTTTTGCCAAGTCGCGGCGCAAGATAACATTGCGCGTATCGCAGCCGCCCGCTTTGGCCCAGCCGTCGCCGAACTGCGAGCGTTTGTAGCCAGTCTTGGGAGCGCGGCCCTTGGTTGGCAATGCCGCTAGAGCCTCGCGCGCTACTTCGCCAGAGCCAGAAGCCAGCTCCGACTGTTGAGACGAATCTGGCGGCATCAGCGGCAAATTTGGCCGCTCCTTAACAACAATCCACCCGAGAGTACCTATCAAAATCACCGCTACTAGTACTATTCTACGCCGCTGCATAAGCATATTATACCACCCTGCTATAATGGACGTATGGACAGATTATTTTCTCAATTTCAACCAGAACACTACGATATCCAATGGGATTTGCGTCAAGCGAAGAGCAATCGTTTAATCCGCGGCACGGCAACTATCCGCGGCCAGCATCTAGCAGCCGAGCCAATTCGCTTGCACGCCAAAGATCTGCAGATCGAAGAGGCTACTGTCAACGGCCAAGCAGTCAAGACATCAACCGACAACGACATTTTGACGCTTGACAATACCGACGACAGTCCAGTGCAAATCACTATCAAATTCTCACTAGCACTAACCGACGCCATGCACGGTATTTATCCTTGCTATTACCAACACCAAGGCCAGAGATGCGAGCTATACGCCACCCAATTCGAAAGCCACCATGCCCGCGAAGCCTTCCCATGCGTCGACGAACCAGAGGCCAAAGCTACATTTGCGATTTCAATATTATCAAATGAACCAGTAGTACTCAGCAATATGCCAGTCATTTCGCAGCGGGAAAGTAGCGAGGGAACGCTGACTACATTCGAGCAAACACCGCGCATGAGTACTTACCTGGCGGCCTTTGTCGCTGGCGATTTGCAGCGCGCGACTACTGCCACCAAGAGCGACGTCGAAGTCAACGTCTACGCCACACCAGCGCAGTCAGCCGACAGCTTGAACTGGGCGCTCCAGCACGCAGCGCAAACAATTGACTTTTTCAACGAGTATTTTGGCGTGCCTTACCCACTGCCGAAATCTGACCATGTAGCACTACCTGATTTTTCTAGCGGCGCTATGGAGAATTGGGGCTTGGTGACCTACCGCGAAACCGCCCTGCTGGCCGATCCGGCAACCGCTAGCGTTTCGACCCGCCAATATATTGCGACGGTTATCGCCCACGAATTAAGCCACCAGTGGTTCGGTAATCTAGTGACTATGAAATGGTGGAATAACCTGTGGCTGAACGAGAGTTTCGCTACGCTGATGGAATACCTAGCAACTGACGCACTGCATCCGGATTGGCGACAATGGGACGAGTTTGCCAACAACGAGGGCGTTGCTGCCCTGCGCCGCGATAGCATCGACGGCGTACAGCCAGTTCAAACCGACGTATCGAGCCCAGCCGAAATCAGCGCGCTGTTTGATGGAGCGATTGTCTACGCCAAAGGCGGCCGGCTGCTGCGAATGATGCAACTATGGATTGGCGATGAAGCGTTCCGCGCTGGCCTCAAGCAGTATTTCACCCGCTTCAAGTATAGCAACACCACTGGCGACGACCTCTGGGAATGCCTAAGCCAAGCTAGCGGCAAAGATGTCGGAGCGCTAATGAATACCTGGATTTCACAACCAGGTTACCCGGTAGTCTACGCATTGCTCGACAATGGCGAGTTGACGCTCCGCCAAGAACAATTCTTCACTGGGCCGCACCAGCCGTCTGATCGTTTATGGCCGATTCCGCTCGACGCCAACGACCAGCGCCTGCCCGAAATTCTAAAGGAGCGCGAACAGCGCCTCTCGCCAGCGCCAGACGGACTATTACTGCTCAATCATCAAAACGCCTCGCACTTTATCACTTGCTACGACGACGCTCTGCGAGCTCGCATTTTGCAGGCAATCGCCATTGGTACGCTGACGCCGTCGCAGCGCGCCCAGTATCTCAACGAGCAAATCTTGCTAGCCCGCGGCGGTCTAATTGCTAGCAGCACGCTAGTCGAAGCGCTAGCCGCCTTCCAAGACGAAAGTGATCAGACCGTCTGGGAAATCATCTCGCTAGCCATCAGCGATCTCAAGAAATTCGTCGATCAAGACGAAGCCGCCGAGAAGCTGCTGCGCCGCCTATCAGGCAAGCTAGCTCGTCGGCAGTTCGAACGCCTAGGTTGGAGCAAACACCCCGGCGAGCCAGAATCTGACAGCAAACTGCGCGCCGTCATCATCGATTGCATGCTATATAGCGAGGACGCAGCGGCAATCAGTACCGCGCGCCAGCTCTACCAAAACACGCCTCTGGCCGAGCTCAGCGCCGACCTGCGCCCATCAATCATCGGTGCCGCCGTCCGCTACAGCGATCAGCCGGCAGATATAGTCAGCCAGCTGCTCGAAGCTTACCAAGCCACGCAATCGGCCGACCTGCGCAGCGACATCGCCGCAGGGGTCGCCACGACGCGCGACGCCGAGCAGCTAGCGCGCTTAATCGGGCTACTCACCAACACCGATATCATCCGCAGCCAGGACACCGTTCGCTGGTTCGTCGACCTGCTGCGCAATCGCTACGGCCGCGAAGCCGCCTGGCGCTGGATGCGCAGCCAGTGGAGTTGGATCGAGAAAACTTTCGCCAGCGACAAAAGCCACGATTATTTCCCGCGCTACGCCGCCATGCTGCTGATGACGCGCCAGCAGCTAGCCGAATACCGCGAATTTTTCACGCCGCTGCGCCGCGACCAGTCGCTCGTCCGCGCCATCGACATGGGAATACTAGATTTAGAGGGCAAACTAGACCTAATCGACCGCGACAAAGCAGCAGTCATAGCAGCCCTGGCAAAGTAATTTCGTTTTCTTTGAGATAAGCAATTTTGCGGCTTTTACAGAGGCCGCAAAATTATTATGACACATTTTTCGTTTAAACGCTTGACATTTATACGATAATGTGCTATATTCATAATAGCTTTTCGCTCAAGTTTACGAAAAAAGGGCGAGAAGTGCCCTTTTACTTGAGCGATGATTTTCTGAGGAGGAAATCATGGGCTTTGTTACTGTTGTCTCCATTACTCTCGCGCTCGTCGCCCCCTGGGCGACGAAGTCCGTTCTCGACGCCGCCGGCCCGCTGGCTGGCTGGGGGTGGGTCGCGATGTTCGTCACGGCCCATGTCTGGGTCTGGCGGTGCATCTCCACCGCCATCGCCGACGGCGGTGGAGAGATTCTGTACCTGCCAGCGATAATGCTGGCAGTTTACGAGTTCGCCGTCATCGGCTTCGTGCCGATGTCTCTCGATGATGAAGACGTTTGCAGGTGCACTACCTGCGAGCAGCACCGCCACAAGGCGGTGAAGAAGGGCTAAGCCCGTCGAAAATAGCTCGCTGAACTAGCGTTCAGCTTGAGCTCGTTCGGCGGGCTATTTTCTTTGGTTTAATTTATTTCTACTACCGCTTGGACGGCTGGCGGGTCACCGCTCACGCTGGCGGCTAGCAGCTTGGCTGCCATGCCGCTGTATTCTGGCTTACCCGCCAAAAACAACTCTGCCGCGAAACGCATCTGTCGCTGCTTTTTGGCGGTAATCGCCGCCAGTCCATCGCCGAAATCATCATTCTTACGATACTTCACCTCGGTGAAATACAACACCTCGCCTTTCACGCTGACGATATCAATTTCGCAGTACCGCGTCCGCCAATTCCGCGCCACAATCTCATGGCCGCGCGCCGTCAGCCAATCTGCTGCCGCTTGCTCGCCTTTATCGCCGATTTGGCGAGTTGTCATTGGTTTTTCATTAATACATATGCTATTTGGGTGTATACAAGAGTCTGTGTCGGATATCTCAACTGCGCTTAATAGGTTCAGTGATGCTGTAGAGAAGGTAGAGCCGTCTGGAGCGGTATCCCCAGAAAAAATCAGGGCAGCCTCTGCAGAATAGTTGATAGCGTCTTGATGCAGTTCCGCCGCTCGAGCGCCATCAGAAAAATATCTGGGGCCCACGTAAAGTTGCCCTGATTTTTTCTGAGGCACTGCTCGCGGCGTCACAGCATACTTCGCCAGCGGCGCGAAACTCAGCCGGTGCAGCGGCGTCACGCCCAGGCGCTCAATCGACGCCCGATGCTTGGCCACGCCATAGCCAGCATTCGACGCGAAACCGTACCCCGGATAAACCGCATCTTGCTCGGCCATGAACTGGTCGCGCGCCACCTTGGCGATGATTGATGCCGCTGACACGCTCGGAATCAAACCGTCGGCCTTAGGCATGGTCATAGCGAACTTCTCTAGCGCCGTGCCGCGCAAGAAATTCACCGTTCCGTCAATGATAATTTCGCTAAAAGCTAGATTTTGCTGGCGGCACTGCGCTTGAATTTGCTCGACCGCTCGCCGCGTCGCCAGCCGCAGCGCCTCACTCATGCCAATATCGTCTAGTTCCTGGGCACTCACCCAGCCCAGCGCCCAAGCCGCAGCCTTTTCGCGAATTTCCACGTCCAACGCTTCACGGCGCTTTTTGGTTAGCTTTTTGCTATCGTCCAAGCCGTCAATCTCGGCGCCGCCCAGAATCACCGCGCCAACCACCAGCGGCCCCGCCCACGGCCCGCGCCCAACCTCGTCGATCCCCAGAATCATAAGTTCATGATAACAAATGGCGGCGATAGGCTCAATCACGGGCGCAGATGGCAGGATTTGTGTTATAATATTAGTAAGCTAAACCCCAAACATGGAAAGGAAGTGTTTAGCAGATGAAAGGAAAGATCTTCATCCTTTTCATTATGGTCGGGATTCCGGCCATGACCTGGGCCGTTGTGACCTGGGCAGTTATGATTATGCTGGGGGCGCTGCATAGTGCTTTCAGTGTGATACCCGCGTTGTCGTTCTTGGAGAGCTTTCTCGCGACACTTATGGCTTTTGCTATCATCGTGTTCGCCATTTCTATGGCGACCGACAACACGTGACCGGCCCGCCGCCACGGCGGCCGTTGACCCCAACCCCCGAGGAAGCGGCCCGCAGGCAGAAATCCTGACCTGCCATGGTCTACTCGGTGGGCCGTTTCCTCTCCGACGCCCGCTGGGGCGGCTCGCGGAACATATCGTTCTGCTTGAGCCGCCTCGGCGGGCACTTTCCTTTTCACGGTTATTTCGCAGACAAAACAAAATCCCGCTCATCGGCGGGATTTATCGTTAGCACTAGACACAGACTACTTTAATTTTCGGCGTGGCGAGCAGCGACCTCGGCGGCCTTGGCGTCCAATTCGGCTTGTTTGGCAGCTTCGGCGGCCTTTTTCTCGGCGGCTTCTTTGGCTTTCTCTTCTTTCAGCCGGGCAGCTTCCTCTTCAGCATGTTTGTCGCGGACGGCGTTGACAGCTTCGCGATCAAATTTGACTGCCGTCAAGCGGGCCGACTTACCGCTGCGTTTGCGCAAAAAGCTGAGGAAATTGCGGCGAACCTTGGCGCGGCGCACAATCTCGACTTTTTCGACCAGCGGGCTATGCAGCAAGAACGACTTCTCGACGCCGACACCCGAAGCAACTTTGCGAACGGTGATGCGGCTAGTGTGCTGGCCTTTGTTGTCGGTGCGGATAACCACACCCTCGAACATCTGAATGCGCTCTTTGTTGCCCTCTTTGATTTTCTGATAGACGCGCACAGTGTCGCCGCTGCGAACATCGACAACTTGTGCTTTCTTTTGCTCGTCGTTGACTTTTTGGATTAATGCAAAACTCATAATTTTTCCTATCTTTCAAGCCCGCTCTGGCTGGCCACGCAGTTGTACCTCTGCGGCTCCACACCGAACAAAGCCCGAATCATTAACTCTCGTACAATGCAAGTATTCTAACACAATATCAGCCGGCGAGCAATAGCTGACATAGCTCGTAGCACGCAACTCCTCGCCGCTCGTATGATAAACCAAAGCATAAAACAAAAAATCTCACCAAAGAAAATAGCCCGCCGAAAT
>CAJPON010000013.1 GCA_905372275.1 Candidatus Saccharimonadota bacterium
CGAACCCTGGGTACGATTGCTCGCACACACGCGTTCCAGGCGTGCACCTTCAACCACTCGGTCACCTCTCCTTCGCTTACAATTCTACCAGAAAACGCCAGAAATATGAATTGCGTTTCACTCTGTGCCTGACTAATTAAAAATGTGGTATTTTACACAATCTTCATCGGTTGATTTATTAAACGTCACTTGTCTATAATAGATTAATATGACAGCGCGAAAGACAGCAAGGCCGATAATTCAACTTAAAAAACTTACAAAAATATACGGTATAGGTGACGCGGCGCACGATGCGCTCGATGAAATTGATCTGACCATCCGCGAGGGCGAGTTCATCGCCGTGATGGGGCCGTCCGGCTGCGGCAAGACGACTTTGCTTAATATCATTGGTTTTTTGGATCGGCCTGACCAGGGCGAATATCTGTTTGAGGAGCACTCGACCGCTCGCCTATCAGAACGACAGTACGCCAAAATTCGTTCTAACAAGATTGGTATCGTTTTTCAGAGCTTTAATTTGATTAATCGCTTGACGGTGCTGGAAAATGTTGCTTTGCCGCTGATTTACAAAGGTGTACCGCGCGTCAAGCGTCTGGAAATGGCTAGTAGCATTCTAAAGTCGTTCCATTTGCAGGAGCGCGAATATTACATGCCGTGGCAGCTATCGGGCGGCCAGATGCAGCGCGTGGCGATTGCGCGGGCTTTAGTTAATAAACCGAGCATTATCTTAGCTGATGAACCGACCGGCAACCTTGATAGCCGCTCTAGCCACGTTATTATGGAGGAACTGGCTAACTTGCACAAAAAAGGCAACACTATCGTCATGGTGACTCACAACCCGAATCTGACTAGCTATGCTAGCCGTGTGATTAACATGCTTGACGGCAAGGTTGCTAGCGACCGTCGCGTGACGGTTGAGGCGCATACCGAATCAAAGGAAGTAGCAATCCCGCTGCACAAATCAGACGCTTCTAAAGACAAGAATGACGCAGATACTAAGGATACCAAGAATAAGGACACCAAAAAAGCCAAAGAAGAAACAAAAGAAGCTACCAAAGATAAGCCTAAAAAGACAGCCAAAAAGAGCGAGGACGACGAAAAATGAGGTTAATGACAGTTGAACACATCACCGATGCTTATCAAACATTGCGGCGCAGCCGCGCGCGTACGGTGCTGACGGCGCTGGGTATTGCTATCGGCGTGGCTAGCGTGACGTGTATTTTGGCGATTAGCGACGGTGCTCGCGGAATGATTTCTAACCAAGTTAATACCTATGACGGCAAGCTAATGATCGTCCGTCCGGGCGCGCAGACGCGCGATTTGAACGCCTATCTCAATCCAGCCGGACAGCAGTTATTTGGTACTAGCTCGTTGACCGAGGCTGATATCGAGGCCGCTAAGTCAATTGACGGTATTGACGCGGTGGTGCCGCTAATGATTTTGAATGCTACCGCTAAAACCTCTCGAGCTGAGGCGGCTAATAATGTTGTACTTTCTACTACTCCTGCGTTTATCAAGACGGCAGATATCAAAATGAACGCCGGCCAGTTCCTCGGCGAAGAAACTGACGATTCGGCAGTGGTGATCGGCAGCGAACTATCAACTAAACTATTTAATACTGATCGGTCGGTCGGTCAGATGTTTACTATGTACGGCCAACAATTCACAGTTATAGGTGTTGTCAAGGCTGGCGCTAACCCGGTTAACTATAATACTGTCGATTATGGTAATGCGATTTTTGTCTCTTATAATCAAGGTAAATTGCTGCACAAAGGCAGTACGCAAATTCAACAAATTAACGTTCTGGCAAAGGACAAGGATAATGTCTCGGCTGTTAAAGATAAATTGAAAGAGAAAATCCTCAAACAACACTTAGGCGAGGCCAACTTTACTATTCTAAGTGGCACTGATATTGGCCGGCCGACTGGCGAATTGTTTAGTGCCTTAACAGCGGTGATGGCGGCTATTGCAGCGATTTCGCTGGTAGTGGGCGGCGTTGGTATCATGAATATCATGCTGGTTGGCGTGGCTGAGCGCACCCGCGAAATTGGTATCCGCAAAGCAGTTGGCGCTAGCCAGCGGACAATTATCGGGCAATTTTTAGTCGAGTCGCTGATGATTAGCCTGCTGGGCGGCACTTGTGGTTATCTGGTTGGTTGTTTGTTAGCTGTGATTATTAGTTCGCAAATGAGCTTTGGGCCGACAATGACCTGGTCAACGGCGATTGCAGCGTTGTTGATGGCAGTTGGTTCTGGCGTAATCTTCGGTACTTACCCTGCCCTGAAAGCGGCGCGCAAGAATACTATTGAATCGCTGCGGCAATACCACTAGAGTCCGAATTTCTACCGATAGACGATAAATAAAATAGACAGCGCTTATTCTGTCTATTTTATTTTTACTTATCTCCACGCGCGTTTATTTTTCGAGGGCTTTTTTGAACTTTTCAATCAAATTAACCTGGGTCGGGTCGACATTATTGAGAATTGCCACGTAAATACTGGCAAAATCTGCTAAAATACAACCCCATAGCATTTGCTGCAGCGGTGTTTTGCCTGCGAGCGGTACTACGTTTGATTTCGGGCGTTTGCCAGATAGCATCTGATCGCTGAGCGAGAAGCGTTTGAGGATGCGCGGGTGCTCAAGATCGCTTAGCAAATCAAATACCGCGAAAGGCTTCTCGACCGGGTGGCTAGTCCAGCCAATAAATTCGTTGTGGCTGAATTCTGGCAAATAGTTGCAGAATGCAACGTTTTTAGCATTTTCGTTCCAACTAATTTTCCACTTATAAGCTAGCGGCGCCATCAAACTACCGCCGTAGAAAACTGGCGTTTTGCCGACAGCGATTAAGGCTAGCTGCTTGGCATAGTTTTGCTTGGTCGGCACATCTTTGGCCCAGAGCGCGCTTTCCTTCTCTAGCCAAGCGCTAGCAGCTGCTAGTTCGTCAATGTAGGTGCGGTCAATCAACTTGAAAGCATTAAGCACCTCAAATAGCGCTCGCAGCGAATAAATTACGGCCATGCGCGGCTGGCAATCTTTGGGAATGAGTGCTGATAAGATATGTTCTCGTTGAGCAATCTCGTTAAGCTCTCCGCCAGTAGCAATGATAGCAATTTGGCAGCCGTGTTCAATCGCCTGCTTGAGGCATGATAGAGTTTCCTCGGTGTTGCCAGAGTGGCTGCTAGCGATAACTAAGGTATTGTGATCGGCGTAATGCGGCAAACCGTAGTCCTTGACGACGTTGAACGGAATTGATAGCGTGTCGTTGAGTAGCGACTTAGCGAGGTCGGCCGCTAGCGCCGAGCCGCCCATGCCAGCGACGATGATGTTGCGCAGTTCGCGGCCGTCGTGCTCGGCATCGCGCAGTTGGCAGTCAAAATTTGCCTGTTGATAAAGTTTAGCCGCAACTTCGAGAGCGCCCCCGTTGTCTCTTTGCTTCAAAATATTAGAGTCATCTAGCATGTAAAATCACCTTTCTCTTGCGATATTTCCTATAACTATGATACAGTATATACTAAATAAAGCATAAAAGTAATGAAGAGGGTGGGCACATGGATATAAAACCGCAGACAACGCAGCCAATTAGCGATGATCAAGATCTCGCTAAGGTTTTGGCTGGCGTAAGTAACGGCGCGAGCGCAACGAGCGCACAACCAGCAGCACAATTGCCGCCGCTGCCTGATTTGCCGCCAGAGCCAGCGCCGGAGCCAGAACCAGTGGCACAGCCAAAGCCAGCTAAAACGTCAAACACAGTTGTGCCAGCAGTCAACAGTGATCTTGATAGCGTCAAGAACGAAGCTATCAAAGAGCTTCGACCGCTGGTTGACAAGCTCAACATCTCTGCCGAAGAAAAATTTGACACTTATTTACTATTGATCCGCTCGACGGACGACAAAACCTTGATTGCGCCGGCGCATGAGGCCGCCAAAAATATTGCTGATGAATCTCGCCGCGCTCAGGCTTTGCTTGATGTCATTAAAGAGATTGATTTCTTATCAAACCCGCAGCCGTAATAGATTTTCTCTGTTAATCACGCGATAACACCTCCGTAAGCCCTCCTCGGAGGTGTTATACTATAGTTATGACTATTCGTTTTGCAACTGATGATGAAATCAACCGCTGGGATGATCTGGTGGTTCATAATAGCGACCGCGGCAATATGCTGCAAGGGTCGGTCTTTTTGAATTTGAAACGGCTAGCTAACTGGCGGCCGCGTTTTATTATCTGTGGCGAGTTAGCAATTGGTGCTATCGAAAAGTATATTCCCCTGTTCGGCAAAGTGTGGTATATCCCGAAAGGTCCGGGCGTAGCAACCGCTAGCGAGTTAGCTTCGGTAGTGCCGATATTGCGCGATTTTGCTCGACAGCAAGGCGTTTTTACTATCAAAATTGAGCCGGAATTACTGCGTGGCACCGATATTTCTGCGATTGAACTATTGCCTACTCGGCCGATTCAATACAATGCCTCGACCGTGGTAGTTGATTTACATAGCGATATTGATACAATCCTTAAGGATCTGCCGCAAAAGGGCCGCCACGCTATCCGCCGCGCTGATCGCGACGGTGTTATCATCAAGCGGGTGCCGGTCAATGATGAAACTTGCCAGGCGATGTATGATTTGTTCAAAGAAACGGCCGATGGCGCTGGCTTTACGATCCGTTCGCCGCAATACTACCGTGAATTCTATCAGCGATACATCGACGCTAACCAAGGCCAGTTATTTTTCGCCTATTATCAAGATCAGCTGGTGGCTGGTGCCTTTGCGGTGATTCTGGGTACTAAAAGTACTTACAAAGACGGCGCTTCGGTTCGCAAACGTACGGCCTACGGCGCTAGCCACCGCTTGCAGTGGGAAGTAATCAAATGGGCTAAAGAGCATGGCTCGCTCGAACACGACCTCTGTGGTACGCCAGCTTCTGACGAAATGAGTAACCCAAACCATCCGCGCTATGGTCTGGGGCGCTTCAAAACTAGCTTCAATAAGCATATCACTGACTATATTGGCGCTTTCGAGATTCCAGTTTCGCCTATTAAGTCGCGGCTTTGGAGCAGATATATCGAACGATTAGTGCGCCGATTATACTTCGCCCGGCATCATGAATCATACTATTAGGCCACTTAGAAGCATTCTCAGCCCTAATCGTCGCTACTTAGCTTTAATATTCAAAATTGCTTGCCGCACTGTTTCGATTTCGTTCCAAGGGTGAGCTCCGTCGGCGCGTTCAATAGTTTTTTCGTGTCCTTTACCTAGGAATATAACAGTATCTTTCGAGCTGGACACTCGCGAGACGGCGAAATTAACGGCCGCAGTGCGGTCTGATATTAGGAAGAGGTTTTTTTCGCGTTTTTTGCCAGCTTTTTCAGCACCCGAGGCGATTTGCGATAGGATGGCATTGCCATCGATATCGCGATCGTCTTCCTCGGTTAAGACAATCTCATCGGCGTATTTGCCAGCGATTTCGCCCTGAATGGCGCGTTTAGCTTCGTCGCGGCGGCCAGCCGAGCCGAACAATACCACTAGCTTGCCTTTTGTTGTATTTCTAACATCACTCAACAATCGTTCGAACGAGTCTGGCGTGTGTGCGAAATCAACAATCGCCGAGAACGGCTGTCCAGCGTCGACCACTGTCATGCGGCCTTCTACGCCTGCCAGAGCGGCAATTCCGCGCTCAATTTGGGTTTTGGTTAAGCCAACCTCGCGGCCAACGGCTGCCGCTGCTAGGCTATTATAAACATTGAACTCGCCTGGGATATTGACATGAATATGGTAAGAATCGCCATCAATTAATGCTATGTAATCACTGCCGTGGGCGCTCAAATTGATATCTTGCGCCCGCCAATCGCCAGATTTGAGGCCGTAGCTGACCGATTGTTTGACGGCTTGGCGGAAAGTTGCAGCAGACGGGTCGTCGGCGTTAATGATACCGACGCGGCTGGCTAGTTTAAATAGTTTGGTCTTAGCAGCTAAATAGCGCTCAAAAGTTCTGTGATAGTCGAGGTGTTCGTGCGTAACGTTAGTCATGACGGCGATCTCGATTGGTACGCCAAAGGTACGGTGCTGGGCTAGCGCGTGGCTAGTCACTTCCAAAACTACCCATTCGACATTTTGTTTCTTGAATTCCGCTAATCGTTTTTGTAGTAGCGGCGCTGAAACTGTTGTCATATGAGCAACTTGCGGCGTAATATCATTGCCGACACCGTAAGCGACAGTAGTCATCAACCCTGCTTTGAGGCCAGCTTCGGTTAGCATTTTGTGGATCATGAAGCAGGTCGAGGTTTTGCCATTGGTGCCAGTCACGCCGATGACGCGCATATTGTGCGCTGGATAACCAGCTTTGGTAGCAGCGGCAGTAGCTGTCAATAGATGATAAGTTGGCTCAATTGATTGGTATAAACTAGCGGGAATGGCCTTTTTCAAAGTTTTCTTGAGTGAATTCATACCGATATTATAGCATCGACCTCTTGGCGGTGGTACAATTAAGTAGATGAAGGTTTTGGGAATTGAATCAAGCTGCGATGAAACCGCGGCAGCTATAGTTGAGGACGGTTTTCGGATGTTGTCAAATGTGGTGCAATCGCAAATTGATATTCACGCGCATTTTGGCGGCGTGGTGCCTGAAATTGCGGCGCGCAGCCACATCGAGGCTATCGGCCCAGTCGTCGACGAAGCTCTCGCCCGAGCAAACTGTACTTGGGACGAAATTGATGCTATCGCCGTGACCTACGCGCCAGGTTTAATTGGTTCGCTGCTAATTGGCTCGCTAGCAGCGCGAACGTTAGCAATTTTACATCGCAAACCGCTCTACCCGGTGCATCACGTCGAGGGACATGTCTACGCCAATTTTATTACCGAGCAAGCACCCGGGCCTGTTCAGCTTGCCTTGCCGAAATCTCAGCCGCGCTTTCCTCTTTTGGCCTTGATTGTTTCTGGTGGACACACGCAGTTGGTGCTCTTTCGCGACCACGGTGATTATCAACTGCTGGGGCAAACTCAAGATGACGCTGTCGGCGAAGCTTTTGACAAGGTGGCCAAAATTCTCGGCCTGCCCTACCCTGGCGGCCCGTCGATTGCGCGCGCGGCTGAGTCGGGTAATCCTGATAGATACCATTTACCCAAAGCTAAGCTCGATAATCCGTACAATTTTTCGTTCTCAGGCCTCAAGACAGCCGTTCTAAGGGCTGTACAGCGCGAAGTAGGCAAAGACTTCACTTTTCCATCGCACGAGCTCCCAAGGCTTGTCACGAGCTCGCAGCAGCACGATTTTGCAGCTAGCTTCCAGAAAGTAGCAGTCGAAACGCTAGTTGAGCGTACCTTGCGTGCTTTTCAGGACTTTCGACCGCAATCAGTGGTAATTGCTGGCGGCGTGGCTGCCAACCAAGAATTGCGCCGCCAACTGCGCCAAAAATTGCCGATTAACATTGAGTACGCGCCGATTCAGCTGTGTACTGATAATGCGGCAATGATTGCGGCGCTAGGCTATCAGCAAGCTCGACTGAGTACTCCAGCCGATCCGTACACTCTCGAGGTAATCCCTAGCCTATCAATGGTCAAAACTGCCTGGAACAAGACCGGAGCGTTGTAAATGCCACAACTATTTACCTCTGTTGATAATGATGAATTGATCAATATTTTGAATGGCGGCGGTATTGGCGTACTGCCTACCGACACAGTTTATGGTCTTGTAGCACGGGCCACTGATCCAGCAGCGATCCAAAAAATGTACGACACCAAGAAACGCGCTAGCCAACCAGGAACGCTAATCGCTAGTTCAATTAATGATTTGGCGAAATTAGGGCTAGACTCTAATCAGCTATTATTAGCAGCTAAGTTTTGGCCCGGTCAAATCAGCGTGGTTGTTAATGCCGATAATGTCGCTACTTATCTCAAGCAAACGCGAGATAACTTAGCCGTGCGTATTCCCGATGGCCCTTCGCTGTCGCGGCTTTTGGCGCGGACTGGCCCGCTGATGACTACTAGCGCTAATGTGCCAGGCCGGCCAATTTCGTCGACAATTGCTGAAGCTAAAGCCTATTTTGGCGACAAGGTTGATTTTTATGTCGATGGCGGCACTATAACTAGTAATCAGCCGTCAACTATTATCGGCCTCGATGAGCATGCAAATATCATTGTATTTCGCCGCGGGGCTGTCGATATTGATCGGTTATTTACCAAGTAATTTTTTGGTACTGCGGATGGCTCTTTTAGCTAGCGGTAACCCGTGCCGCCAAACTGGATAAAACTGGCTCATTGGATAATCGTAAGTACCAGCTAATTTATTCTCATGGCTAGCGAAGCCGCGCTTGAAGTTGCTCACGCCGTCGTTGAGCAGGCCGTTCATGTCGTAACGCTTAATTCCCTGCCGCTTGCATTCGGTGATAGCGTGCCATTTTAGCGCGTAGTTAGCGCGCAAGGCTTGGCCGCGATCATTCATACCGCCGTATAGCTCAAATGAGGTTTCGCGGCTCGTCGCCAGCCAAAGAAATGATACCGGGCGATTGTCTTCGTAAGCAGCGAAAATTTGCGAGTACTCCCCTAGTTTGTTATGAATATCGTAATAATACTGGTCGTCGTGCAGAGCGAATTTAGCGCGTTTAGCAGTTTGGCGGTAAATTTCGAGGCAAGCAGCAATGTCTTGGCGGGTTTTTACCGGTTTGATATCAAGTCCAGCCCGGCCTGATTTACGAATATACTGGCGGGTTTTTTTGGTCATCGCGGCCAATAGTTCGTCGGTTGTATGAGTCAAATCCAAAATCAAAGTACGCGATAGCAGAATATTGTTTGGCGATTGGCGCCAACCTTTGGCGCGAAGCGGATGTTCAGTATCTGGCTCGATAGTTAGCGCAGCGCATGGCAGCTTATGCTTAACGTAATTAACAATTGCCGCCAAAACATCGTCTTCCCTACCTTGTTTGTAAACTGGCCCGCGCGGAATGTAGCATAATTGATTAAGCGGTTTAGGCAGGTTTCTTAGTAATATTTGCGCAGCGCCAATTGTTTCGTTGCCGTCAACTATAGTAATTCGCTGAACGCGCCAATTGTGCGCCGCTTTTACTTCTCCCCATCCCCAGAGCTGCAGCGGGTGCCCGCCAAACTTAGCAACAGTCTTGTCCCAGGCAGCTTTTTCGTCGCATAGTATTGTATCAATCATATGTTTAGTATACATCGTTTGTGCTATAATAGGATAGAACACAAACACGTGGAATAAAAAACGGCAAGATGTGAGGAATAGCAAACTGTGGAATTGCTATACTTGGTTATTTTGCTAATTTTCACGTGAAATGAATCGAGAATGAAATGAGCTTAGCTAAAACTTATACTCCGAACGAATATGAACCGTCGATTTACGCCTTGTGGGAGGAGTCTGGCGTATTTAAACCGAAAGGGCAGGGCCAGCCGTACGCGATTGTGATGCCGCCGCCAAATGCTAACGGCAATTTGCATGTCGGGCACGCTTTAGGGTCGGCAATTCAAGATATTTTAGTACGTTATCACCGTATGCAAGGCTATGATGCTGTATATATACCGGGGGCTGACCATGCTGGCTTTGAAACTTGGGTAGTTTACGAGCGCGAGCTAGAAAAGCACGGCCAGACGCGCTTTGACTTCAATCGCGAAGAATTATACGCGCAGGTATGGGATTTCGTAGCTAAACGCCGCGGTGATATGGAATTACAACTGCGGGCGATTGGCGTGGGCGCTGATTGGGACGATTTGGTATTCACGCTCGACGATAAAGTTATCAAAACTGTCTACGATACTTTTGAAAAGATGTGGCAGGACGGCTATATTTATAGGGGCGAACGCATCGTCAATTACTGTACGCAGCACCAGACGAGTTTTTCGGACTATGAGGTTGTTCACAAAAATGAAAAAGGGAAGTTGTGGGAAATCGCTTATCCGCTAATCGATAAAGTCGGCGAAATTGTTATCGCTACGACGCGTCCCGAGACGATGTTTGGCGACGTAGCCGTAGCGGTCAATCCAAACGACGAGCGCTACAAAGACCTTGTCGGCTGCAAAGCGCTGCTGCCGATCGTTAAGCGCGAAATTCCCATCATCGCTGACGATTATGTCGATCCAGCTTATGGCACTGGTATGGTGAAAATTACACCAGCACACGACCCGAATGACTTTGAGGTAGGCAAGCGCCACAATTTAGAATTAGTTCAAGTAATTGATTTTGATGGCAAGATGATCAATGTGCCGGGTCAATTTGTCGGCATGACGGCGCTAGAAGCTCGTAAACGTGTCCTAGCGGCGCTCGAAATAGACGAATTGCTGCGCGGCCAAAAAGACATCGAACATCAGGTTGGACATTGCTACAAATGCGGTTCGGTCATTGAGCCGCTTGCCAAAGAGCAGTGGTTCGTCAAAATGCGCCAATTGGCTGATAACGCTATCGCGGCAATTGAGCGCCAAGAAGTGACGTTTACCCCTGAAAACAAAGGCGATGTTGTCATCAAATATCTCAAAGATATCAAAGACTGGAACATCAGCCGCCAAATACCGTGGGGCATTCCGATTCCAATGTTTCAGTCCAAGACCAATCTAGACGATTGGTACTACAGTACCGAGGTCGATAAGAAAGAAATCGTTGTAGATGGTACAACGTATCGCCGCGAGGAGGATACGCTTGATACTTGGTTCAGCAGCGGCCAGTGGCCGTATATCACTACCGATTATTTGGATGCTGGCAAGCTAGCCAAGTATTACCCGAATACTGTCATGGAGACAGCGGGCGACATTTTGTTTGCATGGGTAGCGCGGATGATTATGCTAGGCTTGTATCGGACTGGCCAGGTGCCGTTCAAGCATGTGTACTTGCATGGCTTAGTGCTTGATGAAAAGGGTACCAAGATGAGCAAAAGCAAGGGCAATGTCATCAATCCGATGGAGACAGTGGCGAAATATGGCTCGGATGCACTGCGTATGGGTATCATCGCTAGCCGCAGTGCTGCTCAGCCGCAAGCGTTTAATACTGGCAAGGTAGTAGCAGCTCGTAATTTCTGCAATAAGCTGTGGAATATTGCTCGCTATACTGAAAATTTGGTTGGCGACCGCACGCCAGCAGCTAGTCCGCAACTGCAATCGCTAGCCGATCATTGGATTGCTCGCCAACTAGACGAGGCAGCACAGTCGCTAGATCGGCAGATTGCGACCTATCATTTCGCTGAGGCTGGCGAGACGATTTATCACACCGTTTGGGATGACGTAGCCGATTGGTATATCGAGGCTAGCAAAGTTGAGCAAAATATCGATATGAACGCGTATGTTTTAGACACAATTTTGCGGTTAACGCACCCATTCGCGCCGTTCTTGACCGAAACAATTTGGCAGGCTTTGCCGTGGCACGATACGATTTTGGCTAGCGAAACTATGCCAGAGCGCCTAGAGTACGACGATATCGCTGCTGCTGCATTCGGCCGCTTGAAAGATTTAGTATCAGAAGCACGCTACGTAGTTAGCGAACTGCCGGGCAATAAACGTTATGGTCTGTTGTACATGGACGATTCGCTGGTGGCTGATAATATCGAACTTGTCAAGAAGCTGGCGCGCGTTACCTCGGTAGAACATGTTGACCAGGCCAGGGGATTACGCTTGGCGGCTAGCGGGCGAGACGTTTGGCTAGACATTGACGACGAAACGCTTTACGAGCATCAAGCTAACCTCGAGAAACGTTTAGCCGAAGAACGCCAGCATGTCCGGACGCTCGAGACGCGATTGGCAAACGATAACTATGTAGCCAAAGCTCCAGCGGCTCTGGTCGAGGAGTCGCGCAAGACACTCCGTGAAAAACAAGAACTAATTACCCGGCTACAGAACGAGCTGCAAGTTGTGTCGAATAAGTAAAAGCTAGTCGATAACTGGTAAATTCGCGTTATCAAAAGCGTGCCGGCCGCCTTCTTCTAATAAGGCTAAAATGTTTTTGTGGTGATGACGGCGATCTGGCGAAATACTAGGCGATTGGTAGCGAAAACTGTTGCTTAGCATGCCTTCTGAGAGATTATGCTCGGAATGAGTGTGCTGCATTCGCGACTCGTTGATGGTTCGCAAATCTTGCGAACTGAGCTTTTGTATGGAATGATCATGCGTCAAACTGATATCAATTGCATGCCCGAAATGCCCGTCGTGGACAGCAACGCCGCTAGCTATCAGCAGACTGAGTGCGGCGAATAAGGCGTTAATGATGTGAGTAAAATATGTCATAATCATGTTTATTTTAAGGTATTATGCCTACAAATATAGCACAAGTATGATAAAAAGTCAATAGTATGTCATAAAAATAAGATTATAAGTTAGTCTGAGGCAGTGTTCGAACGATTTGCAAACAGATTACCGCTAGGTTTTAGCGCGCAGGTTGGCTATCTACTGGTGATGATATTTGCTGCCGCGAGCAATCTCTTGGGCTCGGTATAGCTGCTCAGCGAGGATCAATCGCACCAACTGATGCGGAAAGACTAGCGGTGATAGCGACCAAACCAGGTTAGCGCGCTGTATCAGTGCTGTGCTGACACCAAAGGCGCCGCCGATAACTATCGTGATATTTTTACCTTGCACAAAGAGCTCGTTTAACTGGCGCGATAGGGTAGGTGAGTCAAACATCTGGCCGCGTTCGTCGAGCAGAATTACGAAATCTTGGGGATGTAAACGCGCTAAAATTCGTTCAGACTCCTCTTGGCGGGTCTGCTGGCCATCTAGCTTGCTATGCGGTATCAATTGCCACTCAAAATTCCAAGGTTGCTTGCAGCGCGTTTGGTAGCGTTTGATGCCGCCTGAGACCCAATCCTCATGCTTTTTACCAACGGCGATAACAGTGATCATATGGCGATTAAGCGCTCTTTGATACTGTTGGCGATATTATCGAGCCGTTCATCTGAAATATCGACAGGGTAGTCGTGATGGAGCTGCAAGGTGTCGCGGTCATACAGCGGCACTAGATGGATATGGGCGTGCGGTACGTCGAGACCCTCAACGACTACGCCGACACGCATGGGGTTGAGTTCGGCCTGGATAGCCTGGGCGATATTTTTGGCAGTTTGCCAGAGGTGAGTGTAAGTCTCGTTGTCGAGGTCCCAAATCAAATCAATTTGCTCTTTGGGCACCACTAGCACATGCCCGTCGCTGAGCGGGTTGATATCGAGAAAGGCAATAACATCATCGTCTTCGTAGACTTTGCGGCAAGGAATTTCACCCTTAATAATTTTGGTAAAAATTGAATCGTCCATTATTACTCCTTGTTTATCATAGTTTTTAGTTTATCAGACGCGTAGTACAGCACGGAAGCCCCCTGCTTGATAGAAAAAGATTCAAGAGGCCTTTTATATCTTTATCGGCAGTTTGGCGAGAGATAGCGTTTAATTCTGCGTGCGAGGAAATGGTGGTAATGTTAAAAATATGTAAAGTATATGTATGTAGTTTACATATTTTTAACATATTAGCAAAAATGAGCAGCGTAGGGTATAATTACCTATGCAAGGAGAGGTGGCCGAGTGGTTGAAGGCGCACGACTCGAAATCGTGTATGCGGCAACGTATCGCGGGTTCGAATCCCGCCCTCTCCGCCAGGAAATAGCATGAATTTTTATACCGATTATGTTCTTGGCGAAAATTTCTAGATTGACCGATTATACGTTATTGCAAAGTTAAGAGAATTTTGGCAATATTCGCTCAATAAGCGGCGAGCGTTACTTGCGGGCGAAGATTTCTTTGGCGCTGAGCTTGCGGTTGTATTCGAGCGCGCCAAAGCGGAAGATGCGTACGGCGATGGCAATGATGATGGCGGCAGAAACGGCCAGCAGGGCGATACCGATCACTGTTTCGCCGATTCCTAGATTGCCAGCGGCATTGCGCAGCATCAGCGGGATTGGCGATGTCAGCGGGAAGAGCGACAAGAATTTTACTAACGGCGCGTCTGGCATTGATATGAACATTGAAACGGCATAAAGCGGGCCGAACAGTAAGATCATTACTACGCCGAAAAAGCTGCCAGCTTCTTTGGCGGTCGGCACGGCAGCGCCGATAGCTACTAGCAGGCCGGTAAACATCATGAAGCTGCTAGCAAAGGCTAGAAAGCCGATGCCGATACGTAGAGGGTCGACTGGCAAGCTGCTGAGGTCGACTGACGGTAGCTTGAGCTGGTCGTGGAAAAACAAGTAGCCAATAAGCACCGGCAAGACCACCAGCAAGCCTTGAACTATTGCCAGAATTATTAGCGAGATAATTTTGCCGACGATTAAAGTTCGCGCTTCGATAGTAGTGAGAATCATTTCGATAACGCGATTTTCTTTTTCTTCGGTGGTGCTGGTCAGCATTTGATTGCCAAAGAAAGTGATTAGGAAATAAAAGAGGATCAAAAAGATACCCGGCAAGATCATCTCTTGGACGCTGTCGTGGATTTTGCCGTCGCGGTAAATAGTGCTGGTTGAGTTGATTTTGCCTTGGATAATTTTTTGAATAGCCGGATTAACGTCTGACCGAACAGAGGTGGCTAATAGACTGCTAGCCAGGCTGCCGTAGCGGCCGTTGTCAAAAATACCGACATCTTTACCGTAAACTTCAATTGATTGCTGGTCGAGATTCTTTGGATAGTAGATGTACGCATCAAGCTGGCCGTTTTTGACGCGGTCAATAGCGTTTTGCTTGTCGTTGGGATTAATTTCGGTGGCTTTCGAGGCGGCGATTAGCTGCGGTTTGACCATCTTTGATTCGTCGGTAATAGCAATGCTAAACGACTGGTTTTTGAGCTTTTCGGCAGCGTCGTTGGTAGCTTGATTGGACAAAAAGACCATCCCGAAAATTGCCGCAAACATCAATGGAAAGCTAATTGCTAGAATCCAGAACGATTTTTTCTTGAGGGCGCGAACGACCTCGAAACGAATGACAGTTGATAAATTATGCATTTTGCTTCTCCTCGTTGTTGTGGCTGTAGACTTGAACAAAAATATCATCGAGCGACTTGCCGCCAAATTGCTTGCGAACGCTGGCGACGGTGCCGTAAGCGCGCGCTGCGCCATCCTTCAGCAGTAATATGCGGTCGCATAGGCGCTCAACTTCTTCCATCTGGTGAGTAATCATGATAACAGTGGCGCCTTTGGCCTGGTGTTCTTCGATGATTTCCATCAGTAGCCGGCGATTAACCGGGTCAAATCCTTTGGTTGGCTCGTCGAGAATTAGCAGCTCTGGGTTGTCGATGACTGTGATGCCGAGCTGGACTTTTTGCTGCTGGCCGCCCGAGAGCTTATCGAGGCGAGTTTTGGCTTTGTCGAGCAGGTCAACGCGCTTCAAAAAATCAAGCGATTTTTGCCGGGCGTCGAGGCGGCTCATGCCTTTGAGCTGGCCGAAATAAGTCATGATGTCGATAACCGGCTCTTTTTTGTAAAGGCCGCGCTCTTCGGGTAGATAACCTAGTTTGATGCCGCTTGATACCGAATAAGGCTTGCCACCGACTAATAGCTCGCCAGCGGTCGGCTGATAAATACCGAGCAAGGCGCGAATGGTAGTGGTCTTGCCGGAGCCGTTACTGCCGAGAAAACCAAATGTTTCGCCGCGTTTGACCTCAAAACTTAAGTCTTTGATGACTTCGGTCTTGCCGAAACGCATCTTAAAATGAGTAATAGAAATAATAGGTTCCATATTTTCCATGATAGCATGGGCCAAACCAGTTGTGAAAATTACTAGCAAAAATGCTTGAAAAATCCATATTTAGCGTTTATGCTTGGTATACAGACGCTATATGTATAGTGTTTAGTAAAATAGACAAATATGCAAATAAATTGCGCAAAGCAGGCCCAGATGGCCTAGCTAGTTTTTTGTGCTCAAAAATAGCAGCTAAAAATAAGAAAGGAAACGATGGCAGATATTACAGTTGTGAAACGCGATGGTAGTAAGCAGCTTTTTGATGCGAACAAAATTAATTTAACTTTGCTGGCAGCTAGCGAAGGCTTGCCAGGCCAAATTGCGAAAGTAGCGCAAATAGCGGCCGAATTGCAGTTGACGCTGTTTGACGGCATTACTACCGAGCAACTTGATGAAGCGCTTATCCAGACGGCAGTTCAAAATGTCAAAGACGACCCGGATTTTGATACGATTGCGGCGCGATTGCTGCTGCGAACTATCTACCAGCAAGTGCTCGGCGATTATACTAACGAAATCGAGCTTAAAAAGCTACACGCGCAAAAGTTCCCTATCTATATTCGCCAAGCCGCTGAAGAGGGTCTACTAGATAAGCGAATGGCTGATTCGCAGCTATTTGACCTCAAAAAGCTGGCGGCGGCGCTTGATCCGAGCAAGGATTCACTTAGCAAGTATCTCGGCGTAGTTACCAACCGCAATCGTTACGCGCTGCGGCGCCAAAGCGGCGATCCGATCGAAGTGCCGCAATTCACTAACATGCGCATTGCTATAGGTCTGAGTTTTAACGAAGCCAATCCGACCGAGGCAGCAATTGATTTTTACCGCCACATGGCTAATCTGGAATACAGTCCGGGCGGCAGCACGCGGGTTAACGCTGGCGGTTCATTTCCGCAGCTAAGCAACTGTTTTGTCATGGAAGTTCAGGACGACATGGCTTCGATAGCCAAAAGTATTCGCGATACCATGTTCATTGCTAAAGGTACTGGCGGTATCGGTATTAGCATGAATAAATTGCGTGCTGCTGGTAGTCCTGTCAAAACCACCAATACCGAGTCAACTGGTCCGATTCCGTTCATGAAAATGATTGATACGGCGCTATTTGCAGTATCGCGCAAGGGTAAGAAAGCGGGTGCGGCAGCAGCCTATATGGAGAACTGGCATCTTAATTTTTCGCAATTCCTCGATTTGCGCCAGAATTCGGGCGACCCGTACTTGCGGACGCGATTTCTAGATACGGCGGTGTTTATCTCGGACGAGTTTATGAAGCGCGTCCAAGGCGGGCAGGATTGGTATCTGTTTGATCCGGCTGAAGTTAGCGACTTAAATGAACTATACGGTGAAGCGTTCAGCCGTCGCTACCAGGAATACATCAAGTTAGCAGAAGCTGGCAAAATTAACCGCTTCGAAGTCGTGCCGGCCCGCCAACAATTCCGCCAGATTCTTAGTAGTCTGCAAGCGACTGGGCACCCTTGGCTAACCTGGAAGGATGCCATCAATTTGCGGGCGCTCAACAATAATACCGGGACAATCCATCTCAGTAATTTGTGCACCGAAATAACTTTGCCCGAGGACGAAAACAATATTGCGACTTGCAACCTGGTTAGTATGAATTTGTCGGCTTTTCTCAATGCTGATAAGACTTGGGATTGGGATCGTTTGGCGGTATCAGTGCGCTCCGCTACGCGCCAACTGGATAACTTAATTGATATCACGAACACGCCAGTTGTCGAAGCTATGCATAGTAATGAGCAGAATCGGGCGCTTGGGCTCGGCTATATGGGGTTATCGGATGTTTTGGAAAAATTAGAGATTAGCTACGAAAGCGAAGCTGCCTACGATTTGGTTGACCAGCTAACTGAATTTATCAGCTACCATGCCATTGATGAATCGGCTAATCTAGCAGCTGAGCGCGGCAGCTATCCGAACTTTGCTGGCAGTGGCTGGAGCAAAGGCTTGTTGCCTATCGATACCGTTGATAAACTTACAACAGAGCGCGGCGTTAAGGTAAAAATTGATAGTAAATCGCGCCTGGATTGGGAAGCGCTGCGCCAAAAAGTCAAAAAAGGTATGCGTAACGCAACTTTGATGGCGATCGCACCGACAGCTAATATTTCGCATGTGGCAGGCACGACGCCGGGACTTGACCCGCAGTTTAGCCAAATTTTTAGCCGTAGTACGCTCAACGGCAAATTCCTAGAGGTTAATGCTAATTTGGTGCGTAAACTCAAACAACTTAACCTGTGGGAATCGCTCAAAGACGACTTGCTGGCGAATCAGGGCGATATTCAAGGTTTCGAGCAAATTCCGCAATCAGTACGCGATGTCTACAAAACTAGTTTTCAGTTGAGTCCGTACGCCTTTATCGAGGTAGCGGCGCGAGCGCAAAAATGGGTTGACCAGGCGATTAGCCGCAATATGTACCTAGAGTCGCGCGATATTGATGAATATATCGAAATCTATTCAGAAGCATGGCGTCGCGGTTTGAAAACGACATATTATCTGCATGTCAAACCGCGCCATCAATCCGAGCAAACCACCGTTACATCGCAATCGGTACAGAAAGTTCGTACCGACAGCGCGAAAAGGGTAAGCGGCTTCGGCTTTGCCCGGCGCAAACAATCATAAACGTTGATAAAATCACAATAATAAGGAGGAAATATGACGCAAACAACACAACCGCAAGGTATTTTGGGATCGGGCCTGCGCGACGGCTTGCAGCTCAAACCAGTCCGCTACCAATGGGCTATGGATTTGTATAATCAGGCAGTTGCTAACACTTGGTTCCCGAACGAAGTACAACTAGTGCAAGATTTGGCGGCGTTCGAGAAGCTGACCGACGACGAAAAACATGCGCTGAAAACGGTGATTAGTTACTTAAACCCAAATGAACTGCTTATCAATAAGTCGTTAGCTTTTGGTATTTATCCATACGTCAATGCCGCCGAGGCGCACTTATATCTGTCGAAACAGATGTGGGAAGAAGCTAATCACTTTATGACCTTTGAATACATTATCGAAACGTTTCCGTTTGATCGCCAAGAAATTTACGCAGCAGGCTACGGCAAGAAAAGCCTGAAAGACAAGTCTGACTTTCAGACCAAGTACGTCGGACGCATGCTGAATGATAAGCTGGATGTTACTACTACCGAGGGCAAGAAAGATTTTGTGCGTAATCTGGTAGCTTATAATATTGTACTCGAAGGTATTTGGTTTTATAGCGGTTTTATGGTTGGCATGAGTTTTCGCCGGCGTAATTTGCTGCGCAACGTTGGCAGTTTGCTGGATTGGATTACCAAGGATGAAAATCTGCATTTAACTTTCGGTATTAACCTGCTGTTGACAATTCTTGACGAGAATCCAGATTTGCAGACGCAAGAATTCGCCGACGAGATTCGCGATCTGATTTTGCAGGCGGTGGCGCTTGAGGAGGCTTACAACAAAGACATGCTGCCAAAGGGTATCCTGGGCTTGAATGCGGATTATGTGAACCAGTATGTTAAGTTCATGACTGACCGCCGCCTGGAAGAACTGGGTTTCGAGAAAGAATACAACGTACCTAATCCAGCCAAGTGGATGGCAGCGGCCAACGATACGCTTGAACTAGTTAATTTCTTCGAGAGTACTAATACGAATTATGAAGTCAACACTGTAAAGTAGCAGTTTTAGCAATTGAATAAGCGGCCTATTAGCCTATAATGAATATAAGCAAAGGGGGAAATAATGAATCCATCAGCGATAATTAACGACGACATGACGCTCGAGGAAAAACTCGAGGCGATTGAACGCGAGATAGCCAAAGCGCAAGCTGAAGCCGATCAAAAAGCTGAAGCTGACGGCCTACCATCAGCGCCAATTGATCCGGCAACACTAACTATGTGTGAGGGTTGCCAATAGACACGCTACATATAGCGTACTCTAAGCGGTTATGCTATAATAAGGGCCCATGAAAGAGCAATCATACATGGGCAAACAGACAAAATATATCTTTGTAACTGGCGGCGTTCTCTCGGGGGTAGGGAAGGGAATTACCGCTGCGAGCATCGGCGCGGTTCTCCAGGCCAAAGGTATCAAAGTCTCAATTCAGAAATGCGACCCGTATCTCAATGTGGATGCGGGTTTGCTTAATCCGGCAGAGCACGGCGAATGCTTCGTGACCCGCGATGGCGCTGAAACCGACTTAGACCTCGGTCATTACGAGCGGTTTCTAGATATAGAGTTGACGCAGAAAAACGCCACGCTGGCGGGACGCTTACTCTCAGAATTGATTACCGACGAACGCGCCGGTAAGTTTCACGGCAAAACTGTCCAGCTAATCCCGCACTTAACACATGCCATTCAAGAGTCAATTATTGCGGCTGGCGAAGGCAGCGATGTGCACATCGTAGAAATCGGCGGCACGGTGGGCGATTATGAAGGGCTGAGTTTCATTGAAGCGATCCGCGAATTTGCTCACAAAATCGGTAAGGAACGCTGCTTATATGCGCATGTGGTTTATGTGCCGTTTATTGATACCAGTAAAGAGTTCAAGAGCAAGCCGGCGCAAAATGCCTTAAACGATTTGCGCGGTTTCGGTATTGTGCCAGAGATTGTGGTTGTCCGCAGCGACGAGCCGGCGCCTGAGTCGGTTGCTCAAAAAATTGCTTTGTACGGTGGCGTTGACTTGCCGGGCGTGTTGATGCTGCCAAATCTCGATACCGTATTTATGATTCCCGAGCGGATAGCCGCTAGCCCGCTGATGACGATTCTTGATAAGTTCACTGGTAATTTTGCTCAGCCGAATCTCGCGAAATGGCAAGCGTTAACTCAATTGCAAAGCAAAAAGCCAACCGATATCGTGACTGTCGGTTTAGTTGCTAAGTATATGGAAAACAAGGATACTTATCTATCGGTGACCGAGGCGCTCAAGAGTGCGGCCTGGCATGAAAATGTTGGTTTGCATATCAAGTGGCTCAATGCCGAAACAGTTACAGAGCGCGATTTCGAGACAGTTGATGCTCTGCTGGTGCCAGGCGGCTTTGGCCCACGCGGGATTGAGGGCAAGATTGCGGCAGCGCAGTATGCGCTTGAGCGCGACGTGCCGTATTTGGGGATTTGCTTAGGCTTGCAGACAGCGGTAATTGCGGCGGCGCGGCGAGCTGGGCTTGACGATGCTAACAGCACGGAGTTTGACGATGCCACGACACATGATGTGGTGTATATTATGCCTGGCCAAGAGGGCAAAGAATCGACTGGTGGTACGTTGCGTCTGGGCAATTACCCAGCAGTATTCACGCCAGGGTCGCTTGCTTCCAAAGTATATCAGTCGGATCACACCGAGGAGCGCCACCGCCACCGATATGAGGTGAATCAGCAGTTTCTAGATGAGATTGCCCGCGGCGGCGTGGCGGTGTCGGGTTTGTCGCCAGACGGGCGGCTAGTCGAATTCATCGAGGCGCCAAATTGCCGCTATTTTGTCGCAACGCAAGCGCACCCCGAGTTTCGTTCGCGGCCAATGCGGCCGCATCCGCTGTTTGCTGGACTGATTAGAGCGGCTGTCTCTTGACAAATTATACTACTTATGCTAATATGAGAGTATGGCAGAAGAAGAAAAACAAAAAGTGAAAGATTTCGAGCCAACTTACGACGAGAGCAGCGACGA
>CAJPON010000014.1 GCA_905372275.1 Candidatus Saccharimonadota bacterium
CGATCGCCATTTGCTTTGGCAAGCCGCACTGATTGATTTTAAGCTTTGGACCAACGACAATCACTGAACGGCCAGAGTAATCGACGCGCTTACCGAGCAGGTTCTGGCGGAAGCGTCCTTGTTTGCCCTTGAGCATATCGCTAAGACTCTTCAAGCGTCGACGGTTGCCAGTGGCATTGACAGCCCGGCCGCCGCGCGCTGATGAATTATCGATCAAGCTATCGACAGCTTCTTGCAGCATGCGTTTTTCGTTGCGCTGAATCACTTCTGGCGCGTTCAATTCGATCAGTTTCTTGAGGCGATTATTGCGGTTAATGACACGGCGATAAAGATCGTTCAAGTCGCTCGTCGCGAAACGGCCGCCTGCCAGCGACACCATCGGCCGCAGGTCTGGCGGAATCACCGGTAGAACCGTCATGCACAGGCTCGACGGCTTGATGCCAGCTGCTTGCATGCCTTCTAGAACCTTAAGTCTTTTTAGTAATTTTTTCTCGCGCTGGCCTCTGGCGTCCTCGGATTCTTGTTGCAAATCGGCGATTAGTTTATCGAGGTCGATCTCGTCGAGCATTGCCTTGAGCGCGGTGCCGCCCATAGCTATTTCGACTAATTCTTCGTAAGCTTCTGGCAAGTTGCGATAATCAGTTTCGCTCATTAGCGCGTGCTTTTGCAAGCTTTCCAGCTGCGATTTCTTGGTGGTAAATTGATTTTCTAGCTCTTCGAGCTCTTTGCTCTGTTCTTCAGCCAAAGCCTTGACGTCAGCGCCGTCGGCGCCAGCTTCGCGTTCGTAGCGAATTTTGATAGCGGCGCGAGCAGCTTCAGTCTCGGCTTCGAGATCGGCTAGTAATTGGTCGCGTTTCTCTTCGTCAACCTTCAGAATTACGTACGTAGCAAAGTAAGCAATCCGCTCGAGATTACGTACTGTGATGCCCAGCAGCAAGTTCATAGCGCTTGGCGTGCCGCGCATAAACCAGATGTGCGCTACTGGAGCGGCCAATTGAATGTGGCCCATGCGCTCGCGGCGGACAATTGATTTGGTGACCAGTTCGCCGTTTTTATCGACGGCAGCTTCGCGCGAGCGTACACCCTTGAGCTTGGAATCATGCGGATTGATGTCCTTGACCGGGCCAAAGATTCGCTCGCAGAACAAGCCGTCGCGCTCTGGCTTTTGGGTGCGGTAGTTAATCGTTTCCGGCTTGGTAACTTCGCCGTGGCTCCATTTTAGGATATCTTCCGGGCTGGCAACCACCAAGCGTACCGCGTCAAAATCTGCGATACCAGATGTCGAGACTACTCGTGCCATCTTACGCCTCCTCCTCTTCATTATCGTTTGTATCGTCGTAATTATCGTAATCGCTTTCCTCTTCCGAGATTTGGCCGTCATCGTCAATATCACGCACGCTCATGCCGTCGTCGATATTGCCGATACCGTCAGATTCGTCAAGGTAGGTTTCTTCGTCGTCATCGTCGTCGGAATCTTTAGCATTGCCGCCATCGTTCGCTGGCACAGTTTTGTCAGCCGGACCACTAGTAGCGATAAGATTTTCGGCGTCGATATTGTTGGTGTGTTCGTCAACCAGATCGACGCGCAACCCCAAACCTTGCAGTTCCTTCACTAAAACATTAAAGCTTTCTGGTAGCTTCGGGCCGGTGATGACGTCGTGCTTGATAATTGACTCGTAAGCTTTAGCGCGGCCGTAAACGTCGTCGGACTTGATAGTTAGCATTTCTTGCAAAGTAGTCGCCGCACCGTAAGCTTCTAGCGCCCAAACCTCCATCTCACCGAAGCGCTGGCCGCCGTTTTGCGCTTTACCGCCGAGCGGCTGCTGAGTGACCATGGTGTACGGGCCGGTCGAGCGGGCGTGAATCTTGTCGCTGACCATGTGGTGCAGCTTGATCATGTGCATGACGCCAACAGTAGTGCGTTCCTCAAAGGCTTCGCCGCTGCGGCCGTCGAAGAGTTGGCTCTTGCCATCTTTGGCGAAGCCGGCTTTCTCGAGTTGTTCCTCAATCGTTTCATTGCTGACACCGTTAAATGGCGGCGTAGCGACTTTGTAGCCGAGAGCGCGGGCAGCCATACCCAAATGTGTCTCGAACAGCTGGCCCAAGTTCATACGGCTTGGCACACCTAGCGGGTTAAGCACTACATCTACTGGAGTACCGTCGGCTAAATATGGCATATCCTCGACTGGCAAAATACGCGCTACCACGCCCTTGTTGCCGTGACGGCCAGCCATCTTGTCGCCGACACTGATTTTGCGTAGTTGTGCGACGTAAATCTGGATCTGCATCAGCACGCCAGCCTTTAATTCGTGGCCGTTTTCGCGGCTGAAAATCTTAACACCGACAACTTTGCCGCCGCCAGCATTATTCATGCGCTGCGAAGTATCGCGCACATCCTTGGCTTTTTCGCCGAAGATAGCCCGTAGTAAGCGCTCCTCGCTCGAAAGTTCTTGCTCGCCCTTTGGCGTAATCTTACCAACCAAGACATCGCCGGCGCGCACTTCAGAACCAACCTGTACGATACCGTCCTCGTCGAGGTGGCGCAAACTGTCTTCCGATACATTCGGGATATCGCGAGTAACAATCTCTGGACCGAGCTTGGTTTCGCGAACTTCAACTGAGTAATCCTTGATATTGACCGAGGTCAGTGTATCGTCTTCGACCAAGCGGCGACTGATGACGATAGCATCCTCCATATTGTAGCCGCCCCACGGCATGAAGGCTACCAGCAAATCTTTGCCGAGCGCCAATTCGCCGTCAGCGATTGACATACCTTCGATCAAGATATCGCCCTTAGCGACCTGCTCGCCGCGCTGGACTCGAACTTTCTGGTTGATGCAGCGATCATCGTTGCTCTTGGTGAAATGAATCAAGTCGTATTTTTTAACGCCGTCAGCGTATTTGATTTCGATGCTATCGCCATCAGCACGGATAACTTCGCCATCAGCTTCAGCAACAACCAGTTGGCTGGAATCGCGAGCAATATTAGCTTCGATACCAGTACCGACAGTTGGCGACTGCGGCTGCAATAGCGGCACTGCCTGGCGTTGCATGTTCGAGCCAGTCAAAGCGCGGTCGACGCGGTTTTTCTCGATGAATGGCACCAGACTAGCGGTCGAGCCGAGGATTTGCTTGTGCGAAGCGTCAATCAACGTCACTTCCGAAGCATCGACGCGGGCTGGCTGCAAGAACTTGCGGGCCGAAACACGAGGGCTTTTCAGATTGTTATTCTCATCTAGCTTGACGCCAGCGTCGGCAATCACTTCGTTAACTTCTTGGGAGGCGTCGAGATAGACAACTTCATCGGTGACGTGGCCGCCAACAACCTTGAGATATGGCGTCTCAATGAAGCCGTATTCGTTAATCCGTGCATAAGTCGCCAGGTTCAACACCAAACCAATATTAGCGCCCTCTGGCGTCTCGACCGAGCAGATTCGTCCGTAATGCGTCGGGTGAGCATCGCGCACCTCGAAGCCGGCACGCTCGCGGCTTAAGCCGCCTGGCCCCATCGAGCTCAATCGGCGCTTATGGCTAAGCTCTGAAATCGGGTTGACCTCATCGAGCAGCTGGCTGAGCTGGCTAGAAGCAAAGAATTCGCGTACCGCTGCCACGACCGGGCGGGCGTTAATTAATTGGCTCGGCGTGACATTTTCGAGATCAGACATTGACATGCGATCCATGGCGTTGCGCTGCATGCGCAGCATGCCGACGCGGAATTGGCGCGCCACTAGTTCGCCTACCAGCTTGATCCGCCGATTGTCGAGTGCGTCAATATCATCGCCTGGCTCTTGGGTGTTATTCATGCGGATCAATTCGCGGATGATAGCCACCAAGTCGCTCTTTTGCAAAGTACGATTCTCGGCGATATTTGGCACATCTAGACCCAAACGCTTGTTCATCTTGTAACGGCCGACACGACTGTAGTCAAAGCGTTTGAAGTCAAAGAACATCCGTTCAATCATCTGGCGCGCGTTATCGGTCGTCGCCAGGTCGCCCGGGCGCAAGCGGCGGTAGACTTCAATCAAGGCCTCGTTGACGCCATGAGCCGGATCTTTCTCGAGCGTAGCGTCGATATATTTGACATCGCCAGTATCAATATCTTCGAATAATTCTTTGATCTCAGATACTTTACTGTAGCCGAGTGCTCGCAGAAATGTCGTTACGGCAATTTTGCGGCGGCGATCGATCTTGACGTAGATAGCGCCGCTAGCGCTGGTCTCGAACTCCAGCCAAGCACCGCGGCCCGGAATCAGCTTAGCGCTGTATAAGCTGCGCCCAGCACCCTTTTCAGCCGTGTAGAAGACGCCCGCCGAACGAATCAGCTGGCTAACGACTACGCGTTCGGTACCGTTGATGATGAACGTCGCCCGGTCGGTCATCCATGGATAGTCGCCCAGATATATTTCTTGTTCTTTGACCTCGCCGGTTACCTTGTTTGTCAGTTCGACAGTTACCGACAGCGGCGCTTCAAACGTCAAATTATTCTCTTTGGCGAATTTCTCGTCATTTTTTGGATCCTCAAATTTGTAATCCTTGAATCGTAATTCAAGTTTTTGGCCGGTGTAATCCTCGATTGGGTTGAGTTCTGCGAAGATCTCGCTTAGGCCCGTCTCGACGAAATCTCTCCATGATTCCTTTTGATGAGCCAAGAGGTTCGGCACCTCGACCGCTGTGTCATCATTGGTGAAGAAGACACGTTTGACCGGGGTGTGCTGCGCCGTTGTTGCTTGTGGCATAGTACTCCTGCTTGATGGTTAAGTTTGATGAAACCGCACTAGGGTGATGATTCCCGCTTGCGATTGGCGCCGAAGCTTTACTAAATGTAGATACCGCATACCAAAAACGCCGCGCCACAGGCGCAGTACACAACCAACCCACATTACACAATCTTCATTAGCTCTAATTATAATCGCGCGAAGCCGCTAAGTCAAGAGTTTTGGCGATAAAAACAAGGAAAATCCCCGCCAGTTTTACCCGGCGGGGCGGCTAGGGATGGCTCCCCCTAGCTGGAGTCGCCTCGTTAAGAGGCGCTGTCGAGGTGGGTGGTGTCGCGCTGTGAGTCACGCCATACTATGGCGGCTTTGGCCATCGCGCGGGCGAAAGCCGCCATAACGTAACTGATTGTGACAAGCAGAGCAGCGCCGATGGCTGCCCAAACAGAGTCTACTGCTAGCAGCCTAACAGCTGCAAAACAAGCAGCTATGGTGTAAAAACACCATGTGACTGCTCCAAGCCTATAGTACCGCGTTTTGTACGCGGCATGCATACGGGCTGAGTAGGGACTGAAAATCCCTTGGCCCTCAGCAAGTATGTATGCTCTGTGGGCAAACGCAGCGGCGATAGTGCCACAGCTAAAAGAGGCCAAAATCATGGCCACAAGGATTCTAATCATTTCTTCTTCACCTCCTCAGGCTGGAACGATTAGAATATCTAAATTATACCACAGCATGTCTCAAGACACGACCTTCTGTCTAGAAATCGCTACTCTGCTAGGAATCATCACCGTTATCGCGCAGCCGTTAAACCGGACGACTACCACCTCGGCGAACTATTTTCCAGATTTCGCTGGTTTGCTTTCGCTGCTTTTGCGGCCGATTACTTCGTCGACTACGCCGTATTGCAGCGCTTCGTCGGCGCTCATCCAGTAGTCGCGCTCCATGTCAGCTTTGACTTTGTCAAGTTTCTGGCCAGTGTTGCCGGCTATGATTTTTGCTAACCGCTCTTTTAGCTCTATGGCCTCGCGCAGGCTGATTTCTTGGTCGGTCACCTTGCCGTGGGTACCGCTCGACGGCTGGTGGATCATCACCCGGGCGTTCGGCAGTAAATAGCGCTTGCCCTTGGCGCCGCTGCTGAGCAAGAAAGCGCCCATGCTGGCTTGCAGCCCGATGCCAATCGTCTGGACGTCAGGCTTGATGTATTGCATAGTATCATAAATTGCTAAGCCATCGTACACCACGCCGCCCGGACTGTTAATGTAGAGCTGGATGTCCTTTTCGGGATCTTCGTTAGCCAAGTGCAGCAGTTGCGCCACGATGACGTTGGCCGTAGCTTCGTTGACTTCCTCACCCAAAAAAATGATGCGATCCTCTAGCAGGCGCGAATAAATGTCGTAACCGCGCTCGCCGTCGCACGTACGGACGATTACGTTGGGCACTAAGTAATTCGATGGTTTCATGGTCTAATTGTAGCGTACTAATTAGCACTCGTCAAGGCAGAGTGCTAATAACTTGCTATTTAACGCGAAATGTAGTATAATAGTTAGATGGATGGCGCAATCCCGCGCTGTCTCGTCCCGTTTTTATCGAAAGAGGAAGGATGGTCCGCTATGAGCGTACCCATTCCCCCGAACGACCAGACGCCGCCGTTGTGGCGGCGCCTCATCACCACCCTCCTACTGGCCATCTGGCCGGCGGGAGGGTTTCTCCTTCTCCTCGGCTCCGCAGCCGGGGAGGAGAGTGTCATCGGCCGGGGCTTCGCTGCCCTGGTCGAGGCGCCCTGGTGGGCGGTGACCAGCGCCTGCATGGCGCTGGTCACCGCCACTCTGTTCGCTGTCCCCGCCAACCTGCGGGTGGCGGGAGATTTTGTCATCGGAGCAAGTGCGCTCGCTCTGATGACAGCCTGGGCCGCCGACCCTGCGACGACCCAGGTAGTGGGTACTCCCTTCTGGGGATACCTGTTGTTTTTCATCGGCATCGCCCTGATCGATGCCGGTTACACCCTTCGGGAGCGGCGGGCGCGCCCGCCGCGAAGTGAGAACGGGGCGTAGAGTCCCGCGCCCCGCAGACTAACAGTCTCGCCGGGGGCGGGGCTGTTAGTCTTTTTTTGCAGTATTTTATATCATATTCAAAATACCCCGCTTACACTAGCGAGGTATTTTTTGGCAGGCTATCTGCTACTTGCTTGCCGCTTCTGATTTCTTTGCTTTGGCGCTAGATTTCTTGCCAGCTGGTTTCTTGGCGGCCGGTTTGCCGTCTTTGCTATTTTTGCCAGACTTAGCGGTCTTGTCCGCCTTGCTTTTGTCGGTTTTCACAGTTTTTGCTTTCTTAGTATCTGGAGTGTTCAGCTCAACCAATTTATCAACGGTCTTCTCGGTGATTAAGCGGTTGGCAATCTCGCGCTGGGCTTCTGGCTGATCGAAACGTTTAGCCATTTCGGTGTTATTAGCGTATTGTTGCTTGTAAGCATTGATGTGCGCTGCCAGCTCGTCGGCGGTTGCTTCGATTGCCAGCTCTTTGCTCAGTTCGGCTAGTACCAACCCAGCTTTGATACGCGCCTCGGCTGTATCGTTAGCTTCTGCTTCGACCCAAGCGTCGCGGTTAGAAAACCCGCGCGATTCGTAGTATTGATCAAGCGTCATGCCGCGGTACCGTAAATTTTGCACCAAATCCTGCTCCAGCGAGCGGATCTGATCTTGACGCAGTACGTCTGGCACAGCCACATCGCTGGCTGCTACTAATTGCTTAACCAAATCGTCTTTCAATTCGTCTAGCGCTTGGCGCTCTTGCTGCGCAGTGATTTCGGCTTCGATATCTTGACGCAAATCGTCCATCGAAGTATAAGGGCCGGCTTTGGCCGCGAACTCGTCATTCAGCTCGGGCAATTCTATCTTGTTGACTTTCTTGATAGTCGTTTCAAACACTACGTCGGCGCCAGCCAGGTCTTTGGCATGATAATCTTTCGGGAATTGCAGGGCGACGTCCTTTTTATCGCCCGCTTTGAGGCCGACTAGCGCTTCTTCAAAACCCGGGATAAAAGCGCCGCTACCGAGAGTCAGCGGATAATCTTTGCCGGTGCCGCCCTGGAAAGCTTCGCCGCCGCGCTTACCGACGAAATCAATAATCACCTCGTCGCCGTCTCGTGCTGATTCGGTGGTCTCAGTCTTTTCAGCCAAACCTTTACGAATGCGTTCGATTACTTCTTCGACGTCTTTTTTGTCAACCTTGATTGCCTTTTTGGTTGCTTTGAGTTTCTTGTAATCGCCAAGCTTAACCTCAGGCATGATATCAGCCTCGGCCGTAAATTCCAGCATCTCGCCAGGTACGAACTTCTTCAGCTCGACTTCTGGGCGATCAAGTACTTGCAGTTTGTTGCTCAGGAACGCCTCGGCGACAGCGCGATTAATTGCGGCCTCTAATGTCTCTTGGCTAAGCGTGTGCGGGTCGGCGTGCTTTTTGACTACCGCAATCGGCACGTGGCCCTGGCGGAAACCGTTAACTTTGATATTTTTAGCCATTCGCTTGAGTGCAACTTGTTCTGCCGTCTCGAGCTCTGGCTGGCCTGCCGCTACCGTTACTAGGACGCGGGTGGCCGATAATTTCTTCACAGTCGTCTTCATAACGACGTATTATAACAGATTATACCCGGGCTGGCTATTTTGGATAAGCTACAAGATATCTGACAAGTCGAAAACATCGTCGTCTTCGTCGTAATGCTGATGATGACGGCGATCGCTGACAGCGGTGACGACGCGCTCGAAGCTGACTTGCTGTTCGCTGTTTTCGCGAATATTTTGCAGGTTATACAAGCCCTTGGCGACAGACTGCTCGTCGACGGTCATCACGTAGCGGACGCGCTTTTTAATGGCTTCTTTGATCTGGCGGTCAATCGGCCGGCCAGTATAATCAACCTCGACCGAAACCCGCTCGCTGCGCAGCTTTTCGGCGATTCGTTCAGCGTCGTCAAGTACATTGCCTACAGTTACAATATAAGCCTGAGTAGCGCTCTCAAGGTGGCGCATACCGGTATGGCGCGCTAGCAGCTCAATAATGTTCGACATGTCTGATTGGCCGCCGACCGAACTTTGCAAGTCGTTATTGACGTAGCGTCCGCCCTTATACAGCAAGGCACTATGCGTAGCATCAGCTTCGGTGAAATCGAAAATAATGCCGCCAGTGTATTCTGGATGTGCCAACGTGATATCAAGGATAACGTTATCAATTCCCAGCCGCTCTAACCGTTCATATAGCGCCACTAAATTCACATAACATTCGCTATGGCGGATAACTTCTGGTAGGTCTTCGGCCGACCTGGCGGTCAAAAGCTTAGATAATTTTTGTAGAACTTCGCTAGAGTGCGACAACCCTACGATATCAATCGCGCGGTCGCGAAACTTATCTGGGGCTAATGTTCGCTTCTGCGCCAGTAGGCGCGCCATTAGGCTAGTTTGTACGGCGTCAAGATCAAGGTATTCGCTCAGTAGCAAATCGAGCATCTCTGAGTCATTGATGCGCAAATTATAAGCCGAACGCTTGATGCCCATAGCGTCGAGGCCGCGCTTGGCGATAGCGATTGCTTCGACATCAGCTCGCGGCGACTCGCAGCCAGCGTGCTCGTAACGCAGCAGGTAAGCCGCGCTCGGATACGCTGATACGCCGAAAGTACCTGCTACAATATCGTAGCGGCGGCGGTTCTGTAATTTTGACTCGGTGTCAATATCGTATTCTTCGTAGCCGTACAACGTCGCAGCGCTGCGCCACGACTGCTCGACGAGCTGGCAAGCGCGTACCGTATCTGGATAGCGCACTTCTGTATCGGCGATTACATTGGATGCTGGTGCCATCATATACCCCTATTATAGCATAAATGGAATTATTTTGCAAGAGTGCTATCTACAAACTCTTTACAGGCGCACCTAAATCAGCTAGAATGAGTTTGCGCGCTAGATATGATTATGCGCGGCGGACTGCGTGGGCGACTCACGTATGTGTGGATGCGCTGTGCGTCAGTCTTCTAGAGATTAGTAGATAATCGCAATGTAGTGCTTCACAAGTTATACGCAGATGTGGCGACTGCGTGGGCAACGCAAGTATGCGTAGACGCGCTGCGCGTTGCTAAGAATCGGTAGATGTCGCGATATAGTACTTTACAATCACACGCAGATGTGGCGGAATTGGTAGACGCGCTAGCTTCAGGTGCTAGTGCCCTTCGGGGCGTGGAGGTTCAAGTCCTCTCATCTGTACCATAACTTGTATTTAGTGGAACAACGTTAATGCTGCCCGCTCAGGCAAAGCGGGCTTTTTTGTTGAGCAAATAGTTGCCTCGCAGCTAATGTTTGTGGTTAAATAGAAGTATGACGAACGAAGAGCTAGCGATTAAAATTGAGAACTTAAGCGATATCGTTGCTAATCTAGCAAAAACGATGGACGAACGGTTTAAACAAATTGACGAGCGTTTTGAGCAAATCGATGAGCAGCTTGCTGATATCCGCAAAGATCACAAGACTCTGGTTGATATCGTGAAAGATATGGATCTGGCGGCAGATGAACGATTCCAGGAATTAAAGGCTGGGCAAGCCGAGCTAGCAGCCAGCCAAGAGAGCTTACGGGCCGACCTTGCTGTCGTTCGCCGCGAGCTATATCATGAGTCTGGCAGCCGCGAGATGGTAGACGACACGCTTTATAACTCGCTTGATAAGCGCTTACGCCGAGTAGAGGCAAAGTTTCCTGATTTAGCGTCGAGCCAAGCAGCCTAGCTGTTCTGCTCAAAATACGATTACTCTTCTCTTCTTCTACGCTGGTTTTAAATAAGTGTAAGCGATAGCGTGCATATATTTGGTCTGTTAATTAATCAAGAAGTCACTTTTTGCTAGCGGCGTTAACAGTTCTAACAATCCATTTTGTAGAAAATATATTCTGGCAGTATATGCCTATACCTGCGGTAAAACATCGCCGTTAACACTAGCGGTGAGCGATCGCAGATTATCGCCGACTTTGACGCCTGGATTCATAATACCGAGCGGATCAAAAACTTTTTTGATAGCCGCGTACATCTCGCGAGTGCGAACGTCAAGGTGCTTATACGCGAAATGCGCTGCGATCCGTCCCTCGGCTGCTTGGCCAATGAGCGCGCCGTCATACTTAATAGCCAAATTAGACAATTCATCAAAAATCTTGAATAATTTTTGCTTGTCTCCAACTTGACGCAGCGACAGTACCGGATGAACCGTGTAAGTTTCGGTTAGCACATGCCCAGAAATAGGCATATTACAATGCAGACGACCAGCCAAAACTGTTAATGCTTTGGTAAATTCATCGAAACGCGCAGCTGGAATATAAATATCACTATACAAATGCGGCGCAAAAGCTGGGTTTTTGTCAGGCAATTCGGCATAGCGAGCAATATTAAGTGTCGATAATAGCGCGCCATCGTCAGTGTCTTCGCTAGAAACGAATTTGACTCCCTCGGCACTGCTGAATGTCTTCTGGATTTTTTTGAGGTTACGAGCGCGAGTGCGACCATTGAAATCGTCAAACCCGGCGATAATAACCGCCTGCGGGTCGGCTCCGTCCAAGCCAAACCAGTCAAAGTGCCGGCCAGCAGCAGCGGCAGCGCTAAATAGTTGGGCGTCAAAATACTCGGCAAAAGCTGCGCCGCTATCGCGCAATATACGCATAGCGTCATTGGCTACGCTAGCCGAAGCAAATACTAGCGCAAAGACCTCATTGCTCTGGCTAAGAAATTCGGTGCGCAAAATCATCTCGCTGATAATACCTAGCGTACCCTGCGCACCGATGAATAGCGGTGTCAAGTCGAACTGATTTCCTCTCTTGACAGAGGCTATAGAGCTATAGCCAGACTTATCATATTCTGGCAGAGCGGTAATCACGTCGTGGTATTCGTCAATGATTGCGTCAATGCCACGGTAAATATCGCCCTCTAGATTCTGCAGGCCTTTCTTGCGGCTGAGCTCGCGCCGGCCAAGCGGGCCTGTCTGCAAAATATCGCCATTTGCCAAAACGATCTCGAGCTGGCTGATAAAGGCGCTCAAATCGCCGTATTTACCGCTAGTCAGTCCAGCTAGATTGTCAGCGATAGATCCGCCAACTGTTCGACGCGCATCTAGGCCGTCGAGCGGCGGGATGCTAACGCCCTGCAGGCTTAGCGCTTGACACAGGGTTCCAATGGTCGTGCCGGGCTGCAAGCGAACTAACCGCTGCTTGGTATCATACTCAAAAACATTATTCATGTGCCGCGACATATCGGCTATCGCCCCGCGGCCAATTGCGCCGCCTGTAGTTCCGCGGCCTGAACCGCGGGCAGTTATTGCCTGAACATGCCCGCGTTCAGCTAATTGCCACGATAATCGTGCCGTTTTGCGAATATCTTCGGTATTGCGCGGCGCGACGATCATCTCTGGCGCTAAGCTCAATACTCCAGCATCGTTAATATAAGCCTGCCGCACATCGGGCCGGAAGTCAATCTCTCCTAGCAAATGTCCGCGTAGGTAATTAGCAATTTTGCTCATACACCCTCATCTTCATATAAATCTATTTTAGCATAAGCTGCAGCAATTTTTCGCGAATTTGTTAGAAGTTTGCTATAATTATTTGTGCAAGCAAAATACGTGCGATTTGCACGGCAGCGGTGTGCCGCTAGAGCTTGCAAAAGCTCGCGGATGTGGTGGAATTGGTAGACACGCATGCCTTAGGAGCATGTGCTTTCGAGCGTGAAGGTTCAAGTCCTTTCATCCGCACCATTTCAGGTAAGAATCCCAATCGTCGCCTTTTCGGGCGATTTTTGGTTCAATTTTTGTTACTCCGTCAGAATAACTTTTTAAGTTCTTTCGCCGGTATTTTACATTCATCCCTTAAATACTCACAAATCTGCTTTGACGTTCCAGAGGATAGCACGCGGTGTCTTGGCACGATGACAGTCTTATTGTCTGACTCTCTGACATACTTGCCGTGCTTTGATCCCAGTTTGCTAATAAACCCGTACCGTATCAGCAACGCGATAAGTTTCTTTGTCCTGATTGCGCGATAAAACTCAGACATCTATTTTGCCAGGACAAGCTGATTGCTTTTGATTAGCTGATTTGCGTAGTCTATATCTTCTGGCAATAGTCTCGGCATACTTGGCTTAATCCGTTCTGGTATATCCAAGTAGGTGAGTAGCAAGTCATTTACATTCTCGACAAGTCTCACTGCATCACGGCTTTCCGTAATGAGCAGTGCGGTGATCTTTTTCTTGTCAAGACTAGTGATGGTTGCAGTATAGAACTTCGTCTTTTCATCATAAGAAGTATTAACATAAATACTCCCTGGTATTTTATGCTGATACGCGGCGATTTCTTCAATGGATGGAGTATCAAATATTCGCCTAATGTGGTGGTAAAGACGATTAAACATATTTATAGCATACACCACAACCCCCAAATCTCCAAATTGTAAAACTACCCGAATCCCTAAACCTTCATACCTAAAAAAGTAACAGCGCAAAACTGTTGCTAAGCTTGGCAAGAGTTATCAAGGTTGGTGGTACAACTTTAAGTTGCACGCAGCCTAAAGTCATATTTTTGACTTCGTCGTTAACTTATGTCTCTGCAGCCGCTACAAATCATTTCTTCGGCCAGTTTACTTATTCTAACGATGATAGAGTTTGCTATTGTTGTCCGAATTTTTAATGTACGGATTCTTTTTCTGAACAGCGTATCAGTGAATCACACACTAGACACGCTCTATAAGAAAAAGAACGGTAGCCCGTTGCCAGAGCTACCGTTCTTTTTCTTCAATAATTCAGGCAACGGGTATTTCGCTGCTGATAAAAAATCAGCTTACTAGTTGTAAGCTGATATAAATGGCAAAAGAAATCTATTTTCGGCGGAAAGAGGTGAGGTAAGCATTTCCATAACTACGATTGTCCACCACAACAATTTCGTTTCCCAGATTTGGTTCCTCACCTCTTCCTGGATGTGATAATACCATAAGCCCGCCTGGTTTGAGAAGTCCGAAAAGTTTACTAACTGTGGAAAACTGCGGATTTTTGTATGGCGGATCGGCGAAGATTATGTCATACTTGCCTGCGCCGCCAGACTCAATCCACGAATTGACAGGGGCGCTAATAATTTTTGCTTCATTTTGAACGCCTAGCGAGGACACATTATTGCTTAAGATTTTTTGAGCAATTTTATCGCGTTCGATGAACGTTACGCGGGCAGCACCGCGGCTGAGAGCTTCAAGGCCAACCGCGCCAGTACCAGCAAAAGCGTCTAAAACCTGTGCGCCGTTAATATCGTTGCCGATGCTATTGAACATAGCGTTGCGAATCCGCTCGCCCATCGGCTTGGTGCGAGTGTTGTTATCTTTAGGTGCATCCAGCAGCCGCCCGCCGAAACGCCCAGAGATTACTCGGATTGAGCTCACTGGTGCGCCTCGCGGTAGGCGCGGTACCAAAAATACGTGATGACATTAGCAATTAGCGGGATCAGCGTTTGCCGCGTTTGCTGCGCTAGATGGGTCGTCCAGCCGCGCTTCCAGAATTCCTCGTACATGCCTAGCGCGTAAACTTGCTGCACTGCATCGAGAAATACCGTCTGCAAATCCTTATCATCTGCTAGTTTGAGCCAGATTGAATTTGGCGCCGAATCGGGAAACTTAGTCGTCTTGATGCTGGTCGCTACACCTAGCTCAAATAACACATGTGTCGCAAACACGCCCTTAGCACCCCAATACTCCCAGTTTTTGTTAAGAGTCTCGCGCATGGTCGAGCCTCTGATGATGCCTTTTTCGGCGATCGACGCCCGCTCGTTTTGAGGCCGTCCCCACAGCTCCTCAATCTTTTCGCCTAGCGGATAATGATGAGCTGGCGTTAGACCGTCGGTAATGGCATGAGCCATCCAAGCCGCCTCAAAGGCTGCCCGCACATTATTACGCTTCTTAAGCGCCTGCACTAAATTGGCATAATGATCCATAATCATCTCGACCAGCGCCGTATCGCTGGGGTCGCTGGGGTCGATGAAATGCCACGGCTCATCGACGCCTGGACTTTTGCGCTTGATGCCGTCGGGGCCGTTGTTGCCTTCGAAATGCAAAATATCCTTGGCAGAAGGAAAACCGCGGCCAACCCTTGATATTTTGCGCAAATCGCGGCGAGCAATCCGGTCGATTTTCTGATGCACGCCGATAAAGTTGCCCGAATGCGAACGAAATGTTGTCCCGCTGTACATGAATTGTATTATAGCACGCCCGTTTGGCAACGGCTCAGCAAAAGGTAAAAGACAGATAGAATTTGCCAAACATAAGCATTGTGCTATATACTTAGTTTTAAGTTACGGAGAGCCTACAGATACAAAACATCAGCATTCCTCGGAGGTTAAGTATGCGAAACAGCAAAACCAGCAAACAAACTATAGTCATATCGATTATCGCCGTATTGACAATTATCAATACGATTCTGATAGGTGTAATATTTTTTATTCAGAGCAACAAGTTTTGGTCTACTGATTACATAACCGAAAATCACACGAGGCGTATAATCAATCTAGAAAAAACAATTAAAAAACTCGAAAATAATTCTAATTAAGCGTCGTTAACCGCTGATTATGGCGGACGTGTGCTTCTAGTGCTGGATATTTCGATAAACTTTCGCCGCTATCGATGAAGCGTTTAGCGGCTTTCTGGGCGCGAGCAATCAGCTGCGTGTCGGCTAGCGTAGCGATTTGCAGATTAAGCGCGCCGTGCTGCATGCGTCCGTAAATCTCGCCGGGGCCGCGCAAGCTCATATCGACCTCTGCTAGATGAAAGCCGTCGCTGGATTTTTCTATTTCCCGCAAACGCTGCGACGGTTTGTTATTCGTACTCATCATCAAGTAGCAGTAGCTTTGGTGCTGACCGCGGCCGACCCGCCCGCGCAGCTGGTGCAATTGTGCTAAGCCAAATTGGTCGGCGTCCTCAATCATCATAATCGTAGCGTTTGGTACGTCGACGCCAACCTCGATAACAGTGGTGCTAACCAAGACATCGTATTTTTGATTTTTGAAAGCTTGCATGATTTGATCTTTTTCGCTAGCAGCCATCTTGCCGTGCAGCATAGCGATGCGGCGGCGGCCAAAAATGCTATTTTTGAGTCGCTTGTATTCGGCTTCGACGCTTTTGCGGTCGCTAGAATCGCTATCGGTAATTAAGCTGCAAACTACGTAAGCCTGGCGGCCCTGGGCAATTTGCTGGTCGATAGCAGTATAAGCGGCCTCGCGCGAGGGCGGCGAAATAATCTTAGTAAGAATCGGCCGGCGGCCGCGCGGCTGCTCGTCGAGGACGCTGACGTCTAGTTCGCCGTAAACAGTCAGCGCCAAACTGCGCGGGATCGGCGTGGCCGTCATCGCTAAGAGGTGCGGCATGGCGGCTACTGATAATTTTTTCTTATCCGGCGGCACGCTCGATATACTTTCCTCACCTCCGTGTCTCGCTCGCGAGCCTGGGGCTACGCGCCCGGTCTCTCGAGACGAGCCAGCGGCAATCATCATAGGTTCAGAAAGTGTATCAAGCGCCCCCGACCCAACTTTCTCCGTCTTAAACTTCATCAGCAGCCTCTGCCGCTGCTCGACGCCGAAGCGATGCTGCTCATCGATAATTACAAAGCCCAGGCGGTGAAATTCCACCTTATCCTGGATAAGCGCGTGCGTGCCGACAACCACGTCAACCGCGCCGCTTGCAATTTGCTGGTAGAGCGTTTGGCGGGATTTGCCCTTGACGCTGCCGATTAGCAAACCAACCGTCACGCCGAAAGGCTCGAGAAGCTTCGCTAGCGTCTCGGCGTGCTGCCGCGCCAAAATCTCGGTCGGCGCCATGAACGCCGTTTGATAGCCAGCACTCGCCGCCTGCCGCGCTGCCAATCCGGCCACCACCGTCTTGCCGCTGCCGACATCGCCTTGCAGTAAGCGATTCATCGGCCTAGCATTTTCGAAATCTTGCAAGATGTCCCAGGCGGCGCGGCGCTGGGCGCTGGTTAGCGCGAACGGTAATTTCTTGACAAAATCCTGCACGACAGACTTTTCAAACGGAATAGCGAAGCCAGCCAGCTTCTGGTTGTCAATTTTGTTGAGCTGGCTAGCCAAAACCAGCTCGAATAGCTCTTCGAACGCCAGGCGCTGGCGAGCCTGCTCCACTTCCCTCTCGTCGCGCGGAAAATGCATCGCCGAAATTGCCGCCGCGCGGTCGAGCAACTTCTCGTTCTTGACGACGCTTGGCGGCAGAGTTTCGGGCAAAACGCTCATCAATGGGCGTAGCTGCTCGAGGATTTTGCGCACCGTTTGCGATTTTAGCCCGCGCACCGCATGGTACACTGGCAGTAAACGATCGGCTTGTACCGGCAGCTCTTTGGCGAGCTCGGCCGTCGGGTTGGTTAGCTGGTAGCGGCCGTAGTTATACTCGAACTCGCCGCTAAAATAAAACCATTCATCGCTGCTGCCCAGTTGCTGCACCCGGTATGGCTGATTGAACCACACCGCGTTAAGCTTGCTGGTATCGTCAGCCAGCACCGCCGTCGTCAAGCGCAGTCCGCGGCGGACTGGCCGAGTGCTGATTTGCTGGCAGCGAGCGCGGATTGTTACCTTACCGGGTTGCAACTCGGTAATCGGTGTCACGTTAGTGAAATCCTCGTGCTTGCGCGGCAAAAACAGTAAAATATCGCCAACCGTTTCGAGCCCCGCCCGGCGCAGCTCGGCTGCGGTTTTCGGGCCGACACCTTTGATTTGGTCGAGGCTGGTCGCGAGATTCATAAGTTTATTGTACTAGTTTTCAGGAAAATTGCGAAAAGTATTGACAATTTCACCACTCTATGCTATATTAATACTAGCTTTTCGCTCAAGGTTTCTCAAAAAGGGGCGGAAGGTTGCCCTTTTACCTTGAGTGAATGATGATTTCGTAGGAGGAATCATGACCACCGCCATCATCGTCGTCCTCGCCGGCCTGTGGCCGGCCCTTGCCGACGAGCTTCGAGCTCGTCGGCGCGATGCCCGGGATGCGGCCTGGACGGCCGCCTGGGCCAGACACAAGGCCGACCTGGCAGACTGGGCTCGAGATCGGGCCCACAGAACGTTCGAGGCGTCGTGGGACGCCTTCAAGTACGGCTGGGAAAACAATCCTGGCCGTTACTACAGAGCCCTGGATGCGCTCGGTGACGCGTCCAGTACAGCCCTGGATGTGTCCTAAGCGGCGACTGGGGCCGAGATCAAGGCTGAAGAGGCCCAGAAACGGGCCACCTTGAAATCCATCACAATTGAGGCCCTGAAGGGCCTCAAGGGCTGAAAGCCCGTCGAAAATAGCACGCCGAATTGGTTATCAATACCGGTTGAGACGCTTAATCATTAAGTGTCTCCTGGGTTGATATAAAACCCAATTCCGGTTTGAGCCA
>CAJPON010000015.1 GCA_905372275.1 Candidatus Saccharimonadota bacterium
GTATATCGCCGACGGCAGCGGTCGAGACAAAGTTGAAAGCACTCGACCCGACGACGTTAGACAGGTCTACTAGTAATCCGCATATGTAGAATGATGCATTAACCACGATTACGCCTACTATTAATTTTGGCAACATGCGTTTGATGCCGTAATTATCTAAACCGTATCCAGTCATCTGCGAATAGATGACAAACAGGAAGAATACCACGAAGAGGATATTTGCATAATCGCGAATCTTCGACCAATATGAATAGACAGAGCCGTCAGAAGTGTCGCCTAGAATACTCTTGGCGTCAACAGTTAACATATTAATTAGTTGTGCCCGCGCACCCTCAGACATACTGGCTAGGGTGTTGACAATCGGGCAGATGAACCAGCCGATATAGTCAATTTTGCAGTTTTCTTGGTCTTCTTCTTTTTCTTCTGGCGGCGGAGCTTTTTTTGTAGAACCCTGAGCTGCTTGGCAGGCGGCTAGCTCTCCTGGTGAACCTTGATATTTAGTTGCGCAAAATGATTCGTCGCTTAAATGTCTAAAGCCTTCTGCACAAGCTTCCAGTTCTTTACCGCTGGTATAGCCTAAGGATTTACAAGCCTCTGCATACTCTTTCGTCTCCGTTGCTTTTGCCTTCTCTGCTGTGGCTGTTTTTGCTTTCTCCTCCGCAGCATGGATTTTTTTAAGATATGCTACGTAGTCGTCTACCCATGGTTGTTTTGGAGTGTGGTTTTGGTAGCCTATATAGTTATTCATCATAGTGTTGCAGTGCGCTGTACCTTGGGTATAGTTAGTCATATCATTCCATGTATAAAATGAGTCGTTTGCCTTGTCTGTCGTATGTCTATAAGTGTTACCTTCGCCAGTTTTATCAGCAAAAAAAATTGGATAATTCGTTTCCTTAATTTTAGTTACGTCAGTACCCTGGTTGGTTACGTTGCAATATCTCTTCACAAGTGTATAGGCAGTGTAAAATCTATCAACATTATCAAAATCTTCAACTTTTATTCGAATGAGCGCTTCAAAAGCCTCTAATTTTACTGTAATAGTCGTTCCCTCCATAGCCTTATCCTTGTCGCATTGTTCTTTTTCCGATTTACTCTCGGATGTAGAGTATATAACAACGTTCGACGCCATGTTGCAGAGAATCTGTTGTGGATCGCTACCATTGAAGCCAATGCTATTAAAAAAATTTACAAAAGTAGTTATACTTAACGACCCGCAGTTTTGATTGTTGTCACCTTTTGAATTAAAATCTGATGCTCCACCACTAGCTGAGCCGCCCCAACCATGACCCAATATATCATCCTTAGCTACTCCTATGTTCTTATTAAATACAACTTGATTACCGGGACTAGAACCGGGACTAGAAGCAGCGGAACTAGGAGCGGGACTAGAATTTTTATGAACGCAATATATGTATACATTTGCAGCAGATTTCTTTTTTGCTCTCTCGACTAATGCGGCAGGAAAATAAGGTTCTGAAAGTTCAGGTGCAGCGAAAGCATTCTCACCTATCATTGCTATCAAAGAAGTTGTTGCTATGATTGCAGCTAAAACAAAAAGCGCTATCCTTTTATACATAACCATAATATACTATACAGTATCTGTAGAGTAAATAAAACGAAAAAGCGCTATAATAGCGCTTTTTCTTAGTATTTAAGCGGTTTATTTATTTTGATCTAGCCTGTCCGGTGAGTTCTTCGACAGCTATTTTTTTGATAGATAGCTCGCCTGCACTTGTTTTGTCAAGATAAGCGGTGAAACGCCGTTTGTCGTTTTCTGGATCCATCACTGCGTACCTGGGGTCTGATGGATCTAGGTTGGTGCTTGCGCAAGTATCCCATACTAACTTAACAGTGTTGTCAGGAAGTACCGAACCTTCTGCTATATCGCCATCTTTGTTTTCTGGCACAGGTATAACTTCGTCTATCCTATAGAATTCTCTCCCTTTTGTGAGCGGGGCGACTCTATGATCGAAAAATTTCTCATTTACATTGCCGTCTACAGCTATACCAACATTAGCATAGCATCGTTCACTTACCCAATCAAAGAATTCCGGAGTGCCTTCACTATCAAGAGCGCCTGGACTCATGGTTAATTCAATAAACTTTTCTTTTACACGGTCGCAGATAGAATCAGCCAGATATCCTGAAGTGCCTTCTTTGGTTACATATTGGCCGAATACATTATCAGTACCTTGGTTGAGTACGGTGGGACAGGTAAGACAATTAATGGCCCCAATAAGTGCCCCAGCTATCTCTTGACAGGCATCGCTATCCCATCTGTATCTGCTTCTTACTTCTTTAAAATTTGGTAACACGAGTTTTTCACGTAGCTTATCTTCTGGAACAATTTCGGATAGATCTATCGGAGTTTCTGCTTCTGGCGTTGGTGTTGCCTCTGGTGTTGGTGGCGGCGTGGGTCGTGCGTCAGCCGTCTCCATCGGTATATTTGCGGTGCTCGGGCTGGCTGGTTTTACAGGACCTGGTTTTGCAGTACTAGATTCTTCAGCGCAAGCTGAAAGAGCTAATCCCCCTGCAAATAATGTTAACCCCTCTAATAATCCACGGCGGCTAATTTTTTCACCTAGTAGATTTGGACTTTTTACCATAAAACTTCAATCCCCTCCTTCGGGATTAGTGGCTTATGATGTCTATGCGACCCACCTCGCATTTGTGGTATTATTATACATCTTTATGGCGAAATAATCAAGTCGTCGGTACTATTTTCGCTAATTATCATCGTCTTCATCGTCATCGTCGCCGTCGTACAAATCGCCAGCGAATTCCTTGAGGACGTCGACGGCTTGGTCGGTCAAAGTTTGGCGGACGGTTGGCGTGCTGAGTACCTGAACGGCCATCTTGCGGGCATTTCGGCGCCGCTTGTTGAACCGCTTTATTAGGCTCTGGCGGGCGTCTGCTTCGCTGTTCGGCAGGCCTTTATCGCCGAGTTTCTTCTGCTCGGACCTGATGCTGTCCTCGATGAGCTTGTTGAACTGCGTCCTGGTCAGGTCGCTTGTCTCAACGTCGGCGAACATCACAGCTAGGGCGTTAGCGTTAGCGTTAGCGATAGTGCTGGTTTTGATGCGGCCCTCGAGAATCTGGCGGAAGGACTGGTATTGCAGGCTTTCGTCGCCGTAGAATTCGCCGTTGAGGACAGCCTTGAGCGATTTGTCGCTGAGGGCTGGAACTGCCTGCATGAATTTGGTATCGATGATAGCCTGCTCGACCGAGCGGCGGAAGTCGTAGTTGTAGCCAGTGGCTATCACATTGCCGTGTTCGTCGACTAACCTGCCGGTTTGTTTAACGACGTTCAACTTCTGTTCGACCGAGCCGACCTTGAACAATTCAGCGATCGACATGTCGCGGACGTAGTCGTCTCGGGCGTCGAATGCATAGCTGCGGCCAGCGGCGTCGGTAACATGCAGCTGGGTAACCGGCTGGCCAGCGGCGTCGGTGCCTAGTTTGCCGGTAGCCAGCGCTTCAATTTGCCCAGCGTCGAGTTTGAAGTGGTGTGCTAGTTCGGCTTGCTGCGCGATCTTTTCGCCAGCTTCTTTGCGCGATTTAGCCACGTATTCGGCCAGTACCGCTGATTGGCTGCCGATGCCAGCGGCGTATTCGCGGACCAGTTTGCCGTCGACGCGGACGGTGTTGTCGAGCATCATAGTATTGACCTCGCTGGACAGCGCCTGCTCAGCGGCGCGTTTGGCAGCGGCGGTCAGGTTGGTTTCGATATTGGCGCGCTTGATGTCGCGGGCAACGTGCAGTACATAGTCCTGTGTTGGAGCATTAGCGCCGCGCAGGTTGACGACATGTTCGCTTTGGTCGCCCTGGGCGATAATTTCGGCGTGCATTTTGCCAAGTTTTTCTTTAGCGCGGGCAGCATCGAATTCGCTTTTCTTGACGCTCAATTCTAGAGCTTTGTAGCCTGGGCTGGTTTGCGCCAAGGTATCCCAGCGGGCTTGCTGGTCGTTGCTGATACGCTGTTTGTGCGCCTCGACGGTGCGCCGGGCGGTATCGACTTCTTGGCCGGCTCTGCTTTCGTTGAATTCATTTTGGACGCGGGCTTTGTCGATTTCGGCGAGTTGTTGGCGGTGCGTCAGATTTTGATGGCCGCGGTCGAATGCGTTGTCAAGCTCGGATTTGTGGATACTGGCCCGGCGGCGGCGTGCTTCAAGCGCCTGGCCATGCGGCGTGGCGTAGAAGGTGTTGCCGATTTCTGATTTGCGGGCTTCGTTCTCACCCTCGACTGTCTGGACAGAGCGCCGGCCGTAGCGGTCGTTATCCCACTCGGTAGCGTTGTTGCTAGCGGCGGCTTCGTAAGCGGCGGTTAAGCCTTTGCGGCGCTGGGTGCGGCGATGTTGCCGCCGTACGGCCGAGTTGACAAAGTTAGCGCGGCTGCCGTGGGCTCTGTTGATGGCGCGGGCGGCTCTTTTTAGCTTCGGCGATCTTCTGAAGATACCTCTGTCGGTATTGATTAGGCTCTTGCCGGCGCGGTTTTTGGCAGCTTGGTAAGCGGCGCGTTCCTGCGCCCAGTTGCGGGTGCGATCGATGATACCGCGGTTCGGATTGTTGACAATACCAGCGAGTTTGCCGAGCAAATTACCGCTAAGCTTGATGATAAGCGGTGTGATGGCGATCGGTGCAACCTGCACAGCTAAGCCGATGATAATTTGGGTAATTGAGTCGCCGGCATTAGCGATGATAGCGTAGCCGGCTAGCTGCGCCGCACCGAAAATGAACGATATAAGCGGGAACATTAGCAGCATGGTGGCAAAAAGATCTTTCCACTTATCGAAATATTTATTTGTGCTCGGCAATACGTAAGCCACGAAAGCTAGCGGTGCAACGATGATACACAGGGTGATTAGCGCTTGGCGCATAGCCAGAACTACCATCGCCACGATGGCTGCGACGATAGCGCCGACTAACATCGTGGTTAGCAGTGTCAGCGACGGGCCGATACCGCCGTTAGCGACGACCACCTTGCCGAGTACGCCACCGCCAGCTAGCACTACCCCAGTGACGCCAGTCCATGACAGCTCGTCGCCGAGACGGCCGTGGCTAGACAAACCGTGTCGGACGTCGGTAAAGAACTGTTGTATTGACGAGCCGAGTACGTTCGAGGTATCGACTAAAGCGCCAGATATCCAATACGAAACGTTGACCAAAATGGCCCCAATGATTAAGCGCGGCAGCATTGATTTGATACCATAGTTGCTCAGGCCTTGGTTGGTGATTTGCGCGTAAATAATCAGCAAAAACACCAGGACGAAACAGACATTGGAGACGTCGCGGACTTTTTGCCAAATTTCGTAAATCGGGTTGTTTTTGGTGGTGTCGGTTTGCAGCGTGTGGACGATCAGGAAACTTTTGATAATGTCGAGTACGCCGTCCATCCGGTCGGCGATAAGCTGCGTAGCCGGGCAGACGAACCAGCCGACGTTAACCTTACAATTGTCGCCGTCGTCATCGCCGTCTGCTTCTGGTGCGTTGGCGATAGATACTTTGGTTGACGAGGATTGCGTCGATGGATCGTATATACCGCTGCGCAAAAGATAGCTAACCGCCTGGCCTTCGGTGGCGGTTTTGGCGTCGCCCTCGGTCAAGATGAGGTGGATACCTTCGTTGTCTTCGTATTTGTAGCCGTCGTAGCCAGCGATTGGCAGGCTTTTGGTTTTTTCGCCGCTAGCAAACGACGCTTTGTCGATTCTGGTATAGGTGTGTTTCTGGTAAATAACGGTATCGTTTTTGGTAGAACGCTCGGCATCGGCAGCTGCTGCTGGTCGCGATAGTGCTAGAACACTAGCAAATAATGCTATCGTTACTGCCGAGAGCACTAAAAATCCTTGCCGCAAGGATATCCTACCCTGCAGGCATGTTCTTACCCAATCCCGCATACTACTATTCATTATAGCACTTTTGCTACAAAAAGTCAATGAGCGTTATAAGAAATATTAATGTTTGTCAAAAATGTTTGCAAATATGGACTACCAGCGCTATACTCTAGTATTAGGGAAGCCGCACGCGTTATGAAACAGAAACTAACAACCTATCTAATTGCTTTGACTAGCGCTATTGGCGTGTTGTCGCTGTTTAGTTGGCCGGTTTATGCCGATGGGATAGAGTGCGCGGTGCTGCCAAACGAGATTTGTTCCAAGGCCGAGGATAGCGAGGCGATATTTGCCTTACTCAATTTTTTCTTGACGATACTGGTTGTTTTGGTCGGAATTGTGGCAATTGGTATGTTTATCTGGGCAGGAATTCTCTATGCTAGCGGTGATGCTAATAGTAACCGCGTTGCCCAGGCCAAAACAATTATGACGAATACAACCGTGGGTATTATAGCTTTTGGCTTGATGTATCTGGCATTAAACTGGCTAATTCCAGGGGGGATTTTCGACTAATGAAGCGCGTATTTTTGGCTTTAGCAGCAGTGATAACGGGTACAGTTTTCTTCTCTGCGGCTGTCCCGTCGGCAGCTTATGCGGCTGATGCGTCGTGCGATGCTTACGTCTTTGCCATGCCTGCTTGGTACAATGGCATGATGACTAAGGGGTCTAGCGGCGACTGCGAGTTTGAAGGTCTGAAATCGGCTAGCGAGCCTGATAAAATTGATTTTAGCCGCACTGGGTTCAAGATCGGCGCTAATGTTGTACGTTGTCTCTTGATAGCGTCTACGTATGTAGCTATATTCTTCTTGATCAAGGGCGGTATTGCCTATATGTATAGTACTGGCTCGCCAGAAGGTGTCGCTGGCGCTAAAAAGACGGTACAGAACGCGCTGATAGGTTTCGTGATTGCTATGCTCGCCGTGCAAATCGTTAATGTTATAGGAGACATTATATGATCTGGCAAACGATTGTCCTTGCTGCGCGCAAGATTGATGCGAACAGTATTCTTTATTTCCCGACCAAGACAGATAATGATGCTTTGCCAGGTATAATCAGGTTGGCGTATTTCTGGGCAACGGTTATTGCAGTTATTGTGCTGGTGATTGCTGGATTTATCTATGCCACATCGCAAGGCGACCCTAGCAAGGTGGCTCAGGCTAAAAATGCTATGTTATATACCGTCGTTGGTCTAGTGGTTGTTTACATGTCGGCAGCAATAATAATGTTCGTGAACGGAGCATTTTTCTAATTATGCGTAGAATAGCCGTGTTAGCAGTTGTAATTGCTGGAATTGTGTCGCTGGTGGCGATGGTGGTAATGCCAACAGCGGTCCGGGCGGCTCAATTACATGGCGCCTGCGACAGCGGCACTTACGATAAAGAGGATTGCGATCTTATCAAGCACAATGAGATTGATAACACGCATACGACGATTTCCACGCCGATTAGTTGGGCATTTTGGTTGTTGGCGGCAATATCAGTAATTATGATTATTGTTGGCGGCATTCGCTATATTACTTCGCAGGGCAATCAGCAGCAATTGCAATCGGCCAAGAATACTGTCTTGTATGCGGTTGTCGGGCTAGTGGTGGCGATAGCTGCTAGGGCAATTGTAATGCTGGTTGTTGATAGTTTTTATAGCTAGAAAGGAGCAATTATGAAAAAAAATATAATAATGGCAGTGTTGACACTAATATTGAGTGCGACAATGCTGGTTTTTGTTGGTGTGCCAGTTCAAGCTGAGTCGTGCGGTAGCGCCAAACAATGCATAACTGATGGTCTGACGGCGTCAGGTACCAGTACTACTCCTAACAGTTTCAGCTCGGTATTAACAACAGTTACAAATATACTCTTGTTTTTGATGGGTGCAATATCAGTGATCATGATTATTGTTGGCGGCATTCGTTATGCTACCTCGCAGGGCGACCAGACGCAGATGCAGTCGGCCAAGAATACTATTTTGTATGCGGTTATTGGTGTAGTAGTGTCGATAGCTGCTTATGCGATTGTTAGTTTTGTCGTTACTCAGTTTGTGGGCTGATCTGCTTACTATATCTGTTACTATCTAGTAATGTAGCTTAAAAGCAATCCCAATTATTTACCAAATGTTGTATAATAATCCGTATAAGATCAATAAATCATACAGAAAGGATCGACCGTATGAGAATTAAACTAAATAAAGATAGTATTGTCGGTTTGCTAGCGGTGCCCGCACTGGCACTATCGGTGGCAGGCGTGATGTTTCAGGCGGCGCCAGCATTTGCTGCGCCAGCGAAATCCTCGGGTAGTTTTAGTGGGGAAAAACCATTAAATATATCAGGCGGGGCTGGAGCTGCCAAAGGTGATGACCAATCAGCTTGTCTTTTTGGCAATGAAAATGGTTGTGACCAGGGACAGACTCCTATTTTCCGCATTGTCACCAATGTTTTGCTATTTATCATCGGTGCCGTATCAGTGATTATGCTAATCATTGGCGGCTTTCGCTACGTCACCTCGCAGGGTGACCAGACGCAGGTGCAGTCGGCCAAGAATACCATCTTGTATTCAATAGTTGGTATTGTAGTGGCAATTCTAGCTTACGCGGCGGTCAACTTTGTGATCTCTAGCTTTGTTAATAAAGAGCAATAGTATCAATACTATCAGGATGTGTAATAACCGCGCTAAGACCAGCGCGGTTATTTTTGAGCAACGAAATAACCCGCTCACTTGCGGGTCATTATATTCCAGGCTTTTGTTCTATTGAATAGCAATCTTCTTAGCTTGTTCTTGTTTGACCTTGGTGAAGCTAATTGTCAGGACGCCATCCTTGAGTACTGCCGACACCTCGTCTTCTTTAACAGCTACTGGCAATGCTAGCGTGCGGCTAAATTCGCCCCAATAGCATTCTTGGATATGCCAGCGCGAAACGGCGGTGTCGTCGCCGCTTGATAGAGTACCGCTGATAGTCAAGATGCCGTCAGAGATACTAACATCGAGATCTTCTTTGTTGACGCCGGCGGTACGAGCCTTAATAACTAGCAACTCGTCAGTTTCATAGACGTCAACGGCTAGCTGGCCTGGAAAATCTTCTTCCTGCTCTTGCCAGGCGCTATCATCGGTCTGCTGCTGAGGTGCCGCCGCGGCTGGCGAGTTATTGTCGTTCGTTAAACTGTCATCGTTGAGAAATGCTGCAGCCAGCTCGTCTCCGATCAACAGATCGTCATCTTGTTTACGTGCCATTGATGTCCTCCACTATTCTCGTTGGCTGATTGAAATTTATACTATCATTATAGACTATGCATAGCGTATAATCAACTGTATAAACCATAAGAGTGTAAAAAACACAATGATGATTTCCCTGTTCGATATACTAGCGCCCCACTACTGTTGTTCTTGCGGTGAAATTGGCAGGATTATTTGTGATAATTGTAAAAATAACATCATCTCGCGAGCTTCGCGGCGGTGCTTGCTATGCGCGAAAACTATTCGTAATTCCAGCGGTTTATGCCAGCGCTGCCAGCCGAGAGCGCCTTTTGAAAATGCCTGGTATGTTGGCGAACGAAGCGGCGCTTTGAAGCTGTTGATTGGTGCTTATAAATTCGAACGAGTTGGCGGTGCTTATCGCGAGATTGTTAATTTGCTAGATGCGCGCGTATCAGAATTACCTGCCGGGACAATTGTGGTGCCAGTGCCGACGATTGCGTCGCACGTTCGCCAGCGCGGTTTCGATCACGCAGCGAGGTTAGCCAAGGAGTTTGCTAGGCGCCGAAAGCTCCCCTGCCGCATGATACTGCATCGGCGAACCTCATCAGTCCAGCATACTGCTGATAAGAGCGAGCGCTGGCAGCAAGCGAAGCAGGCTTTTGTTTGCGACAGCTCAGAGGCTGCTAGCTGTTTGTTGATCGATGATATTTACACTACTGGAGCGACATTGCACTATGCTGCCAAAGCTCTACTGGATAGCGGAGTCGAAAAGGTGTCGGTAGCAGTAGTAGCGCGGCAGCCTACCCAGGGTAGCTAATCTCTGATATAATAGGTTCGCTGGAGAGGTGACCGAGTGGTTGATGGTACTGGTCTTGAAAACCAGCGTGGGGCAACTCACCGCGGGTTCGAATCCCGCCCTCTCCGCCAAGAAAATGCCTTATTTACTTTTATAAAAATGAAATTATTTTAGCGGCTGGAGGCGCCATAACCGCCAGTAGTAGTACCGCTGCCGCCAATACCGCTACCTGATGGGCTAGGTATAAAATTGCCGATGACGAAATTAACGGCCGCGTAGGCCAGAATTGCCACGATTATACCGACTAGCGCGTAAAGGATAGTGTTCTTGGCTGATTGAACTTTCGAGGCGTCGCCGCCAGATACGATATATTTTAGCCCGCCGATGATGAGCATGATTACAGCAACGGCGCCAACGATGAATAACAAGACGCTGCTCACTCGTGAAAATACGCCAGACTCGCCGAATAAGGTGGTTGGCTGGTCGGCGCCGCGCGCCGAACTAGCGCCGTCTGCAATTGAGCCGATAGCTGCTACCGGCAGCGGCGACAGCGCAGCAATAGCGATGGTGATTGAAGCTAGGATTCTAATGATAATATTAGTGCTTTTCATAATGATTTTTGAAGTCCTTCTAGTTATTAGTATACATGGTTATCATCAAAAATCTATGCAGCAATGGTAAAATATGCTAAACTGGTAGCGATTGGAGCTTTACTATTGGTGATAGCTTCGTTCGGAGGAGTACCCAAGTGGCTGAAGGGGACGGTTTGCTAAATCGTTAGTACGGGGAGACCTGTAGCGGGAGTTCGAATCTCCCCTCCTCCGCCAAGAAAAGTAGAGGCCGTTTGTTGTCCTCTATTTTTTTGTGGTAATCACTGCAGCCATGATATAATGCGGTTATGCAAGACGACTCATCGCAAGATTGGCAAAAACCAGCAGAGACAGCTTCTGGGGCGCCTTTTCAAGCGGCTGTTTCAGAAGCAGAGTTAAATACGAGTGCAGAACCGACCCAGCCAGCTTCAGTTGATGCCGAGGCGGCAGATTCAGCTGCTCCAACTGGTCTTAATTCAGCAGAGAACGATACTTCAGCATTTGGCGATGATGCAACGCCAGCGGTCGAGCCTGACGATAGCGAAATTCTTGTGCGCTGGCAAGGTCCAGAACATCTCTATAGCGAGCGTTCGATGATGTGGTATGCGGCTTTGGCACTAGCGACGCTCATAATGATGGCGATTGCTTATTTTGCGTTTAATTCGCTGACATTCACTATTTTGTTGCCAGTGATGGCGGTGGCGCTGGGCGTGTACGCGCATCGGCCGCCAGAGATTATTGATTATACCTTGACCCGCAAGGGTCTATATGTTCGCGACCGGCTAATGCTGTATGATCAGTTTAAATCGTTTGATGTTGTCACTATCAATAATGTTCATCATATTGCGCTAATTCCGCGCAAGCGCTTCCAACTAGGGCAGAATATTTACTTCCCTGAGGAATCAGGCGAGAAAATTGTCGACATGCTAGCGGCGCGCCTGCCGATGAAAGAAGTCAAGCCAGATTTTATCGACCGGATACTAGCCAAGCTTCACTTGTGAAAAGTGTTTGAGTATGCTATTATCAGCTAGTTAGCACCCGTAGCTCAGCTGGATAGAGCGTTGGTTTGCGGTACCAGAGGTCGTGCGTTCGAATCGCGCCGGGTGTACCACATGTTTTTATACGAGCCTGGATCGGATGGTTCGTGTCTAATAATTGAGAGCGGCTGCCCTGCTGGGCGGACGCTTTTCGTTTGGCGGACAGTTGCTATGCTGCTGATGTTTGTGATTAAATAGAAGTATGACTAATGAGGAATTATCCAATCAGATACAAAAACTAAGTGATATCGTTGCCAATTTGGCGAAAACGATGAATGAACGGTTTGAGCAAATTGACAGACGCTTTGCTCAGATTGATAAGCGCTTTGAGCAGATAGACAAGCGCTTTGAGCAAATTGATGAACAGCTCGCCGATATTCGCAACGACCATAAAACGTTGGTTGATATCGTGAAAGATATGGATTTGCGAATGGATAAGGGCTTCAATGAGCTAAAAGCTGAAGACGGCAAAATTCATGCCGAGATTGCTAGTCTGCGACTTGAACTTTACCACGAATCTGGCAGCCGCGAGCTGGTGGACGATACTTTGTATGGTTCGTTAGACAAGCGCTTGCGCCGACTAGAGGCAAAGTTTCCTGATTTGGCGTCGAGCCAAGCGGTGTGATATTTGGCGGAGAGACAGGGATTCGAACCCTGGGTACGATTGCTCGCACACACGCGTTCCAGGCGTGCACCTTCAACC
>CAJPON010000016.1 GCA_905372275.1 Candidatus Saccharimonadota bacterium
TTCCGATATATCTGCTTCAACTGCGTCAAATCGCGGTAGTACAATTGTCTCCAACGCTCCGTTAACGCCTTCAACAATTGCTTCTTTAATCCATTGTTTGTCGTCATTAGTTAGTGCCATGCGCCCTCCTTAATTCATTATACCATGCCGTATTCATGTACAGACGAAGCGCTAAAAATTTAGAGTTATTTAAGTATAAACTTTTATTGGCTGTCAAAGCAAGATCCCCGCTGGCAAGAAATATGACACAATAGCTACGATCAGCAAAATCGCGTACCATATGTGCCGGTTGCCTGGGCGCTTTTCCCAGAGATAAACGGCCAGTGCTCCGCCAATTAGCCCCAGCGGAAAGGCTGATAGCGCTAAGTTGCCGATACTTAGAGGCACTTTGAATTTTATCCACAATGTGCCAGCAATCGTTACCGTGACTAGTTTTAGCAAATAGACGCCGTCAGGTTCGAACTTTTCGTTGCCGCGCCGGCTAAATACACGGTTGCGGGCGTATGTACGTTGTTTGTGCCGCTGTGAAGCCATAATTCAAGTATATCATAAGCGTCGTACTTCCCTGTTTTTCGCAACTCTCTAGCTGCTATTCTGGATTATTGTTGCTCTCATAGAAAAAGAAAAGACTCTCTCAGCGCCCGTAGAGTCTTTTCTTGCGCAAATAGCCGAGATGCTATTTACATTTTAATTTCGGCGTCAACGCCAGCTGGCAATGATAGGTTTTGCAAGTTCTCGATGGTTTTTGGCGTAGCGTTAGAAATGTCAATCAAGCGCTTGTGTACGCGCATTTCAAATGTTTCGCCGCCCATTTTGTAGACGTGCGGGCTTTTCGTTACCGTATAAGTGCTGCGGCGAGTTGGTAGCGGCACTGGTCCGGCGACTGTTGCGCCAGTACGAACAGCGGTGTCGACGATTCGCTTAGCAGATTCATCAATAACTGTGTGGTCATACGCCTTGAGGCGGATGCGGATAGTGAGACCTTTATCTTCGGCCATTTTTATTGCTCCTTTTACCTCGTAACCTCCGCTCGAATCGGTTTCGTTAGCGTCTGGCAGAGTTCTCGAGGCGATTAATTAATACGAACACTACTATAGCAATAATTAGCGTGAATTGCAAGAACTTGGCGAGCGATAAGATATGTCAAGATTTAATCTTGTCGGTGACCGCTGGTTGCAGACAATAAAAAGCACCCCCGATAGTTCGGAGGTGCTTTCGACAGTAACTTACAGAGTGTAAATTACTTGATGATGTTGGTCACCACGCCAGCGCCGACAGTACGGCCGCCTTCGCGGATAGCGAAGTCTTGACCTTTGTCCATAGCGATTGGGGCGAGCAATTTAACCTTGAAGGTTACTTGGTCGCCTGGCATAACCATTTCTTTGTCGGCTGGCAATTCAACTTCACCGGTCACGTCAGTGGTGCGGAAGTAGAACTGCGGCTTGTAGCCCTTGCTGAATGGCGTGTGGCGTCCACCCTCTTCTTTCTTGAGGATGTAAACCTCAGCCTCGAACTCGGTGTGCGGAGTCAATGTGCCTGGAGCAACAATGACCTGGCCGCGCTCGATCTGCTCGCGCTCGATACCGCGCAGCAGCAAACCAGCGTTGTCGCCAGCTTGGCCCTGGTCGAGGGTTTTCTTGAAGGCTTCGATACCAGTTACGACCGAGCTCTGAGTTGGTTTTAGGCCAACGATTTCGACTGGGTCGTTCAGTTTGATGACGCCTTGCTCAATACGGCCAGTAGCCACGGTGCCACGACCTTTGATCGAGAAGACATCTTCGATTGGCATCAAGAATGGCTTGTCGAGGTCGCGCTTTGGCAGCTCGAAGTAGTCGTCCATCGCCTTGACCAATTCCATGATAGCGTCTTCAGACTCTTTGTCGCCTTCGAGAGCTTTGGTGGCTGAGCCCTTGATGATTGGCGTATTGTCGCCGTCGTAGCCGTTCTTGGTGAGCAGCTCGCGAACGTCCATTTCGACCAATTCGACCAGCTCTGGGTCGGCCAAGTCCATTTTGTTGAGGAAGACGATAATCTTCGGCACGCCAACCTGGTGAGCCAACAATACGTGCTCGCGAGTTTGCGGTAACGGGCCGTCGTTGGCAGCCACCACGAGAATAGCACCATCGATTTGAGCAGCGCCGGTGATCATGTTCTTGACGTAGTCGGCGTGGCCTGGCATATCGACATGCGCGTAGTGGCGATTCTCTGACTCGTATTCCTGGTGAGAGGTAGCGATAGTGATACCACGTGCCTTTTCCTCTGGTGCGTTATCGATGTCCGCGTAGTCGCGCGCTTTGTTCACGTCGCTTGGGAGCCGCTTAGCCAAAACGTGGGTAATGGCGGCGGTCAAAGTCGTCTTACCGTGGTCGACGTGACCCATGGTACCGACGTTGATGTGAGGCTTTGAACGGTCAAAGTCTGCCATAGAAGTAGTTCTCCTAACGTTAGTATTATGTTATTCACGACGCGAGCAATTATCGAAAGTGTTGCCACCTCGACAAAACGCGTCGCGCGTTATTTCTTATTATAGTTGAAAGCTCTGCGGGTGTAAAGTGGCTACTGGCGTAAACGCTTATCAATATGCCGGCAAACGATAAACAACCAAATAGCAGCCAGCAGTCCCAATATAGCTTCGATAATCACAAACCAAAAGCTTCGCAAGATGTAGCCCTGAGCTGCCAGAATTGCTGCAAAAATTGGAAAGCCAAATGACAACAGCCGCTCGCGCTGTGTCAAATAATTAAGGCTCGACGGTAAAGTCAGCATCATTAACACCATAGCGACAATTATCCCGCGCGAAAAAACAAAATGCGCTGCGTGCATAGTGTCATTCGGACAAAGCGCTACGCCAATCATACATACAGACAAAGTAATCATCAGCCAAGCTGACAATTTGGCGGTGCGCGATTGCTGAAGCTTAGCATAGCTTCGGGTCATGCAAATACCGATAGCAGTAAGTATCAATCCTGAGGCAAAAACACCAGTATTAAAGGCCAAAGCCGACTGGCGGTTGGTACTAGTCTCGCCCAACCGGCTGAGACTCCAGCTTGTCCAGTGCGAATCATCAGACAGCACAATTGAGATCATCACGCCAGAAGTTAAAATCACTACGTATAGCGCGCAGAGTACCTGCAAGCGATTGTGCCTGTAAAATTGAACAGCTAGCTGGTAGCTCATATATCTATTATAACAGCAAACGCGCCTTGGTGAGAGACGCGTTTACTTATTTAGCGAAGTTCTTGCTAGAGCTAATTATCAAACTACTTGTTGCGTTTTTCGATAATCTCGGCAGCAACGTTTGGTGGAACTTCCTCGTAATGAGCTAGCTCCATTGTCGATGCAGCACGGCCTTGGCTCATCGAGCGGATGTCTGATGTGTAGCCGAACATGTTGGCTAGCGGCACGATTGCTTTGATTAGTTTAGCGCCGCCCATTAGATCATCCATGCTTTCGATACGGCCGCGGCGGCTGTTGAGGTCGCCGATGATGTCGCCCATGAACTCCTCGGGAGTAGTGACTTCTACTTTCATGACCGGCTCGAGCAAGACTGGGTTGGCTTGTTTGATACCAGCGCGGGTCGCGATATGCGCCGCCAAGCTAAACGCCAGCTCGCTAGAGTCAACGTCGTGGTACGAGCCATCGTAGAGTGTTGCCTTGACATCCACCACTGGGTAGCCGGCAATAACGCCGCTGTCTAGAGTTTCGCGAATACCTTTTTGTACGGCCGGGCGATACTCTTGCGGCACCACGCCGCCTTTGATTTCGTCGATGAATTCAAAGCCTTTGCCTGGCTCGTTCGGCTCAAAGCGTACCCAAACATCGCCGTATTGGCCGCGGCCGCCAGACTGTTTGGCGTGCTTGCCTTGAACCTCGGCGGTACCTTTGATGGTTTCGCGGAAAGCAACCTGCGGTTCGCCGACATTAGCTTCAACATTGAATTCGCGCTTCATGCGGTCAATTAGAATCTCTAGATGCAACTCGCCCATGCCCGACATAATCGTCTGCCCGGTCTCTTCATCGGTGTGAATGCGGAAGGTCGGGTCTTCCTCGGCGAGGCGCTGCAAAGCAATGCCCATCTTCTCTTGGTCGGCTTTGGTCTTTGGTTCGACAGCAATTGATACCGGCGGCTCTGGGAACTCAATAGATTCCAGAGCGATTGGATGACTCAACTCAGCTAAAGTATTACCGGTGAAAGTATTTTTCAGCCCAACCACTGCAGCAATATCGCCGGCGCCAACACTATCGATTTCTTCGCGTTTGTCGGCGTGCATTCGGACGATGCGGCCGATACGCTCTTTCTCGCCAGTGGTGGTGTTAAGGACGTAGCTGCCAGCTTTCAGTACGCCAGAGTAGACGCGGATGAAGATTAGCTTGCCGACGAACGGATCAGCGGCAATCTTGAAGGCTAGCGCAGCCATCGGTTCTTTGTCGCTTGGTTTGCGGCCGACTTCGTCGCCAGTTTTTGGATTTTTACCCCAAATTTCGTCGACGTCGAGCGGACTTGGCAAGTAATCTGCCATCAGATCAAGCAGTTTTTCGACAATCACGCCGCGGCCGTCGCCGCCAGTTACCAAATAGAAGTCGCCAGCCAGCACGCGTTTGCGCAGCGCACTCTTGAGTTCGTCGATGGTAATTGCTTCCTCGCCCTCGTCGAAGAACTTCATCATCAGGCCGTCGTCGGCTTCGACCGCGTTCTCGACCAACAAGCTGCGCGCATGCTTGGCTTTTTCGAGCATGTCAGCCGGAATCTCGCCGACTTTCAGCTCGTGGTCAGTGTAATTATCGTAAGTATAAGCCTTCATATCGATCAGATCGACTACGCCGCAAATATCCTTCTCAAAACCAATCGGCAAGTGGATCGGAAACGCTTGCTTGCTGAGGCGGTTGTGGATTGACTCGACAGATTTGTAGAAGTCGCCGCCAGTCTGGTTGATTTTGTTGATGAAGCAGATGCGCGGTACGTTGTATTTGTTGGCCTGGCGCCAGACAGTTTCGCTTTGCGCCTCGACGCCCATTTTGCCGTCGAAGACAGTAACAGCACCGTCGAGCACGCGCAGCGAACGTTCCACTTCGGCTGTAAAGTCGATGTGCCCTGGTGTATCGATAATATTAATCTTGTGGCCTTTCCAGAAGCAAGTCACCGCCGCCGAGGTAATAGTGATGCCCCGCTCCTTTTCCTGCGCCATCCAGTCGGTGGTGGCGCCGCCATCATCACCCTTGACGGTACCGATTTTATGTGTCAAGCCAGTACGGTACAAAATACCCTCAGTGGTAGTCGTTTTACCGGCGTCGATGTGGGCAATAATGCCGATATTTCTAAAGTTTTGTAATGGAACGGTTGCTGCCATTGTTTTTCCTCTATTAAGTTGATTTGTCGAGATTCTTGGTTATTTTTTGGCACCAAAAAACTACTCTTAACGACAATTATATCAGATAATTTACAAAAATGATAGCTAAGTTTAACTTTCGTAAAACCGCTCCTATGTATAGCGTAGGAGCGGTTCTATGGTTGCGTGAAAAGAAACGATTAGCTACGAGCAAAATGAGCAAAAGCGCGGTTGGCTTCGGCCATTTTGTGAGTGTCTTCTTTCTTCTTGAAGGCAATACCAGTTTCGTTGCAGGCGTCGACGATTTCTGTCGCTAAGCGCTTGCTGTACGGCATGCCGCTTTTACTGCGGGCAGCTTGTACTAGCCAAGTAAAGGCAAAGTGCTGCTGACGATGGCCTTGAATCGGGAACGGAATCTGGTAGTTAGCACCGCCAACGCGGCGAGACTTAACCTCGAAAGCCGGGCTAATATTGTTAATTGCCTTTTCGAAAACCTCTAGCGGTTCCTCGCTTTTGAGAGTTTTGGCAGCTTGCGCTAGAGCATCATAGACAGCTCGCTCGGCCACTAGCTTCTTGCCGTTGAGCATTGATTTGTTGATGAGGCGCTGTACCAAAACCGACTGGTATTTGCGATCTGGCTGCAATTGGCGCTGGAGCTTTTTAGTAACTTTGCGAGGCATGATTACTTATCCTCCTTCTTGGTGCCGTATTTACTACGGCCTTGTTTGCGTTTGGATACGCCTTGCAAGTCAAGCGCACCGCGGACGACGTGATAGCGCACACCTGGCAAGTCTGGCACGCGGCCGCCGCGAACTAGCACCACGGCGTGTTCTTGCAAGTTGTGGCCTTCGCCGCCGATATAAGCCCAAACCTCGTGGCCGTTAGTCAAGCGAACGCGAGCGACTTTGCGCAGCGCCGAGTTCGGCTTCTTTGGCGTTTTGGTAGTAACTTTGACGCAAACGCCGCGTTTGAGCGGTGCGTTCTGGTTGTAATAGCGCACCTTGAGGGCATTGTGGATGCGGCCTAGCGCCGGCGACTTCGATTTTTTGCTAGCCGTCTGGCGAGGTTTGCGTACCAGCTGATTGATAGTTGGCATTCAACTTCTCCTAATTACGATTATAATAAACGAGCTTGCTAAAGGCTCATGGCGCAAGCGGCAATGCAGCAAACATCCGCCTGCATCTCGAGAGCTGCGGCTTTATCACACCGATAACCCCGCTTCACCCGAGAGAAACTCTATATTCTATTATAGCAAAAAATCTATTAAAAAGCAAGGTTTGCTCGTCTAGTGGTCGCTAGGGCCAGGAATGAGCTCAACTGGTGATGTTTGGATAAAAGTTCGCTTTCGTCGTTTCCGACTCATCAGCATAGATACGCATCTATGGAGCGAACATGACAAGCAGAGACTTTGACAGAGGTTCGCTGGAGACTGGTATCGCTACAGCATCTTGGCGATATTGATCACCAAGTAGGCTACTGCTGCGACAGCAATGAGACTCAATGCTATGACGTTGTACAACGTATGCAACGTCGTAGCTGCCGCTGTAGCGACAACCTGGCTACGGTATTTGCGATAGTACCACAAGTACACCAGCAAAAAACCGAAGCCAGTCGCGGACAGGGCGACCCCTGCCGCCAGGCTGTACCAGATGTTTGTGATGTGCAGGAGTCCAAAGCACATACTAGCGCGTGCTCGTTCGCGCCAGCTCCACTTTTCGCTCCCGGATCGAAAAGCTTGCTCCTCTAGCAGCGCGAAGAGCAATAGAGTGTCATACACCCCACATCTGGTTGTCTTGAGACCGTGCAGAGATTTCTGCTTTTTCGTGTAGTTCGTGAAGTCTCCTATGAGGAAGACTCCCACTGCACCGGCAACCCAGGCAGCCCCTGTTGCCCATGTTAGGGGAAGAAATGTCGCAAAGCCGCGAGTCAGCAGGTCAACCACGGAGCTATCAAGCCCTGGGATAAACAAGAGCACTTTTATCGTGGCAATTGTCATAACAATCAACACTACTGCGATGACACTCAGCTCTCGCCTATCAAAGTGCCTCGTGTCCTCAATTGCAACGACGAGTCTAGGCCAAACAAACGTCGGCCTGTTGTCTGTCGGCATGACTCTATTGAAGAGCCATGCCATAGCCCCCTTTCGGGGGCGATGCACCACCATAAGATCTGGAGGATACATCTCTATCACCTCTTTCAGGTCTGCTTGTCAAAGTGCGCTTTCAGACAAGGATTTGCTCAACTTGTCAATGAAAGCTGATATATATATCACATATGAATGCGTGAGTCAATTCATCAGGCAATTTTATTGAATTTTGTGCAAAAAAGCGCAAAAATAACGACAAACAAGCATTTTCACCTGTTTGCGACGTTTGCAGCTGCGGATAAATTTAGCTCTATATTTATAACTAGGAATTGAAACAAATGATAGCAAGAGCTATTTGTCGTCGCTGCTTGATTTCTTGTCGTTTCGGATAAACCATCGAATCAAAGCGATAGCGGCTACTACGGTTGCAATTATTACTATATACGGTATAGCTACAGTGATATAGGTTATGATGATTTCTTTACTCATAGCTATATTGTTTAATTAAGATCGTCTACATGTCAATACTTTCGCCGTATTTTTTGTACTAAACTTGAATCGCTATCGCATTAAAAACGCAAGCAATATAGTATAATAAACGTATGAATCCGCTAAACGACAATGATATCCAATACGCTGGCCACCCTGAACAGGCACCGCGTCCTGATCCGTTAGTGCCAGAACCGCAGCGCCGGCCGCCGCGCGACCCATTCCGTAAATTCCGCCTGATTATGATTGGCGCTGGCGTTGCCGCTGTTTTAGTGATTGTTGTTGCGATCGTGGTAATGACGCTCGCTCGCTCATCAACGGTTAAGACAGATGAAAAGAAAAAAACTGACGAGACCAAGGTAGCTCACTTGACTGCCGTCGAAACTATCAAGCACGTTAACGTTTACTTCAAAGGCAAGGAAAAAGCCAAATCGTCAATCACCACTCCAGTAAGAGTCAAAGGAAGGAAATTTTACACCGTGGTGCCCGACCTTGATCAAGTTCAGAGTTTGGCTGGTTACGTTCCTAAGGATAAATCAACTTCGCAGCGCGAATCAATCGAGAAAAACATGGACTACGATGGCTTTACCCGCAAGGTCTTCTCGGAGGGTAACAGAGCAAATTATTTAGCTGATTTCACGCGCGACGATGTCACTTGCCAGCTGAGCACCGATATTTCGCAGCGTGACAAGCTCGGCGATTGGATGGAGATTCGCTGTCTCGACGCCAAAGTTTACGCTGAATACGCTGAGGCGCAGCAGCCGGTGGTTTCGGTTTATACCCCAGCCGTGAGTGCCGCTGGACAGTACGGTTTCATCGGTAAGCCAGCTCCGTTCAAGGGCGCGCTGAAAGGCTACCAGCTGCTAGAAATTCCAGTCAGCACAGTGTTGTATCAGCGAATGACTGCGCCTGACAATCTAGGATTATTCTATCAGACGCCAGACGGCTTGTGGCACTATTTCCAAGATCGTAACCGCAACATACTGGTCGCCTGCACTCTTTACAATAACCGCGAATTACTGATGGCCTACGCTGACCAAAAGTGCCAGCCGATTGGCGGCAGTACTAGAGATACGGTGACATATTCTGGCAAACGAGATTAGATCTCGCCTTATTCTGGCTGTTGGAATATGCAAAGATACAGCGTGCCAAAAAATTAGCTGCAAAAATAATTACCGCTCGTCTATATGAGCGGTAATTATAGTTTGAGCGGGTTTGCTTATGATTCGGCATCGACATCTGGCGTGATGTCGTCGGCCTCCTCATCAACGCTTTCAGCGTACTCGTCGGCTGGCGAATCGTCCTCGCTAGTGTCGAGCGAACGGACGCCAGTACCCACCGGAATCTTGCGGCCGATGATGACGTTTTCCTTCAGGCCGTGCAAGTGGTCGGCGCGGCCGCTGGTGGCAGCATTGATTAATACGCGGGTAGTATCCTGGAAGGACGCGGCGCTTAGCCACGAATCGCTCCAGATACTTACCTTGGTGATACCCAAGAGCATTTGCGCGTATTGCGCTGGCTCTTTGCCATTAGCGACCAAAGCCTTATTCTCGGCAACGACGCGCGCTTTCGAAACGATATCGCCCATAACAAAGTCGCTGTCGCCTGGGTCCTCGATCTGGACGCGGCTAAACATCTGGCGAACGATAATCTCGAGGTGCTTGTCGGCTACATCTTGGCCTTGTGCAGCGTAGATGCGCAACACTTCGTTAATGATATAGCGTTGAGTTGCCTCGGTGCCCTTCAAGCGCATTAGGTCGTGCAAGTTGAGCGAGCCGATTGTCAAGCGGTCGCCTGCCTCAACGTGGTCATTAGCCGATACCACTAGCTGCGCAGTACCTGGAATCTCGTAACGGACTGGCGCGGCAGCGTTAGCGGCGATGACGATAGTGTCTTCGGCGGCTTCGACAACGCCGTCGAATGGCGCTACTAGCGAACGGCTATTATCGAGACCTTCGGCGAGGATATCGCCAGCCTTGACACTAGAGCCGTCTTGCAATAGCGGTTTGCGGCCTTCGAGCGGCAAGCGCTCAACGCGGCCAGCCTCTGGCGTGACCTGGACGATATATTTCTTGCCGTCTTCCCAGACATCGACAGTACCAGCCATCTCAGTGATGTAAGCTTGACCCTTCGGATTACGCGCTTCGAAGAGCTCTTCAACGCGCGGCAGACCCTGGGTGATGTCGCTACCGGCCACACCAGAGTTGTGGAAGGTACGGAGTGTCAGCTGAGTACCTGGTTCGCCGACCGACTGAGCAGCGATAACGCCAACTGGTTGAGCAGCGCCAACTAGCTCGTTGGTTGCCATGTCAATACCGTAGCTGCGGCGCGGAATACCCTCGAGATTGTTGGTCGAGAGAATCGACTGAATCTTGACCTCGTTGATATTAGTGTCGGCTTCGATTTTGTTGGCGATTTCGCGGGTAATCAACTCGTTAGCGCCGATATAGCCTGGCACAGCATCACGCGTATAGCGCCCGTACAAGCGATTACCGAAGCTAATCATCGTTTCCTCAGTCTCTGAACGGTAGATCATGTAGCCTTCGTCATCGCCTTCTTCGTCCTCAACAGTGAAGACATCTTGCGAGACATCGACCAAGCGGCGCGTTAGGTAACCTGAGTCGGCCGTCTTTAGCGCGGTATCGATCAAACCTTTACGCGAACCGCGGGTAGCGACGAACGATTCCAAGCTCGACAAGCCGCGGGTGTAGTACGAGCGAATTGGCAGCTCGATTTCGCGGTTGGCGGCGTCGACCTGAATACCAATCATGGCGCTAGCTAGCTTGACGTTGCTAATATCACCGCGGGCGCCCGAGTTAACCATGATCGAAATACTAGTGTCGATGTGGTGCAAGTTGTCCTGGAGTAACTTAGTAACTTGATTGTCAACCTTGCGCCAAGCTGCTACCGTCAAATTGTATCGCTCGTCGTCGGTGATCAAGCCCTGGTCGTATTGGTCGGCAATCAACGCGGCATGCTTGTCGCCTTCCTGGATTATCTCCTCGGTTTGATCAAGGTGGACATAGTCGTCCTTACCAGTCGATACTGCGGCCACGGTGGCGAAGCGGAATGCCAAGCCTTTCATGCGGTCGGCCGTCTTGGCGGTTTCTTCGGCGCCGTAACGGTCAAAGATTTGCGCCAGAACTTTCTTCAACTCTTTCTTGGTCTGGACGTTATTGTTGTAAGGAAAATCGTCCGGCAAGATTTCGTTGAAGAAGACGCGGCCCAGCGTGGTGTTGTGAATCTCGCCCTTGGCGCGAACCCGAATTGGGCTTTGCAAGTGAAGCCGGCCCATATCGTAAGCCAACTCAGCGTCGCGACTGTTAGCAAAGACAGCGCGATGCTCGGTCTGTACGCTCGGCTTTTCGTAGGTCAGGTAGTAGTTACCGAGCACGATATCCTGGCTGATGCTAAGCACTGGACTGCCATCGGCTGGTTTAAGCAAGTTGTTAACAGCGCTCATCAGCTCGCGAGCTTCAGCCTGGGCGTCATCGGACAACGGCAAGTGGACAGCCATCTGGTCGCCATCAAAGTCGGCGTTGAAGCCGGCGCAAACTAGCGGATGCAGCTGAATCGCCTTACCCTCGACTAATTTCGGCTGGAAAGCTTGGATACTCAAACGGTGCAGGCTTGGTGCGCGGTTAAGCAAGACGTACTTACCCTTGATGACCTCGTCGAGTGCGTCCCAAACCACTGCTTCGCTCGACTCGATCAGACGAGTAGCGCTGCGGATATTATGCGCGTAATCATGCTCAATCAGCCAGCTGATGACAAATGGTTTAAACAGCTCGATCGCCATTTGCTTTGGCAAGCCGCACTGATTGATTTTAAGCTTTGGACCAAC
>CAJPON010000017.1 GCA_905372275.1 Candidatus Saccharimonadota bacterium
CGCCCTTTATTTTCGAAAACTTGAGCGAAAAGCTAGTATTAATATAGCATAGAGTAGTAAAATTGTCAATACTTTCCGCAATTATTCCGTAAAATTTGCAAATTTTAGACATTTTTGGCGGTTTTGCCGCTTGTCGCCAGCTCGTACAGCGCGATTCCGGCCGCTACCGACACATTGAACGACTCTTTTTGCCCGAACATCGGAATCTCAATAATATCGTCAGCCAAAGCTAGCCACTCGGGCGCGATACCGTCGACTTCTTCGCCTAGCAGCAACGCAATGCGGTCTGGCGCCGAATAATCGCGCAGATTGGTACTATTGGCGGCTTGTTCTAGAGCGGCGATACGGTAGCCCAGCTGCCGTAGTTCATCTAGCGGCGGTGCTTCGTGATATTCAAACGGCACCAAGCTCTCGGCGCCGAGTGCCGTTTTGTGGATTTGCTGGGTGATTTTCTGACGAATGTGCGGCAGGCGCTTGTCGTCCCGCGTGATTTCACTGTCGATTAGCGCGCAATTTGGCGCTTCGCGGCACAAACTCAAATCTGGGTAGGGCGTATAGCCGCTCAAAATTAGCTTTTCGACGCCGAACCCCTCGCTGGTACGAAAAATCGACCCGACATTGAAAGTCGAGCGGATGTTGTGGGCGATGACGACGATTTTTGGCATAATTCTATTGTAGCACTGTTTTTAGCGCAAGCTTTTTGCTAAAATAAAGGTGATGGACGAAGAAGAAGTTCAGCGCCGCCGCCGCGAACAAGACGAAAAAGCTACCCGCCAGCGGGCGACTATTTTGGGTTTGCCGTATGTTGATATGCGCAATCTAGAGGACACGCTACCGCTAGTCCCTGGCATGATTCCGATCGAGAAAATGCACCAATACCGCATCGTGCCGCTGGCCAAGGGCGGCAACGAAGTGATGTACCAAATCGGAGTAACCTCGCAAACACCGCAATCTATTTTGCAAAAGATCAAGCGCGAGTATCAAGATCGCGGCGACAAATTACAGTTTTTGCTAATCAGCGCCAGCGGCTACCGGGCGATGATGCTGCGTTACGATCCGCCGCAGCGCACTGCTTACGATGATATCGAGATTGCTAAAGAGGGCGATAGCAACACCATCGCTCAAGTTAGCCAGACGCTAAATCTAGTGTCGAGCGAGGAATTATTTGATTTTCTGATCAAGCAGGCGGACAGGCTTGGCGCTAGCGATATTCACATTGAAAATGAGCGCGATTCTATCCGCGTACGCATGCGCGTCGACGGCGCGCTGCACCCGGTGGCGCAGCTAGAACGTTCGCGCTACCGGATTATTATGGGCGAGCTAGCTAGCCGTGCCGGCGTTAGCAGTGCAGCCATGGAGTCGCAATCCGGCCATATGCAGATGGAAATCACCACTGACCAAGGCACGCATCTATTGAACTTGCGCGTCGAGACTGTGCCAACGTTGTACGGGCAAGATGCGGTGCTGCGTTTGTTTAATTTTGATGAATCATTGTTGAACTTGGACTTACTGGGCATTCCGCCGCGCCAGCGCAAGGAAATCGACGAAGTTGTCAGCCACCCGCGCGGCCTGGTACTGATGGTTGGGCCGACTGGCTCGGGTAAATCGACGACGCTTTATAGTATGCTCAACGCGTTGAATACCACCGACCGCAAGCTGATTACACTTGAGGATCCGATCGAGTATGGCCTGAGCGGCATGTCGCAAATCCCGATCGACACGACGCATGGGCAGAGCTTTGCTGATGGTTTGCGCAGCGTCTTGCGCCTCGACCCAGACGTGGTGATGGTTGGCGAGATCCGTGATGTCGATACGGCGCGCACGGCTATTCAGGCGTCAATCACCGGCCACTTGGTGTTATCGAGCTTTCACGCTAATACTACCAGCACAGCCTTTAGCCGTATGATTGATATGATTGGAGTTAACCCGATCTTTTCAAGCGCTATCCGCTTGTTGATTGCTCAGCGTTTGGTACGGCGTTTAGTTGATCATACCAAGGAAGCGTACGAACCTGATGAGGCAACACGTAAATATGTTCAGCGCGTACTCGAAAAGCTGCCGCCCGATGTCGAGAAGCCTGATCTGGATAATTTCAAGCTGTGGCGCCCCGTGCCTAGCGAAGATGCGCCGTTTGGCTACAAAGGCCGGGTGGTTATCATGGAACAGCTGGTTGTTACCGATGAAATTCAGAAGTTTATCCGCGGCGACGTCCAAGATGTTCACCCCGAGACGATCGAAGAAACCGCCCGAAACGAAGGTATGCTAACGCTCGAGCAAGTCGGCGTATTGGCGGCTTTGCGCGGCGAAACCACGCTCGAGGAAATAGCGCGGGTAATTTAACGCAAATTGTGGTATAGTATTGAGTGCTGGCTCTAGACATAGGGTCTGGGTACAATCTACAATCATCGTCGAGCGCCCTGGTGCAGGGCGGAAGGAAGGTCTGAGATGGAATACCTCGATAGAGGGCTGTTTTTTGGAGGCATATTCAACAATGTCTGGCAGTCTGGTTACGTGCGAAAAATTGGGTGCGAGTATCTCGCGCGGCTGGCCAGGCACGATGAAACAGCCCGCAATGTCACTGAACTTGTAGATTCCGCCCGCGAGGCGGGGTTTTCCGTAGAGGTCTATTCCTTTTACAGATCCTTTATCGTCCTAGTGACGGCGGAATCGGTGTTGCTGGTCAGCTTCACGCTGGATGGCGATGGTATTTTGACGGAGTCGAGCTACTATCCCGAGGACCTGGTGTCCTCGGAGGAGGAGGTTAGTAGAGGGTATTTCGAAAGGCTGATGGATTGGTATACTGACCCATCAACCACACTCTAATCTCGTCGGCAAGTCGCAAAGGCAAGCTCAAGCCAGCAGAGCTGTGCCTTTGCTCTGGGGAGGGGCGCGCGATTCAGTTCGCCGTCCCGCCCCAACTCAACTACTTAGTATTGATTTAGGATTTATTTTATGACATTTGCTACCGCTGGTACGACGCGCTTGTCGAATGGCGACGGGATAACTTCGTTGGCGGTTGGGTTCTCGACCAGTGCTGCTAGAGCTTCGGCGGCGGCTAACTTGTGCTGGTCAGTGATTTTCTGGACGCCATTATCTAGCGCGCCGCGGAAAATACCAGGGAAAGCCAAGGAATTATTAACTTGATTCGGGAAATCGCTGCGGCCAGTCGCTACGACAGCTGCACCAGCGCTAATTGCGGCATCGGGCATGATTTCGGGTACTGGATTGGCTAGAGCGAAAATAATCGGCTGACTGGCCATTGCGGCGACCATCTCTGGCGCTAGCGAATTAGCGGCCGATACGCCGATGAAGATATCGGCGCCAGTTAATACTTCTGCTAGCGTACCGCTTTCTGAAGTGTTCAAATATTGCTGCAAGGCGGTTTTTTCTGGCGACAGGTCAGTGCGGTCGCTACTCAGCGCGCCGTGGCGATCGAGCGCAATTAAGTTTTTGACGCCGTACAGATTGAGCAGCTTAATAATCGCTGTGCCAGCCGCACCTGGCCCCGCCAGGACGACTTTGCAGTCGCGTAAGTTTTTGCCGACAACCTTGGCGGCGTTGATCAGCCCGGCTAACACTACTATTGCCGTACCATGCTGGTCATCATGAAACACTGGAATGTCTAGTTCGGCTTTCAAACGCTCCTCGATCTCGAAGCATTTTGGCGAAGCGATATCCTCTAAATTGATCGCCCCAAAGCTCGGTGCAATCGCCTTGATGGCAGTGATGATTTCTTCTGGCTGATGAACGTCCAAGACAATTGGCACAGCGTCGACATTAGCAAAATGCTTGAACAGCAGCGCCTTGCCCTCCATGACTGGCATGGCGGCTTTCGGCCCCAAATCGCCCAAGCCTAAAATCGCTGAACCGTCAGAAATCACGCCGACCAAATTGTTCGTCCAGGTGTATTTCGGCAAATCCGCTGGGTTCTCGGCAATCGCCTGACTAACGGCGCCGACGCCCGGGCTGTAGTAGCTGCTGAGCTTATCGCGGTCAATTTCGCCGTTATCGCGCAGCGCGGTGGTGATTTTGCCTTTATATTTTTGGTGTAGTTCGAGTGCTAGTTTGTTGTAATCCATGAGTATATTATAGCGCGTTTTGGCATTTTGGGCGCGCATGTTGATCTAAATGGCAGTTTGTAGCATAATATATTTATGAGAAGAAATGGAGAGTTTTTAGACACAATAAGAAACCGGTTGACAACATTTTTGGCAGTTGGAAGTTTAGCGTTAAGCTCGTTTGTCGGGTCGTGCTCGGCTGAGAGTCAGACGCCGGATTCTACGCCAGCCGGGAGTACTGCCTCCGAGAGCGCTACTGCCGGGACACTAACTTATGAGGAGTTAGCCAAAAAAATTGGCGAGGGTGATTCAGTTTGGATCGCGCCAGTTGCTTACATACAGAGTACAGACGGTGAAAACAGCGGCAAGATTGTTGTACGCCCAGCTGCTGAAGTCAACGGCGACCCGACATGTCAGCAGCCTGGCGAATCGCGGCAGGTGGGCGACGAACAGGTAAGATACTACGCCGTTGAAGATGGCAAATTGGTGGAAGTAGACCCTCCGTCATCCAAGGCGGCCAGACGGTCGGATAGCGTCGATGAAAATACGGTTATCTGCGTGAAATTTGACGGGGCAGTCGACGGATTCCAGCCAGGAGCGGAGCTTCCGACGACTATGGTTATTGACGGCGAGCCCTACCGTGTCGTATACGTAGAGAGTTCAACAAAAAACTCGTTGACCCCGCGTCAAGCTCTTGACCCAACCGATGAATAGCTGCTTTGCTTGCATTTTAGTATAGTTTGTGGTATAATAAAAAGACATACCAATTTTAATTTCGAGGTGAAAGTATAACGAAATGGGTATATTATCTGGCAGGCCTGCTATGAGGCATGCAGGCGAGCGCCAAAGTACGCTTGATAGAATTAAAGGATACTTGCCTGAAAATGGTAAAACTAGAAAAACACTCGCCGCTGTTGGTGCACTTGCTTTGGCGGCAGGCGTTTTCATCGCAAAGTCTGGCGGCGAGTACGGTGCAGTGGATGATGGCGGTAATGCAGATACTGGCGTCAAACAGCGGGTAGGTACCAATGAGCAGTCTAACGATTTGCTGCGGCAGCCGGTAACAGTAGACGATTCTGATGGCAACAAAACACCAGAAGAAGTGATAGTGGTTGATAGAGGATCTCAGGTGACGACTTGCAAGATACTTCAGGGACAAGGAGTGATTGATAGTAATGTTGCGTGCCCTAACCCTGACGGAATAATTAAGCCGGGTGCTCAAAATATTCAGAGCGTTCGATAGGCGATCGATTCTAATCCTGACACTCAATTTTTCGTCAACGTTAATATTGACCAACCAACTATAGCGTAAGGCTTTTCTGTTTCCAACGCCAAACAGTGCTGCGATGTACACCGCACTTTCTGGCGACAACCGTTACAGGCAGCTGGTCTACAACCAGCAGCCGCATAGCAATTGCTCTAGCTTTTGGCAGGTTAGGATTGGTAGAATACTTAAGGTATACTCCGGCGTCTCCTCAAAAAAGATAAAGGCAAAAGCCTTTCTCTTTTCGCTCGGGAGACTTGGAGTATAGGCCATAGCAGGCCCTCCTTTCTGTAATTAGTAGTTTAACTACAGTCTACGAGGCCTGCTTTTGGTTGCAAAGGTTTTGAGGGGTTTACAAAAGTATTGACAATTTCACCACTCTATGCTATATTAATACTAGCTTTTCGCTCAAGGTTTCTCAAAAAGGGGCGGAAGGTTGCCCTTTTACCTTGAGTGAATGATGATTTCGTAGGAGGAATCATGACCACCGCCATCATCGTCGTCCTCGTCCTTGTCGGATTCATGCTCTCCCTGGCCGTTCAGGTCGGGGAGGCTCGTGCCGAGGAGGCGCGAGCCTCCTGGCTGGCTTCTCCTCAAGGACAGGCCTGGGCCAAGAGGGCCCAGGCCGAGGATGTCTGGCGGGACACTTTCAAAGAAGTGTCCCGCCAGACAGGTGATTTTATTGCCGCCTGCTTGGCCGCCGAAGCGGCGGCTCAGCCCTGCTTCAAGGCGGCTCGGGCCGCCGAGGAGGCGGCTAATAAGGGCTAACAGCCCGTCGAAAATAGCTCGCCGAATTGGTTCAACACTGGTTGAGATACTTAATCATTAAGTGTTTCCCGGGTTGATATAAAACCCAATTCCGGTTTGAGCCATTTCGGCGGGCTATTTTCTTT
>CAJPON010000018.1 GCA_905372275.1 Candidatus Saccharimonadota bacterium
TGGCAAGGCTGCTTTTGCTGGCTTGGTTGATTCAGCCATTACTTAGCACCTCCTAATTTGATTAAGCCCTTCTTGGGACCTGGCACTGCGCCCTTGACACCAATCAAGTTGTCCTCAACCGAGATATAAGCGACCTTCAGGTTCTTGACAGTGACCTGTTCGGCGCCCATGTGTCCGGCCATGCGCTTGCCTTTGAATATTTTTTGCGGGTACATGCTGCCGATTGAACCGACTTTGCGAGTGTTACCCTTGCCGCCGTGGGTTTTGCGGTGGCGTTTGAAGTTGTGCCGCTTGATAGTGCCAGCCCAACCTTTACCCTTGCTGATGCCTGTAGCATCAATAACGTCGCCGAGCTCGAACTCCGAGACGTTCCATGTGTCGCCGACCTTGACTTCGCCAAGTTCGTCAACGCGAATTTCCCCGATTTTTTTCGGGGTCACACCGGCTGGTTTGACATGTCCAGCCACGGCCTTGCTCAGGTTCTTACCCGTACCATATGCCACCTGGACTGCGTTGTAGCCGTCGGTTTCGACAGACTTGACCTGAGTCACAGTCATCGGGCCGGCTTGGATCAGTGTCACCGGAATAGTGGTGCCGTCCTCGCCAATGATTTGGGTCATACCAATTTTGGTACCGAAAAGTGCTTTCATTGCCCTCTTGCTCCCATTTAAAAGCCTCGGCGGCTGGTAGTATCCGTTGCCCGGACTTGCCAATTCGCGCGAGTCTCTATAGTTAATATTACGCGTAATAGAATTACATCTGCTATTATAGCACGTCTAGCTACAACTCGTCAATATCACGAAGCCTTATTTATCAAAGTATTCTGGCAAGACCTTGCCCGCTAAAGTTGCCGCTAACAGCACTGCGAAACCGCACATAATCGACGGAATGCCAGAAATCGTCGACGGATCTACGATATTGACAAACGTTGTCGGCACCATAAACAAGACATAGCCAATCATTAGCGAGTACAGAGATTGGCGAATATTTTTTACCGCAGCTTTACTTTGGGCGTAAGCGTATATAATAGCAATAATCAGCAAACCATAATAGTATCCCGCGTAAATCGGATAAAATTCATCGCGATTCTCAAAGATTACGTAATTACCTAAGCAGGCGCCAGCTTTTACACCGTCAGCTTCCAATAAGAAATAACCGACGAATAGTGCTGCCAAAATATAACCTAGAACCGGAATCCAGCGCCTTTTGTCGCCAGAAAGTTGATAAATCAGATGAATACCCAGAGGCGGCAGCATAGTAATCGCCACATAACCAAGCTTCGCCCAGCCTAGGCTATCAAGAAAAATCGTACCTTCGCAAACATTATACTCAGCCCACTGAAACAGCGCCAAACAGATGAGCAGCGCCATAGCAATCCTTGTCACAGCGTTTAGCTTATAGCGCCAAAACGTATATAGCGCCAAAACAAGCTCAATCGCTAGCGTTGCCAGCATCACTGGCGGCGAAAAGCAGTAAAGTTTCAGCTTCTTAAACTTATTCATACGATGAATTATACACCATTATGGCGGCTAATCGTTGTCGCGAGCAGTAAACCATTCGCCAAATTTCTGCCAATGCTGAAAATGAGCAGGGTTAATCTCCGCGCCGTCATGACGGAGTGCAAACTCTTCAGCAATTGTTAATCCGCCGCTATCCTCCATCGACACAACCTGATTCATTGATGTTCCTTCGCCGCGCGGCTCGTTTATAAACACGCCAGTTTGATCATATATAAACAACTTTAGTTGCTCGCCATCAAAATACGCCACGACGTCATGCAATATAATTCTCCGATCATTTTTATCTTTCATCAAAGCCAAAAAATCTTCAGCCGTAAACCAATTAGCGATATCTTTCATATAACCGCCCGGAAAGCCGCCGAGTGCTGGAATTTCCCAGCTGCTATCATTAACAACAACCGGCCGGCCCGCTTTTTCATGCGCCGACTTAACTTTCGCTTCGGTAATTTTCAGCGGATCATGATGCTGGATTTCATCAATGTTAATTTGTAGCGGCTCGACAACAATCCCATAACCTTCCAGAACAGACTTGGCTTCTTCAAGTTTATGCTGATTGCCGGTGATAAAAGTAATTGTCTTCATCACGCTTACATCTTAATTTCAGAGTTTATTTTCTGAAATCGCGGCACAGATTTCCCGTCCAGTACTATTGTTTCCGTAAACATACTGGCAGGGCGGGCGAATAATTCATATTCATTCTCATAGAGAGGTCGGTAAATCACCAGGAGCTCTTCCGTCTCAGTTTCTAAGGCGAGGCCAATCACTTCGTATAGCTTGCTTGACTTGCTATGCTTGTACGTGCCCTTGCTAATTTTCGCGCAACGGCTCCGTTCTTTACTGTCCGCCGTTTCTTCGCGATACTTCTCTGGCTGAGCGCGGAAGACTTCCATCCATTTACTATCATCGTCCAGGTCATGATATTTAATGTAATGTCGTTTGTCAAAGCCGCCTTTATCCTGCTTTTTACGCGCCATTTCCTCTTGGACTTGCTTTTTAGAAAAGTCAAAATCTTGGCGCAGCGCGTCAACAACTTCCTGCAAATCAGCCAGCTCTTTGAGCGATTCATCGCGCTGATTATCGCCCAGTGGAATTTCATCTGCCTCCTCGTGAACCTTGTGGAGCAACTCACGGCGAAATTCCTGCTTGTCTAATGTGCGGTACTCTGTGTGCAAAACTTCTTCGTCATCCAGACACTTTTTCACGACTTTATCGCGAACTAGTTTTTGTAAATAAAATCGAATCATTTTAAATTAAGGTCTTAATGCTGTCTTTGTAGATTGATGTATTAGATTTTAAGTAATATTTAGCGTTCTATGCAATCGCTTTTTAGCGCGGCAAAACAACGCCCGTATCTTTCGCTATCTTTAACAATTCTTCGTTAATAACTAGCAGCTTTTCTTTTGACGACATCTTGGCGAAGCTGGCGCTCATCAAAGTTTTATTCGGCTTGTTATAAATAACATCGTATATTTCTTCAATATCGTTAGTAAGTGCCTGCAGCTCGCCTTCAACTCGCCCGAGTCGATTTTTGACCTCGCGCATCTCGCTTTCAACACCGTTAAGTCGATCCTTAACTTCGCGAATATCACTCTCAACACTGTCGAGCCGGCTTTTGACCTCGCGCATGTCGCTTTTCAAACTAGATACATCCTCTTTCAGTCCAGAGACATCTCTTTTTAGTTCCGATATATCTGCTTCAACTGCGTCAAATCGCGGTAGTACAATTGTCTCCAAC